>JAJPJJ010000074.1 GCA_021324295.1 Bacillota bacterium
CACCTGGATCTCGGCGTCCGTACCGACCCGAAGAAAGGGCATGTAGCGGATGCAAAAACCCGCACGCGGCTTGCCCCGCACCTCGGTCAGAAAAATGCCGTCGTCCTCGATGTCCACGTAGGGCAGAAACTCGGACAGGCCCATGCGGGAGGCGATGGCATCCGCCGCGACGAGGGTCGCGGTCCGCTGCCCCGGAGCCTGCGGGCGCAGGAAGGCTTCCAGCGAGCGACCGGCGCGCTTGATCTGCGCGCCGAACGAGGAGAGCGGGTTCATTGCGAGGGCGGCGGCGCGTTGATGTCGGGCAGCGGCTGCGCCATGTTCGGCAGCACGCCCTTGGGCACGTTGGAAGGCACCGGCTTGAATCCCAAGTCGGAGGGTCGCAGCGGGCGCATTTCCTCGTCCTGCTGCTTGTCCGTCACCCCGGCGGGCAGGGGCGACGCAGGCCAGTCCTGTCCGAGGTAAGTCCAGTGACCGGGCAGCGTCAGCCAGACGTACTGTCCGGACTCAAGGCTTCCGTCCGCGCGACTCCAGGGCGCAAGCCACACGCGCAGCGGCGCGGGAGGCGCGTAAACCGGCCCCGGCGTGGCATCCGCCTCCGGCGGATGGAGCTTTCCGCGTTCCGCCGGAACCTTGCGATCCTTTTCGTCTTCGTCGGGATTCGAGGCCGCATCCGGTTCCCCGGCCTTCCAGCCGTCCCAAGACGTATCGGCCAGCGCGGCCTCGTAGTTCTTGTGCACGGGCGCGCAGGCGATGGGCATCTCGCACTGATAGCCGTGGTCGGAGCAGCCAGCGAGCGGGAGAGCCAGGAACGGCGCAAGGAGGAACGAACGCACGTTCATTCTCCGACCTTCCCGCCCGCCAGCCGCCCCGGTGCGATGGGCGAGGACGGGTCTTCGAGATCGACCACCAGCCCGACCAGTAAGGCGTGATGCAGGGGGTCGAAGTAGAGCGGTTCTGGCATCGGCCCGGCGCGCAACTCAACGAGCCACGGTGCCGGGGCATAGGGAGCCGCCCGCGAGAACGGGGTGTTCGGCAGGCGCTGCCTGACGTAGGCGAGCGCCCGGTCGGCATCCGATTGCGACAGCTTGTCGCCCGGCCGTGGGCCGAAGGCCACGGCGGCACCGTAGCCCACGGTGAAAGAGACCAGCGCCGTAGCCGCGATTCCGGCCGCGATCAGAACTCTCGGTTTGCACATCCTCATTTCTCCGGTTTCACTTCGGTCACGTACAGCGAGCCGTAATCCGTCCAGCGCAGCGAGGTGCCCTCGGTCAGCACGATCCCGGCCTTGCGTTTCGGCTCCACCTCCACGACCGGAAAAATCGATTCCGCCTGTTTCAGGTAGAACTGCGCGAGCTGGTCGGTCGCCCGCGATGCGCCGCCAAAGGCCGCTCCGCGCAGCGCCGCATCGCCGCTGATGGTCTGCCCCGCGCCGAAGGTCCCCACGTAGGTCGTGCCCTGCGCCTGCCCGAGCGCGCTTGCGAGGCCCGACGCGAAGCCCGCGAGCAGGGTCTTGGCGAGCAGCGCGCCCTGCCGCTGCACCAGCTTGCCGCGCAGGCCGAACATGCCGTCCGAATCGACCACGTAGCCCTTGAGTTCGTTGTCGATCACGAGCTTCGCATGCTTGTCCACGCAGGACAGCCGCGCGAGCCGGATGTAGGCGCGCTCTGTGGACAGCGAGGCGTGCGCCGAACCCAGAAGAAAGCAGGACGCCACTTCGTAGCGCGCGAGCCCGGGCGCGATGGCATCGCGTTCCACGCGCATGAGCACCGGCTGAGGATCGGACTGCGAAGTCTCGGCGGTCCCGGCCTCCACGCCGGTCAGCAGCACCACGGGCGCAAAGGAACCCGATGGGACGTAACCGGCCATCGGGTTCTCCTTGTGCGAAGTATTCACCCCCACCGCCCCACCGCTTTTGCCCTCCGCGCTCGAAGAAGGCGGGGTCACCACGATGGGTTCCTCGGAGGCGGGTGGAATCTCTGAAGGTGCCGGGCCGGTGCCCTTGGGCAGCGCGCCATGTTCCAGCGGCACCGGCGGCGGCGGAACGTAGGTCTGCGAAGGCACCGTCGCCGGAGGCGGCGGCGGCGTCGTGCGCAGGTCATTGATGGATTCCTGGATCTTGTCCAGCTTGGACTTGATGTCCTTGATCGCCTGATCGGTCTCGTCCATCCGCCGCTTGGCGGATTCAGAATCCTGCTTCAACTGATTCAGGTCGGTCTGCGTGCGCGTCTCGAAGTTCTGCTGCAGGACGCTACCCGGCGTGAGATCGATCCCCTCCGGCTTTTTCTGCTCCGGCGGCGGGACGTGCTGTTTCAGCCCACCGGAGAGCATCACCGACACCACGAAGATCAGACCAGCGACCGCTCCGGCGACCAGCATCCAGCGGTTGCGCGACTTGCGCACCGCCTCGTCCGGCCCGATCTTGATCTTGATCGGCTCGTCGTCGTTCTTCCCGGCGTCCTTCGCCGGACCGGGCTTCTTCCCGCCGCCGAGAACGCCGAGCAGACGGTCGAGCGGTTTCTTCTTGTCGGGATCAGAGGCCATAGACGAGATACAGCACGCCGTCGTGGCCCGGTGCCACGGTTTCGTCCCCGAGAGAGGCCGCGATCACTCCGGGGCGGTAGAACTGGGACGGATCGAGGACGGAAGCCTGATCCTTGGCCGCCACCAGCCGGTAGCGCACCACCCGCATCGTGCCGCTGGTCCAGGCTGCCTCCAGGATGGCGGTCAGGCGGTCATAGACGAGCAGCGGCAGGTTCGAGACGGGTTCGGACTCGAAGCCGTCGGCATGTCCTTCGCGCACGATCTGCGCGAGCGCGGATGCGGCCGCCGCGTCCGGGCTGCGCGATGGCGGCGCTGACGGGGGTGCCACCGGCGCGCCCGTGCATGGAACCTCCACGTTGCCGTCCGCCTGCGGATCGGCCACCAGTTCCAGCGGATGAACGCTGCCGTCGGCCAAGCTCACCACCACCTGCACGCGCGACTTCGGCTTGACCACCACGAGCAGGGTGTCCTGCGAGATGGCGTAGGGTTTGCCGCTCACCGCCGCGTTGGGCGGCAGCACCGCCCGCGCGATGGGTTGGGAAAAGTGCAGCACGGCGTAACGTCCCGGCGGCACCGGGATGGGTGCCATACAGGACGCCGAAACGGCGGCGACGGCGAGCCAGGAAATCATTGCGGAGTCTCCAGCGCGGAGATGACGTAAACCCCGTCCGGCGTCTCCGAGTAGTGGATCACGTAGGTGGCCGAAGTGTTCAGGGTGTTCTGCGGCGAGTTGTCGCCGGTGTAGCGCGCGAGCCTGCCCGTCACCTTGATCGCGTCCGGCGGCTGGAACTCGATCTTCTCCGGCCAGAACACCTCGGACACGTTCAGTTGCGAGAACTTCTGCGCCTGATTGCGCAGATCCAGGTTGTAGCGGGCGTAAGCCTCGCCGGACAGCCGGGTCAGAAACAGGTTCAGGCTGTGCTCGATGGTGCCGGGCTGCCAGTCGAGCAGCGTGGCGAGATCGGCCATGGCGAGCAGCCGCAGATAGGGCGCGTCCGCCTCCGGGTGTCCCTCCACCTTGACCGCCGTGTTCCCGGCATAGCGCCCATAGGGCACGATCACGGTGCGTTGCACCGAAGCCGAGTGCATGACCACGGCTCCCAGGACCACCACGCCGACCGTGAGGACCATGCAGGCGAAACGCCACGCGGCTGCCGCGCGCATGGATTGCTGGACCGTCGCGGGATAGCTCACTCGACGAACTCCCGTACCTGAGCCGGAGGGAAGTAGCGCATGCCACGGTCGGCCATCGCGCCGAAGGCCCACATGGCGTGCTGCGCCGCGCCACGCTTGGCACCGCGCTTCATGCGCTTGGCGGCCCACAGGACGCCGTAGGACACGACGAGGCCGATCAGGGGGTTGGCGAGGATCATCAAAAGACCGAAGGCCGCGACGGCCAGGATGAACTCGAACGGCTCCCAGAACAGCACTGGCACCGGATCGTCGGCGCGGGATGGGATGTGTCGATCCTTGGTGATCTCGGACATGGAAAAGAAAAACGGCGGGCCGGGGAGTCCCGGCCCACCGTATCCGTCAGGTCAGCACCGCGCCCGCGTTGAAGATCGCAATGATCGTCGAGGGGGCGAAGTAGATGAACAGGGCGAAGGCAACACCGCCCAGCGCCGCGACCGGGTTGTTACGACCGATTCCTACGATGGCACCGAACAGGACCGCGATGATGCACAGGGAGATGCCCAGTGCGCCACGCGCGTAGTTCTGCACCGTCTGCAGGAACTGGAAGAACGGGTCGCTCGCATTGAGGGTGGCCGCCATAGCACCTGCCGGAGCCAGAGCCGCGCCCGCACCGATTCGACCCCACAGCTTCGAGTTTGACATGTCACTCACTCCTTGGGTCGGAACTCATTTCGACGCCGGCCCATCCGGCGTCGTACTCTCTAGCGCGCCTTTTTCGGTTTTGAACGGCAGCCCGTACCACGCCTCCCGGAGACCCGCGACCGAGCAGGTCCCGGGAGCGAACTCGGTCACGGCGAGCATCGTGGAACGCTCCCCGCGACCCACGCCGACGAGGCTTGGCGTCGCGCGCAGCCCGAAGCGCTCCACGATGTGCCGGTCGGCGTAAAACACCGGCCGCCCGAGCTTTTTCGCCATGCCCCGGATGTCGCCCCCGACCGACAGCGGCTCGATCAGCTCCGGCCACGCCGCGAGCGCGGCGTCGAGGCAGGCCACCTGATCCTCCCGCCGGGGATCGAACAGAAAGAGCCGCGTCACCGGCCTGATCTTCTCCAGCGGGTTCGCCCGCGTCCCGGCCGGGATCAGCTCCTTGCCGTTCTGGTCCAGGATCGGGCGGTCGAGCACGTAGGTCGGATCGACGTAGTGCGTGGCGGTTTCCGTCGCCACCGGCAGCGGAGCCATCGGGAAGTCGGACAGCGTTTCGTCCGCCCTCCGAGCGAGGTCCCGGGCGACCGCCTCCCAGTCGATCCGCGAGGCCCGCTCGGCCATCAGCTCCATCATGTCCGGCTCGTGGATCGGAAACGTCTTCCCCTCCACGCCGAGGTCCGTCGCCCAACCCGGCCCGGCCAGCGTGAGCGCGAGCGCGATCAACGCGCCTCGGGCCGCCACAACTGATCCAGACTCAAGTGCGGCAGCACCCCGGCCTGCGTCACCGTGGCCCGCGCCCAAGCGTTCCACTGCTCGGTCCAGGACTGCACCATGAAGCGCAGCCGCTCGCCGATCACGCGATCCACCTGCCGGACGAAGCGCGTGGAACTCGACACCCGCGCGGTTCCGCGCGGCAGGCCCGTCGGTTCCTCCGCCTTCATGGGATCGGTCCCCCGCAGGGTCGCTTCCCAACGGCGCGCCTGAGTCTCGGAGACGAAACGGCGGCTCACGATCACCATCCACGTGCCGTCCGGCATCTGGAAGATGCGCGTGGAGATGCCGCCGGGCGGAGGATTCTCGTCCTGCGCCTCCGGCTTCGGCTGCGATTGCGCCTCCTTTACCGGCGCGGTGGAGGCCGGACCGCAAGGTTTGGCCCACACCTCCACGCGCCGGTCGTGCGGGTAATCCTCCGGCCGCCCGGACGATCCGTAGGATCCGACGCCGGTCACGTCCGCCGTCAAACCCTCCGCGCGCAAGACCATGGCAACGGCCGCCGCGCGCGACAGCGACAGGCCGAGAACGTCCTGCGGTCGCCCGGTCGGATCGGCATGGCCCACGACCGAGTAACACCGGGAGCGGTCGAGGCCCGTCAGCATTCCC
>JAJPJJ010000051.1 GCA_021324295.1 Bacillota bacterium
ATGATCTCCCCCAGCTCCTCCTTCGCCTCGTCCACCCCCGCCACGTCCTCGAACGTCACCCGCGTCTTCGCCTCCGTGTGCAGCCGCGCCCGGCTCTTCCCGAACGAGAGCGCCTGGCTCGGCCCCGACGGGGTCTGCCGGAGCATGAGCACCCACAGGCCCACGATAATCAGCAGGGGCAGCGACGTCGTGAGCAGCGTCGTCCAGATCGACGGCCGACTGCGCGGCTGGACCGTGATCTGCACGCCCTTTGATCGCAGCACCTGCAGGTACGTGGTGTCACCGGACGGCACATAGGTGTGGAAAGCCCCGCCCGCCGCGAACTGGCCGGAGACGGAATCGTCGGTGACCGTCACCTGCGTGATCCGGCCGCTGCGGGCCTTGTCCAGGAATTCGCTGTAGGAGATCTCCTGGGTGGCGCGCTGGTTGAACAGGGGCGCGACGAGGTAGAACACGAGCCCGACGAGCAGCGCCCACACCAAGATGTGTCCCGCATACTTCGGAAGTCCCTTCATCATCTCACCATCGCCGGCGGTCGCGGCCTGCGGCTTCCCTGCGGCGCGCGGACCGGCCTCCCCTCCCTCTTGGGGGGGGATCCTCCACCGCGATTTTACCCACTCTCGCACCTCTCTCGAGGGATGGGAGGGACGAGTGCCGCGCCCGTGCGGCGGGCCTCACAAGGAAGATACCCAACCCCGGACCGCGCGTGTCGGCGGCCTCAGCCCGCCGACGGCGTGGTGGGCGAGGTGGGAGTCGAACCCACACGGCCTATCAGGCCAGCGGATTTTAAGTCCGCCTCGTCTGCCTGTTCCGACACTCGCCCGCGGATACGCTCGCGCCCGGGCCGTGTGGATTCTCGGGTATCGATCTATGGAGGCGACGGGCGGATTCGAACCGCCGAATGGGGGTTTTGCAGACCCCTGCCTTGCCACTTGGCTACGTCGCCGTCGTCGAACCCCTGGAGCGGGAGATGGGACTTGAACCCACGGCCTTCTCCTTGGCAAGGAGACGCTCTACCTCTGAGCTACTCCCGCGCTCCGCCTGCTATTATAGCAGACGTCGAACACGATTGTCCCAGACCGGGCGACCCCGTGCGGCGGGACCGGCGATATTATAGCAGACCCCGCTTCCCGACGACACGCCCGCCGGCGCGGCCCCGCGCTCCCGGCGCAGGCCTGCGGGGGATCGGCCGGCCGGAGTCGGAGGTGTCATCGGTGGACAAGGAGGCGATCCAGCAGGCGGTCCGCCAGATCATCCTGGCCATCGGCGAAGATCCCGCGCGCGAGGGCCTCGCCGACACGCCGCGCCGCATCGCCGACATGTACGAGGAGCTGTTCTCCGGGCTGGCGGACGACCCCCGGCAACTGCTGGAGGTCGGCTTCGACGCCGAGGACCACCACGAGATGGTCGTGGTGACGGACATCCCCTTCTATTCGCTGTGTGAGCACCATTTTCTGCCGATGCACGGCCACGCCCACATCGGGTACATCCCCAACGGCCGGATCCTGGGCGTGAGCAAGGTCGCCCGCCTGCTGGAGATGCTGGCCCGGCGGCCGCAGGTCCAGGAGCGGCTCACGTCGCAGGTGGCCGACTTCCTCTGCCAGGGGGGGCTGGGCGCCAGGGGCGCCGGCGTCGTGATCGAGGCCGAGCACCTGTGCATGACGGCCAGGGGGGTCAAGAAGCCGGGGAGCAGGGTGGTGACGTCCGCGACCCGCGGCATCTTCCGGGACGATCCGCGGACGCGCGCGGAGTTCTTCGCCATCGTCGAGGGGCGGAGGTAGCGCTACCAGGACGGCACGATCATCTGCGTCATCCGGACCAGGCGGGCCATGAACCCGACGTCGTGGGTCCGCACGAGCTGCGCGCCCTGCGCCACCCCGTACGCGACAGCGGCGGCGGTCCCTTCGAGGAGGTCCGAGACCGGCAGCCCGAGCAGGTCCCGGATGTAGTTCTTGCGCGACGTCGCGAGGTAGATCGGATACCCGAGGCTGCGGAACTCCCCGAGCCGGCGCAGCAGCTCCAGATCGGAGTCGGGCGCCTTCCCGAAGCTGAACCCCGGGTCGATCGCCAGCCCGGACGCGGGCACGCCGGCCGCCCGGGCGGCGGCCGTGCGGTCCTCGAGAAACGCGTAGACCTCGTCGACGACCGAGCGGTATCGGAGATCGGCCGGGCGGACCTTGGGTCGGCCACGGATATGCATCACGACGAGCGCCGCCCCCGACCGCGCCGCGACCTCGGCCATCCCGAGGTCGGCGAGCCCGCTGATGTCGTTGATCAGGATGGCGCCCGCCCGGACCGCGCGGCGCGCCACCTCGGGCTTGTAGGTATCCACGGCCACGGGCACCGGGAGGCGGCCGGCGAGCACCTCGATCAACGGCACGACACGCCGGATCTCCTCGTCGACGCTGATCGCGGGGCCCGGCCGCGCGCTCTCGCCTCCCACCTCGACGAGGTCGGCGCCCTGGGCGACCATCTCGTCCGCCCGGTCGAGGGCAGCGGCCCGCTCGACGTACCGGCCGCCATCGTAGAACGAGTCCGGCGTGGCATTGAGGATGCCGACGATGAGCGGCCGGCTCAGGACAAGGCACCGCCCGCCGGCCCGGAGGCCGCGCGGCGGGGCGAGGAACCGGCCGAGCGCCTCCCCCGCCGCCCTCGCGCCCGGCGCCCCGGTCCCGCAGAGAGCCCGCAACGACGCGAGGGGCCCTGCGACCACGGCGGCGCAGCGCTCGGTGCGGACCCACAGCCCGAGCCCGTTCGCGGCGGCGGCGAGTACCTCCCGCTCACCCGGATCGAGCCCGGCGACCCTGACGCCGTAGGGCCCATCACGGCCCGCGCCGGGCGGCGCGGGCCACAGGACCACACGGGCGCGGATGGGCTCGCGCCGTGCAGGGGCAGGCGCCGACGGATCGCGCTCCATGGCGGACAATGGGCGGGCGGCCTCGAAGTGCTACGGTACTCTTAAACGCCGGGATGCGCCGCCCCCTGCTGCAGCGCGATGGCGGCGCCCGGCCACGAACGGCGGAGATGCGGAGGAGGAGGATGGCGCGCCTGGGACTATCGATCCGCGGCGGGGAGCGGCGCGAGGAGGAGCTGGCCCTGGCCCACCGCCTCGGCTACGATGCCGTCGAGATCAGCATGGACGGCACCGGGATCGTCTTCGGCGGGCGCCTGCACGCCGGGATGCTGCGCGAGGCGCTCAGGGAGTTCAGCCGGCACGAGTTCTCGTACTCGGTGCACAGCCCGAGCAGCCTCGACCTGCGCGACCGGGCCAACCGGGACATCCAGCTCGCCCTCGCGCAGGCCACGCTCCGCTTCTGCCGGGAGGTCGGGGCGCGCGTCCTCGTGATCCACTTCGAGCAGCAGAGCCCCGTTCCGGCGGACGAGCAGGCGTTTGTGGACGCCGTCCTGCGCCTGTCCGATGAGGCCGGGGACGTGCTCCTCGGGATCGAGAACATCGAGGTGGAGCGCCTGCGGCCGGTGGTCGAGTGCGTCCGCCGCATCGGCCGCCCGAACGTCGCCATGACCCTCGACGTCGGCCATGCGCATCTCGCGGCGGCGCACTTTGGGTTCGACGTCTTCGCGGCGATCGAAGCGGCGCTGCCGCAGATCCGGCACGTGCACGTGAACGACAACTTCGGCCGGTACGACCCGTTGCGCCTCGAGAACTTCACCCTGTACCGGACCCAGACGCCGGCGGATACGTTCCCGCTGGGCAAGGGCGACCTGCACCTCCCGGTGGGGTGGGGCACGATCCCGCTGGAGCGGGTTTTCGGGATCCTTCGTGGTTATCGGGGCACCGTCGTCCACGAGTACCGGTACCCCCTGTTCCTCTCGTCCGCCGAGGCCGATTACGCGCGGGCCCGTCGCCTCGCCGGGCTCCTCGACGGCTGAGCGCCGCGGGTGCGGCCCGCGACGCCGAGGACATCCGGCGGCCGCCGGCCGATAGGCGCGCCGTGCCACGGACGCGCGGTCGACCGGCGGCGTCCCTTCCGGTGCGCCGGACGGAGGGACGGACCGCCCCGCACCGAATCTGACGCAGGGATGGTGGAGCGCCAACGCGCTAGGGGGTGGGCTATGGGACGAGCGGGGCGGCGATGGAGTTTGCTCGTGGCCGCGGGGACCGCGCTGGCGGTTCTCGTGGCGGGCTTCGGGGGCCCGGGTCCGGCCGGCGCACAGCAACCCGTGACACTCAACCTCTACATCAACGGCGACACCAACATCTTCGACCTGTGGCAAAAGGGGTTCATTCCCGCGTTCACCAAGCGCTATCCGAAATACCGCGTCAACTTCGTGGGCCTGCTGCACGGCAACGGCTCCGACGGCGTCTACGACAAGATCCTCGCCGCGAAGCGGGCGGGGCGCACCACGGATGTGGACCTCTGGGAGACCGAACCCGGCTTCGTCACCCAGGGGATCCCGGAAGGCCTGTGGGTGAAACTGAGCGCCAAGCTGGTCCCGAATATCACGAAGGTACCGACCGAACCGCTCGAGGCGGCGGACTACTACGGGCTACCCTACCGCGGCTCGTCCGTGGTCATCGGGTACAACAGTCAGTTTGTCAAGACCCCTCCCAAGACGTTCGATGACGTCGTGGCATGGATCAAGGCCAACCCCGGCAAGTTCACGTACTGCGACCCCAACACCTGCGGATCCGGTCAGGCGTTCGTGACGGCGGCGATCTACCGGTATGTGTCGCCCGCCAAGTACGCCGGGAAGGGGTACGATGCCAAGGAGGAAGCCGCGTGGGAGCCCGGGTGGAAGCTGCTGAGGGACCTGCAGCCGGCGATGTACAACAACGGGTTCCACCCGAACGGCAACGTGGCGGTGCTGCAACTGCTGGCGCAGCAGAACATCTGGATGGCGTCGGTGTGGTCGGACATGGGGCTGGACTTCTACAAGCGGGGCCAACTGCCCAAGAGCATGCGGTTCACGCAGATCACCCCGCCGCTCATCGGGGACGACTCGCGCGTCACGCTGCCCGCGGGGGCGGCGCACCTCGAGGGCGTCCTGACGCTCCTCAACTGGCTGCTGACCCCCGAGGCGCAGATGATGGTCATCGATATGGTCTCGGGCTACCCCGGCATCGACTGGAAGTACATGCCGGCCTCGGTCCGCGAGCGGTTCAAGGACGTGGCGAAGGGATTCTCGCCCTACCCGAACCCCAAGTACCTCGCCGACGTCAAGCGCCTCTGGCACGAGAAGGTCGTCGCCGGTCAGTGACAGGCTCGCGACGGGAGGGAGCACTCGGGCTCGCCCTGGTGCTCCCTCCCCTCCTCCTGCTCGTCTTCCTCATCGTCCTCCCGGCCATCACGGCGGTGCTCGACACCCTCGCGCCCCCGCCGGGGGCCTCGGGGCTGACGCTCGCGCGGTACGCGCAGGTCCTGTCGGCGCGCATCGTGCGCGCCGACATCGCGTTCAGCGTCGTCGTCACGCTCGTCTCGGTGGCCGCCGTCTTCTGCCTGAGCTATCCGCTGGCCCTGTACCTCCGGTTCGCGGAGGGCCGCCTGCCCGCGGTCCTGGCGGTGTTGTTCACGATCCCGCTGTTCGTCCCGGTCGTCATCGCCTCGTTCGCGATGATCACCTTCCTCGTGAACCACGGCCTGATCTCGACCGTCCTCTACCACCTCGGCATCCAGCGGTTCCCCCCGCTCGTCTACAACGCCACGGGGATCGTCCTGACCGAGGTGTGGGCCAGCATCCCCTTCGCCGTGCTGATCCTGGGCGCCGGCCTGCAGGCGATCGACGACGCGCTGATCGACAGCGCCCGAGACGTCGGCGCGGGCCGCCTCCGAACGTTCGTGTCGATCCTGCTGCCGCTCAACGCGACGCCCACGATGATCGCGCTCACGCTGCTGTTCATCAGCATCTTCGGGTCGTTCACGATCCCCTATCTCGTTGGGGGGAACGCCCCGCAGATGCTGGGCGTCACGATGACGAACTATCTCACGCAGTACTTCCGCCGCGCCGAGGCGGTGACGATGGCCGTCATCGCGTTCGCGATCTCGGCCGCCGTGGGGGCGGTGTACGTGGTGAGCGTGAGCCGGCGGGAGAGGGGCACGGTGTGAGCGTCGGCTGGTACTGGGCGGTCGGCGGGCTCCGGCGGGCGGTGGCGCTCGGGGCGTTTCTGGCGCTCGCGGCGTTCATCCTGGGGCCCCTCCTCACCCTGCTGCTCTGGGCGTTCGCGGGCTCCTGGCTCTTCCCCAACCTCCTCCCCGAGTTCTCGCTGAAGTGGTGGGCCTACGTGCTCGGCAACGCCGACGTGACGAAGGCGATCCGGATGAGCTTCCTCAGCGCACCTGCCGCGACGCTCCTCTCGGCGGTGATTTGCATCCCGGCCGCGTACGCGTTCGCCCGCCTGGAGTTCCCCGGCCGGCGCGTCCTGCTCCTGTCCTTCCTGAGCGCCAACGCCTTCCCCAAGATCGGCCTGTACGTGAGCATCGCGACGCTCCTGTATCGTCTGAACCTGATGGACACCTTCGCCGGGGTCGTCCTGATCCAGGTCATCAACACGCTCCTGTTCATGATCTGGATCCCGACCGGAACGTTCCGGGGCATCAACCGGAACCTCGAGGAAGCCGCGCGCGACGTCGGCGCCGGACCGCTCCGCACGTTCTTCCAGGTCACCCTGCCGATCGCGCTGCCCGGCCTCCTCGTGGCCCTCCTGTTTGCCTTCCTCGCGGCGTTCGATGAAGCGCAGGGCACGCTCATCGTCGGCACGCCCAACCACATCACGATGCCGGTCATGATGTACACGCTCGTGCTCAGCTATCCACAACCGGTCGGGGCGGTGTTCTCGGTGCTGCTCTCGCTGCCGTCGCTCGTCTTCCTGCTGGTCGCCCAGCGGTATCTGCGCGCCGGCTACCTCGCCGCCGGCTACAGCCTCTAAGCGCGATGGCACGCCTCTCTCTGCGCCACCTCTCCAAGCGGTTCGGGACGCACGCCGCCGTGCACGATCTCACCCTGGACGTCGCGGACGGGGAGCTGATGTGCCTGCTCGGCCCGTCCGGGTGCGGCAAGACGACCACCCTGCGCATGATCGGTGGCTTTGCCGCGCCGGACGCTGGCGACATCCAGATCAACGGCCGCAGCGTCGTCGCCCTCCCCCCCGAGCGCCGGCCGACCGCGATGGTGTTCCAGCGCTACAACCTCTGGCCTCACATGACCGCGGCGCAGAACATCGCGTTCGGGCTGCGGCTCCGGCGGCTCCCACGCGGCCAGATCGAGGCGAAGGTCCGGGACGCCCTGGGGCTCGTCGGCCTCCCGGGCGCCGGGCACAAGTACCCGCACCAGCTCTCGGGCGGGGAGCAGCAGCGCGTCGCGGTGGCGCGCGCGCTCGTGCTCGAGCCGCAGATCCTGCTCCTCGACGAGCCGTTCAGCAACCTCGACGCGCGGTTGCGCGTGCACATGCGCGAGGAGGTAAAGCAGCTCCAGCGGGCGGTCGGGATCACGACCGTCTTCGTAACCCACGACCAGGAGGAGGCGCTGACGATCGCGGACCGGATCGCGGTGATGAAGGACGGCGTGCTCCAGCAGGTGGACACGCCGGCGGCCCTGTACGCGCGGCCCCGGACGCTGTTCGTCGCCGACTTCATCGGCACGATGAACCTGTTGCCGGCGCGGATAGAGGCCGGCGCCGTGGCGGCAGGCCCCTGGCGGCTGCCGGCGGCCGGCGGGCTGCGGCCGCACGGCGGCGAGGCGACGCTCGCGGTGCGGCCGGAGGACCTCGTCCTCGATCCCGCGGGCGCGCCGGTGCGGGTCCGGCGCGTCGTCAACCTGGGGCACTACCTCCAGGTGCTGCTCGAGTGCCCCGGGGTCGCCCCGTTGCGGATGTTCACCGAGAAGGGGGCATCCCTCGAGGAGGGCCAGGGGGTCAGGGTCCGCATCTCCCGCGCGCTGCTGTTCTCCGGGCCGGACGTCGCCGAGCTCGGCGGCCCGATGCGGCCGCCCGTGGCGGCGCCGGCAGAGGCTCCGTGAGCGCTCACCCCGGATGCTCGGCCAGGTAGCGGTGGATCCGTTCGGCCACCGCGCGGCCGATGCCCTCGACCGCAGCGATCTCCTCGACGCTCGCCGCCCGGACGCCGCGCACCGACCCGAAGTGCCGGATGAGCGCCCGCTTGCGGCGCTCCCCCACCCCGCGGATCTCGTCGAGCACGGAGAACACGATCCGCCGCTCCCGGAGCTTCTGGTGGTATGCGTTGGCGAACCGGTGGGCCTCGTCGCGCAGCCGCTGGAGGAGCTGGAGCGCCTGTGAGTCGCGCGGCAGCGCGATCGGCTCGGAGAGATCCGGCGCGTAGACGAGCTCCTGCTGCTTGGCCAGCGCGATCGCCGGGATCGCATGGTTGTACTCGAACAGGACCTCCCGCGCGGCGCCGAGCTGACCCCGCCCGCCGTCCAGCACGATGAGGTCCGGCAGCGCGGCCCACTTGACCGGGATCGGCTCGTCCCGGTCCAAGCGCTCCTGCTCCTCGCGCGCTCGGGCGAACCGACGCCGGAGCACCTCCTGCATCATCGCCACATCGTCCGGCCCGCCCGTGTAGCGCATGCGGAAGCGCCGGTAGTCCTGCTTCTTGAGCCGGCCGCCCTCGGCCACGACGAGGGAGGCGACGGACTCGCCGCCCTGGAAGTTGCTGATGTCGTAGCACTCGATGCGGAGGGGCGGCGCCTCCAGGCCCAGGATCTCGGCCAGCTCTCGCGGGCCGGGCCCGGCCTGGTCCCCACCGCGGGTCTGCGCCAGGTGGAGGGCCGCGTTCTCGCGGGCCATCGCTACGAGCCGCGCCCGGTCGCCGCGCTGCGGCTGGACCAGCGCGACGCGGCCGCCCCGGCGCTCGCCCAGCCACCGCTCGATCACCTCGCGGTCGGGAAGCGGCTCCGGGACGAGGATCTCGGGCGGCGGCGCTGAGGCCGCCTCGTAGAACTGCGTGATGAACGACGCGAGCGTCTCCGCCGGCGGCACGCCGCGGGTGCCCTGCAGCAGGACGTGCTCCTGGCCGATCAGCCGGCCGCCCCGCACGAAGAACACCTGCACGCAACCGCGGTCGCCGTCCTGGGCCAGCGCCAGGATGTCGCGGTCCTCTGCGCCCGTGGAGACGATGCGCTGCCTCTCCGCCAGGGCCTCGAGGCCGCGGAGCTGGTCGCGGAGCTGAGCCGCCCGCTCGAAGTCCAGGCTGTCGGCCGCCGCCTGCATCTGCGCCCGGAGGTCGCGGAGGAGGGACTCCTGCTTGCCCTCCAGGAACGCGGCGGCCTGGCGGACCTGCTCCGCGTAGTGCTCCGGGCTCGCGCCCCACGCGACGCACGGCGCCGTGCACTGGCCGATGTAGTAATCCAGGCACGGCCGCGGGAGGTCGCGGGTGATCTCCAGGTTGCAGGTGCGCAGCTTGAAGAGCCTTCGGATCAGCCGGATCCTGCGGCCGACGAGCTTGGGCTCGTGATACGGGTACGGCCCGAAGTACTTCCCCCCGTCCTGCTCGACCCGGCGGGTCATCACGATCCGCGGGTAGGGCTCGCTGGTCAGCTTGAGGTACGGGTACGCCTTGTCGTCCGCCAGCCGGACGTTGTACCAGGGGCGGTGACGCTTGATCAGCGTCGCCTCCAGGATCAGCGCCTCGACCTCGTTGGCGCACACCAGCGCCTCGACGTCCCGGATCTTGGAGACGAGGTGCAGGATCCGCGGGCTGTCGGTGTGGCCCGCCTGGAAGTACTGGCGGACGCGGGCCCGCAGCGAGGAGGCCTTCCCCACGTAGAGGACGCGGCCCGCCCCGTCCTTCATCAGGTAGACCCCGGGCTGGGCCGGCAGGGCCGAGAGCTTCTCGGCCAGGCCCCCGGCGCGGTCCGGACCGGCGACCGCGGCCTGGGCGTCGGGGGAGGCCAGGGCCGCGGGGCGGTCCCCGTCGGAGGTGGAGACGTGCTCGGTCGTCACGCCCCTATTATAGACGCAACGCCCGGGCCCGCCCAACGCTCCGGGTCAGAACTCTGGCGACGGATACCGCTGTGGGACGGGGCCAGGGACGACCTCGCGCCCCACTCCGCTCCGGGCAGGTCCCCGTCCCTTCCCCGCGCCGCCACCGGATATCGGCACCGGAGCGCTAACGGCCCTCGGCCGGCGCCGGACGCAGCGCCTGCACCGCCTGCCGCGCCGCGCCGAGCAGCAGGCGGACCTCCGAGGAGAACATCAGGCACCGCATGCCGAGATCCCGGGCGTGCTGGGCGACGGCCATCTCGGAGGGATGGATCCCGGCGGCGATCCCGTGGCGGCTGGCCACGGCCACGACGTGCCGGTACGCCTCCTGCATCGTGGGGTCCAGGAGCTGCCCCGGCACGCCGAGCGCGATGCTCAGATCGGTGGGTCCGATCAGCAGCACATCGATACCCGGGACCGCCGCGATCTCTTCCAGGTTGTCGAGGCAGCGGCGGCTCTCCACCTGCGCCATCAACATCGTCTCGGCGTTGGACCAGGCGATCGCCTCCGCCACCGGGATCCCGGTGTAGTCCGTGACGGCGCTCCGCAGGCCGAACCCGCGCTCCCCGACCGGCTGGTGCTTTGCGCACCGCACGATCTGCCGCGCGTCGGCCGCGGTCTCGACGTGCGGGACCATGAGCCCGAGCGCCCCGGCATCGAGCGGGCGGGCGATGCAGGCGTAGGAGATCTCGGTCACCCGCACGAGTGGAGCGACCCCGACGCCGCGCGCCGCGCGGCTGATCCGCTGCACCGTCTCCATGTCGGCGGACCCGTGCTCGGTGTCGATCACCAGGAAGTCGAACCCGGCCGCGGCCAGGACGTAGGCCACCTCCTCGGTCCACATCTCCGAGATCATCGTGCCGAGGACGGTGCCGCCCTCGCGCAGGCGCGCCTTGGCGTGATTGAACGCGAGCTGGGGCGGCCGGGGCGTCATCGGGCTGTGCCCCGCCCCGCGGTGAGGCGGCAGGTGGGCTGGTCCCGGACCGCGGGGTTGGCGAGGTACGTCGGCCACTCGCCGCGCAGAAGCTGGATCACCTGCCGGTTGACCTTCTCGGCGAGCTCGGCGAGCGCCTCCACGGTCGTGGAGGCGTAGTGCGGCGTCAGCACGACGTTCTCCATCCCGAGCAGCGGATTGTCCGGCGCGGGCGGCTCCGGGGAGAGGACGTCGAGGCCCGCGGCGGCGAGGCGGCCCTCCCGCAGCGCGGCGACGAGCGCCGGCTCGTCCACCACGCCCCCGCGAGAGGTGTTGATGAGGATCGCCCCGGGCTTCATCGCGGCGAACGCCGCCGCGCCGATCATCCGGCGCGTCTCGTCCGTGAGCGGCGTGTGCAGCGAGACGATATCGGCGCGCGCGAGCAGTGCCTCCAGGCTGACCCGCTCCACGCCCTCCCGGGCCATCGCGGCCTCGTCGACGTAGGGGTCCGCCGCGATGAGGCGCACGCCGAACGCGCGGCCGCGCTCCGCGACCTTGCGGGCGATGTGCCCGAACCCGACGAGGCCGAGCGTGCGGCCGCGCAACCGGTGCATCGGGAGCAGGGCGTTCGGCTCCCACCGGCCGCCGCGCACCGCGCGATCCGCCGGGAGCACCTTGCGCGTCACCGCGAGGATGAGCGCCCACGTCGTGTCGGCCACCTCGTCGTAGCAGAAATCCGGCACATGCGCCACGCACACGCCGTGCCGCGTCGCGCCGGCGATATCCACCGTGTCCAGCCCGATCCCGGTGCGGACGACCCCGACGAGCCGGGGCGCGGCCGCGCACAGGTCCGCCGGGATCGCGGCCTGGCTGACGACCAGCACGGAGGCGTCGCGCGCGGCCGCGACGCGCTCCTCCGTCGTCCGGCAGGCCACCGTCCGGATCACCCCACCGGCGGCGGCGATCCCGTCGGCGTCCAGCGGAAACCGGGGCCCGGCTTCGCCCTCCGTCCACAGCACGGTCCGGCGGTCGGCCATCGGTCCCTCCTCGAGGCGGTGAGCCAGTGCGATGCGGCGCGTCCGGGGTCCTGCTTCGCCGCGCGCGCCGCCCTACCCTCGGCGCGCCGTGCGGGCACGGCCCGCGCGGGACGTCGCGGCGCGGACCTCCGGGTCCCGCCCGTCGCCCGCCGCGCCCGCGACGGGCAGCACGCCCTGCGGCTGCGGCCGGCCGCCGGCCGGCAGCGCGCCGCGCCGCTCCCGCAGGATCCTGCGGAGGAACTGGCCGGTGTACGACGCTGCGACGCCGGCCACCTCCTCCGGCGTGCCTTCGGCGACGATCTCGCCGCCGAAGTCGCCGCCCTCCGGCCCCAGGTCCAGGATCCAGTCCGCGGTCTTGATGACGTCGAGGTTGTGCTCGATCACGATGACGGTGTTGCCCGCGTCCACCAGCCGGTGGAGGACGTCCAGCAGCCGTTGCACGTCGGCGAAGTGGAGCCCCACCGTCGGTTCGTCGAGGATGTACACCGTCCGGCCGGTGTCGCGCCGGCTCAGCTCCGTGCTCAGCTTCACGCGCTGCGCCTCGCCGCCGGAGAGGGTCGTGGCGGGCTGGCCGAGCTTGATGTAGCCGAGCCCCACATCCGCGAGCGTCCGGAGCTTGCGCTTGATCCGCGGGATCGCATCGAAGAACTCCAGCGCCTCCGCCACGGTCATATCCAGGACGTCCGCGATCGAGCGGCCCTTGTACTTGACCTCGAGCGTCTCCCGGTTGTAGCGTTTGCCCTTGCACACCTCGCACGGCACGTAGACGTCCGGGAGGAAGTGCATCTCGATGCGGACGATCCCGTCGCCCTCGCACGCCTCGCACCGCCCGCCGCGCACGTTGAAGGAGAACCGTCCCTGCTTGAATCCGCGGGCGCGCGCGTCGGGGGTGGCGGCGAAGAGCTCCCGGATCAGGTCGAACGTCTTCGTGTACGTCGCCGGGTTGCTCCGCGGCGTGCGGCCGATCGGCGACTGGTCGATGTTGATCACCTTGTCGATGAGGTCCAGGCCCTCGATCCGGTCGTGGGCGCCGGGCCGCGCGCGGGCGCCGTGCAGGCGCTGGGCGAGCGCGCGGTAGAGCACATCGTCGATCAGCGTGGACTTCCCGGACCCCGAGACGCCCGTCACACACACGAACACGCCGAGCGGGATGCGGACATCGATGCGCTTGAGGTTGTGCTCCCGGGCGCCCCGGATCACGAGCGCGGCCCCGTTGCCCGCGCGTCGCCGGGGCGGGATCGGAATCCGCCGCTTCCCCGAGAGGTACTGGCCGGTGATCGACGCGGGGGTCCGCAGCACGGCCTCGAGCGGCCCCGAGGCGACGACGCGGCCGCCGTGGGCGCCCGCCCCCGGCCCGATGTCCACGATCCAGTCCGCGGACCGGATCGTCTCCTCGTCGTGCTCGACGACGAGGATCGTGTTGCCCAGGTCGCGCAGGCGCAGGAGGGTATCGATGAGGCGCCGGTTGTCCCGCTGGTGCAGCCCCACGCTCGGCTCGTCGAGCACGTACAGGACGCCCATCAGGCCGGAGCCGATCTGGGTCGCGAGCCGGATCCGCTGCGCCTCCCCGCCCGAGAGCGTGTTGGCCGTGCGGTCGAGGGTGAGGTAGTCCAGCCCGACGTCGACGAGGAACCGCAACCGCGCGGTGATCTCCTTGAGGATCTGACGGGCGATCAGCTGCTCGCGCTCGCTCAGCGCGAGGGACGTGAAGAACTGCAGCGCGCCGCGCACCGTGAGGGCGCACACGTCGGCGATCGACCGGCCGCCGACTGTGACCCCGAGGCTCTCCTTCTTGAGCCGCATCCCCCGGCAGTCCGGGCAGGGCGCGGTGCTCATGTACTGCTCGATCTCCTCCTTCAGGTACTCGGAGTCGGTCTCCTTGTACCGGCGCTCGAGCTGGGGGATCACACCCTCGAAGACGGTGTCGTACTGGCGCAGCGTGCCCCACCGGTTGTGGTACCGGATCCGGATCGCGTCGTCGGATCCGTAGAGCAGCGTCCGGATGAACTCCCTGGGGAGCTTCCGCAGCGGCGTGCGCGTGTCGACGCCGTGGTGGTCGGCGAGCGCCCGCAGCAGCTCCTGGTAGTATTCGCTCGTCGAGCTGGCCCACGGCAGCACCGCCCCGTCCAGCAGCGACTGGTTGGGGTCGAGCACCAGGTCCGGGTCGATCTCCTGCTTGAAGCCGAGCCCGGTGCAGGTCGGGCAGGCCCCGTACGGCGCGTTGAAGGAGAAGATGCGCGGTTCGATCTCCGGGAGGCTGATGCCGCAGTCCGGGCAGGCGAAGTTCCGGCTGAACACCATCTCCTCGCCGTCGACGACCTGGATACCCACGATCCCCTGCCCCAGCTTGAGGGCCGTCTCGATCGAGTCGTTCAGGCGCGTCCGGATATCGGGCCGGACCACCAGGCGGTCGACGACGACCTCGATCTGGTGCTTGCGGTTCCGATCGAGGGAGATCTCCTCCCCCAGCTCGTACAGGGCGCCGTCCACCCGGACCCGGACGAACCCCTGCCGCCGCAGGTCCTGGAAGAGCTGGCGGTACTCCCCCTTCCGCCCGCGGACGATCGGGCCGAGGACCAGGAGCCGCGTCCCCTCCGGCAGCGCGAGCACACGGTCCACGATCTGCTCGGGCGTCTGGCGGCTGATCGCCTTCCCGCAACGGGGGCAGTGCGGGACCCCGACGCGCGCGTACAGCAGCCGCAGGTAGTCGTAGATCTCCGTGACGGTGCCGACCGTGGAGCGCGGGTTGCGCGGGGCTCCCTTCTGGTCGATCGAGACCGCGGGCGACAGCCCCTCGATGTGATCGACGTCGGGCTTCTCCATGAGGCCGAGGAACTGCCGCGCGTAGGCGGAGAGCGACTCCACGTACTTGCGCTGGCCCTCGGCGTAGATCGTATCGAAGGCGAGCGACGACTTCCCGGACCCGGAGATCCCGGTCAGCACGACGAGGCGATCCCGCGGCATCTCGAGGTCGATGTTCTGGAGGTTGTGCTCGCGCGCACCGCGCACGATGATCCGATCAAGGGGCATCGCGATCCTCTTCCCCCCGACGCCGGCGGGCCCTCCGCCCTTGCCAGCGTCGCGGCCAGAGCAGTCTCTTCAGGCCGACCGCGGATGCGGCGAGGCCACGGGGTCCGCCCTCGGCGTCCGGCGGCCGCGGTCTTGCATCGGTGTGGCGCGGCGGTCCGCTGGAGGCGACTGCGGCGCGGGCCCGCCGCGTCCTCGGGGGCGGCGCCGGACATCGACCTCGGTGCGGTCCCACTCGCGATCTATCAGCAACGTAGATGATACATCGAGACGCGCCCGCGGGCGAGCCGCCGGGGCGCGAGCGGGTCAGCGGATGCGTCCCCGCCCGGATGCCCGACGCGGCCTGGACCGGGCGCCGCCGGCACGCCCCCCGGATGCGCGGCCGGCCCGGGCGCCGGCGAAGAACGGCTCGCCCAGGCCCTTCCGCAGCTCCTGGATCTGGTCGCGCAGGGCCGCGGCCTTCTCGAACTGCAGCTCCGAGGCCGCCGCGCGCATCTCCCGTTCCAGCGCCGCGATCGTGCGCTCCAGCTCCTCCGGGCTCAGCATCAGGAGGCGCGCGATATCCCAGGGCACGCTCTTCCGCTGCTCCGCGAGGCCGATCAGCTCCTTCGCCGTGAGCACGGCGCCGTCTCCGCCGGCCGCCGCGCCGGTCGTGTACGCGCCTCCCTCCTCCGCCACCGCCTCCAGCTCGATCAGGTCGCGGATCGGCTTCACGATCGTCTGCGGGGTGATCCCGTGCTCCTCGTTGAAGCGGAGCTGGATCGCGCGCCGGCGGTTCGTCTCGTCGATCGCCCGGCGCATCGACTCGGTGACCTCATCGGCGTACAGGATCACGCGGCCGGCCACGTTGCGCGCGGCGCGGCCCATCGTCTGGATCAGGCTCGTGTCCGAGCGCAGGTATCCTTCCTTGTCGGCGTCCAGGATCGCGACGAGCGACACCTCGGGGAGGTCTAGCCCCTCCCGCAGCAGGTTGATGCCGACCAGCACGTCGTAGGTGCCCTGGCGGAGGTCCTTCAGGATCTGAACGCGCTGGAGCGTCTCCACCTCGGCGTGCAGGTAGTGCACCTTGAGGCCCAGCTCCTGCAGGTAGTCCGAGAGGTCCTCGGCCATCCGCTTCGTGAGGGTCGTCACGAGGGTGCGCTCGCCCTTCTCCACCTGTGCCTTGATCTCCGCGATCAGGTCGTCCACCTGGCCCTTGGCGGGCCGGACCTCGACGTAGGGGTCCACGAGCCCGGTGGGGCGCACGATCTGCTCGACGACCTGGCGGCTCACGCTCAGCTCGTACGGCCCCGGGGTCGCGGAGACGAACACCACCTGGGGGACGAGCGCGTCGAACTCCTCGAACGTGAGCGGGCGGTTGTCGTACGCCGACGGGAGCCGGAACCCGAAGTCCACCAGGTTCTTCTTCCGGGCCCGGTCGCCCTCGTGCATGCCGTGCAGCTGGGGCACGGTCACGTGCGACTCGTCGATGAAGACCAGGAAGTCCGCGGGGAAGTAGTCCAGCAGGCACCCCGGCCGCTCACCCTCGGCGCGCCCGGCGAGATGGCGGGAGTAGTTCTCGATGCCGGGGCAGTACCCGACCTCCCGCAGCATCTCGAGATCGTACTTCGTGCGGAACTCCAGGCGCTGCGCCTCGAGCAGCTTCCCCTGGTCTTTGAACCACTGCACGCGCTCCCGCAGTTCCTGCTCGATCGCCTCGAGCGCCCGCTCCATCTTCGATGCCGTGGTGACCCAGTGCTTGGCCGGCCAAATCGCCACCGCGGGCTTCTGCGCGAGCACTTCGCCGGTCAGCGGGTCGATCTCGTGGATCCGCTCCACCTCGTCGCCGAACAGCTCGATCCGCACCGCCCGGTCCTCGTACGACGGGAAGACCTCGATCACGTCCCCGCGCACCCGGAACCGGCCGCGGGCGAAGTCGATGTCGTTCCGCTCGTACTGGACGTCCACCAGGCGCCGCAGGATCTCGTCGCGCGACCGCGTCTCGCCGGTGCGCAGGAAGAGCATGACGTCCTGGTAGTCCTGGGGCGAGCCCAACCCGTAGATGCAGGACACCGAGGCGACGACGATCACGTCGCGGCGCTCCATGAGCGCCTTTGTCGAGGCGTGGCGCAGCCGGTCGATCTCGTCGTTGATCGAGGCGTCCTTGGCGATGTACAGGTCGGTCTGAGGCACGTACGCCTCGGGCTGGTAGTAGTCGTAGTAGGAGACGAAGTATCGCACCGCGTTGTCCGGGAAGTACTGCCGGAACTCGCTGTAGAGCTGCGCCGCGAGCGTCTTGTTGTGGGCGAGCACCAGGGTCGGCCGCTGGATCTGCTCGATCACGGCGGCCATCGTGAACGTCTTCCCGCTGCCCGTCACTCCGAGCAGCGTCTGGTAGCGGTCACCACGCGTGACCCCCTCCACGAGCTGCGCGATCGCCCGGGGCTGGTCGCCCGCCGGCGGCTGATCGGTGACCATCTTGAACGCACTCACGACGGGTCCCCTCTGCGGGTGCCGGGGCGCCCCCATCTGGCGGCACTCCCGGGCGAACATGCGATCACGTCATTATAGCACGCCGTCACCGAGCAGAGCCACGGGCGGGGAGGGGCTAGGCGCCTTTCGTCCTGTCCCGCAGCCTCGCCCACACCCGCTCGACCTGGCGCCGCGTCTCCTCGGGCGTGCCGTTGTTGTCGATCACCCAATCCGCGCGGGGGAGCTTGTCCCGCAGCGGCATCTGGGCGCCGAGGCGCCGGCGCGCCTCCTCCTCGGAGAGGCCGTCGCGCGCCACGAGCCGCCGCACCCGCACCTCGTCGTCCGCGGCGACGACGATGATGCCCTCGAGGCCGAGGTCGCGGCCGTCGGTCGTCTCGAGCAGCAGGGGGATATCGAACACGATCACCGGAGCGTCCGAGGCCGCCAGACGGGCCGCCTCCTCGGCCATCCGCCGGCGGATGTGTGGGTGGGTCAGCGCGTTGAGCCGCCGGCGGGCCGCCGGGTCGGCGAAGACGCGGGCGGCGAGCGCCCGCCGGTCCAGCGTCGCGTCCGGCCGCAGGGCCTCCGGGCCGAACGCTCGCGCCACGTCGTCGTACGCGGGGCCGCCGGGGGCGACCACCTCCCGGGCGATCCGGTCGGCGTCCACGATGGCCGCGCCGAGGCCGCGCAGGATCTCCGCGACCAGGCTCTTGCCGCTTCCGATGCCGCCCGTGAGGCCGACCCGGAGCGGGACGCGGCTCATGCCACCTCCGTGAGGTCCAGCCAGTTGGGGCCCGCCCCGATGTCCACCCAGAGCGGCACGGTGAGGGGATACGCCTCGCCCATCAGCCACCGGATCCGCGGCGCGAGGTCGCGCACCCGGTCCTCGGGCACTTCGAACAGCAGCTCGTCGTGGATCTGCAGGACCATCTCGACGCCCTCGGCGCCCGGCAGGAGGTCCCGCGCGATCCCGAGCATCGCGAGCTTGATGATGTCCGCCGCGGTGCCCTGGATCGTCGCGTTGATCGCCACGCGCTCGGCGCGCTCGCGCGTCTGCCGCTGCCGGCTCAGGATATCCGGCACCGGGATGCGGCGGCCCAGCAGCGTCTCGACGTACCCGTCCCGCCGGGCCTGCTCGACGGCCGTCTGCATGTACGCCGCCACGCGCGGGTAGCGGGCGAAGTAGGTCTCCATGAAGGCCCGCGCCTCCTCGCGGCTCGTCTTGAGCCGCACGGCGAGGCCGTGCTCGGTGATCCCGTAGACGATCCCGTAGTTGAACACCTTGGCCTTGCGTCGCATCTCGGCCGTCACCGCGTCCGCCGCCACGCCGAACACCTCCGCCGCGGTCGCGGTGTGGATGTCCTCGCCGCCCCGGAACGCCTCGAGCAGGCCGGGGTCCTGCGTGATGTGCGCGAGGACCCGCAGCTCGATCTGCGAGTAGTCCGCCGACACGAGCACCGTGCCGGGCCGGCCCGCGACGAACGCGCGCCGGACCTGCCGGCCGTCCTCCTCGAAGATCGGGATGTTCTGGAGGTTCGGCTCCGTCGTGATGATGCGGCCGGTGCTCGAGCCGGCCTGGTTGAAGGTGGCGTGCAGCCGCGCGGTCTGCGGGTGCACCATCTCGGGCAGCACGTCCACATAGGTACCGAGGAGCTTGCTCAGCCGCCGGTGCTCGAGGATCCTGGCCACGACCTCGTTGTACGGGGCGAGCTGCTCCAGCACCTCGGCGTCCGTCGAGAACCCGGTCTTGGTGCGTTTGAGCGCGGGGAGCTGGAGCTTCTCGAACAGGACGAACGCGAGCTGCTTCGGGGAACCGACGTTGAACTCCGCGCCCGCGAGGCGGTAGATCTCCTGGGTGAGCGCGTCCAGGCGCGCCCGGAACGTCCGCGACAGCGCCCGGAGCGCCTCGACGTCGATCGCGACCCCGGCGCGCTCCATCCGCGCGAGGACCCCGGCGAGCGGCAGCTCGACGTCGCGGTAGAGACGGTCGACCCCGCGGTCCCGCAGCTCCGCCTCCATGACGTCGCCGAGCCGGAGGATGACGTCGGCCGCCTCGGCCGCGCGCGCGCCCGGGGCCGGCCCGAGGGCGAGGCCGTCCCCCTCGGCGGGGGCGTCGCCGCTCAGGCGCCACCGCAGGTGGTCCCAGGCCGCGTCGGCGAGCGTGTGGGTGCGCTTGCCCGGATCCAGGAGGTACGAGGCGAGCGAGACGTCGAACGCGAAGCCCCGGGGCGCCGCCCCGGCGCCCTCCAGGAGCAGGCGGTCGCGCTTGCTGTCCTCGCTCAGCTTGGGCAGGTCGTCCCGTCCGAGCGCCTGCGCGAGCGCGGCGGGGAGCCCGTCGGAGACATCGAGGTACACCGCGTCGCCCGGCCGGACCGCGAGCGCGACGCCGCGGAGCCGGGCGAGCAGCGGGTGGCCCGCGTCCGCGACGGTGGCCAGCGCAAGCTGCCTCGCCCCCGCGAGGTACGGCCCCAGGGCGTCCGCGGTGATCGTCCGGTACGTCCCCGGCACCTGCTCCGCGGGCGCGGCCGCAGTCACCCCGAGCCGGTCGAGCAGGGACTTGAACTCCAGTCTCGTGAACAGCTCGCGCACCCGCGCCGCCTCGAACGGGCGGCGCCTCAGCGCCTCCCACGCGATCGGCACGTCCACGTCCGTGCTGATCGTCGCCAGGTGCTTGCTCTGCAGCACCTGCTCCCGGTAGGCCGCCAGGCGCTCGCGCAGCCGCGCGTCCCGCACGCCGTCGGGCCCGTCGAGGAGGGCTTCCACGGTCGCCCCCTGGGCCAGCAGCCGCGCCGCCGTCTTCCCGCCGATCCCCGGCACGCCCGGGATGTTGTCGGTGGGATCGCCTTTGAGGCTCTTGAGGTCCGGCACCTGGGCCGGTGCCACCCCGAGCTTCGCGCGGACCGCGGCCTCATCGTAGATCGCCGTATCGCTCGTGCCCCGGCTCGTCACCATGACGCGCGTGTGCGGCGAGACGAGCTGCAGCGCGTCCAGGTCGCCCGTGACGATCAGGACCTCCATCCCGCGCTCCTCGGCCCGCCGGGCGATCGTCCCGATCACGTCGTCGGCCTCGTACCCGGCCACCTCGAAGACGGGCATCTCGAGCGCCTCCACCACCTCCTTCGCGAGGGCGACCTGCGGGCGGAGGTCGTCCGGCATCCTGGACCTCGTCGCCTTGTAGGCCGCGGACGCCTCGTGCCGGAAAGTGGGGCCGGGCTTGTCGAACGCCACGGCGACGTACTCCGGGCGCTCCTCCTCGAGGACCTTGAGGAGCATCGTCGTGAAGCCGTACACGGCGTTCGTGGGCCGGCCGTCGCGCGTCGTGAAGTACGGCAGGGCAAAGAAGGCCCGGTAGACCAGGCCGTTCGCATCGACGAGCAGGATCTTGGCGCGGTGGTCCGGGTGGACGGAGGCGGACGACATCTCGCGGTAGATTATAGCATTCGTTGCCGGGGGTCATCCGCCGGACCCGGCGGGGGACCCGCGGAGGCTCGCGGCGACCGAGGCGGCGGCGCGCGTGACGCTTCCCCCTCCACGGAGGCCCGTGGTACTATTGGAGCGCCGGGCGTGCCGGAGTGTCGGAATCGGCAGACGATGGCGACTCAAAATCGCCTGGGCTCACGCCCGTGGGGGTTCGAGTCCCTCCTCCGGCACCACGGTCACCTGAGGGCGGTGCGCACGGAGATACTCCCGCAGCGGGCGTAGGCCCCGCGGGCGAGCATCCAGCCTCGCAGCACGCGTAAGGCGGTCTCGAAGGCGCACGGCCTACTCCCACCCTGGCTTCGGCGCAAACATCCCGAGATAGTGGCTCATGAACGTCCGGAGCACGCCGGGACGCGCGACGCAGGCGGCGAGCGCGCCGAGGGCCCGGGCAGGCAGCGTGAGCACGGCGACAGTCGCCCAGCGGAGCACGCGGTACCGCCGCCGCTGCGCCCGGACGAACGCGCTGTAGCGGGCACGGGCATCCTCCAGGGTGAGCCGCCCGTCGAGCGCGCGCCCGATCAGGCGGCCGCAGACCTGCCCGGCCAGGACCGCGGAGCGGATGCCCTCGCCGCTCAACGGCAGACACTGGCCCGCGGCGTCGCCGACCGTGAACACGCCGTCCACGACGGGCGGGTGCAGGCCGCCCCGCAGGAAGCCCCCGTGCAGCGGTCCGCTCGGCATGCCGAGGCGGTCGAGGAACGCGGCGAGGGCCGGGCCCAGGCGGCTGCGGGCGCGGTAGCTCAGGAGCCCGACCCGGGTGGTGCGGCCCGCGGGGAACGCCCACGCGTAGCCGTCCGGCGCGACGTCGGGCCAGAAGTAGAAGTGCAGCCCGGGCGCAAACGGCGCCGGCACGTCGGCCTCGAGCCCGAAGTACAAGATGGGCCGGCCGCGCGGCGCGGGGTGGCTTCCAGGGCGCGGGGCCTCGGAGGCGCCGCCGGCCAGCGCGGCCCTCCACCCCGTGCAGTCCACGAGCACCCGCGCCGGGACGTCGCCGGCGGAGGTCAGCGCGACCGTCCGCCGGTGGCCACGCGCGGCCGCCCGCACCACGGGCGCGCCCGAGCCGGCGAGCGCCGCGCGGCAGCACGCGCGGTACTCGAACGTGCAGAACGGCTCCGGGACCGGCCACCGCACCTCCCGGTCCGGCGTGTGGATGACGAGGTGCTCGTGGACCTGCTGTACCGACCCCAGCGCGCCGAGGGCGGCCAGGACGCCGAGCGGCGCCCCGCAGGCGGACGTCTGCCCCTCCCCTACGTCCACGGGGTCGAGCAGGAGCGCGCGGTCGGGCAGCTCGCGGGCGACGGCCAGCCCGGCGAAGGACGCGCCGGCGATGACGACGTCGCGCGTCACCGCCGTCGGCCGGCCCCGGCCAGCGCCGCGCGCAGGGCCGGGATCGTCACGCGGAGACGCGCGATCTCCCGGCCGTCGAGGAGCACGACGGGGATCGCCTCGCGGTATCGGGCCAGCAGCTCGGGATCCCGGGTGACGTCCACGTAGTCGATGCGGAATCCAAACTCCGGCCGGAGGTGCTCCAGCGCCGCGAGCGCCTTGCTGCACAGGGGGCAGTCCTGCTTGCCGTACACCACCACGGTCATCGCCGTCGGTCCTCGCCCCACCGGGTGCCCGGCGCCCCCGCTGCCTGCCGCGACGAGCGCGTCACGGGGCCACCGGGTGCGCGAGGCGCAGAACAGGGAGCGCCTGCACGGCCGGGATCGTCACCGTCTCCTGACGGGCGATCGTAATGCCCAAGCCGAGCGCGCGCAGGCCTTCGACCACCCCGCCGCGGATGCGCAGCGCCCTTTCCAGGGTCTGGGGGTCGCCGATCGCGGTCACGATGTACGGGGGGAGGAGGCGACGCTGGCCGACGATGATCGTGCCGCCGACCTGGCTGAACCCGGTGGAGGCGATCACCCGGGTGTTGTTGACGGCGATCGCCTCGGCGCCGGCCGCCCACAGCTCATTGACGACGCTCGCCAGGTCGACGTACTGGACGACCGGCGGCGCCTGGCCGGCCACCGCGAGGGTGCCGTCGCGCAGGGAGACGGCGACGCCGGGACCGCCGAGCGACACCAGCCCGGCCGCGACCCGCAGGGCGGCCAGCTCGTGCCGCAAGGCCTGGTCTGTGCTCTTGCGCTGGGCGGCCGCCGTCTCGAACCCGGCGAGGCGCCGGCTGAGCTGGGCCACCTGGCCCTCGAGGTCCTGACGCGCCTCCCGCTCCTGCCGCAGCATCGTCGCGAGCGCGTACACGTTGCGCGTGGGGACGCCCTCCTGGGTCGAGAGGACGCGGCCGGCGCGGAACTGGACGACGAGCAGGAAGCCCAGCGCCATCAGCAGCACGGCGAAGAGCGCCTGCCACCAGGCGGCGCCGCCCGTCACTCTTCCCACACGTTGCCCTCGCCGAAGAGGCGCTCCAGGTCTTGCGGGAGGCTCCCGCTGTCGAGGAGGGCGCCCGGGAGCGCGAACACGTACTCGGTGCCGTCGGCGGTGACGACGTGGGCACGGACCGGGCGGTCACCGGGGTGCTCGCGCACGTACCGCTCGAGCTGGTCGAGCTCCTCGACCGAGCTGACCCGGACGCGGAGCGCGGGACGCGCGGGCGGCCCGCTCCCCCGCGCCCCGTTGCCCCCGCTCGCGCGCGCCGCCGTCCCGTTGCGCGCGGCCGCAGGGCCCGGGCGCGCCGGCATCCCACTCGCCCGCGCGGGGGCCGGGGCCGCAGCCGCTGCCTCCTCCGGGGTCGGCGGCAGCGACAGGATCTCGTCGCAGAGGAGCTTGACGGATTGTTCCTCGATATCGACCCTCCCCCGCAGGAGGACCACAGCGTCCCGCTTGAGGGCGAAGCCCTGCTGCTCGTACGCCCGCGGGAACACGAGGACCTCCACGCTGCCGGTAAGGTCCTCCAGGGTGAGGAACGCCATCGTGGATCCCGACCGCGTCACGCTGCGCTTGACGCCCGCGACGAGTCCCCCCACCACGACCTCCTGGCGGTCCGGCAGGTCCGCGAGCTGCGCGACGGTCGAGGTCACCCGCCGGCTCAACACCGGCTCCCACCGCCGCAGCGGGTGATCGGAGATGTACAGGCCGAGCATCTCGCGCTCCATGGTGAGCAGCTCGTCGCGCGTGAACTCCGGGGCCGACCCCTCGGGCGGCGCCTCCACGGGCGCGCCGCCGAGGTCGAAGAGGCCCGTCTGGCCCTGGGCGCGATCCCGCTGGGCGCGCTGGGCGCGGTCCAGCGTGTCGTCGAGGGTCTGCAGCATCTGCGCGCGGGAGGCGCCGAGCGAATCCATCGCGCCGGCCTTGATGAGGCTGGCGATCACCCGCTGGTTGACCTGGCGCGTGTCCACGCGCGCGCAGAAGTCCGCGAGGCTGCGGAACGGCCCCCCCGCCGCGCGCGCCGCGATGATCGCCTCCACGGCGCCCACGCCGACGTTGCGGATCGCCGCGAGGCCGAACCGGATCGCGTCCGCGGTCCGGTCCGGCGCCGTGGAGGCGACGGCGAACGACGCCGCGCTGGCGTTCACGTCGGGCGGGAGGATCCGGATCCCCATCCGGTGACACTCCGCGACGGCCTGCGCGACCTTGTCCATGTTGCCGGCGTCGCTGCTGAGCACCGCGGCCATGTACTCGGCGGGGTAGTGCGCCTTGAGGTAGGCGGTGTAGTAGGCGATGAGGCCGTAGCAGGCGGCGTGCGCGCGGTTGAAGCCGTACCGGGCGAACGGCTCGAACTGCTCGAAGATCTGATCCACGACCCGGGGCGGCACGCCGTTCTTACGGGCGCCGGCGACGAACTTTTCCCGCTGGGCGAGCAGCCGGTCCTTGATCTTCTTGCGGATCGCGTAGCACAGGACGTCCGCCTCGGCGAGCGTGTACCCGGCGATCGCCTGCGCGACCGTCATGATGTCCTCTTGGTAGACCATCACCCCGTAGGTCTCCTTGAGGACCAGCTCCAGACGCGGGTGCAGGTAGGTGACGGGCTCCTGGCCGCGCTTGCGCCGGATGTAGGCCGGGATGTTGGCCATGGGGCCGGGCCGGAACAGCGCCACCATCGCCATGACGTCCTCGATCCGGTCCGGCCGCAGCTCCTTGAGGTACCGCGTCATCCCGCGGCCTTCGAGCTGGAAGATCCCGGTCGTGTCGCCGGACGCCAGCAGGTCGTAGGTCTTCCGGTCGTCCAGCGGAAGGCGCTGGAGATCGACGGTGACGCCGCGGGTCTCCCGGATGATCCTGATCGCGGTGTCGAGGATCGTCAGGTTGGCGAGGCCGAGAAAGTCGATCTTGAGCAGCCCGAGCCGCGCGACGCTGTTCATGTCGTACTGGGTCATCAAGAGGTCGCCCTTCGTGGCTCGCTGCAGCGGGACGTGATCGGTCAGCGGATCGCGCGAGATGATCACGCCGGCGGCATGGGTGCTGGCGTGCCGGGCCACGCCCTCGAGCTTCTGGGCCATGTCGAGGAGCCGGCGCACCTGCGGGTCGCCCTCGGCGGCCGCCCGCAGCTCCGGCTCCTGCTGGAGCGCCTCCCGCAGCGTGACCGTCGGACCGGGGATCAGCTTGGCGATGCGGTCGACGTCCCCGTACGGCAGCCCCATCACCCGGCCGACGTCCCGGATCGCGGCGCGCGCGCCCATCGTCCCGAACGTGATGATCTGGGCCACGCGGTCGGCGCCGTACTTCTCCACCACGTACTGGATGACCTCATCGCGCCGGCTGTCCATGAAGTCGACGTCGATGTCCGGCATCGTGTACCGTTCGAGGTTGAGGAAGCGGTCGAACGGAAGGCGGTAGGCGATCGGGTCCACGTCCGTCACGCCGCACGCGTACAGGACCAGGCTCCCCGCGGCGGACCCGCGCACCGTCGTCAGGATGCCGCGCCGGCGCGCGAAGTTGACGAAGTCCTGCACGATCAGGAAGTACGGCGCGTACCCCATCTGGCCGATGACGCCGAGCTCGTAGTCGAGGCGCTCGGCCAGCGCGGGGGTGATCTGCCCGTAGAGGCGCCGCAGACCCCCTTCGCACAGCCGGCGGAGGTAGGAGTCGGCGGTCTCGCCGGGCGGCACGGGGAAGTGGGGCAGCTTGGTCCGGCCGGTCTCGATCCTCACATCGCACCGCTCGGCGATGTCGAGCGTGGCGCGCAGGGCCTCCGGCAGCTCCGCGAACCGCGCCGCCATCTCCTCCGGGCTCTTGAGGTAGAACTCGGGCGTATCGCCCATCCGGGGCTTGTCCTTCTGATCGAGGCCGATGCCCATCTGGATGCACATCAGGGCATCCTGCGCGTCGGCCTCGTCGCGCGTGACGTAGTGCACGTCGTTCGTGGCGACAAGCGGCACGCCGAGCGCGCGCGCGAGCGGCACGAGGCCGCGCACGACGGCCTGCTGGTCCGCCAGGCCGTGATTCTGCACCTCCAGGTAGAAGTTGCCGGGCCCGAAGATATCCCGGTACGCGGCCGCGAGCTCGCGCGCCGCCTGGAAGTCCTCGCGCAGAATGGCCCGCGGGATCTCGCCCTGCAGGCACCCCGAGAGCCCGATGAGGCCCGCGGCGTGGCGGCTGAGGAGCTCGCGGTCGATCCGCGGCTTGTAGTAGAAGCCGTCGAGGTGCGCGGCCGTCGTGAGCTTGAGGAGGTTGCGGTACCCCTCGTCGGTGGCGGCGAGCAGCACGAGGTGGAACGCCGACGCATCCAGCTTGGGGTCCCTGTCCGTCATCCGCCGTGGGGCGACGTAGGCCTCCATGCCGATGATCGGCCGGATCCCGTGGGCCCGCGCGCTCTCGTAGAACTCGATCGCCCCGTACATCACGCCGTGATCGGTCAGGGCCAGGGCCGGGAGGCCCAGCGCGGCGGCCCGTTGCATCAGGGCGTCGATCCGGCTCTCGCCATCGAGGAGGGAGTATTCGGTGTGCAGGTGACAGTGGACGAACTCAGGGGGCATGCACTGTCTCCTCCGGCTCGCCTGCGTTCCGTCCCATTGTAGCAGAACCGCTCTCACCCGGCGACCGCGGTCAGCAGCACCGCGAGCCGGCTGGTATGGGGGCTCGTGTCGATCGGCTGGACGCGCGTGATCCGGAACTGCGATGCGGCCAGCGCCGCGGCGTCCCGGCGCACCGCGCCCAGCGCCTGGCCCAGGTAGACCACTCGCCTCACCCCGCTCAGCCGGAGCCGGTGCGGCAGCTCTCGCGGCAACCCCGCGCCGCCCGGGTGCAGAAACGCCAGCCGCACCGCGCCCCACCGGCGGGCGACCTTCTCGAGGGCCTTAGCGGGATCGCGCGTGTAGAAAGCGCAGTTCTCGATCCGGTTGAGCCGCGCGTTGTCCCGGGCCGCATCGATCCACTCGGCGTCGGTCACGCCCGCGACACGGCCGGCCGCCAGCGCGAGCTGCAGCGAGTAGGCGCCGATCCCAGCGCCGGGCTCGAGGATCGTATCGTCGCGGCTCGGGTCGAGCGCGGCGAGGACGAGCTCGACGATCCCGGGGAACGCGCGCGCGTTCGAGGGGAACTGGGCAAGCAGCGGCACATGGTAGCGCACGCCCGCCGCCTCGTCCCGCACGTAGGGCCGGCCCCAGAGGAGCCGGGCGCGGCGGCCGCCGAGCAGGTGGCTGCGCCGCGGGACGCGGACCTCCAGGATGCCGACGAGCCCGGGGACGCGGTCGAGCAGCGCGCGCACGACCACCGCGCGGCCCGCGATCCCGAGCGGCGCCGCAAGGCACAGGCCGAGCAGCACCTCTCCGGTCGCCGCGCCGGTCCGGGCGACGAGGCCCCGCAGGATTCCGTGTCCGGGGGCCCGGCCCAACGTCCGCCGGTGGGCGTCCTCGCTCGCCGCCGCCCCGGCGGCGGCGCCGGATGCAATCGCGGGCGCGAGCGAGCCGAGGGCGGCCCGGACCGCCGCGAGCGCCGCGAGGTTGCCGGGCTGCTGCACCGGGCACGCCCGCACATCGACGATCCGCTCGCCGCCCCACGTGAAGAACCCCACGACCGGGCGTCCCTCGCGCATGCTCATCGCCGCCTCGAGCCGCGTGCGGAACTCCCAGGGCGGCTCCCAGCCGACCGCGGGATCCACGGGCGTGCCCGCGAGGCCCGCCTGCTCGAGCGTGTCGCGGACGAGCCGCGTCTTCTCGTCGAGCTGCGCCCGGTAGTCGAGGTGCTGCCACTGGCAACCGCCACACCGTCCGAAGTGCGGGCACGGCGGGCGCGTGAGGCGGGCCGAGCTGCTCCGCAGGGCCACGAGGCGGCCGCGGAGGCGGCCGGGCGCCACGTCGACGAGCCGGATCGTCGCCTCGTCTCCCGGAGCGGCGTACGGCACGGCCACGGTGCGCCCGTCGACCGTCGCGAGCGCCTCCCCGTCCGGGCCCATCCGGTCGAACCGGGCCACGAGCCGCGTGCCGACCACCATGCGGCCGCGCTCCTCCGGCGCGGGGCGGCGACGCCGCCGCGCCACGACGGGGGCCGGGCGGGCGGCAGCTCTCTCGCCCAGGTGGCGGTAGAAGCGGTCCTTCTCGAGACGCCCCGCGGGCTCGACCGCGCCCGACGGGTGGCCGGGCGGCGGAGCACCCGGAACCGAAGGGTCGCGAGGGGGATTATCCGGCCCCAAGTCGTTCTCGGAGGAGGCGGTTCACCAGGCCGGGGTTCGCCCGTCCCCGGGTCTTCTGCATCACCTGTCCCACCAGGAACGCGATGGCGCGACCCTTCCCGGCACGGACGTCCCCGGCCGCCGCCGGGTGGTCGGCGATCACCTCGTCGACCACCGCCCTGAGCTGCGCCTCGTCGCTGATCTGGACGAGGCCCCGCTCCCGCACGATCTCGCCGGCCCCCCGGCCGGTCCGGAGCATCTCCTCGAGCGCTTCCTTGGCCGACCGGCCGCTGAGGGTGCCGGCGTCGATCAGGGCCAGCAGCTCCGCCAGGGCCGCGGGCGCGAGCGGGGCCTCCTCGATCTCGAGGCCGGCGGCGTTCAGGTACGCGGCGACGTCGCCGAGGAGCCAGTTGCTCACGACCTTCGGCTGGGGGAAGTGGCGGACGGTCTCTTCGAAGAAATCCGCCATCGGCCGCGTCGCGGTCAGCAGCCCGGCGTCGTGCTCCGGGAGGCCGTAGGCCTCCACGTACCGGCGGCGCCGCGCCTCCGGCAGCTCGGGCAGGTCCGCGCGGATGCGCGCGATCCACGCCTCGTCGACGCGCAGCGGGACGAGGTCCGGTTCCGGGAAGTAGCGGTAATCCTGCGCCTCCTCCTTTTCGCGCGAGGCGAACGTGACCTGCCGGTGCTCGTCCCAGTGGCGGGTCTCCTGCACGACGGCCTCGCCGCGCGCGAGCAGCGCCGCCTGCCGCGCCTGCTCGAAGCGCAGCGCGCGCTCCACGGACCGCAGCGAGTTCATGTTCTTGACCTCGGTGCGGATGCCGTGGGCCGTGCCGGGGAGACGCAGCGAGAGGTTGGCGTCGCAGCGGAGCGTGCCCTCCTCCATCCGGCCGGTCGTCACGCCCGCGTACTGCAGGAGCACGCGCAGCCTGGCCAGGCACAGCCGGGCTTCCTCCGGCGACCGCAGGTCGGGCTCGGTCACCACTTCCATGAGCGGCGTGCCGCAGCGGTTGTAGTCCACGAAGCTCCGTCCTTCGCCGTGCACGAGCTTGCCGGTGTCCTCCTCGAGGTGCACCCGGCGGATCCCGATCCGGTGGACCGTCTCGCCGACCTCGAAGACCAGCACGCCGGCGGTGGCGAGCGGCGGATGGTCCGCGTACTGGTACTGTGAGATCTGGTAGTTCTTCGGGAGGTCCGGGTAGTAGTAGTTCTTGCGGTGGAACTGGCTCTCGGGCTCGATTTGGCAGCCGAGGACGAGGGCGGCGCGGAGCCCGAGCTCGACGGCCCGGCGGTTGAGCACCGGCAGCGAGCCGGGGAGCCCCAGGCACACCGGGCAGGTCAGGGTATTGGGCGGCGCCGCGAACGCCACGGCGCAGCCGCAGAACATCTTCGTCGCGGTGCTGAGCTGGACGTGCACCTCGAGGCCGATGACGGTCTCGAATCTCGCCGCCGTGTCAGCGATCGTCATGGCTCCGGTCGCACCCGCCTTCTCCGCGCCTGGCCGGCGACGCCGGGGGCCGCGCCTCTGCGGGGATTCGCGAGGCCGCGCCGGCTCGCCTCCCGGCCCGGGAGGCGAGCGGCCGGGCCGGTCAGCGCGCCGCGGACGCCACGGGCGGGCGGGCCGCGTGGAAGTCGGTGGCCCGCTCGAGCGCGTACGCGATATTGAGCACCGTGCCTTCGTCGAACGGGCGCCCGATGACCTGCAGACCGACCGGAAGGCCGCCCGCGAACCCGCACGGGACGGAGATCCCGGGCACGCCCGCCAGGTTCACCGGCACCGTGAAGACGTCGGCCAGGTACATCTGCAGCGGGTCCTGCGTCCGCTCGCCGAGCCGGAACGCCGTGGTCGGCGCCACGGGGCCGAGCAGCGCGTCGAACTTCGCAAATGCCGCCTCGAAGTCGCGGCGGATCAGCGTTCGGACCCGCTGGGCGCGCAGGTAGAAGGCGTCGTAGTAGCCCGCGGACAGCGCGTACGTCCCCAGCATGATGCGCCGCTTCACCTCCGGGCCGAACCCCTCCCGGCGGGTGCGCGCGTACATCGTGTAGAGATCGTCCGCGCGGGCGGTGCGGTGCCCGTAGTGGACGCCGGCGTACCGGGCGAGGTTGCTGCTCGCCTCGGCGGGCGCGACGAGATAGTAGGCGGGAAGCGCGTACGGCGCGTGGGGCAGCGAGACCTCCTCGCAGACCGCGCCGAGGCCGCGCAGCGTCTGCACCGCCTCCCGCACGGCCGCGGCGACGCCGCCGTCCGTGCCCTCGGAGAGGAACTCGCGCACGATGCCCAACCGCAGCCCCTTGACCTCGCCCGCGAGCTGCTCGTCGTAGGGGGGGACCTCGATCTCCGCCGAGGTCGAGTCCGCGGGATCGCGGCCGGCGATGACCCGCAGCGCGAGCGCCGCGTCCCGCACGTCGCGGGCGAACGGCCCGATCTGGTCGAGCGAGGACGCGAACGCGATCAGGCCATAGCGGGACACCCGCCCATAGGTCGGCTTGAGGCCGACGACGCCGCAGAACGCCGCCGGCTCGCGGATGCTCCCGCCCGTATCGCTGCCGAGCGCGAGCGTCGCCTCCCCGGCGGCGACGGCGGCGGCCGAGCCCCCGCTGCTGCCGCCCGGCACCCGGTCCAGGTCCCACGGATTGCGGGTCGGGCCGAACGCCGAGTTCTCGGTGCTGCTGCCCATCGCGAACTCGTCGCAGTTCGTCTTCCCCACCAGGATCGCGCCGGCGCGGCGGAGGCGCGCGACGACCGTCGCGTCGTAGGGCGGCCGGAACCCGTCGAGGATCCGCGACCCGGCGGTGGTGGGCCACCCGCGCGTGCAGATGTTGTCCTTGAGCGCGACCGGGACGCCGGCCAGCGGCGGGGCATCCTCGCGGTGCGCGCGCGATTCCCACCGGGCCGCCTGCGCGACGACGGCGTCGGCGTCCCAGAAGAGGTAGGCGTGGATCCGATGCTCGAGCGCCTCGAGGCGGTCGAGCACCGCCCGGGCCGCCTCGCGCGGGGAGGCCGCTTTGCGGCGGTAGAGCGCGCGCAGCTCCCACGCGGGCCGGTCGGCGAGGGACGCGGGCACGGTCCCTACTCGGCCTCGATCACGGGCGGCACGACGACGTACCCGTCCTCGGCCTCCGGCGCGTTCCCCAGGGCGTCCTCCCGTGCGAGCGAGGGCTGCGCGACGTCGTCCCGCAGCACGTTGGCCACCGGCAGCACGTGGGACGTGGCCGGGACGTCGGTCAGGTCCAGCGCGTCGAGCCGGCGGAAGTGCTCCAGGATGCTGCCGAGCTGGGCGCGAAACAGCTCCCGCTCCTCCGGCGACAGCTCGAGCCGGCCGAGCCGGGCGACGTGATCGACGATCCGGTCATCGATCATCGGGTGCGGCCCCCGCCCTCCATCGTCGCAACGTCCCCTATCCCTTGTAGATCGTGTAGTAGTACTGGCCCGGAAAGATCGGGTTGTAGTACCATCCGTGCACCCAGGAGCGCATCGTGTAGTAGGTCACGGGCTGGACGAGGAACAGGTACGGCACGTCGTTGTAGGCGATCATCGAGAGCTGGCGGTACAGCCCCTTGCGCTGCGCCGGGTCGGGCGTGCTGACCGCCTGCTCGATCAGCCGGTCGGCCTCCGGGTTCCGGTAGCCGCCGCGCACCGGGAAGTAGCCGTTGGCGGCCAGGAACGGCTGCGCGAAGTCGTGCGGGTCCGGGTAGTCGGCGAACCACCCGAGGAAGTACATCGTCCCCTTGTGGGCGAACAGCAGGCTGTTGAGGCTGCTCGCCGGGACCGGCCGCGCGTCGATCTGGAACTTCGGGTTGAGCGCGCCCACCGAGTCCTTCACGATCTGGGCGCCGACCTGCCGCGCCGTGTTGCCGGCCGTAAACGGGATCGTGAACTTGAACCCCGTCGTCCAGACCCGGCCGCCGTGCGCCTCCTTGAACTCGGCGATCGCGCGGTCCCGGTTCGTCGTGTAGATCGGCACGCTCGCGTCGTACCCGAGCAGGCCCTGCGGGATCACCCCGTGCGGGCGGACTCCCTTCCCCGCGTACGCGCCGCTCAGGTTGGCGGCGTAGTCGAACGCGTAGGCAAATCCGCGCCGGACGTGGATGTCGGCGAAGAAGTCCGGGGGGATCCCGTTCCCGTCGAGCTTGCCGCTCCCGACGTCCGGGTTGCCCTCGGTGTTGATCCGGTAGTTGAACTGCAGCGTCTGGAGGGCGATCTGCGGCAGGTTGTCCTGCATGACCGTCCCCGGGATGCCGCGCAGCTGCGACTGCTGGTTGAGCGACGCGACGATGAGGTCCGCGTCGCCCTGCTGGAGCTGCAGCCGCCGGGTCGCGAACTCGGAGACCGACCGGATCACGACGCGGGCGAGGCGCGCGGGCTTGCGCCAGTAGTTGTCGTTGCGGACGAGCACGATCTGCTTGGCCTGCCGGTCCCACTCCTGCAGCTTGAACGGCCCGGTCCCGTCCATGTGATCGAACTGGTAGCGGTCCTCGGTCTTGGGGTTGTTGTACCGCTGCCACGTGGTGGGGCTCCCGTCCCAGTCGCCGTGCGCCGCCGCCCACTTCCGCGGCATCACGGCGGTCCAGGCGGCGACGATCGTCAGGAACGGCGCGAACGGCTTCTTGAGCCGGAACACGACCGCGTTGCCCTGCGCGCTCACGGCCCGCGCCACGTCCGCCCACCGCACCTGGATCTTGCCGTGCTCGTCCCGCGTGCTGTCCACGCCGAGCAGCGGCGAGAGCAGCAGCCACGCCGGGCCGCCGGCCTGATCCTGCAGGAGGAACCGCCGGACGGAGTACACCACGTCGTCGACGGTCATCACGGACCCGTCGTGGAAGTGCACGCCCTGGCGGATCGGGAACGTGTAGGTCAGCCCGTCCCTGCTGATCAGGCCGTTCCGCAGGCTCGGCACCTGGGTCGCCAGCATCGGCTCGTAGCGGTCGAGCGCGGAGCCGGCGTACATGATCAGGGTCTCGTAGACGTTGGGCCAGATCGGCTCGTACGAGTAGATATCGTACGCGAGCGCCGGGTCGAGGCTGGAGACGTCACCGAACTGCAGCTCGACGAGCGTGTCCGGGTTCCGGACGGCCTCGGTGGCGCCGCGGGCCGTGACCGTGCCGAGCGAGGCGACGACGACCGCGGCCAGCGCGAGCGCAGCGACCCGATACCACCCCACGGCGGTCCTCATGCTCCTCCCTCCCTATCTCCTTTCTCCTTGACGCGGCACCCGCGTCCCAGCGGGGTGCGCTACTCCTCCGTATCGCGACTCCGGCGATGGACAGGGCCGGGGCCAAACCCGCCCTCCGCTCCCAGCCGACGCGACCCGCTTCAGTGTGACGCGGCGGCCGGCCAACGGTGCCGCGCGGAATGTCCGCTCCGGGCAGATCCCCGTCCCCCTTCCTCCGCGGTCGCTCCCCGAAGCGTGCGGCGTGATCGAGGAAGACCTGGACCGGAAGCGAAGGACAGACCCCCACGCCTTACCGTATCCGCCACGACGCTGCCGCCGGGCCGCACTATCGGCTGCCCTGCAGGCGCGGGTCGAAGATGTCGCGGAACGCATCCCCCAGCAGGTTCCACCCCAGGACGAACAGGAAGATCGCGGCCCCCGGCACGACCAGCGTGTACCAGTACGTGAACGGGTCCCCGGCTGTCCCGGTGATCCAGTTGTGCGACAGGTTGATGAGCTGGCCCCAGTCGGCGTAGCCGGGCGGCACGCCCAGCCCCAGGAACGAGAGCGCGGCGAACGTGATCACGATGTTGCCCATGTTGAGCGAGGCCAGGATCAGGATCGGGTAGACGGTGTTGGGGATCACGTGGCGGAGGATGACCCAGAAGTCCCCGGCGCCCAGCGCGCGGGCGGCCTGGACGTACTCCATGTCCCGCACGCGCAGGAACTCGCCCCGCAGGAGGCGCGTGTAGGTGGGCCACTCGACCGCCGCGATCGCGATCACGAGGTTGCGCACGCTCGGGCCGAGCACGGCGACGATGACGACCGCCAGGATCAGCCCGGGGAACGCGAGGACGATGTCGGTGACCCGCATCACGATCTCGTCCACGCGGCCGCCGTAGTACCCGCTCAGGCTGCCCAGGACGAGCGCGATCGCCACCGCCGTCGCGATGACGGTGAGCGCCACGACGAACGCGGTCCGCGCCCCCCAGATGACGCCGTAGTAGAGATCGAACTGCTGCTCGGTCGTCCCGAGCGGGTGCCCCGGCCCGGGCGGCCGGGGGTCGCTCGCGTACCCGGAGTGGGGGATCAGGTACGGGTTCCTCTCGGTCGGGTGCGCGAGGACCGGTGCCAGGACCGCGAGCGCGACGAAGAACAGGATGATCGCGGCCCCGAGCACGGAGAGCGGGTTGCGCTGGAAGCGCCGGACCGTCCGGTGCCACGGCCGCTCCCCCGCGCGCGGGCGCACCGGCGAGCCGGGCAGCGGGAGCGCAGGGGTGGCGGGCGAGGGGGGGGTGCGGACCGCGCTCATTGCAGCCGGATCCGGGGATCGACGACGGCGTAGAGGACGTCCGCGCAGAGGTTCCCCAGGACGAGCAGGCCGGCGAAGATGAGCGCGAACCCCGTGACCGCCGGGATGTCGAGCTGCTGGCTCGCCCCCACGCCCCAGCGGCCGATCCCCGGATAGTTGAAGACGCTCTCCGTGATCACGACCCCGCTGAGCAGGCCGATGAACAGCAGGCTCGCCAGCGTGATCACCGGGATGAGGGCGTTGCGGCGCGCGTGCCGGTCCACGACGATGCGCCGGGGGAGGCCCTTGGCCTGGGCGGTGCGCACGTAGTCCGCCCGCAGCGTCTCCAGCATCGAGGAGCGTGTGATCCGCACCAGGACCGCGACGAGGTAGTACGTGAGGGTCGCGACCGGGAGCACGAGATGCCGGACCGCGTCCCAGAAGATCCACCCCTGCCCGTTTAGCAGGGCATCGACGGTCATGAGGCCGGTGTACACGTGGAACTTCCCGCTGCGCACGTACAGGTCCGCGTCGAGCGAGAGCCGCCCCGGCGGGAACCATCCGAAGTGCCCGTAGAACACCATCAGCAGCAGGAGCGCCCACACGAACGTCGGCAGCGACGCGCCGCTGATCGACGTGACGCGGCTCAGGTGGTCGATGAGCTTGTCCTTGTTGACCGCCGAGGCCGTGCCGAGCCAGATCCCGAGCGCCAGGATGCACAGGAACGCGTACATCGCGAGCTCGAGCGTGGCCGGGAAGAAGCCGCGGATCGCATCCGCGACCGGCTCCCGCGCGGTCTCGCTCCACCCGAGGTCGCCGTGCAGGACCTGGCGCAGCCAGTCCCCGTACTGCACGTACACCGGCTGGTCGAGGTGGTACTTCCGGATGATGTCGGGCAGCGCGTTGAGCTGCTTGGGGTCGGTGATGTAGAGGCTGGCCCGCATCGCGGGCGTCAGGAACTGCAGCAGCGCGAAGATGAGGGCCGTGACGCCCAGGGCAACGAGCGGGAGCAGCAGGAGTCGTCGGACGATGAAGGCGATCATGGTCGCCGCGGGCCGGCCCGTCCCGGGGACGGGCCGGCCCGCCGCTACAGGGTTCGCTACTCCTTGTACAGCGGGTAGTAGTTGGCGCCGCCGAACACCGGGTTGTAGTACCAGCCGTGCACCCACGACCGCATGACCACGAACCCGACGGGCTGCGCCACGTAGAGCTGCGGCACGTCCTGGTAGGCGATCCGGGTGAGCTGCTTGTAGATCGCCGCTCGCTTGGCCGGATCCACCGTCGTGGCGCCCTCCCTGACGAGCCGGTCCGCCTCGGCGTTATGATAGCTGTTCCGCTTCGGGTAGTCGCCGTTCGACGCCAGGAACGGCTGCGCGAAGTCGTCCGGGTCGGGGTAATCGACCGCCCACCCGAGCGCGTACAGCGTGCCCTTGTGCGCGTTGGTCGTCTGCAGGAACTGCGACCACTGCATGTTCCGGATATCCAGCTTGAACTTGGGGTTCAGCGACTCGACGACGTCCTTGAGGATCTGGGCGCCGATCTGCCGCACCGTGTTGCCCGTGTTGTAGGTCAGGGTGAACTTGAACCCCGTGTCCCACACCTTGCCGCCCCACGCCTCCTTGAACTCGGCGATCGCCTTGTTCCGGTCGAACGTGTACCGGGGCGCGCTCGGGTCGTAGCCGAGGAGGCCCTGGATGATCGGCCCGTTGGGCTGGACCGCCTTGCCGCGGTACGCGTCCCGGATGAACGTCCCGTAGTCGAAGGCGTACGCGAACGCCCGGCGCACGTGGACGTCGCTGAAGAAGTCCGGCGGGATCCCGTTGCCGTCGAGCTTCCCGCTCCCGACGTCCGGGTTCCCGGTCGCGTCGATCTTGAAGTTGAAGTGGAGGGCCTGGAGGACGAGCTGCGGGAGGTCGTCGTGGATCGTGACGCCGGCCATCCCCTGCACCTGGCTCTGCTCGGGACGATTGACGTCGATCAGGTCCGCGTCGCCCTGCTGGAGCTGCAGCCGCCGCGTGCCGAACTCCTGCACCGTCCGGATCACGACGCGCGCGAGGCGCGCGGGCTTGCGCCAGTAGTTGTCGCTGCGGACGAGGATGACCTGCTTGGCCTGCCGGTCCCAGGTCTGGAGCTTGAACGGCCCGGTCCCGTCCATGTGGTCGAAAGCGTACCGGTCCTGCAGCTTGGGGTTGTTGTACCGCTGCCACGTGGTGGGGCTCCCGTCCCAGTCGCCGTGGGAGGCGGCCCACGCTTTCGGCATCACGAACGAGAAGCCGGCGATGATGCTGAGGAACGCGCCGTACGGGTGCGCGAGGTGGAACACGACGTTGTCGCCCTGGACCGTCACGGCCTTGGCGACATCCTGGTAGGTCACCTGGAACTTCCCGTCGCCGGCCCGCGTGCTGTCCTTGCCGGTGAGCGGCGTGAGGAGCAGCCAGGAGGGACCGCCGTCGCGGTCCTGCAGCATGAAGCGCAGCATCGAGTACCGCACGTCCTCGGGGGTCATCGTGGAGCCGTCGTGGAACTTGACGCCCTTGCGGATCGGAAACGTGTAGGTCAGGCCGTCCTTGCTGACCAGGCCGTTCTGCAGGCTCGGCACCTGGGTCGCCAGCAGCGGCACGTACCGGGACAGCACGGAGCCGTCGAACGTGATCAGGGTCTCGTAGACGTTGGGGTAGATGATCTCCGCGCTCGCCGTATCGTACGCGTACGCCGGGTCCAGGCTTTCCGGATCGCCGAAGCGCAGCGTCACGAACGTGTCCGGGTTCTTGACCGGCGCACCCGCTCCTCGCGCTCCGGTCCCCAGGGTCAGGACCGCGAGCACCAACACCACCGTGCACGCGAGCACGCGCTGTTTCACGGCGAATCACCCCTCCTTTTGGGATCGGGCAGAGTTGCCTTCCCGGGGTCCCTCGGCCTGTGGCCGGGACCGCCCTCGGCAGTCGCGCCCCTGTACCCTACGCGGCCGCCCGCACGGGGGTTCGCCCGTGCGCAGCGAGCATGGTACCTTCCTAGCGCGGCGGAGCAGCAGTCCGGTGGCAGGCACGGCACGCTGTGGGGTCTCGCCTTCCTTCGAGAAACGGAGCCCCACCCCGGCACATTGCTGAGGAGATGCAACGCGCTGGGGACCCCGGGAGGACGCCCAGGCCAGCCCCCCACACCTCCTCTCACCGGCCGCCGAACGACCGCGGATGACCCGCTAGCCGGGCGCCCCTGTGGCCTGCGCGACGACCGCCGCCCTGCTGCGTTGCCGCGCGAACGGCCGGACCGGGCACGCCACGAAATGCCCGCCCCCGATATCCTCGAACGGCGGCTCGTTGGTGCGGCAGCTCGGCTGGGCGTACAGGCACCGGGTGTGGAAGCGGCACCCCGACGGCGGGCTGACCGGGCTGGGCACATCACCCGGCAGGATGATCCGCTCTCGCCGCATCTCCGGGTTGGGGATCGGGACGGCCGAGAGCAGCGCCTCCGTGTACGGGTGCTGCGGGTTGCTGAACAGCTCGTCGGCGTCCGCCATCTCCACGATCTTGCCGAGGTACATGACGGCGATGCGGTCGCTGATGTGCTTGACCACGGACAGGTCGTGCGCGATGAAGAGGTACGTCAGCACGAACTCCTTCTGCAGCTCCTCGAGGAGGTTGAGCACCTGCGCCTGAATGCTGACGTCCAGCGCGGAGACCGGCTCGTCCGCGATGATGAGCTTGGGGTTCACGGCGAGGGCTCTCGCGATCCCGATCCGCTGCCGCTGGCCGCCGCTGAACTCGTGCGGATACCGGTTGGCGTGGTAGGGGGAGAGCCCGACGACCTCCAGCAGCTCCTGGACCCGGCGGATCTTCTCCTTGCCGCGCGCCAGGTTGTGGATCTCCAGTGGCTCCCCGATGATGTCGCCGACGGTCATTCGGGGGTTGAGGGACGAGTAGGGGTCCTGAAAGATGATCTGCATGTCCCGGCGCAGGCGGCGCAGCTCCTCCTTGCCGAGCTTGAAGATGTCCCGCCCCTCGAACAGCGCCTCCCCGGCCGTGGGCTCCTGCAGCCGCAGGATGACCCGGCCGGTCGTCGTCTTGCCGCACCCGGACTCGCCGACGAGCCCGAGGGTCTCGCCCCTGCGGATGAAGAAGCTGACGTCGTCGACCGCCCGCACGGCCCCGACCTGCCGCTGGAAGATGAACCCCTTCGTGACCGGGTAGTACTTCCGGAGATTGCGAACCTCCAGCAGGACCTCGCCGTTGCTCGCCATATGCCCTCCGTCCGGGGCAGCCCCTCAGGTATGCCCTTCGCCCTACACCCGCCCGCTGCGCGTGGACGCCGCCAGGCCGGCGGCCTCGGCGGCCTGCCGCTCCTTCTCGGAGGCCTTGTCCGAGTAGAGGTAACACTTGGCCGTGTGATCCGGCCCGACCGGGAAGTCGGGCGGGTCTTCCTGGACGCACACCTCCATGACGAACGGGCAGCGCGGCGCGAACGGGCACCCGGGCGGGAGATCGATCAGGCTCGGCGGCTGCCCCTCGATCGGGATGAGGCGCTCCTGGCGCACGTAGAGCTTGGGAACCGAGTGCAGCAGCCCCCACGTGTACGGGTGCTTGGGGTCCTTGAAGATCCGCCGGACGTCGGTATGCTCGACCGGCCGCCCGGCGTACATCACGACGACGTTGTCGCACATCTCCGCGACCACGCCGAGGTTGTGCGTGATGAAGATGATCGACATCCCGAACTCCTGCTGGAGCTCGCGCATCAGGTCGAGGATCTGGGCCTGGATCGTGACGTCGAGCGCGGTCGTGGGCTCGTCGGCGATCAGGATCGAGGGGTTGCAGGACAGCGCCATCGCGATCATCACGCGCTGACGCATCCCGCCCGAGAACTGGTG
>JAJPJJ010000011.1 GCA_021324295.1 Bacillota bacterium
AGGCAGGCGCGTGCCCCAGGTGCGCTCGACCTGGTTCAGGATCCGCATCGCGGTCAGGGAGTCTCCCCCCAGATCGAAGAAGTTATCGCGGAGCCCGACGGGCCGAATGCCGAGGATCGTCTCCCAGAGCTCCGCCACCTGTTGCTCCACGCGCCGGGTTGGGGCGACGGATGCGCGTTCCGGGCTCCCCTGCTCCCATACCGGCTCGGGCAGGGCCCCCCGGTCGAGCTTCCCGCCGGGCAGCAGCGGCAGGGCATCGAGCAAGACAAACACCGAGGGCACGGTGTAGGTCGGGAGCGCGGCTCCCAGGAAGCGCCTCAGATCGTCGCTCCGCAGAGGCTCCCGGGGCACCACGTAGGCGACCAGCCGCGTGTCTCCGGACGCCGGATGGGCGCGCCCCGCGACGGCCACGTCCTTGACATGCGGGTGCTCCCGCAGTGCCGCCTCGACCTCCGCTGGCTCCACGCGGTACCCCCTGATCTTCACCTGCGAGTCCTTACGCCCAAGGCAAACGAGGCAGCCATCCGGCAACATGCTGCCCAGGTCACCCGTCCGGTAGATCCGCTCGCCGCTGCCGTCCGGCGCGAAGCTGAAGACCTGTCGGGTCAGCGCGGGCTCCCGCCAGTATCCTGAGGCGAGATACCGGCTCTGCACCGCGATCTCGCCGACCCCGCCGGTTGCGACCTCCCGGCCGGAGTCATCGAGCAGCCGGACCGCCATGCCGGGCACCGGGTGACCGGCCGGCACGAGGACGCCGTCGATAGGAGTCTCCCTGTCGATCACGAGCTGCCGGTACAGGCCGGTCTCCGTGCTTGCGAGGGCGTGGAGGAGGACGCAACTCGCCTCTGTGACCCGGCGGTAGAGCTCAACGTCACGGCGCGAGACCGCCTCGCCTCCCAGGTGAATGAGGCGAAGGGACGGAAACCGGACCGTGTGCGGCAGGCTCTCGGCTAAGGCGCGGAAGACCATGGGCGTCGAGTGGTAGACCGTGATCCGGTCCCGCCGGAGCGCGTCGGCGAGCGCCGCGAGGCCCCGCGCCCGGACGTCGAACGGCACTACGGTGGCGCCAGAGAGCAGAGCCCGGAAGACGTCGAGCAGGCCGGCGGCCTGGCTGTGGCTCGCGAGCAGAATCATTCGGTCGGCCGGACCGAGCCCGGTGACGTCCGCATAGGCCACGGCGCTGTGAAGCGTGGCACGATGCGTGTGCGCGACCCCTTTGGGGCGGCCTGTCGAACCCGACGTGTACACGATGCGGGCGACCGCGTCGGGCGCGATCGAGCGGCGGAGGTTGTCGGAAGAGCCGCCCGCCTCGGCCTCACCGGCGTCCAAGACCGGGAGCGCGTCTGCGCCCAGCTCCCTGGCGCGCGTGAGGAGCGCCGCCTCGGTCACGATCGCGGCGGCCCGCGAGTGCCGCAGGATGCCGGCGGTCCTCGCGTGCGGGTCGGAGGCATTCAGCGGCACCACGATCTTCCCGGCCTTGAGCGTCCCCAAGACCGCGATGATTGCCCGCGCGCCCCGATCGAAGAGAAGGGCGATCGGTTCCGGCGACGGTCCGCGCGCCGCGACGAGGGCCCGGGCGACGCGATCGGCGGCCCGGTTCAGCGCGTCGTACGTGAGCGCCCGGTCCCCTGCCTCGATCGCGACGCGACCTGGGTGCTGCGCGACCTGCTGCTCGAAGCGCGCCGGGACCGATTGCTCGAGGGCCGGCCCGTGGTCCGAAGGGCGCGCGGACGCCACGCCCCCGCGGCCGGCGGCATCCGCCGGTCCCGTCGGAAGGCGTGTCTCCAGAGGTGCGGGTGGCCGCGTGTTTCTCACGCGTCGGCGTCCTGCATGGGTGCTCCCCATACTCCTCGGCGCGCGGCCTCCTCACCTGCCCCCTAACGAATGTCTACGGCCTCCGAAAGCGTCGCTCGAAAGATGCGCAAACGGCGCGGGCCGCGCGGCAGCGAGGACCCCGGTCGCGTGTACAGGGACGCGGCGGAGCCCGGCTCATCCCCTTGATCCCGCCTGGTCAGAGCAGAGCACAGGCCCGCGGGGCCAACAGCCGAGCCGCCGAGCCCGGGCCGATGCCGCTACGGTGACCAGAGCGCTCCGTGAGGCAGGCGGGGCCGGCGTCAGCGCGCCCGCGCATGGCTGACCCAGCCGTAGATCAAATCCCCGGCTTCGGCTTCGACGGATATCGCATACCCGGCGGGCTTGGACGCCAAGTCGCCTTTGGCCATGATGATGCGCCTCGGTGTTCTGTCGGCGAATGATCCGATATCGCCCCAGGTGCGCGCTTCAAAGATGGGCCGCCCGCTGTAGAAGAGCGCCGCCGGCCGGTACAACCCTGAGAAGACGATCAGCGGCTCCCGGTCGGCCGCGTTCCGGGAAGCGGCGGCGGCAAGTGAGGCGACAGGGGAAGCGCCTTCGCGATACAGAGGGCTGACGCTGCGCAGCCCCAACGCAAGCAGCACAAGGAAGGCGGATGCCGACACGACGCGGGCGTCGAGGGTCTTCCGAACCGACAGGACAAACAGTGCGGCCAGCGCGCAGAGGAGTAGGAGCCCGACCAGGGGGTTGCGGGCGAGCGCCCCAGCCGTGACGGCCGCGATGAGCACGCCTGACAATGAGGATGCATCCGGCGACCTCGTCGCGGACGCGATCAGCCGTCCGGTCAGGATGGCCAGGGGCGGAAGCGCGGGCATGATGTAGTACGGCAACTTGGTGCGGGAGAACTGATACAATCCAAAGACCACCAAGATCACCGCGAGGAGGATCAGCGAGCGATATCGACCCATGAGATTTTCCTGCACCGCGAGCGAGACCGCAAACGGGAGGAGGTACACCCAGGGGAACATGCCACCGGCCAACACCCGAAGATAGAAGCGTTGATCCCCCGAATTTCCTTGCACGACAGACAGCGCGTGGGCGACATGGAAGCCAAAGTAGTGGCTCCAAAAGGTCGGCCCATAGTGGGCGGCCATCAGCGCGTGCCAGGGTGCCGCTATGAGAAGGGCTCCCGCGAGGCCCAGGAAGAGATGCGTCGAGCGAAGCACGCCGCGCGCGCCGGGTGTTCCGCTCAGGAGCACCAGCAGCATGGCGGCCGGCGCAATCAGCGCGGCAAGCGACTTGACCATGACCGCGAGCGCACACGCACCGCAGACGCCGTACCACCAGCGCGGTTCGCCCTCCATCACCCGGATATATCCGTAGACGGCGAGGAGAACGAACATTGTGAGGGGGGCATCGGTCATGCCCCTGCGTGCGTATTTGAGGAACTCAAAGGTCGTCGCCAGGATCACCGCGGACATCAGCCCGGTCCGCCGGTCGAACAGGGCAGCGGCGATGAGGAACGTGAGGACGATCACGACCGCGCCGGCGAGGGCGGATGCTGCTCTGGCCCAGAACTCATGCACCCCGAACAGATGGAAGAGGAGCGCAGTGGACCACATTAATAGTGGCGGCTTGTCGACCCACGGTTTGTATTCATAATGAGGCTGGAGCCAGTCCCCCGTGGCGTTCATTTCCTTCGCCACTTGGGCGTAGATGGCTTCGTCCCAGTCGTGCAGGCTACCCATCCCCAGCCGCCAGAAGCTGGCGCCGACCGCGATCGCCAACACGAGCGCGATGAGGACATGGTGGGAACGATTCACCACGCGGGACCCGTTCATGTGTCGGCCGGCCCCCGAGCCGGCGTCGTTCCGGAGCGGGTCGCCGCAAGGGCACCCGGCACGCGCCGCATCTTCGATGGCCAGCTCCTGTTGACGCAGGAAGGACGCCTTCGGCTCGCCAGACCGCCCCCCCGCGCCCGACGCGCGGGAAGTGCTCGCGTCCCGGGACGTCTCCAACGCGGCGGGCGCTCGCCCCGGTTCGACGGGTTCCGTTACGGGCTATTGGTTGGCCTGCGCTCGATCAACTGGTACGAGATGCCGCCGGTCGTCTCTTCTCGGGTCCACGCGTTCAGCGTGTTCCCGATACGCCGTGGCTCCGCTGAGGTGGTCCGCACGCCGCGGGAGGCCAGGGTGGCGAGTGCGGCTCCGAGGTCGTCCACCTCGACCGCGATGTGCTCGATGCGCGCCCGCCGGCCGTTCCCCAGGCGCTGCCGCCGCAACTCGGGATCGCCGATCTCGATAAGCTCGATGTCCGTACCGCCGCAGGCGTAGAACTCTCCTCGGATGCGGCCTTCGGGTAGATCCACCGACCTGCGCAGCGGCAGGCCGAACACGTCCGCCAGCCACCGGCGGGCCTCCGGGAGGTCGTCGACGACGACCCCGATGTGATCGACCCGCCGGAACATCGGACGAGGCGCCGGCTTCACGGTTCATCCCCCTTTGTCGCGGTGTGATTGGAGCATACCACAAGGCCGCGTGGACCGACACGCACAGCGGGATTGCTCCGCGCGCTCACGTTAGGAAGGACAGCGCACAGGGAAAAGCACTAAGTGGCTCTACCGCAGGATACGTCGGGCTACGCGGAGGAGGTGAGCGAGCATGCCGTGGTGGATGACCGACCTGCTTGTGCTGATGGTGATCGGCGCGGCGACCGGTCACCTCGTGATGCGGTAGCCGCCGCTCGCACGCCCCGGAAGAGACGGGGCCAGATCGGCCACGGCCGACCTGGCCCCGGCCACTGTCCGGCCCGGCCACCGCGGCTCGACTTCTATACCCGAACTCGATAGCCGCCGCGCTCGACGCAGATCGCCGCGCCCGATAGCGCCTCGATGGCTGAGAGCGGCACGTAGACGCGGCCTCTCAGCGCCTGCTTGAGGACCTCCCTGGCCTCCTGCTTCATCCCCGCTTCCATGAACCACATCGCCGCGCGGGTGGCCGCCGCGTCCGCGGCGTCGCACTCTCCCTGTGCCTCGTGAATTTCCATGAGCGCGCGCTCCGCCTGCGCCGCCAGCATGGGGTTAGGGATCTCCATCGCGATCTCGGAGCTGTGCCACAGCGCGTCCTTCGCGCGCCCCAGCTCCCCCGCGACCCCGTACAGGACTCCCCTGGAGTACAGGAGGCGCGCCTGTCCGAACGGGGTTCCACGATCCCAGACGCCCTCGACGGCGTTTACGATCTCCAGGCCCGGCGCCGGCAGCTCTTGGCGCGCGAACAGCCGGCCCGCGGCCGCGCGCACACAGAGCACATCGAGGGGCTCGCCTTCCCGCTCGGCCACCGGGAGCGCGCTCACGACGACATCGGTCGCCTGCTCCGGGGTTCCGTTGCGGTCGTGCATCGCGCTCTCGAACACGCCGGCCCACAGCCAGGGGCGGACGGCGCCGGCCTCCCGGGCATCCGCGCGGAGGAGCCGCATGCGCCCGGGCCTCCACTCGCCTCCGCAGTGCCAGCGTGCCCATTCCTCGAGGACGAGCGCCGCGATCTCCGTCCGCCTGTCGACGGGCCCGAGCAGGTCGCGTACACGCAGGGTGTGCAGAACCCGGTCGAAGCGGCCCCGCTGCAGCCAGAGCAGGGCGTGGTCGAGCACGTCGTGGGTCCATGTCCTCGGCGTAACGGTGCCCGGCAGCAGGATGCCGGCGTTCCTCACGAGGCCAACGACCACGGAGAACGGGAGCGCCTTCGTCCCGCTCGTCTCGAGGCGCGAGAGGGCCTGCACGCTCATGGCATCGCCGGCCACATCCGCCAGACGCAGCCCGACGGATGCGCGGGCGTCCCGCAGGCGGTCTCCGCGGATCCATACCGGACGGTCGACGCCACGCTCTCCGCCCGGCGACCCCGCCTTGTCCCTGGCAGCGGTCAAGCGCCGCGCGTTGCGTTGCGAGGCTCCGGACCGCCGCACGACGTCGTGGCGCCTGCGGCCGATGCCGCGGGCATCGCTGGCCGCATCGTGCCGTTCGACAACCTGCCGCGCGATCGCCGGACTGAGTATCGTACTGCCGCTGTGGACGGCTCTGATGGCGTGTACCAGGCTCGCCGGGGTGACGTCCTTGAGGAGGTAGCCGACGGCCCCCACCGCGGCGGCTTGGCGAAAGAGGTCCCGGCTCGCGCTGCCGGTGAGCACCAGCACACTCGTATCCGGGCACCGTGCCTTGATGCGCTGCACCGCGGCGATCCCGTTGCCGTCGGGCAACTCGACATCGATGAGCACGAGATCCGGGCGGAGGACGGCAGCCTGTTCGACCGCGTCGTCCCCGCCCGCGGCCACGCCGACCACCTCGAGGTCGCGCTCCACCTGCAGGACCCTCTTCAGCTCGTCCAGGACGAGCGCCTGCGCGTCGACGAGCAGCACGCGGATGCCCATGCCACGCCCCCCGTGAACGATTGGGGACTCCGCGTCGGTCAGGCACTATGGCGAACAGCGGCCTCAGGCACTACCGGCAGTGGTAAGGGTCGTCGGAACATGGGACCGACCCGCCGGTGAGAGCCATCGAGCATGCGTGGGACGCCCCTCAGCGACACGTTCGCGTGCCGCGGCGTTTCTCCTGCAGACCCGCGAGGAGGCCTGTGCCACCGTCGCCACCGCTACGGATTCGTGAGGCGGGGGGAAGGAGATTCGAACTCCCGCCCCCTGATCATCTTACCCCCGGCACCCGCATCAGACAAGGAGTCCGGCCGTCGTGCTCAGCCGCCCGTCCGCGGAGGACTGCGATGCCGGTGCCCGCACCGCACAGCCGGCCCCGGGCGCACCCGGGGATGGTCCTGCCGCCCCTGCCCCCGAGCGGACGAGACGCGGAGCCGGGAGGCCGAAGTCCGAAGCGTGGCGAAGGGGAACGCGGCCGGCAGCCACCGGGACCGGCGGTGCATTGGACGCAAGAAAGGGCAGTGCTCCGATGCGACACCTGAGCCTTCGCCGCAAGCGTGGAGATCACCCGGCGGGTCAGGACAGCAGCCCACGCCTTCTCGTGCCCCGTCGCGCCCTCGCATATCTCGGTCTCCTCCTCGCTGTGGGCGCCCTTCCAGGTCCGTCATCGCCCGCGTCGCTACCTGCCCCGCCTCCGTCTCAGGTCGGGTCGGACCTGAGGGTCAGCAGCAACGGGCGATACTTGGTGCAACACGATGGAACTCCGTTCTTCTGGATGGGGGACACGGCCTGGCAGCTGTTCGTGAAGCTCGACCGGCGGGACGCCGCCCTTTACTTGGAGGACCGGGCCCGCAGGGGCTTCACGGTGATCCAGGCCGGCATCATCACGTGGGACGGGAACATCCCCAACGCGTACGGGCATCGCGCCTTCGACAGCGCCGACGTGTCTCGCCCCAACGACGCCTACTTCCGGCATGTGGACGCCGTCATCGATATGGCGGCGCAGCAGGGCCTCCATGTCGGCTTCCTGCCGGTGTTCCTCGGAAACCGGTCTTTGCAGTGGCTCGTGGACCGGGCGACCGCCTACACGTACGGCCGGTGGTTGGGGGCCCGTTATAGGTCCAAGCAGAACATCCTCTGGGTCCTGGGAGGAGACATCACCCCGGATTATGAGCCGGCCGATGTCTGGCGGGCCCTGCGAGGCGGCGCCGTCGCCGCGGTGCGCGGCGGCGGGGTCGGGGACATCCGGCGGGCCCTCGGGCTGGCGAAGAGACTCGTCCTCGGCGTGAAGAGCGGCGGCGGGCCCACGGGCGTGTGGCGCGCGCTCGCGAAGGGCATCGCCGTCGGGGTGACGGGCTCGGAGGACTACACCAGGACCATCATGACGTACCACGCGTGCGGGAGCCCCTGCGTGTTTCACGGTGATCCGTGGTTCTCCCTCAACATGATCGAAGTGTATGAGGATCCGGCCCGCGTCTATCCTGCCGTGAGCCGCGACTATCACGCCACGCCGACCAAGCCGACGGGGATCGGAGAGGGTTTCTATGAAAACGACAACGATGGCCCCGGCACCCCCACGGGGACCGCGTACGACGTGCGACGGGAGGCCTACTGGAGCTTCTTGGCCGGCGGCTACTACACTTACGGCGCGCGGCCGATCTTCTTCTTCGGCGGCGGCTGGCAGCGCGCGCTGGATCTGCCCGGCGCTCGGCACATGAGCATCCGCAGGCGCTTGCTAACGTCCCGCCCATGGTGGACGTTCGTGCCCGACCAGGGCATCCTTGCACGCGGGGAGGGGAGCGGCGATACCCTCAATGCCGCCGCCCGTTCGGCCGATGGCAGGAGCATCATCGTCTATCTGAGCCATCCGAGCGTGGTGTCCGTCAATATGGGAAAGATCACCGGCCGCCACATGGTGAAGGCCCAATGGTTCGATCCCGGAAGCGGACGGCGAACCGACGCCGGGGTCTTTCCCAATACCGGCACGCGCTCGTTTTTCACCCCCCGCGGATGGCGGGACGCTATCTTGCTTCTGGATGTCGCATCGCCTGCTTGATTTCGTCCGACGCCTTGCGTCGGCCGCCGCGGGCGTGACAGCGATCTCGGGCGGGACCGCTTCTGCCGGTCCCCGGCGGAGCCGAGCCCGATCGGGACGTGCGGGGGAGGTCGCGCGAGATATGGGGCGGGATTGGGCCTCCGGGCTCAGGGACGCAAGGCGGTACGCAGTGAGGGCGGCCCTGCGCCGCATGATACCGTGCCATCTCACGCTCTTACGGAAGATATTCAAGAGCTCTCCGATCGGATTGCCCTACTGGCTCTGCTGGCGACGGGCCTTGGGCCTCCTCACCAGGGCGCCCAACCCGTTGAGCCCGCCGCACGACCTGCTGTATCGTAGCGGCAGGCCGGTGGCCGTGCCAGAACTCGCGGGGTTGGTGACGGCGGACATGCTCAGCGGTTGGACGCTCGACGCCGAGAGCATCTCCTTAGTGTGGATGCTGCTGGGGCGGGACGCACCCTCCCTGATCCTCGAATGCGGCTCGGGGGTGAGCACGCTGGTCTTTGCCCGGTTTGCGTCGTTAGCCTGTTCCCGGGGTCGCCGTTGCAGCGTCATGTCCATGGAGCAGGACCAGCAGATCAGAGAGAAGGTGGACGTGGAGCTGGCGCAGGCCGGTCTCCGTCAATTTGCCAGAGTGTGTCACGTGCCTCTCCGCGACGGATCGGATTACGACGCGGAGGCCGTGGGCGCGGCGCTGGCGCTCGTGCCGCGTCGCCACGCGGACTTCGTGTTCATCGACGGACCGTACGGTCCACCCGGATGCCGCGCTCACACCCTCACCACGCTGCTTCCGTACCTGCGCAACGGTGCTCGATGGCTCATGGACGATGCCTTTCGGGACGGCGAGCTGTCTATTCTGCGGCGGTGGGCGGCGTGCGAATCGCTTACGGTCACGGGGATCTACCCGATCGGCAAGGGATTGGCGACTGGTTCCGTACGCCTCGGATAGTTCAGAGCGGCAGGTGCGAGCTCGCACGCTCGCAGATCCGATCGCCACCGAAGCCCCGCCGGGTGATGCGTCACGGACGGCGCCGGTTTCGGATCGTGCGCCAGCGCCGACGGCAGCACCGACCACCGGGAGACCGCCACCCGCAAGACTTCGGTGGCGGAGGGAGGGAGATTCGAACTCCCGAGGGGTCACCCCCTAGCGGTTTTCAAGACCGCCGCATTCGCCCGCTCTGCCATCCCTCCGGCGGCAGTATAGCATCCGCGTCTCGCCCGCCACAAGGATACGGCGCTCGCAGCGGTTGCCTCAGATCTGACTCCGGGACGATCCGATCGCGGCCGCGACGCCGAGGCCGGCTATGACGGCGGCCAGGCCCAGGGGCGCGCAGAGCACGAACGGCCCGACGATGCCCAACAGCGCCGCGGCGCCCCCCATGAGCGGGCCGATGAAGAACCCCAGGTCCCCGGAGCTGTTGTAGACTCCCATCGCGGTCGTGTAGCGGTCGCGCGGGCTGAGCCTGGCCATGAGCGTCGTGAATGTCACGGGCACGAGACCACCGACGAACCCGTAGACGGCCCCAGCCAGAAGCAGCGCCGTCGTGCTGTGGAGCAGGGGCACCAGCAACGCGATCGCGCTCCGGCCCGCGAGCCCGGGCAGGACCAACCGCTCCGGGCCCCACCGGTCTGCGAGGCGCCCGGTGGGGATCTGGACCAGCGCGTAGGTGAGGCCCTGCACCGCGAATACCTCTCCGACAACCAGCACCCCGAGCCCCTGCGTCGCGGCGTAGAGCGGCAGGAAGGTGGACCAGATCCCGGTCACCGCGTAGTACAGGTGGTTGGCGAGGCAGAGGCGGAAGACGGTGGGATGCCGGAGCACCGCCCCGACGCCGCTCGCCGTGAGCCGCAGCGTAGGCCGCCCGGGCGTCGTGGTCGCAAAGATGACCGGCAGGATGATCAGGCTGATCCCCGCGCCGAGGTAGAATACCACCCGGTCGCCGTAGCGAGCGCCGACCACGCCTCCGATCGCCGGGCCGGCCAGGAAGCCCACCGACGTGAGAAACCAGAACACGCCAAACGCTCGGCCCCGCGTTTCCTCCGAAGCGGCGGCGGCGACCGACGCATGAAGCGGAGCCCACATCAACGCGCGAGAGGCGCCGACGCCCGCCAGCGCCCCGCCGACCGCGGCCGCGGCCCGCGCCTGCGCGACCCCGATCATCGCGGCCGCGTTGGCGAGCAGCCCGCCCAGCAGCGTCCAGCGCCTGCCGAACATCCCGGCGACGCGGCCGACCTCCAGCTCCACGATACCCATCGCCAGGCTCAACAGGCTGACGAGGATGCCGACCTGCGTGGCCGTGTAGCCGATGCGGGACAGGTGCAGGGGGAGGACCGGCAGGACGACCTGCCAGGAGATCGCAAGCAGGAATCCGGTAGTCCCAAGGAGCGCGATGCGCACGGCCAGCGGTTGTCCCCTGGCGGCCGGCGCTCGCGCAACCGCGATGGCCTCCGGGACGGGTGCCTCGGAGGCGGGCGCTGGGCCGAAGGTCGCGGAAGGGTCGGGATCGTGGCTCGTTCCCATAACCGGGGGATAGTTCGGAGCCCGGCGCGGCGAGTCCTGGACCAGGGTAGTGAACGCCCGCGCCGCGGAAACCGTACACAGAGAGGAGACATGATCGGCAGCGTTTCCCCCTGGGCGCGTCCGCTCGCGGCGCTGGCAGCCGCCGGCCTGTTGGCCGTGCTGCCGGGGCGAGTCCCGGCGCCCGGCCGGCCCTTCGGTCCGCCGCTGCCGCCGGTGCTCGGGTCCACCGGCGATCAGCCGCTGGATGCTGAGGCGCTGGCCGGGCTTCCTTCGGTTCCTCCGCCGGCAGCGTGCCGGGGCCTTCAGGCTGGCCGCACGCGGTGGCACGCGGCCGAGAGCCTCCTCGATGCCGACCATGATCTGCTGCGCGCTTGTATCACGCGGATCGCGCTCCCTCCGCCCGGAAGCCTCTGATCGGCCCACGCCTCGCCTGGATCACCGGCCCGCCGCCCCCGGCCGCGGAGCGCCGGTGGGGCCTGACTGCCTCGTGCAATCCAGTAGGGAGGGAGGATACGATGGGATTCATGGATCTCTTTCGCAAGGGGACGGGACGCCGCGCGATGCGCCTCATCGGGCGCATCGCCGACGAGCCGCAGATCGTCACCGTCGAGGGGTCGAAATACATGATCTTTCACATCGCCGAAGCGGCCGGAACAGAGTTCCGGCTGAAGATGCTGCCGACCACTCCGAGGCGGCGGAAGGGCGACAGGGTGGAGGTCACGTGGACCCCGAACGGCAGTGGCCCGGCCGTGGTGGAGACCCTCTACGCCGCGCCAGACACGGCCGCTGCCCGCAGGCGCAACCAGGAGTATCTTGCGAGCATCGAGGCGCAGGACGGCACCGACACGCGTTGAGACGGTCCGCCGCGGCGTCCCGCGCCTCGGCATCCCGGTTCTTTGACACGGTTGGGCGCCCCCGATATACTTGGTCTGCGCCGTGGGGACGTAGCTCAGCGGGAGAGCACCTGCTTTGCACGCAGGGGGTCGCGGGTTCGAGTCCCGCCGTCTCCACCACAGGCCAAGACTAGCACGCCTTTCGCCTGCCCGCGGTGAGTGCGACGACGTGCGCCCAGCTTCACGGCCAGACAGTCGCCCTCCCGGTTGAACAGGAGCAGCGGATGGTGGCAGGTCGATTCAAAGTCCCGTTGTAGGCGCTCTGTCCCCGCTGACCATAGACGGGGATCTCGGTGCTGTCGATGTCGAGCACCACGCGCCGCGGGGACCCCATCGCTTCCACCCGCGCGCTCAGCTCCCGGTTGATCACGGCCGTCACACACGAACCACACGTACCCGTGGGACAACCGGGAAGTCCTCGTCCTGAGCGTACACTGGCAGGCCGTGCACTGCCGCGGTGCGGCGGCCCAGGCGTCCATGATCTTGGGGCGTCTACACACCCCCGGGCCGCGTCTCCGGGGCATCCACCGCCTGCCGCGCGTGCCGGCGCGGGCGCGGGGCTCGGCAGGCGCGTTCATGGGAGAACAATGGGGGAGGCGACGGCGACAGGCAAAGAGGAGCGAGGTTCGCCGCTCACCGGACGCGAACAGGCTCACCGAGTGTCAGCCGCAAGGCGGGGCATCACCTTTTCGGCGAAGGGCACGATCACCTTTTCGTGTTCCACTTCTGACCGCGGAGCGGAAAAACACCTCAGCCAGATCTCGTCGATGCCGAAGGAGTTGATCTCCTTGATCTTCTGGATGCAATCCTCGGCTGTGCCCGCGATCGAGAAGCGCTTGATGACATCGTCCGTGAGATACGTCCGGTCCCGATACGCCACCTCCAAGCCTGCCTGGCCCATGCCGCGACACTTCCTGAGGAAAGACGGCAGTGCTTGGTCAAAGCCGTCAAGGATGACAGGATAGGCCGCGGGAGAAGTATTCAACAGTGCTTGGGTGACGAACGGCCTGACGTTTTCCACGGCTTGCCGCCCGTCGTCCGAGATCGAGGTGTAGACCCACGAGATCAATCGCACGTCCTCCACGCGCCTGCCCGCCTTCTTGGCCCCGGCCCGCACGCGCTCGATCGCGAACGCCAGCTGCGCTCCCGACACGTAGGTCGCTATGATCGCGCCGTCTGCGATTTCGCCGGCGAGCTCGAGGTTCAGCGGACTTCTGCTTGCGACGAGTATCGGGATGTCCGGCCGTACGTCGAACCCCAGTCGGGCGTCGGTGAGCCTGTACAGGCGGCCGTCGAAGTTGACGGTTTCCCCGCGGAACAGCCCCCTGATCATCGTGACGGTCTCACGGAGCGCGTCGTTGACGTGCTTCCGCTCAAGATGCATCTGGGCGAAACCGGATCCTCCGGCACCCAGGGCGAGCAGGGCCCGTCCCTCCGAAAGCTCGTCGAGGCTTGCGATCGCAACGGCCAGCATCGCAGGGATCCGGCAGAACGGATCGGACACGCATGGCCCGAGCTTGATCGTCGTGGTGTTCAGGGCGTCAGCTGCGAGCGTGACGAAGACGTCCTTCTCGCCCGAGAATCGCTGGTCGGCGTGCACGAAGTGCTCGAAGCCGAGCTCCTCGGCCAGCTTCGCCAGCGAGGCCACCTTCTTCAGCGGTTCCACCGGCGCCATCCCTACGCCAAACCTGACCATCGGGTCGTCAGGCGTTCCCGTCTCTCGACGCCAGGCTGATGCGCATTTTCTCGAAGCCTTCCCTCCGCATCCGCGGGGCCTCGCGCGCGAGCTCATCGATCCCCTCGGTGATCCTTCCGACGAGGTTCGTCGCCAGTGGGCCACTCATGCCCCTGATTGCGCTGTCACGCTCGTAGACGAATCCGATGACGAGGAAGTCGCGGACGTGCCTCGGCCACTCGGGCTTGACGAAGATGGCGGGCTTGTAGTACACGATCAGATCCCCAACGGTCTGGTAGATCGTCTGATTCTCTTCCTCGATGTGATAGGGGGCATCGAGCACGACGTAGACCTCGCGGCCGTTCTCCATGCTGTGCACGGCCTGCCGCTCGATCGGAAGGATCCCCTTGAGCCATTTCGTCGTCTTGGGCGCGTTCTTCTCGTCGAGCTGCGCAAACGCCTCGACGCGGCCCAGCGTGATCCTGACCCTCGTCATTGGCCGAGCCTTGTCACGAGCAGCCTCTGCAGACCGGTGTGACGGACGTCTTCGCACTTCCGCGCGAACTCCCTCGGGATGTCGATGAGGGTGGCGAACAGCGTCGAGACCTGCAGATTCGAGTCTCGGCCGCTGCGGGCCGGGTCGTCTGCGGCCAGGCCGCCGCCGGCAGGGTCGCCGTAGAAGATCGCGAGTTCTGAGAGCTCCCGCTGGAACTCGGAGCTGTAGGCCAACTGCTTGCCGCGGGACATCTGGGGGGATCGCCAGAAGTAGACGATGTCACCGGGAGCGGTGGTCCCGCGCCGGACCGGTCCTTCGGGGGGGAGCCGGAGTATCTTCTCGCCGTGAAGATGCAGCATGATCTCGCGACTCGACCAGTTGGCGTGGATCGCCATCCCTTCGACCGGAAGCACGCGCCAGACCGCGTCGCATGTCTTTGGCACGATGTCGTCGTGCATCTCGGCAACGGCCCTGGTTCCGCCCAGCTCAACGAGCAGCTTCCTCATCCGACTCACTCCAGCCTCTCGAGGATGAGATCCTTCTGGCCTCGGTAGATCATGTCCTCGCAGGCCCTCGCGAAGCCCTCGAGACCCGAGGAGATGGTCGCAAAGAGGTTCACGGCTTCCGGCCCTCGCGGTCCCTGCGGCCGCGTGTCCCTGTCATAAACGATCCCTATCTCCGCGGATTCGGATCTTCCATAGGGGGCGCCCCGAAAGTAGTTGCGCGGCCGGTAGTAGTAGAAGAGGTCGCCCGGGACGGGAAGGTAGGTGAGGACGTTCTCCGGCGGAAGCACAAATGTCGGGTCCAGATGGACCAATACCTGATGCCCCGACCAAATGTCGTGGATCGCCTTGACGCGCAGGGGCAAGAGATGCCAGATCGCCTCACACGTGTTCGGACAGTCCGCCTCGAGAAGATCTGCGACGGCAGAGATACCTTCATCCGGAAAGGAAATCCGGATCTTCCGGGACAGGACATGCGGATCACGTCGCGGATCGCACACCGACGCACCCCGTTGTGTCAGGCGTCAGCGAAGACCGTTCGAATCTTTGCGCTCGCGCGTCGGGCTCGGCGCCCGGTTACGCGGCACGCCCGGCGCACTGCGGGATTACTCGGCCTCCGGCGTTGCTGGGCTCTGCCGCCCCCGCTACTTGATGAACTGGTTCGTCCACAGCACACCTTCGCGAGTATCCGCCTGCCCGTTCAGCGCGCCGATCGACGTGAGCACGTCGACCTGGTTTCTGACCGCCTGCTGGCTCAGCCGTCCGCCCTTCTTGATTGCGGGAACGAGCGCGTTGAACGACAGCGCCAGCGTCGCGTCATCCGTCTCGGGGAAGTAGACTTTGAGGAGGCGCAGTGCGGTCGGCCGGTCCGTCAGCATCCAGTTGTAGGCCTCGTTGAGGGACCGCGTGTAGGCCTCCACGGTGGCGGCGTGCGCGTTCGCCCACGACTTCATCGTCGCGATCGACTCGAAGGCGAAGTCCGCAAACTCCTTGGGGCCCTGTCCCGCCGAGTTTTTGATGAGCACGGTGCCGTCGCCGTCTTTCTCAAGGATGTACGGTGCCGGTGCGGAGAGCATGAACGCGTCGATCCGCTTGCTCTTCATCGCCGCGACAAGCGCCTGGCCCCCGCCGACCTGCACGAAGGTCGCGTCCTTTTCCGGGTCGTACCCGGCCTTCCGGAGTAGGTACTGCGGGAAGAGCTGCGTCACCGCGCCCGGCCGCGTAATGCCGAACGTGAGGCCGCGGAGCGCCCTCAGCTTGCTGTCGAGGGACGAGGCGGGGGTGACATGCAGCCGCTTGAGTACATCGTTGCGGACGACGAGGTCCATCGTCAGCGAGTTCACCATGCTATAGATCAGGATCGGGTCCTTTCCTTCCTTCTGTAGCGCCACGATATCGTCGACGCCGAGGTCGACAAACTGGACGTTGCCGCTCAAGAGCGAGGCGACGCCGAGCTTCCCGCTGTCGATCTCGACGTATTCGAAGTCCAGGCCGTTCTTTTGAAAGATCCCCTTGGCCTTGGCGAGGAGCGGGACCGCCAGGTCGATCACCTTGAAGCCCGCCTGCCGGATCTTGGTGGGCGATTGCGTCTGCGCGGCGGGAGCCGCAAGAAGGACCGCCAGCAGCAGTCCCGTAATCACGAGCCCGCTCCGCTTCATCGCACTCCTCCTCCTCTGCTGAATTGACGCCGTGCCCGTTCTCGCAGCGCCGTCACCCTTTCGCGGCCGGGACAAGGTCGCCCCGGGGTCGCCATCCGAGCAGCCGGTGCTCCAGGAGACCCAGCGCGGTGTCCATCGCGACAACGATCAACAGGAGCGCCACGATCGCCGCCAGCGTCGCCGCCGTGTTGAACTGTTCGGCCGCGGTGTTCAGGAGATACCCGAGACCCGCGTTGGCGGACATGAACTCGCCGATCACCGCTCCAATCAGCGCTTCCGGCACGGCGATCCGCAGGCCGGTCATGAGGTAGGGGACGACGCTCGGCAGCGCGACCTTGCGGACGACGTCGATGCGGCGGGCGCCCATCACTCGAACAACGTTGACGAGATCCGGGCTCACCTGATACAACCCCGCGGCCGTGTTCATGAACACCACGAAGAAGACGAAGATCGCGGCGAGGACGATCTTCGGCGTCGACCCGAGACCGAACCACATGATGAATAGCGGCGCGAGCGCGATCTTCGGGATCGAGTAGAAGGCGATCAAGAACGGGCGGAGCACGCGCTGCGCGGTTTCCTGGAACGCGACCACGACCGCCACGACGATGCCGAGCACCGCGCCGGTCGCGTAGCCGCTGAGCACCTCCGCGAGCGTCTGGATCAGGTTCGGCCAGAGCCGCCCCGTGGCCGCGAGCGTCCAGAACGCCCTCAGCACCTCGAGCGGATCGCTGATGAACTGGCGATCGGCGAGGCGGCCGGATGCGAACGCCCACGCGCCGAGCGCCAGCGCGAAGACGGCGGCCCTGGCGGCGGCCATCGACGCGCGGCTCGCCGCATCTCGAGCGGCCGCCCGGCGGCCGATGTCCTCGTGCAGGCGCAGTTCGTGCGGGGACGCCGCCACGGCGCTCGCTCGACGAGCTCCTGCGGTCACGGCGGCGGGGCCGCTCGTCGCCAGTGTTCGGCGACGAGGCGGGCCGGGACGACGTGTCCGAAGTAGCGGCGAAAATGGTCGAGCGTCATGGCCTGGACGCCCGGATCGGTCGCCGCGGTGCCGTCTTCTACGACGACGACGTAGTACCCGAGTGCAAACGCGTGCTGCACGGTCGTCTGCACGCAGAGGTTCGTGACGACGCCGGTCGCGACCACCACGTCCACCTGTCGCGCGCGAAGCACCGCGTCGAGGTTGGTGCCCGCGAACCCGTCGTAGCTATGACGCACAACGGTAACATCGCCGGGGCGGGGAGGCGCGAGCTCGTCGTCGAGCGCGGCCCCCCAGCCGCCGGCCGCGCATAGGATCTCCTCGTCCATGCCGCGCGCGGCGTAGCGGGCCCGATAGTTGGGGGCGTCGACGTTGTGGCCGTGCTCCATCGTGACGTAGCAGACGGGGACGGCGGCGGCTCGCGCGGCGGCGACGAGCCCGTTGATGACGGGGACCACACAGCGCAGCGGCGTCACGTCCGCCCCGTGGCGCGCGCTCCACCCGGCGGGGTGCACGAAGTCCCGCTGCACGTCGATGACGAGAAGCGCGCACCCGCCGGGCCGCAGCAGCTCGTCCAGGCTGGTCAGGATCCGGGTCGCGGCGGGCTTATCCAAGGGGACTGCGCTCCCGCGGCACCCACGGCAGCCACCAGCGCTCCAACGCCGAGACGCCCGCGTTCATCGCGAGCACGACGATGAGGAGGCCGAGGATGCCGGCGAACACGTCCGCCGTCCGGTACCGAGAACTCGCAGCGTTGATGAGGTAGCCGACGCCGCGGTTGCTGCTGATGAACTCCGCAACGATCGCGCCGATCAGCGCCGCCGGGATCGTGATGCGCAGCCCGGCGACGACGAACGGCATGGCGTTGGGCAGCACCACCTTCCGGAACACGGCCGCCGGCGTCGCTCCCATGACGCGGACGACGTTCACGAGGCCGCCGCTGACCGTTCCGAGGCCCGCCATGGTGTTCAGGTACACGACGAAGAACACGAAGGTCGCGGCGAGGATGACCTTGGGGACGATGCCGATGCCGAACCACAGAATCATCAGCGGCGCGAGCGCGATCTTCGGCGTCGCGTAGGCCAGTAGAATCAGCGGGCGCAGGGCCGGTGCCGCTCCCGGAACGATCCACGTCCCGACGGCCGCAAGGAGACCGGACGATGCACCGAGCACGTAGCCGAGGAACGTCTCGGCCAGCGTGTACCGGAGATGAAACCACAGCGAACCGTCGACGACGATCCGCCAGAACGCGCGCGCGATGCTGACCGGGTCGCTGAGAAACAGCCGGTCCACAATGCGACCGGACGCCCCCCACCAACCCGCCAGCAGGGCGCTGAGCAGCAGGATCTGCCAGGCCACCACGGTGGTTCGCCTGTTGCGCTCCTGCCGCTCGGTGTTGGCCGCCTCCCGTCGTCGGACTTCCGCCTCACGCCCGGGAACGCTGTCGTCGGTCTCGACGGACCGCACGCGCTCAGCCAACGGAAGGCTCCGGGCCGCGCGAGATTTCCGCGCGGAGATCGTTCCAAAGCGGATCGTAGACCTCCACGAACCCGGGCGCCTCGTGGATGTGGAACACGTCACGGGGACGCCGGATCGGGACGTCACGGATTTCCTTGATCGTTCCCGGAGCCCTCGTGAAGACCGCGATCCGGTCGGACAGCGCGATCGCTTCCACGAGGTCGTGTGTCACGAAGACGATCGTGCGGCCGCTGCCCTGCCACAGCTGGAGCAGCTCGTCCTGGAGGACCAGGCGCGTTTGCGCGTCCAGCGGGCCGAACGGCTCGTCCATGAGGATCACGTTGACGCTGTCGTCCACGAGCGTCCGGACGATCGAGACCCTCTTGCGCATCCCGCCGGAGAGCTCATGCGGATAATGATGCTCAAAGCCCTTGAGGCCCACCCGCTCGAGGTAGGCCAGGGCCTTGTGCCTCCGCTCGACGCGCGGAACGCCCTTCAACTCGAGCGCGATCTCTACGTTCGCCAGCGTCGTGCGCCACGGCAGCAGGTTGTCGTCCTGCGTGACGTAGCCGCCGCGGGTGTTGATCCCGCGGATCGGACGCCCGTCGTGCAGCACCGTGCCGTCCGACGCCTCCGTCAGCCCGGCGAAGAGGTTCAACATGGTGGACTTACCGCACCCCGACGGGCCCACCAGCGTCAGAAACTCGCCCGGACGGACACCGAGGTTGACGTCCCGGAGCGCGGTCATCACGCGGCGGCCGGCGCGACCCCGCGTCACGAACACCTTGTAGACGCCGCGCGCCTCGAGGACAAACGCCGACTCCGCCGGTGCAGGTGCGGAGCCGGTCGTGGTTACGTGGGTCCCAGGCGCGGGACGACTCATCGTGTCTATTTCACGATCGCGTTGGTCCAGAGCACGCCCTCACGCGGCGGCGCGGTCACCGACTGTCCGATGGCCTTGAAGATGTCGAGGTACCGGGCGACGCCGGCTTCGGTGAACCGGCCGTCGGGGCTGATCGCGGGAAGGGTCGCGTCGAGTGAGATCGCAAGGCTGTCGGCCGGCGTGTCCTGGAAGTACTTCTGACCCAGGATTCGGAGCGCCTCGGCCTTGTTGGTACGGATCCACGCAGTTGCCTTGGTCACGGCGCGCGCGTAGGCTCGCAGGGCCGGCGCGTTGTTGCGCAGGTAATCGGCCGACGTGAACAGCGTCGTATAGCTCGTGTCTTTGAAGTCCGGCACGTCACCTGCGGTGTCGCGAATGATGATCTGACCGAGATGCTCCCGCTCGAGCGTTTGCGGCAGCGGCGGAGACAGCAGGAATGCGTCGATGCGGCCGGAGCGGAACGCGGCGGCCAGGGCCGGCACGCCGCCGACCTGGACCAGATTCGCGTCCCGGTCGGGGTTCAACCCCGCCTTCACAAGAAAGTAGCGGGCAAACACATCCGTCGGCGCGCCGGGACGCGTGATGCCGATATTCAAGCCCTTCAGCACCGCGTAGCGCTTCGCGAGCGGCGAGAACCGGCTGACGCCGGTCCGCCGGATGACATCGTTCCGCACAATCAGATCGAGCGTCACGCGTGTCACAAGATTGTAGAAACTGATCACAGACTTGCCTTCCCTTTGCAGGTCCGCGATCCCGAGTGGGTCGAGGTCCGAGACTTGGGCCTGGCCGGAGACGACCGTCGCCGGCCCAAGCGCACCGCTGCTGATCTCTTGAAACGCGAAGTCGACGCCTTCCTGCGCGAAGAATCCCTGCTCGAGCGCGACGTACATCGGCGCCATGTAGAGCACCCGGAACCCCGCCTGTCTGATCTTGTAGCGCATCGGTTGCGCCTGGCCGGTGGAGGGCACCAATCCACACGCGAGCAGCGCTGCAACGATCACGCTCAGGAATGCGGTCGGGAGTCCACACCGCCTGTTCATCGCCCCCTCCTCCGTATCTCGGCCGCGCTCATCGTGCGCGTTTGTCCGAGGCCCTCGCTCCCCCGGTTGCCGGCGCCGCCTTGGCGATCGACTCGGGATCCGCCGACGTGTGGGGCCTCCATGAGCACTTGCAGGGTCTTGTCGTTGCGCCGGCGCATGAACTCGCCCGCCTCGTGCGCGCTTCCGGCCCGCGGCAACCGATGGACCTACCGGCGCCCGGCGGTGGACTCGACGGCGCGAGCGGGCAACCGTGGGTGCGCACGCCGATACGTTCGCTCAAATCCCATAGGCTCGCGGTCACTCGCTCGAGGATGGCATCCTAGGCGCCTCGATGCACCGCCATGTGGAAGGCCCGCTTACTCGCGGGGAGCGGTTCGAGGTCGCCCGCACGTGCCCGGTCCTCGACCGTGTCTCGAATTCGGGCGGTGCCGTCGAGCCCTGGTGCCGATAGCGGCTCCGTTGCAGGCTCGATGGTGTTCCCTTGCGGATGGGACCGCTGCGGATGGGACCGCACAAAGTACAAATCAGGCATTTCACGAATGGGCGTCGGCGCTGCCGCGGTCCTGCGGTGGGGCATCACCGCGATCCCCCCATCGCTGTCCAGCCGCCCAAGCGCCGCTCGCACGGCATCCGGCTCATGCCGAGCTTGGCGCTGACCTCTGCCCGATCGATGCTCGTGTCCGGGGGGAGAGGGCCGTCAAGAATCCACACTTGGGCTGGCCCCTTGGTCACGCCACGACCGCTTCGCTCACACAATGGATCACGTGCTGCGTTGTTGCTGGGTATATAGGTATAATGGATCATAGATCAAATATTAGCCATCGGTCAAGTCCCTGACCGGATGCAGAGGCGGTCGGGGGTACGTCAAGGGCGCGGAGAGGCAGGGTCCTCCGTAGCACGAAAGGGCGGCGCCTCTCCGCGGGCGGGAGGGCCGGGACGGGCGGCGGGCAGCTCCTCACCGGTACCCGCCTACGCCTCCCGACCAGGGGGACCGCCAGGGAAGCGACCCCGCCCTCGACGCGCGCCCCTGCGGATCCCCGCACCGGGGATCCGCCCGCAGGGGTCCGGGGTAGTCTCGAGCGAACCCCGCGCCTTCGAGCACCCTTTCGAGGGCGCCGGCCATCCTTCGGAGGGCAGGTGACGGAGCCGCCTTCGGAGGATGCCACCTCGTGGAGCAGGACCACGGAGGCGAGGCTCCCCGATTCGATACGGCGGGGTGGCAGGCGGGGTTACCGTCGCGCGCCCGGATCGCGAGGCGGGATCGCGGGGCGCCGCAGGCTCGGCAGGCTCCGGAGACGAAGGAGACGCGCCACATGGACGCGAGGGGGTTGTACCGCATCCCCGGGCCGGTGCAGGAGCTGCTCTTGAAAGCGGCGCTGGGGCGGGGGGCAACGGCCGTCGCCGCATGGGAGCAGTGGAAGCGGCAGGCGGACGTCGACCGGTTGGATGCCGACTCCCAGCGTCTCCTTCCCCAGCTCTACCTGGCCCTCCACGCGCGCCGGGCCTCGGACCCGCTGATGGGCCTGTTGAAGGGGTTCTATCGCCGCACGTGGTACGAGAACCAACTGCTGTTTCACGCGATGGCCCGTCCCCTGCGGTCGTTGCACGACGCAGGCATCGAGACCATGCTCCTCAAGGGCGCCGCCCTCACCGTGACGCATTACCGGGACCACGGTCTGCGCCCGATGGGCGATTTCGACATCCTGGTTCGCGCGCACGATGCGCCCGAAGCTATCGGGCTGCTGGAGGCTCTGGGCTTCGCCCCCTCGCAGGCCTTCGGCCAGGCGATGCATTTCAGGGATGCCGCCGGGGCGGAGCTGGACCTCCACTGGCGCCTGTTCCCAGAATGCCCGCGGGACGTCGACATCGACGCGGAGTGCTGGGAGGGCGCGGTCCCGATCACGGTCCACGGGGTCTCGACCCGGGCGCTGAACCCGGCCGACCAGTTGCTCCATGTCATCGCGCACGGGCTCGTCCACGGGCCATTGTGGGCGGAGGTGGGCACGCTTCTCTGGCCCGCGGACGCCGCGGCGATCGTGCGGGCCTCCTCGGCGGAGCTGGACTGGGACCGGGTGCTCGCGCAAGCCCGCCGGTGCCGGCTCGGCCTGTCGGTCCGAGTCGCGCTGACGTACCTGCGCGAAGTCCTCGACGTGCCCATCCCTGTCGCGGTGATGGACCAGGCGCGCAAGACACCCGTATCGCTGGCCGAACGCATCGCCCATCGGGCACGGGCTCGTCCAGCGCGCCGTTGGGGACCCTGGCTGGCGCTGTGCGTCGCATACGTGCAGTACCGCTCGAGCCTGCCAGCCGACCTCGGGACCCTTCGCACGCTCGCGGGCGTGCCCGGGTTCTTCCAGCGAAAGTGGGGGCTCGGCCACCCGTGGTCGCTGTCGTGCGCGGCTCTCTTCCGGGGGACGCGGAGGATCGCGTGGGCCGTGAGCGGCGCGCGGCGCTATTCCCGGGCGGGGGACGGTGACGGATGAGGCGGGGCGGGGCACGGCGCGCCTCCGGGCGGGGCCTCCTTCGCGCGCCGGCGATCCAGCGACGCCTTGAGGATCCTGGCGTAATCGGTTCTCGCGCCGCGTTCCCGGATCACCGTGTTGGTTGCGTGGATCCGCCTCAGCAGCACGACTTCGGGCAACATGAGGCTCTTCAACCCGTGCTCCATCGCCCTCGCATACCAATCGATGAACTCTCCCACGCGCCCCGCCGTGGTGAACGGTCCCACCCGCACGAACGACTCACGTTCGACCAGGAGCGTGCCGGCGGCAAACCCGGCGAGCACGTCCCCGGCTCCCGTCAACCTTCTGCGCGCGGCGTCGTCGAGGTCGGGGCTGTGGAACTGCCGGATATGGCCCAGGACCATGTCCCGCGTGGGGTCCGCCCGGAGGGCCGCCATCTGGCGCTCCAGCTTCTCCGGGGTCCACACGTCGTCGGCGTCGAGGAACGCCAGAAAGCGGCCCCGGGCCAGGCCCACCCCCCGATTGCGGGCTGCACCGGGCCCCGCGTGGAGCTGAACGCAGCAGCGGACGGCGGCGAAGCGACGGGCGACCGCGGCGCTGCCGTCAGACGAGCCATCGTCAACGACGACCACGTCGATCGGGCGATACGTCTGGGCCAGGACACTCTCGATGGCCTCGCCGAGATACTTCGCGCCGTTGAAGACCGGGATCACGACGGTCACGAGCGGTGCCGGCTGCGGAGGTGCCGCCGGCCGCCGTCCCGCTCGCACCACCATCTTACTCATCCTTGGACGGCGCGGGCGGCGCAGACGGTGCCCCTCCCCGCCTCGCCGCATCGAACAGGCTCGGGAGTGGCGCCGCCAGGCCCTGGTTCCGCCGCCGGCGGCGGTCCAGCGATCGTTTGAGGACGTCGAACACCCGAAGCTCCCGAATGTCCCGGCCACGTGTCATGTTGCCCGGGTGACGGCGGTAGAGCAGCGTCACGTCGTCCTGGACCAAAACCGGCGCACCGCCTTCCCGTGCGCGCATGAACCAGTCGGTGTCTTCCCCGTAGCGCAGGGCTTCGTCGAAGCCGCCGATCCGCTGAAAGGCCCGCCGGCGGAACAGCGCGGCCGTGGGAGACAGCAGCACGAACGGCGGCGAGCACGGCTCGATCCGCGGTTCGGAATCGGCGCCGACGATGCGCCGCACGCACCGCGTTCGACCGAGAACGACATCGATCGACGGATCCTCGTCGAGGCATCGCAGCTGGCGGGCCAACCTGCCCGCCGGCCAGAGGTCATCGGCGTCCAGGAACCCGATCGCATCGCCGCGGGCCAGCGTCAACCCGTGGTTCCGCGCCCGCGCGGGCCCGCCGTTCTCCTGGTACACGTAGCGCACGTCGTCGCCCTGGAGGCCCCTGGCGACGTCCGCTGTGCGATCGGTCGATCCATCATCGACGATGATCAACTCCAGGTCGGGATATGCCTGGCGGCGAAGGCTGTCGACCGCCTCGGCCAGGAACCCTTGGCAGTTGTAGACCGGGATGATCACGCTGACGCGGAGCTGGCTCGTCATACGGCACCGGGCGTCTCGCGGAGCACGTCCTGAATCGCGCGAGGAATGGTGGAGAGCATCGACCCGAGACGCAGCGCATAGCACGGCACGCGCTTCACACACGCGGCCAGGATCCCCAGCGTGGCGTGATCAGCCCCCGCTAGAGGGAAGACCGTGCTGGGGGCGAGTGCCCTCATGGCCGTGGCCGGAGACACCGGGCATAACGTGGTCTCGGGGCATCCCGTGACCTGGGGGACCAGGATCGCCCGAATCGGGAACCCGGCCGCGAGACGATCCCGGTGGTCCCGGTACAGGAACGACAGCGCTTTGTCGGTCCCCGGGGCGTCCAGGATCCTCGGGGTGGCCGCCAGGACAGGGAATCGGCGAAAATCTTCCGCGTAGAGTTTGACGCAGTTGTAAAGGCTGTGCACGTACGGGGACGGGTCCATCGACAGCAGGCAGTGATCGTCCGCAGCGTAGAGCAGCTCCGTGCCGAGGCAGGTGAGCGCCGCGGTGGACTTTCCGGACCCCCCCTTTCCGACGAGCAGTACGCCCCCGCGTCGATGGCCGACCGCTGCCGCATGTATCAGTTGCTTGCCCCGGCTGCGCATCGTCCAATGCAGAAGCTGTTTGAGCGGCGCCCCACGCTCGTAACCCGGGAGCCGGCGAGCATCGCGAACGCAGTATACGCCCAGATGGCGGGCGGCGTCCCGCATGGAAAGCACGCCTGTAGCGACATCGAAATCGAACTGGACGCGTTCGTCGCAGTACCGTCGCGCCTCCCAGCGGTTGGCGTCCCCTCCCATCCGCCAGGGGGGAGCGGGGACGTCCGGGAGCATCGACTCGACATCCCACAGGCACACCGTCAGCGCCGGATGGGGATGAGGCGTCGCGGCCAGGTGCTCGAGCGCGGGGGCAACGAACGGCACAAGCGTGGAGCCCGCGAAGCGCAGCCGCACGGGGTAGCCGGCGATGCGGTACCAGCGGTCGACCGAGTGCCCCGCCGCCCGTACCGCACGCTCGAAGACGCGGTAGACGGTCTCGAAGAACGCGACCGGGTCCTGCGTGGAAGCCCCGGGAGGCACCGGCCCCGCCGCCCGCGGGCTCACTCGCGGGGCTCTCCCGAAGACTCCGGACCGCCCTCGGGCCTCGTCGGCCAGCCCACCTCGTCGACGTCGTGGATCGGATCGAGGAGGAGCAACTCCTGCATGTCGCTGTACTTGCGGAGCGTGGGCACGTCGAACCGTGGAGGGGACGATGCCGAATCCCCCGTCCACCGTCGGGACCCTTGGGCGTCCTCCCCCGCGTCTCCCTGACCGGGCACGATCAGGCCTTCGCTCCGTAGGGCGTCGAGAAACGGCAACACCGCCGCCTCGATATCGCGCCTCGGCATGCGGTACCGGGCCGTCAGGCCGTCGACGATGTCGTCCGTCGTCGCCCCTTCGATGCGAGTCCACACGTCGGCGGCGACGCCGTCCACGCTGTAGTACGTGCCGCTGCCGAGGTCGACGATCACGACCTCGTCGTCGAAGACCTGGTAGACGACCGCGGGGCTGTTGATCCTGAAACACGCAGGTGCGCTCATCGTATGCACCGTCCGCGCCAGCGTTGCCCCCGCAGGCACGACGAAGCTCCGACCGCGGCGGGCGTTCGCAACGAGGCGTCCAGTTCGCCCATCCCCGAGGAAAGGCCTGCGCGCGCGATCGTGCGTTCGTCATTCGAACAGGCTTTTATCGCGCGCAGAAGACGCCTCGTTCGCGCAGGGGTGAGGCGGTCGTCCAGCGGCACAGTCGCGCCCGTCCGGTGCCGGCGCTTGCCCGGGAGCGCCCCGTCCAAGTAGACTTGGTTGGCGTAGGCTCGGCTGGTGGCGAGGGCCGTGGTCGCCCGACGGTGGCGGCTCGGAGCACGCTGGGGGACGGGCTGGGGTGAGAGCACCGGGCCGGGCTATGCTCCGATCGCGTGGCCCCGGGCGCTGACGTGGGCGTTCGATTGCTCCACGCTGCGCGCGAGCTCGGACGTCAGCTCGCGCAGGAGCTGCATGGGGCCGGGAGCCGCCTGAGCGGCGCGATCTCGGGCCGCGGCGGCGACGCGGAGGGCTGCGTGGCTCGGATCCGCTCCCGGTTGCCGTCGATCCTGCGCCACGCTGAGCGGGATCTCGCCGAGAACGTCCTGCCGTTCTGGGCTCGGGCCTCCGACGGCGAGCACGGTGGATTCATCACACACCTCGACCGCGACGGCCGCCGCCTTGGGACTACGGACAAGTACCTGGTGATGCAGGCCCGGCTGGTGTGGACGTTCGCGGCCGCTCACCGCCACGGGCTGACGCGCCACGGCTATCTCGCGCTGGCCGGCCGGGGCGTCCACTTCCTGCTGGACAAGATGTGGGATCGCGAGCACGGCGGGTTCTTCTGGATCGTCGGGCGCGACGGAGCCCCGCTCGACACGCGGAAGCGCGCCTACGGCCAGGGCTTCGCGATCTACGCGCTCGCCGAATACGCAGCCGCCGCGGGCGACCCGCGGGCCCTCGCGTGGGCGGAGCGGACGTTCGACCTCCTGATCGCGCACGCGGCTGACGGGGACCTCGGCTTCCGCGAGGAGTTCGTCCGCGACTGGACTCCGGCCCCGCCTCCGCTCGGCGAGCGCAAGACGCTGGACACGCATCTCCACCTCTTGGAGATGCTGATAGCACTCGCCGGCACGACGAAGCGGGAGGCGCACGCGGCCGCGCTCACGCGGGTCCTCGACATCTTGCTCCGGAGGGTGGTCCACGGCCGGGATCGGTACGCCGCAGACCTGTTCGATCGATCGTGGCGGCCCAGCGACGACTGGCGACATCGCAGACGCGTGAACTACGGGCACGACGCCGAGCTTGCCTGGTTGGCCCTCGAGGCGGTCGATCTTCTCGGCCGTCCGCGGATCGAGATACGAGACCGCGTCCTGGGCCTGATCGATCACGCGCTCGCGTACGGCTTCGATCGTACACGGGGCGGGATCGCTCACTACGGTCCGCCGGCGGGCGCGGTGACCCACGCGATCTATCTGAACCCGGCGCGCCTGGCCAAGCTGTGGTGGCCGCAGGCTGAGATGCTCGTGGCCACCATCGAGGCGTATCGCTGGACCGGCCGGGCGAGGTACCTCGTTGCATTTGAGAAGCAATTCGAGTGGGTGTGGCGGCATCAGGTCGACCACGAGGCTGGAGACTGGTTCGAGGCCGTCACGTGGCGCGAGGGCCGCCCCCTGAGCCTTAGAAAGGGCCACGACTGGAAGGACGCCTACCACCAGAGCCGTGCGTGGATGGAGGTGTCACGGCGCCTTCGGGCGATGGGCATCCGGCCCGGTGAGGAGACGGCCGAGTCCGCCGGCGCGGGATCCCGATCACTGTGATCCGCCGGCCCCGGGGCGAGGCTTCCTCATCGCCAGGAGACGCTTCGCCGCCGGGCTCAGGCCATATCGGACGGCGAGCCGCGCCGCCCGCAGCGGAGAGTACAGGAACCCGAACGGCCCGGGAAGCGGCAGCAAGCGTCTGTCTTTCTCCGTCGGAACCAGCAGGCGTGCGCATGGACGGAGGGCCAAGAGGACGCAGTTCCAGAGCCTGTCAGGAGCACGTTCGGCGAGGCGGAGCAGATAGCGGCGGCGTGCCCAGTCCGCTTTGAGCGAGCGCCACAGAGCAGGCTGGTCCGCTGAGGGGTCGCCATCGACCCGAAACAGCCATGTCCGCACCCACGCCGCGAGACGTCCGGCCCCCGCGTCGTGTCTGACCTCGGAACGGATGGCGTCCGGAAGGGGAGCTCCCAGGAGGTCGTGAGCGAGGAGCAGCCCAAGGGCGACCGCCCGCCAGCATCCCGATGGCTTTGCCAGCGCCCGCACCCGGTGCCAGTTCAGGTTCGGACACGCGCGCACCGCCTCGGCCACATCGCAGATCCACCGGAGCGACGCCCAGCAGTGCTTGCTGCCATGGACGCACAGCGTGAGCAGGCGCTCTTCCGGCGGAAGATCCGCGACCCAGGCGCCCGCCAGCCGCACCGGCTGCCGACGCTCCCCGAGGGAGGCGAGATCCAATGAGCCGAGAAAGCCCTCCGGGGTGATCCTCCAGCAGAGCTCTGCGCTGTGGCGGTCAGCTCTGTGCGTGAACGTGTACTCGTATTCCCCTGGCTCGGTCGGGCGCCCCCGCGCGTCGAGCTTGGTGCGCACCTCGTACCCCGCCGCGAGGAACAGGCTCTTGGCGCGCAGCGCGTCCCTCTCGTGGATCAGAATGTCGAGGTCCAGGAACTCGCGAAGGCAGAGGTCTCCATAGACCGCCGCCGCGAGCACGGGACCCTTGAGGGGCACGGCGGGGATCGCGTGCGCATCGAGCAGCGCAAGTAGGCCGATGAGCCTCCCGGCGAGGTTGCGGTTGCGCGCTCCACACCTCCGCGCATACCGGTTGAGCTGCTCCCGGATGGCCGGCGGCACCGCCTCCGGGCACGCAGCCCGGAGGCTCCGATAGGCGAGGTTCAGCACGTCATGGGAGCGCGCCAGTCGAACGAACTCCATCCAGCTCAGGGGTCCGGAGGCGAGCCTCCGCACGCGCTCGGCGGTCTGCTGGTCGAGGCGGGTCCGGGCGCAGCACAGCAGCAGGTCAACCGCAGGAGACGTGGAGCGCGGGCGAGCCGGCCCGGGTCCTTCAGATTCGAGGTCGCCCGGCATCGCGACGCAGGAGGCTCCGCAGGAGGGAGGCGAGCCTTTCAAAATCGCGCCCCGTCTCCAGGCGGTAGCACGGGCATTCGCGCGCGAGGCGCGCCAGGACATCCAGGTGGGCCTGAGAGGAACGGGGCTCGGTCGGAAGCAGATGAGCGATCAGCTCGGCGAACGCCTCGCCCCGATCCACAGGAGCCAGCGCGCTCGTGTCCACGCCCGCGACGCGGGGGAAGACCAGGGCCGCCGGTGTGCCTGCACGCCCGATCGCGGAGCCGTAGACCTCTTCCGGGTAGAGCAGCCGCTTGGGGCGGCGCGCCGGCGCCGCGCGGGCCAGGTGCGGCTGGACCTCCGGGAACAGGCTCGCCGTCTGGTCGGTGATGCCGGCCACGTCCGGGAACCCGAGCGCCTGCAGCCTGCCGTCGCGCGCGTCGATGAACAGCACGTCGTCCGCCAGCAGGTCGAAGCCGGCCCGCAGCAGGGCGAGGACCAGGGTCGTCTTCCCCGCCCCGCTCGTGCCGGGCAGCACGAGGGCCTGCCCCCCGAGGCACAGCCCTGCCGCATGGAGCGGATACAGACCGTGGCGCTTCGCCAGCTCCATGAGCGCGATCGTGAACAGGACGTGGGCCGCGATCCAGGCGTTCTCGGGCGGGTGCGTGAGCAACGAGACCCGTACGTGCCCGTCCGAGGGACTGGCCAGGACCCTCACGCGCCCGCCGTAGTCCACGTAGAGCCGGTCGGACCCGTCGAGGTACAGCACCTCGGCGGACGGCAGGTGATCGTACACGGAGCGGGCCGGCCCCCGCGGTCGCTCGACGACGTGTCCCTGGGATGGATCGACCCCGTAGAACTCGAACGCCGCGTCGGCACGGTCCCCCGGGCGCATGGGCGGAAAGTGTCTCAGCCTGGCGTCGAGCAGCCTGACGGGCCCGGGATCGCCATAGATGGCGACGCGCAGCCCGTGGATGGAGTACGTGTGCCGCAGTGGCAGGGTGGCGATCATCCCGGCAGGCCCTGCCGGTTCCGCCACGGCAGCGGGGCACCCGATCGTCCCGATGGGAACCTGTACATCTCCGTGTAGCGGAGCCGCGGGTCCCGGGGCTCGAGAAACGGCTCGCCATCCCGCTCCAGCCAGCAGTGGCCGGCGAACCTGCCGTCGGGATAGCCGACCCCGAAGCACAGCGCGACATCCAGCGCGGCGCGCCTGAGGAAGTAGTACAGCGTGAGCCCGCGGGTCAGGCATCCCTGGTCGATGACCGGTCTCCCCAGGGCGCAGACGGCGTCGACGTACCGGACGATGCGGTCGACCTGATCCGGTTTCACGCGGCCGGCGGGCACTGGCGGGGTCAGCAGACGCTGCAGCTTCTCGAGTCCCAGCCGCGCGAGGAACGGCGCGACGGCGGCAAACGCGACGATCCGAGCCAGCAGCAGCGCGTCGCTCGGGCTACGGAGCTTCAGCAGCCCGTGCAGCCGCCGGCGCACCCTCGGTCACCAGCCCTTCCGCTGCGAGCTCCTCGAGCAGCTCCAGCAGATCCTGCTCGACCTGCTGCGCCGGCGCGTCGAACTCCTGCCAGATCAGCGAGGCGATCTCCGGCGCGGAACGATGGCCGTCACAGAGCTCCCACACCCTCAGGCCCACGTCGTCGAGGCTGTAATACCGGCCGGTCCCGAGGTGGAGCAGCATCATCGTGCCCGAGACTTTCTGGGCGATCACCTGATCCGCGTGCGCGGGTCGCTCCGGTCGCGCCACGCTCCCACCCTCCTTTCCGGCTCCCACGGCCGAGCACGCCGCGGCAGCACGGTCGAGACATGCGAGCCCCCGGGGCGCGAGGGAACCGGCGGTGCCGCCGGGTTCCCGCCTGGCGGTCGCGACCGTGCCTAAGCTGTCGAGATACTGGGCGGCGTGAGTGTCTGCGTGATGCGGCTGATCGGCCCTAGCTTCCTGGGCACGGGCTTCTGGGAGGCTCGCTTCATCCCGCCCCTCCTTTCTGCGGCGTCCGTCGGACGGTGCCCGGCGACCGCGGCGCACGCCCGGCTCGACGTGGATGCGCCGAAGAGAGCCCGCCTACCTGCCTCCTAAAGGATGAATCGACGCCTCGAAGGCGCCTAGTCGGAAGCGCGCGCAGCGCCCCGAGCGATTGAGGCGGGGTGAGGGCCGTGCTCACCGGCGCGTCGCGCCCGCTCAGCCGGCGCTGGCGAAAGCGGACCGGAGGAGAAGCTTTGCCTGCGCCGAACGTCGGCCCCGAGGGCATGCTCGACGCAGCGTCCGCGCCGGCTACGCCGGTGCGGCCGGTGCTGGGATGTGGAGGCGGATGCGGCGTCACGGCGCTCGGGGGGCGCCCGACCGGGCGGCTTTCCTGAGGCTCCACAACCTGAAGCGCGACAGGCCCGCTGAGGGCCGCACGGGCTTTCGCGGCGTCGATATCTGGCGGTGGCAGTACTTCCAAGACGTCGCGTGCCCGGCGTCGGTCGTCATCCCGATCAGCGACCCGGTCGCCTGGCCCCTCTACCCGGAGCACCGGAAGATCTACAACAAGCTCTTCGTCTGCGAGAGCCAGGGGGTCCGCCACGGCCCGCACGGGGTCCCGCCGGAGCGCTTCCCGGTCTTCAGCAAGCCCATCATCAATCTCGACGGGATGGGGTCGGGAGGGCGGATCATCCGGTCCCCGGGTGAGCTGGAGGCGCACTTCAGGTCCGGCCACATGTGGATGCAGCTCCTGCGGGGACAGCACGTCAGCACCGACGTCGTCCTCGCCGAGGGGGTGCCACGCTGGTGGCGTCACACCGTGGGATACCCGCGCCCCCGCGGGATGTTCGACTACTGGGCCGTGCTCGCGGCGCGCCGTCCGGCGCTCGAGGCGTACCTCGCGAGGTGGATCCGCGCGCACCTGCGCGGGCTCACGGGGGTCATCAACATCGAGACGATCGGTGGGACGATCATCGAGTGCCACCTGCGGATGGCCGAGCAGTGGGCCGACCTGAACGGCCCCGGGTGGCTCGATGCGGTCGTCGAGCTGTACACGAGCGGCCGATGGCGGTACGCCGACCGGCGGCGGACGGGCTACAGCGTCGTCCTCTTCGCGCGGCACGGGCCGCGCTACTCGATCGATCCCGACGCGGCTGCCGCCCTGCGGGCGCACCCCGGCATCTCCAGCATCCAGATCACGTTCGACGTGCACGGCCCGCCGGAGCGCCACTCGATGCCGCCCGGCGGGTTCCGGCTGGCGATCGTCAACTGCTGGGATCTCCGCGCCGGCCGCGCGGTGCGCGCGCGCCTGCGGCGCCTGTTCACGCCGGGCGCATCGGACGGCGCCGGCCGGGACCGGTAGGCGAGGCCGCCGCGCCGGAAGGGCCCCTCGGGTGCGCCGGAGAAGCCGCCAGTGCTCGCGTGCGCGTTCCTGCGCCCCCGCGCGATGGAGATGGGTCGCTCATAGCGTGGAAGGAGGCACCGCTGCATGGCCAGGACGACTGCAGATCTGACGCGCCGCTCGGCGGCGGTCACGGAGGGGCCCGCGCGTGCGCCCCACCGCGCGATGCTACGGGCCACCGGGCTCACGGACGAAGATCTCCGGAAGCCGCTCATCGGCGTCGCTTCCTCGTGGAACGAGGTGACGCCCTGCAACCTCCACCTGAACGTGCTCGCCCGCCACGTGAAGGACGGGGTCCGGGCGGCGGGCGGGACCCCGATCGAGTTCACGACGATCGCGGTGAGCGATGCGATCGCGATGGGACACGAGGGGATGAAGGCGTCGCTCGTGAGCCGGGAGGTCATCGCGGACTCCGTCGAGCTGATGGTGCGGGCGGAGGCGTTCGACGGCCTGGTCGCGATCGCCGGGTGCGATAAGAGCCTGCCCGGCATGATGCTCGCGATCGCGCGGCTCAACGTGCCCGCGGTGTTCCTGTACGGTGGCACGATCATGCCGGGACGGTTCGACGGCCGCGATGTCACGATCGTGGACGTGTTCGAGGCGGTCGGGAAGTACGCCCGGGGCCAGATGACCGCGGAGGAGCTGTACCGGCTCGAGTGCGTTGCCTGCCCCGGCGCCGGATCGTGCGGCGGCATGTACACGGCGAACACGATGGCGTCCTGTGTCGAGGCACTCGGGATGTCGCTGCCAGGCAGCGCGTCGATCCCGGCGCTCGACCCGCGGCGCGTTGAGGTCTGCCGCGCCGCCGGCGAGGCCGTGATGCGCCTGCTGCGCGACGGCATCCGGCCGTCGGACATCCTGACGCGCGAGGCCTTCGAGAACGCGATCGTCACCCTCGTCGCGATGGGCGGTTCGACGAACGGCGTGCTGCATCTCCTGGCGATCGCCCGGGAGGCCGGCGTGCCGCTCGAGCTCGCCGACTTCGACCGCATCGCCCGCCGCACGCCTCACATCGCCGATATGCACCCCGGCGGCCGGTACATGATGGTCGATCTCGATCGCGCGGGTGGGGTCGCGATCGTGCTGCGCGAGCTGCTTGAGGGGGGGCTCCTCCGCGGCGGCGCGCTGACCGTCACGGGCAAGACGATCGCAGAGAATCTGCGGGAGCTCCGCCGGCCGGAGGATCAGGACGTCGTACGCCCGCTGAGCCGGCCGATCGCGCCGAGCGGCACGCTGGCGGTGCTCAGCGGCACGCTCGCGCCGGAAGGCGCGGTGATCAAGACCGCCGGGCTCCACCGACAGACGTTCCGCGGTCCGGCGCGGGTCTTCGAGCGGGAGGAGGACGCGTTCGACGCGGTCGTGCACGGACGGGTCTCGCCGGGCGACGTCGTCGTGATCCGCTACGAGGGGCCCCGGGGCGGCCCCGGGATGCGCGAGATGCTCGCGGTCACGGGCGCGCTGTACGGGGCCGGACTCGGCGAGGAGGTCGCGCTCATTACCGACGGTCGGTTCTCCGGCGGGTCCCACGGCTTCGTGATCGGACACGTCGCCCCCGAGGCTGCGCACGGTGGCCCGATCGCCGCGGTGAGGGACGGCGATACGATCAGCATCGACATCCCGAACCGGCGCCTGGACCTGGAGGTGCCGGCGGGCGAGCTCGAGGCCCGGCTGCGCGCCTGGACGCCGCCCGAGCCCCGATACCGGACGGGCGCCCTCGCGAAGTACGCCACGCTCGTGTCGTCCGCGGCGCACGGCGCCGTCTGCCGGTAGCGGGTCCGCGGGGCGAAAGGCATCGACCGTCCGGGGCGCGCACCCGGACGGTCGACGCGTGCTGGCGCGATCCCATCCGTCGATGGGCGTCTACTGCACCATATTCTCCTGCCGGAACGGGTTGGTCGGGTTGTGGTACTCGCCCGCCATCGCGGTGCCCGTGGTCTGGGTTTCCGCGGCAGCGATCGACGGCACCTCGCCCGGCTGGGGCTGCACGCCGTCGTCCGCGAACGCTGCGGATGTGGCGGCGGCCAGCGCCCCGGTCAGGACGATCGCGGCAAGGGCCTTGCGCATCGGTGGTATCCTCCTTTCTGTGGGGCTTGAAGGAGCGGCCTGCGCCGTCTCCATGCGGTTCGCGAACCTGGGGGGAGCCGCATGCTCCCTTCTCCTCCAGCACTCGGTCCAACCCCCACGCGCCGGCGGACATTCCCATCGGCGCGCATCTTAACGAAGTTGTTACGGCGGCTCTTGATAGTCCCGTTACACGGGGCGCGCGGCGCGCCGCGCGCTCGGACCCGCCCGCGCCGCCCGCGTCGGTCGCGGCGGGGGGCGCCGAGGGCGCTCGGCGGCCTCGCGAGGTGCGGCGCGCCGGCGCGCCGCCTACGCGACGCCGAGCCGGGGGAAGATACGCGCGGCGGTGCGGCCCGTGATCCCCGCGGCCACGGTCTCGGACAGGTCGAGCGCGCGGATCGTGCTGAGCGCGGCCTCCACGTCGCCGATGACGTGGGGATAGTCGGTGCCCATCACGATCTGCTCCGCGCCCACCGCGTCGATCGCGCACCGCAGGGACGGGATGGAAAAGGAGACCGTGTCGTAGAAGACGCGCCGCAGGTAGTGGCTGGGAGGGTGCGGGAGCGCGTCGCGCAGCTCGGGATACGCGCGGTACCCGTTGTCGAGGCGCTGCATCAGGTACGGGAGCGTGCCGCCGAGGTGGCCCAGGATCAGCACGAGCCGCGGGAGCCGTTCCAGGACGCCGGCGAGCACCAGCCGTGCGATGCTCGCGGAGGTGTCGAACACGAAGCCGAGCAGCGGCACGAGGCCGGGCGCGACGGTCGCATCCCGTGCGGCGGGCGGCATCGGATGGACGAGCAGCGGCACGGCGAGCGCCTGCGCGTGCGCGTAGACGGGAAAGAACGCGGGGTCGTCGAGGTAGCGGCCCTCGATGTTGCTGCCGATGATGACGCCGGCCATCCCCAGCTCCCGCACGGCCCGTTCCATCTCCGCGACCGCGGCCTCGGGATCGGGCAGGGGGATGCTCGCGAGGCCGGCGAACCGGCGGGGGTGGCGCCGGACGAGCTCGGCCACGCCGTCGTTGGCCCGGCGGGCCAGATCGCGCCGTCGCGTCTGCGGGCCGATGTAGACGTTGGGGACCGTAAGGGAGACGAGCTGGAGGTCGACCCCGCACCGCTCCATGTCGCGCAGGCGTTCCTCCGGGCTCGTCATCTGCGGCGTCATCGTGACGGCCCGCTGCCCGTGCAGCGTGAGGATCGTGCGGCCGAGCGCGTCCCGGCCGAACGCGTACGGCTCCGGGCTCCGCCGGAGCTCGTCCAGGTAGCCGTCCGGATAGAAGTGCGCGTGCACGTCGATGATCATGCGGACCCCCTGCGTGCGGTGCTGGTACGCATCGACCCGGCGGCTGGGTCGCGCGCCGACGATCCGGTGCGGCGGGGTCAGCGGGCCAGCCGTCGCTTCCGGTAGGAGTCCTTCCGGTGGATCTTCCCGTCCCGGAACTCGAACAGATCGCAGCCCCGCGCTTCGATCCGGCTGCCGTCGGGCCGCGTCGCGATCATCGTGTACTCCGAGATCCCACGATCGCCGCACACGGTGTGGCGGGCGTTGGCGAACCGGATGTCCGGCAGCATCTCGAAGATCTCGGCGATGGCTTCCCGCACCGCGGCCTGGCCCTCGTACCGGCGGCCCCACGGGTCGGGGCCCCCGGAGCTCTCGAAGATACAGTCGGGGGTCATCATCTCCATGATGGCATCGATGTCGTGGCGGCTCCAGGCGGCGGCGTGGGCGACAAGCAGGTCGCGGTATGCTGAGGTCCCAGACTGCGGGACCATGGCTGTCTCCCCCTCCTTATCGATGGGTCTTGCGACGATGATTCTCTGCCACCCCGGAGACCCCTTGGCCCGCTTCCGCCCGGCAGGGGCGCCCCGGCGCCGCCGCGAAGAGCCCCCTGCGATGCCTGCCCCGGCGACCCTCCACCTGTGGACAGGATGGCCCCACGTCCTGCGCTCCCAGCAGTTCGATCCCCCGGCGCTCGAGACCGTCTTCCGCGAGGCGCGGCTCGCCGAGGAGATCATCAACAGCGGCGGCAGCAACCTCCTCAAGGGGAAGATCGTCCTCACACTGTTCTACGAGCCGAGCACGCGGACGCGGCTGTCGTTCGAGTTCGCCACGTACCACCTCGGCGGCCGGGTGCTCTCCTCGGAGGCCGCGCGAGAGTTCTCCTCCGCGGCCAAGGGCGAGTCGATCGAGGACACGATCCGGGTGGTCTGCCGGTACCGTCCCGCCGCGATCGTGCTCCGGCACTACCAGGAGGGCGCGGCCGAGCGCGCCGCCGATGCCGCGCAGGACGCGCGCACGGGACGTCCAGTCCCGGTGTTCAACGCCGGGGACGGCCCCGGCCAGCACCCGACGCAGGCGCTGCTCGATGCGTACACGATCTGGCGCCACCGGGGCGCGCTGGAGGGGGTCACCGTGGCGGTCGCCGGAGACCTCCTCTTCGGCCGCACCGCGCGCTCGCTCTGCTATCTGCTGAGCAAGTACCCGGGCGTCTCGTTCCGGTTGATCGCGCCGCCGGCGGTCCAGATGAAAGACGACCTGCTGGCCTACCTGCGCCGGCACAGGGTGCCGTTCGTGCAGACCGACGACCTGACCGCGGGCGTGCGCGGCGCGGACGTGCTCTACGTGACGCGCATCCAGAAGGAGCGGTTCGAGGTGACCGAGGACTACGAGCGGGTGCGCAATGCCTTCTCGGTCACGCCCGCGGTCCTCGAGGCGCTCCCCGCGCACGCGATCGTGATGCACCCGCTGCCTCGCGTGGAGGGCCCGCATTCTGAGCTGCCGACCGCCGTGGACGCGGACCCGCGCGTCGTGATCTTCGACCAGACCGAGGCCGGGATGTACGTCCGGATGGCGCTGCTCAAGCTCACGTGCGCGGTGGAGCGGGGTCGGAGCTGGCCCGGCCGGTAGCCGCCCCGGCGCGATCCCGGACCCCGCATCGGCCGCCGCCCTGCGCCGGTGAGCGCCCGGCGCGCGCCGCGCCCGCCGGACGGCGGCGGGGAGTCCTCCCGGCGGCAGCGAATACCACGCTGGCGCGGCTCCGGGGGATCGCCGGCGGCCGGCCCCAGGAGGGAAGCGCGATGCACCTGTCCCAGGCCGTACGCCATATGACGCCGTCGATGACGATCGGCATGGACGACCGCGCCCGTGCGCTCCGGCGGCAGGGCGTCGACGTCGTGAGCTTCGCCGCCGGGGAGCCCGACTTCGACACGCCGGAGGCCATCAAGCAAGCGGCGATCCGGGCGATCCGGGAAGGCTTCACCAAGTACACGAGCCCCGCCGGCATCCCCGAGCTGAGGCAGGCCGTCGCCGAACGCCTGCGGCGGGACTACGGCGCCGACTACGCCCCCGACGAGATCGTGATCACGGCCGGCGGCAAGCCCGCCCTGTACTTCGCCCTCCGGGCGCTCTGCGAAGCCGGGGACGAGGTGCTCGTGCCGGTCCCGGCGTGGGTCTCGTACATCGAGCAGGTGCGGCTGGCGGGCGCCCGGCCCGTCGCGGTCCCCACCGACGGCGGTGACGGGTGGCAGCCGCGGACGGACCGGATCGTCCCGCTGCTCGGGCCGCGGACGCGCGCGATCATCGTCAACTCCCCGCACAACCCCACCGGCACGGTGTACACGCGCGAGACGCTCGCCGCGCTGGTGGAGGTCTCGCAGCGGCACGGTGTCTACCTGTTGAGCGACGAGATCTACGAGAGCATGGTGTACGACGGCGCGCGGCACGTCTGCCTGCCCGGGGCGTGGCCGGAGGCGCGCGATCGCATCGTGCTGCTGAACTCGATGTCCAAGACCTACGCGATGACGGGGTGGCGCCTCGGCTACGTGGCGGCGCCGCGGCCGCTCGCGGACGGCATCGCCGCGCTGCAGGGCCACCTGAGCGGCAACCCCAACTCGATCGCGCAGAAGGCCGCCCTGTCCGCGCTGGCCGAGCGCGTGGAGCTCGGCGAGATGGTGGCCGAGTACGACCGGCGCCGGCGGTACGTCGTCGAGCGGCTCAACAGCCTGTCCGGCGTCGCGTGCGCCATGCCCCGGGGCGCGTTCTACGCGTTTCCCGACGTGCGCGGCGTGCTCGCGCGGCCCGGCGGCCCGACGACGTCTGCGGCGCTGGCCGAGTACCTGCTGGAGCAGGCGCACGTCGCGCTCGTGCCCGGCGAGGCCTTCGAGGCGCCGGGATTTCTCCGGCTCTCGTACGCGACGTCGATGGCGCGCATCGAGCAAGGGCTCGACCGCCTCGCGCAGGCGCTCGAACCGCTCGCGGCGCGGGTCTGACCGCGGGGTCCGGCCCGGGCGGGGACGCGGCGCGCCGGGGCGCGGCCGCCCGGTCCTGCAACCGAGGGGAGTGAGTGCGATGATGAGGCCCGCCGAGTTTCACAATGAGCCGCTCAGCGACTTCACGTCCGGGACGGTCCGGCAGGAGATGGAGCAGGCGCTGCGGTCCGTCGAGGCCGAGCTGGGTCGCGAGTTCCCCCTGCTGATCGGCGGCCGGGCCGTGCGGACGGAGCAGACGTTCCGGTCGATGAACCCCTCCCGCGCCGACCAGGTCGTCGCGGTGCTCCACCAGGCGGGCCCGCGCGAGGTCGACGCGGCGGTGGAGGCCGCCCTGCGCGCGTTCGAGTCGTGGCGGTGGGTGCCGGCCGAGGAGCGCGCGGCGCTCTTTCTGCGGGCCGCGCACGCTCTCCGGCGCCGGCGTCTGCACGCCGCGGCGTGGATGTGCTACGAGGTCGGCAAGAACTGGGCCGAGGCCGACGCGGACGTGGCCGAGGCGATCGACTTCGCCGAGTACTACGCCCGGGAGATCCTGCGCTACGCGCCGGCCCGCCCGCTCCCGCCGGCCCCGGGAGAGATGAGCGAGTACCAGTACATCCCGCTCGGCGTCGTGGCCGTGATCTCGCCGTGGAACTTTCCGCTCGCGATCCCGGCGGGCATGGCGCTCGCGGCGATCGTCAGCGGCAACACGGTCGTGGTGAAACCGGCGAGCGACTCCGCCGCGACCACGTACCTGATCGCGGAAGCGCTCACCGACGCCGGTCTGCCGCCGGGTGTCCTGAACGTCATTACGGGCTCCGGCGCGGTCGTCGGCGAGGCGCTGGCGACGCACCCCAAGGTGCGGATGATCGCGTTCACGGGCTCGCGGGAGGTCGGGACGCACCTCTTCGAGCTCGCGGCCCGCACACCGCCGGGGCAGATCTGGCTCAAGCGGGTCATCGCGGAGATGGGCGGGAAGAACGCGGTGATCGTCGACGACGAGGCACCGCTCGACGAGGCGGTCGCGGGCATCATCGCGTCGGGCTATGGGTACCAGGGGCAGAAGTGCTCCGCCGGCTCGCGCGTCGTGGCGACCCCGCGCGCGTACGGCGAGGTCGTCGAGATGATCGCGGAGAGGGCGCGCCGCCTCGAGGTGGGCCCGGCGCCGGAGAACTTCCCGGCGGGGCCGGTCATCAACGCGGCGGCCGAGAGGAAGGTGCTGGAGTACGTGGAGGTGGGCCGGCGCGAGGGACGCCTCGCGGCCGGCGGCGGCCGAGCCCGGGAGGGCGGGTACTACATCGCGCCCACCGTGTTCGTGGACGTGCCCCCGGACGCCCGGATCGCGCAAGAAGAGATCTTCGGCCCCGTCGTGGCCGCGATCCCGGCCCGTGACTTCGACGATGCGCTGCGGATCGCCAACAGCACCGCGTTCGGGCTGACCGGTTCGGTGTACTCGCTCGATCCCGTCAAGCTGGCCCGCGCCCGGCGCGAGTTCATGTGCGGCAACCTGTACCTGAACCGGAAGTGCACGGGCGCGCTCGTGGGTTCGCACCCGTTCGGCGGGTTCAACATGTCCGGCACCGACAGCAAGGCCGGCGGGCCGGACTACCTGCTCAACTTCCTCCAGCCGCGGGTGGTGTCGCACAAGTACCGCTGAGGGCCCGCTCCCGGCCAGCCCCTACCGGGCCCCCGCCTCGTCGGCGCCTCCGTCGGCGCCCGCGCGAGCCACGCTGCTTCCCGGAAGGCGCGGCGGCCCCGGCGCGGCTGCGGCCGGGCGCGTCGCGAGCCGCCACCGGAGCACCGCCGCCGTCGCCACGATGCCGATCGCCCCTCCCACGGCGAGAGCGCGGGGGGCGCCCCAGAGCTGCGCGAGCGTCCCGGAGACGAGCGCACCCGCCGGGGTCATCCCGCCCATGACGATCGCGTACATCGACATCATCCGCCCCCGCAGGTGGTCGGGAGACGCGACCTGCAGCGTGGTGTTGGCGGTCGCCGTGAACATCACGAGGCTGGTGCCGGCCAGGCCGAGCACGGCCGCCGCCGGCGAAAACTGCCGGATCCCTGCGAGGATCAGCTCCGTCACCGCCAGCATCCCGGCGCCGCCGAACAGGAACACCGGCCGGGGGCCGAGGTGGCTGAGCGACGCCACGATCAGCGCGCCCAGCACGGCGCCGGCGCCCTGGGCGGACATGAGGAAGCCGAAGCCCGCGGCCTCCTGGTGCAGGACGTCCTTGGCGAACACGGGCACGAGGATGTTGAAGTTCAGCACGAAGACGCTCTGGGCGGCCACCAGCGCGACGACCTGGAGGGCCACCGGGGTCTGGCGCAGGTACGCGACCCCCTCGTAGAGGTGGGCCACGAGGCCGGCGCGCACCTCCACCATGTCGCCCCGCCGCACACGCATCATCAGGAGGGCGACGATCACCGGGACAAAGCTGATGCCGTTCGCCAGGAACGCCCACGCCATCCCCAGCGTGCCGATGGCGGCGCCCGCGACTGCCGGGCCGAACAGCCGGGCCGCGTTGAAGATCGTGGAGTTGAGAGCCACCGCGTTCATCGTGTCGGCGCCCTCCACCATCTCGAAGATGAACGCCTGCCGGGTGGGGATGTCGAACGCCGAGGTGACCCCGAGCGCCGTGGCGAGCGCGATGACGTGGCCGTAGCGGATCGCGCCGGTGAGCACGAGGGTGCCCAGCGCGAGCGCCTGGAGCATCTGCAGCGTCTGGGTGACCACGAGGAGCCCGCGCTTGCTCACACGATCCGCCGTCACGCCGCCGATCATGGAGAAGAGCAGCACGGGCGTCCACTGGAGCGCGCCGACGACGCCCAGCAGAAACGGCGAGCCGGTGAGCTGCAGCACGAGCCACGCCTGGGCGATGCGCTGCATCCAGGTCCCGATGAGCGAGACGAGCTGCCCGACGAAGAACAGACGAAAGTTCCTGTGGCGGAGCGCGGCGAAGGGGTCTAGCCGCCGGCCGCCGGTCGGGTCGCCCGCCTGCGTCTGGGGCACGTAGAGGCGGGGACTCACGGCCTCATCATAGCACCCCGTCTCCGCCCGTGGGCCGGGCCCGCGCGGCCCCGCCTTCGTCCCCTCCTCCGCGGAGGCGTGCGGCGGGGAGACCGTCCGGCGCGATGGCGCGGCGCGGGCGGGCACGCGCCCCGCGCGGGGTGTTTACGGGGCCGCCCGGATCTTGCTAAGCTGGCTACGGGATCGGGGCGTCCGGACGTGTTGCGGGAGGGTGTGTGGGTGTCGGAGCCGTTCGAACTGGGACTGACCTTCGACGATGTGCTGCTGGTGCCGCAGCGGTCAGGCGTGGCCACGCGCCGGCAGGTGGACACGCGGACACGCCTGTGCCGGGGGATCGACCTCGCCATTCCTATCGTGAGCGCCAGCATGGATAGCGTCACGGAGTCGCGCATGGCGATCGCGATGGCTCGCGAAGGAGGGATCGGGATCATCCACCGATTCGTGCCGATCGCGACCCACGTCGCGGAGGTGCAGCGGGTCAAACGGGCGGAGAGCGTGGTCATCGACAAGCCGTACACGGTCGGGCCGGAGGCCACCGTCCGTCAGGCGGCCGCGTTCATGGAGGAGCACGGCTCGGCCGGCATCCTGGTGCTCGACCGGGACCGGCGCCTCCTCGGTATCGTGACCGCGCGCGACGTGCTGTTCGAGACCGAGCTCGACCGGCCGATCGTCACGGTCATGACGCCGCGGGAGCGCCTCATCACGGCGCCTGTCGGCACGCCGGTCGAGGAGGCCAAGCAGATCCTGCACCGCCACCGGATCGAGAAGCTGCCGCTCGTGGACGCGGAGGGGCGCCTCCGGGGCCTCGTGACGAGCCGCGACATCCAGAGCCGCCTGCGCTACCCGCAGGCGACCAAGGACGAGAAGGGGCGGCTGCGTGTCGGCGCGGCGATCGGCGTGCGGGGCGACTACCTCGAGCGCGCGCAGGCGCTGGTGGAAGCGGAGGTAGACGTGCTCGTCATCGACGTCGCCCACGGCCACTCGGACCTGGCGGTGGCGACGGTCGAGGCCGTGCGCGCGCGGTGCGGCGACGTGCCGCTGATCGCCGGCAACGTCGCCACCCCCGAGGGCACGCGGGACCTGATCGCCTGCGGCGTCGACGGCGTGAAGGTCGGCGTCGGCCCCGGCTCGACGTGCACGACGCGGGTCGTGACCGGTGCGGGCGTCCCCCAGCTCACGGCGATCCTCACCTGCGCCGAGGCCGCGGCCGCCTCGGATATCCCCGTCATCGCCGACGGCGGCATCCGCGGCTCCGGGGACCTCGTGAAGGCTCTCGCGGCGGGCGCGCAGACCGCCATGCTGGGCAACCTCCTGGCCGGCACCGAAGAGAGCCCGGGCGCGTTCGTCACCCGGAACGGCCGGCAGTACAAGGTGTACCGCGGGATGGCCAGTCTCTGGACCTCGGCGGAACGCCGCGACATGCCGCAGGAGGACGAGCTGCTCTCGGAGATCGTGCCGGAGGGGATCGAGGCCCTCGTCCCCTACCGCGGCAGGCTCTCGTCGGTCCTGACGCAGCTCGTCGGCGGTCTGCGGTCCGGCATGAGCTACTGCGGAGCGACGACGCTCGCCGAGCTGCGCCGCAACGCGCGGTTCATGCGCGTCACGGACGCCGGCGTGCGCGAGGGGATGCCGCACGATGTCGATGCCCTCTCCTGAGGGCCCGCGGCGGCGTACGCCTACGCCTTCCCCTCGACCGCCTGGAGGGCGCGCTCCATCGCCTCGGTCGCGGTGTCGATCGCGTGCGTCACCTTGTTCCGCTCGCGCACAAGGCGCGTCTGCAGGACGCGGTATTCCATCGTCTCCGGGGCCATCGTGCGGAGGCGCGCCGCGGGCTGGAGCACGGGGATCGGGGGGACCGGCACGGCGCGGTCGTGGTCGAACGGACCCGAGGCCGTGTAGTTGATCGGGATCAGGGCCCGGCCGGCCCGGATCAGGGCATCGTTGATCGCCGCGGCCGCCGCGCGCTGCCTCCGCGTTCCCCGGCCACGCGTCCCGGCTGCGCGCACGCTGGCGGCCGCGGCGTTGAGGCGCGCGGCGGCCGCGGCGAGGCGTTCGACCGCCGCCAGCGCCGGTCGCAGGTCGAGCGCGTCGCCGGCGGCGCGCTCGATGTCCCGCAGCACCTCCCGCAGCTCTGCGGCCGTCGCCGCGTAATCGAGGGGCAGAACCGGCGCGGTGCACCAGCGCCACAGCACGAGCGCGTACACCTGCGCGTCCCGGTGGAGATGCGCGCGGTCGATCTTGTCGAGCGTGTCCTCGGTCGTGTGCCACCACCAGCCGAGCCCGCCGCTCTTGGATGCGCCGCCGCTGAGGGACGCGATCGCCGCGCCGGCGGGCGACTCGCCGGCCGGCTGGGCCGAGACGTCGACGAACATCGAGGGCAGCCCGATGCCCCAGAACGACTGGTCCCCCATCCTGCCGATCCGCCGCCGAACGAGGTCCTGGCCGGACACGTCCTTGATGCAGCGCGCCGCGGAGCCCCACGTCTCCGCCATCGTCTGGGCCTCGCTCAGCACCGTCGCGCCCTTGGCGCCGGCCGAGTCGACGTTGAGGTGCAGGACCGCGTGGCGGTAGAGGTCGTCCCAATGCGTGTCGGCGTACCACGTGGAGCCGGAGTAGCGCCCGTGCGAGTGGCCGGACCAGAACGCGAGCCGGATCCCGCGCCGGAGCCGCCGCTGGCGGCGGCTCATGATCCGCGCCATCTCCACCATCACGGCGTTGGCGCTGCCGTTGTCCATCGCCCCGTAGTGCCACGAGTCCACGTGGCCGCTGAACAGCACGTACCGGTCCGGCTCCTCCCGGCCGCGAATGTCCGCGACGAGCAGCGGCGTCTGGCGCCACCGGGTGTCGACCTCGGCCCGCACCCGGACGCGCAGCGCCCCCTCGCGGGCGCGCGCCCGCAGCACGGCTCCGTCCGGCTCGCGGACCGAGACGGCGACGATCTGCGGCAGCTGACGGACCGTCTCCGGCGTGGGGGCGCCCCACACCGTCGAGATGATCATCTCGTGCAGCTCCGGCGGGTTGACGAAGATCACGCCGATGGCGCCCGCGTCCTCGGCCGCCCGGGCCTGGACCGGGGTCGCGAGGCCGTCGACGAGCACGATCCGGCCGCGGACCTCCGCAGGCCGGTGCTCGCCGCCCGTGTCCACCACCTCCGCTTCGAGCCCGCCGGGCGGCGTGGGCGCGGCGAACGAGTGGGTAATGCACTCCACCTGCCGGGAGGGTGCGCCCAGGACCTCGAGCGAGGCGGGCCCGGGCCACGAGATCAGGGCGTCGTGCGTGTAGCGGTGGACGTCGAGTCCGAACCCGCGGAGGGTCGCCTCCAGATAGTCGAACGCGCGTGCCTCATCCTCGCTCCCCGACATGCGCACCCACCGGGAGATCTCGCGCGTGTACTCCATCAACCGGGACGCGGACACGGCCTGCCGGACCGCCTGCTCGGGATCTCTGGGCATCTCTGCCTCCTCGGACGCGACCGCAACACCCTGTGATTCGCAGCCGCGCGCCGGCTTTCCTAGCGCGCGGCCGCGCACCGCTAGCGGAGGCCGGACGCGGCCTCTTCCACGGGCGGGGCCGCCGGAGCCGCGGCCGGCCCGCCCCGTCCCGCCACGAGGCCCTCGAGGGTGCCCACGATGCCCTGGCGGAACACCAGGATCACCGCGATGAAGATCGTCCCGGTCGCGATGCCCCACGCATCGGTCCACCGCGAGAGGAAGTCGCGCAGGAGCATCACGAGCGCCGCCCCGACGAGCGGCCCGAGCCGCGTGGCCATCCCCCCGAGCAGCACCATCACCACGACCGTGCCCGAGGTCGTCCAGTGCACCGCGTCCAGTGCGACGAACCCGTGGTTCAGCACCCAGACGCCCCCGGCGAGGCCCGACAGCGCGCACGAGAGCACGGTGGCGATGAGCTTGTACCGGCTGACCGGGTAGCCGAGGCTCTGGGTCCGCACCTCGTTTTCGCGGATCGCCAGGAGCACGCGGCCGAACGGTGAGCGCACGATGCGCCAGCACAGCAGCAGCCCGAGCGCCACGAGCGGGAACGCCGCGTAGTAGTAGGCGACCGCCGGGGAGAGGCTCCAGCCGAGCACCTCCCCGCGGGGCACGCCGGTGATCCCGTTCTCCCCTCCGGTGAGGCTGCGCCAGGCGTTTGCGACGTAGAACACCATCTGCGCAAACGCGAGCGTGATCATCGCGAACGAGATTCCTGTCCGCCGGATGCTCAGGGCCATGAGCGGCAGCGCCAGGAGCGCGGCGGCCACCGCCCCCGCGACCGCGTCCCACGGGAACGCCACGCCCAGGCGCAGCGCGACGACCGCCGCCGCGTAGGCCCCGGTGCCGAAGAACGCCGCGTGCCCGAACGACAGAAGCCCCGTGCACCCGAGGAGGATGTCGAACGCGGCCGCGAACAGGCCCCACGCGAGGATGTCGACGGCCAGGACGGGGTAGATCAGCCACGGCAGCGCCAGGCCCACCGCCAGCAGCAGGCCCCAGCCCGCGGCGCGGGACCTCATCCCGCCTCCGCGCTGCCGAACAGTCCCTGCGGCCGCAGCAGCAGGACGAGCGCCATCAGGATGAACACGAGCGTGTTGGCGATCGGCGGGTAGTACACAGCGCCGAGCGCGGCGGCGACGCCGACGATGAATCCGGTGACCACCGACCCGAGGATCGAGCCCATGCCCCCGATCACGACGATGGCGAATGTGGTGATGATCAGATCCGCGCCCATCAACGGTGAGACGTTGCGCATCGGCGCAGCGAGGACGCCGGCGAGGCCGGCGAGCGCAACCCCGAACGCGAACACCGGCGGGATCCAGCGGTCCACGTCGATCCCCAGGGCGCGGGTCAGCATCGGCTTCTCGGTCGCCGCGCGGATCACCATGCCCACGCGGGTGCGTTCGATCACCCACCACGTGCCCAGGCAGACGAGGACCGAGAACGCCAGGACGAACAGGCGGTAGGTCGGGAAGAACATCACGCCGATCTGAAGCGCGCCCTGGAGCTGCGGCGGCGCGCTGTACGGCACGCCCTGCATGCCGAAGCGGAGCCGCATGCCGTCCTGGATGGCCAGCGCCAGCCCGAAGGTGAGCAGCAGGTTGTACAGGGGATCCAGGTCGTACAGCCATCGCAGGAAGACGCGCTCCAGCAGGAAGCCGACCGCCGCGACCGCCAGCGGCGAGACGACGAGCGCCCACCAGAAGGAGAGCCCGAGCTCGGCCGTCAGCAGGTAGGCGCCGAACGCACCGAGCATGTAGAGGGCGCCGTGCATGAAGTTGAGGACCCGCAGCATCCCGAAGATGACGGCAAGGCCCAGGCTGAGGAGGGCGTAGAACGCCCCGTTGATCAGCCCGTTGAATGCTTGCAGGAGGACGTTCTCCATCGCGAGCCCGATGCGCGCCGGGCCGCACCGGCGCAGGGGCGAGGGGCCCGACCGCCGGGCGCCCCGCAGCCCCTACGCCCGGGTGGCCGCTCGTAGGGCGTCGTGCACTTTCGACGAGGGGCCGCGGCCGGCCTGCGCTCCACGCCCTCCCGGGGCCCCCAGCGAATCGCCGTGCTCCCGCGATTCGTTGGGGTGGGGCGCCGTTCCTCGGTCGGAGGCGGCACCCCCGCGGCCGATCCGTCTCGCTGCACCCCGCCTCAGGCGTCGGAGATCGCGCACGAGGCTCACGCGCCCATCTTGCAGGTGCTCTGGCTCAAGGGCAGGAACGCCTCGCGCGCGGGGATCTTGCTCACGATCTCCACGTAATCCCACGGCTCCTTGACCTCGTTCGGCGCCTTGACCCGCGCGAGGTAGGCGTCGTGGACCACGAGGTGGTCCTGCTTGCGGATCCCGCCGTTCCGGATGAAGAAATCGCTGAATCGGTAGCCCTCGAGCGCGGCCACCACCTTCTCCGAGTCGTCGGTGCCCGCGCGGCGGACCGCCTCCAGGTACTGCCACGTCGCGGAGTAGTCGCCGGCCATGACGAACGTCGGGCGGACCTTCGTGCGTGCCAGGAACCGGTCCGCCCACTCGCGTGCCTGCCGGTCCATGCTCCACTCCCACGCGGTCGTGTACAGGGTGCCCTGGTACGCCTGGACCCCGAGCGAGTGAATGTCGCTGAGGAACAGCAGGCCGATCGCGAGGTTGAGGCCCTGCTTGCGCAGGCCGAACTCGTTGTACTGCTTGACGAAGTTCACGAGGTCCTGGCCGGCGTGCATCGTGCCCACGATGTTGAGCAGCGGCCGCATCCCGCGGGCCTTGATCAGGTACGTGGAGAAGTCATCGTTGGGGAAGGGCGTGGCGTCGGCGAGCAGCACCTTGCCGCCGGCCTTCTGGATCGCCCGGGTGAACGACCGGTTCATGTCCTGGCCGAACGCGTAGTTGGGATAGACGATGTACCAGTTCTTGCCGATCTTCCGCGTGACTTCGGTCGCGGTGCCGTTGGCCAGCATCACCGTATCGTACGCGTAGTGGAACGTGTACTTGTTGCAGTTGTCGTTGGTGAGGGCCGAGGTGGCCGCGCCCACGTTGATGTGGATCTTGCGCTTCTGCGCGGCGACGTTGGCGACGGCGAGGCCGACGGACGAGGTGTCCACCCCGACGATCATCGACGCGCCGTCGCGGTCGTAGAACTCCTGGGCCTTCGCGCTCCCGAGGTCCGGCTTGTTCTGGTGATCCGCGGAGATCACCTCGATCGGGCCCCCCACGGCGTTCTGGCCGTACTTCTTCTGGAAGTCCTCGACGGCCATCTTGACCGCCTCGACCGCCTTGAGGCCCGCCAGATCGGCGTAGACACCGGACTGGTCGTTGATGATCCCGATCACGAGCTTGCCGTGCGTGAGCCGCACGGCGCCCTGGGCGCGGCTGACCCTGGGCCAGGGTGAGGCCAGCGGGGCCAGCGCCGCCCCCGCGACGCCCGCCCCGGCCGCCGTCAGGAACCGGCGCCGGGTGATCCCCGTGCGCGACTCCGCCGTCGTGCCCCGTGCCATCCCGTCTCCCTCCTCCCGCTGCCGGCTCGTGTCGCCCGGCCATGTCTTCGCCACACCGCTGAGAACGGAGAGCCGCGCCGGCCGGTTCTCCGTCCCTACACGCCGAGGTACTCGAGCAGCTCCCGCTCGCGCTCGGCCACCGCCTGGTTGGACAGATCTTCGATGGTCCTGCCGTTCACGATCAGGTAGTGGCGGTCGGCCACCGTCGTCGCGAACCGGAGGTTCTGCTCCACGAGCAGGACCGTCAGGCCGTGGGATTTGATCTCCCGGATGATCTCGCCGACGCGGCGCACCAGCAGGGGAGCCAGTCCCTCCGTCGGCTCGTCCATCAGCAGGAGCCGGGCGCCCATCCGGAGGACCCGCGCGATCGCAAGCATCTGCTGCTCGCCGCCGGACAGCCGGGTGCCGGGATGGCGGGCGCGCTCGCGGAGCACCGGAAAGACCGCGAAGATCCTGTCCAGGCTCCACGCGTCGCCGCCCGCGATGGCCGGCAGCGTCAAGTTTTCGAGCACCGAGAGCGTGCTGTAGATCCCGCGGTCGTCCTGCACGTAGCCGACGCCGAGCCGGGCGATTCGCTGCGGCGGGAGCCGCGCGAGGTCGGTGCCATCGAGGCTGATGCGGCCCCGCTTCTGCCGGTGGATCCCCATGATGCACCGCAGCGTCGTGGTCTTGCCCGCGCCGTTGCGCCCCACCAGGGTCACGACTTCCCCGTCGCGGACTTCGAGCGTGACGCCGCGGAGCGCCTGGCTCTCCCCGTACCAGGCCTGGAGGTCGTCGACCACAAGCCTCACGCCGCCCCTCCGAGATAGGCCTCGATCACCGCCGGGTGCGCGCGCAGCTCCTCGTACGTGCCCTCGGCCAGCACCCGGCCGCGCTGCAGCACCGTGATCCGCTGCGAGAGCGCGGCCACCACGCCCATGTTGTGCTCGACGAGCACCACCGTGCGCTCCCGCGCCACGCGCCGGATCGGATCGACGACGCGCGCGATCTCCTCGAGGCTCAACCCGGCGGTGGGCTCGTCCAGGAGCAGCAGCGTCGGATGCAGCGCCAGCGCCAGGCCGATCTCGAGCACCCGCTTCTGCCCGTAGGCCAGGGCGCTCGCCGGGCGGTGCCGCTGGTCCGCGAGGCCGACCGAGGCCAGGATCGCCGACGCCTCCTCATCGAACCGCGCCAGGACCCGCTCGGGCAGCCAGAACGCGTAGCCGAGCCGCGTCCGGGCGCCGAGCGCCAGGCGCACGTTGTCGAGGACGGTGAGGTGGGGGAACACGCTCGTGATCTGAAACGAGCGCGCGATCCCGCGGCGCGCGATCTCGTGCGGCGGCAGGCCGGTCACGTCCCGGCCCTCGAACAGCATGCGGCCGCGCGTCGGCCGTAGCAGGCCGCTCAGCAGGTTGAACAGCGTGGTCTTGCCGGCGCCGTTGGGGCCGATGATGGCGTGGACCGTGCCGCCCTCGACGCGCAGGTCCACCCCGTCCAGGGCCCGGAAGCCCCGGAACTCCATCGACAGGCCGTGTGTCTCCAGGATGGTCGCCATGGACCGCGTGCGCCCCCGAACAATTGCCAGCCGCGGAGGCCAAACCCTTCAGGCGCCCCGGCCGCCGGGCCGGCGCGGCCCCGTCGCCACCTCTTCCTGCTCCGGGGGCGGAAGCGCCACCTCGGCCGGCTGGATCTCCCGCGCGACCTCGGCCGCGATCACCTGGAGCGCCGCCGCCACCGGGACGGCCAGCAGGCCGCCGAGGATGCCGAGGAGCTTGATCCCGACGAGCAGGGCGAAGAGGGTCAGCAGCGGGGACATCCCCACCACCCGGAACATGATCCGGGGCACGAGGATGTGCGGCTCGAAGTTCATCACGGCGACGTAGAAGATCACGACCGCCACGAGGCGCCAGAACGGCTGGGCGAGCGCGACGAGGATCGCCAGCGCGGCGCCGAGGGAGGGGCCGACCATCGGGATGAGCTCGCCCAACCCGGCCACGATGCCGAGGAGAAACGGGAATGGCATCCCGAGGGCGAGCAGGCCGATGGAGACGATGGCGGCCACCGAGAACGAGAGGAGGAGCTGGGCCCGCAGCCAGCCGCCGAACTTCACCCCGATCCGCTCCAGCACGCGGCTCACCCGCGGGCGCTGGGCTGCGGGAAAGAGCGCGAGAAACGCCGTCTTGATCTGCGCGCCCTCGAGCAGCATGTAGAACGCGAACACGAGGACCGCGACGACGTCCGCGAGGCCCCCGAAGAACCGAAACGCGGTCTCGGCCGCCCGGGGGCCGTACCTCGATAGGCCGGCGATCTGGCTCGGGAGCCGGTCCAGCATGCCGGTCAGGTCGGGCACCCACGGCAGGCGCTCGTGGAGGTCCATCAGCCATCCCCGCACCTGTGCGATGAGATCGGGGAGGTGCTGGACGAACCCGGTCGCCTCGCCCACCGCCGGCACGATGATCGCGGAGAGGATGCCGGCGACCGCGGCGAACAGGAGCACATAGAGGATGAAGATCGACACGCCGCGGGAGAGCCGCGTGCCCGTCGGGAGCCGCCAGCGCTCGAGAAGGCCGACGAGCGGGGCGAGGCCCGCCGCCAGGATCGCCGAGACGAGCATCAGGATGAGAACGTCGAGCGTCTGCCGGACGAACCACGCGATCCACCACGCGAACGCGAGCATCGCGAGGACCGTGGCCGTCCGGCCGATCAGCTCTCGTTGGGTCACGGTGCCGCCGGGCTGCTCATGATGGCAGAACAGTTCTCTGGCGCCTTCGGACCTCCCCTCCTGGCGCCGGCCGGGGTCGCGTGCTCCGCGGCGTAGCGCGGCCCTACAGGTGCCCGTCGAGGAGGGTTTCCGCCACCAGCCCGACCACGCCCGCCGCCAGGATCGCCGCCGAGAGCATCGCCAGCCGCATTGTCACGCGGCGGTCCAGGCCGAACATCTTCGCCATCGGGACGTGGAAGAGGACGCTCGCCATCGACGTCACCACGACGCCGTAGCCCGCCAGCACGGGGCTGAGCGTCCCCTTGGCCGCCAGGATGCCGGCGGCGGCCGACGTCGAGGCGCTGCTGACCAGCCCGCCGACCGCCGCGACCAGCAGGAAGCCCGGCTGGCCGAACGTGCGGTTCGCCAGCTCCGCGGCGAGCGTGATGAGGAGGAACAGCCCGCCGAAGGTGAGCGCGTGGCGAACGGAGATGGGCGACTGCATGCGGAGGGGGACCGTCTCCGCGTCCACACCGCGGAGCTGGTACGTGATGGCCGCGCTGACGATCAACATGAGGCCCACGGACATCCAGCCGTAGGACAGCGCGGTGCTGTTGAACAGGCCGAGCACCAGGCCATTGCGGAGCAGCATCGCGGTGTTGGCGGTCAGCATGCCGATGAGGGCGAACACCGAGAGGCGGCCGGGGTCGGCCCGCGCCCGGCTGGCCAGCTCCGCCACCGTGGCCGTGCTGTTGACGAGGCCGCCCAGGAGCCCCGTCCAGCGGATGCCGCGGCTGCCGTACAGCCGCAGGAGGACGTAGTTCACGAACGCGATCGCCGAGATGACCAGGACGACCGTCCACGCCGACCGCAGATCGATGAGGTGCCAGGGATCCACCGGTCCCCGCGGGAGGAGCGGGTACACGACGAGGGCGATCACGCCGAGCAGCAGCGCCGCGCGGATTTCGTCGATCGTGACCTCGCCGGCGAACCTGACCACCTCCGCCTTCCAGGCGAGGAGCACGGTGATCACGACGCCGCACGCCGCCGCGACGAGGAACAAGCCCTGCCCGACCAGGATCCCGAGCAACGCCGTGGCCAGCAGGGCGACCGAGGTGGTCATCTCGAGCGAGCCGTCCCGGGCGAAGCTGCGCCAGTTCATCAGGGTGATGAGCGGGATGAGGGCGGCCAGCAGGATGTAGCTCGCCACGGCCGAGATGGTCCAGGCCAGCGTGAAGGCGAGCGCGACGAACGCAAAGGTCCGCACACCCACTTCTTTGTGCGCCCACTCGCGCTCCATGCCGATCATCATGCCGATCGCCAGCGACACGACGATCCGCTCCATGAGGACCAGGAAGGCGGTGTTCGACGGGGTGAGGTTCATCGGCGGGCCGCGCCGACGGTCCCTACTCGCCGGAAGGCCGCGGGCTCGGCGCGACCTCCGCGCCCCGGCCTACCGCGGCGACCGACGCGGCGGCGGTGAGCAGCAGGGCGATGGCGGCCGTCACGTACGGCAACCCGATGCCGAGGTGGTAGATCCATCCGCTCCAGGCGGGGCCCAGGATGCGGCCCAGGCTGTCGAACGAGTCCATGATCCCGATCGACAGGCCCTGGCCGCTCGTGGTGCGCTTGGAGATGAGCGAGGCCACGCTGGGCCGCATCAGCGAGTGCCCTGCGCCGGCGATCGCCGCGTAGATCGCGAGGGTGGCGACGCTGTGCGTCAGCACAATCAGCAGGTAGCCCGCCGCCGCGAGCACCAGGCCGCCCCGCACCAGCCGCTCCTCGCCCCACCGGTTGATGAGTCGCCCGACGAGCCCGCCGAGGATCGCCGCCTGCACGAGCCCGACGACGACAAAGACCACGCCGATCGCTCCGGCGCCCGCGGCGCTGCTCAGGCGGAGCCGGTCCTGGGCGAAGAGCGCGTACGTCGCCTCGAGCCCGGCGAGCGCGAACGCGCCGGCGAGCGTCGCAAGGTAATAGAAGGCCAGCGGCCCGCCCAGGGCCAGGCGGATCGCGTCGGTCCGCGACGGCTGAGCCGCCGACGAGCCGCGCCGCCGCTCCGGCTCCGGGAGGGCGCCCCAGCTCAACGCCAGGGTCGCGAGCGCCAGCGCCGCGCCCACGAAGAACGGCAGAGCGAGGCTGTGGCGGCCCAGGACCCCGCCCACGCCTGGCCCGATCGTGAAGCCGAGCCCCATCGCGGCCCCCATCATCCCCATGCCACCGCCCCGGCGCTCCTCCGAGGTGGTGTCGCCGATGTAGGCCATCGCGGTCGGCAGCGTCGCGGCGCTGAGAATGCCTCCCAGGATCCGGGCGAGGAACAGCTCCCACACCTGGTGCGAGAGGCCGAAGAGGACGAAGGAGATCGCGTAGCCGAGGAGGCCCACGGAGAACACGGGCTTGCGCCCGACGCGGTCGCTTGCGGCGCCCCACAGGGGCGCGAAGAGGAACTGCATGAAGGCGTAGCTGGTAGCCAGCAGCCCGATCTGGAAGGGCGTCGCCCCGACCGTTCGGGCGTAGAACTGCAGGACGGGGAGGACGATGCCGAACCCCATCATGACGATGAAGATTGCCATGAACAGGACGATCGCGCCGCGATGGGTGACGCGCGGCTGCGCGGGAGCGTGCATGGCGAGCCTCCTGTCCGAAACGGATTCATTATCCCCGCCTGTGCGCTGGGCTGTCAAGGCGCGCGGACGCGCCACGAAGGGCGCCGGCGCGCGTGGGGGCGGTCGGCGTCCCGGGCGCGGGTCGTCGTATTGACACCCGATCGGGCGACTCCCTAGAATCAGGGAGGCGTTCCTCGGTAGCTCAACGGTAGAGCATCCGGCTGTTAACCGGAGGGTTGCAGGTTCGAATCCTGCCCGAGGAGCCAGACAAGGCTTTCAGCGCGGCCGGATTCCCCTGTACCTCGTTTCCGGAACGTCCTGCATCCGCGTGGCGCGTGCGCTTCACTCCTCGCCGATCCGGATACCGTGCCCGAGCGAGCTTCGTCGACACCGTACCCGATGAGGTCCTGCGCGCCCGGGCGGGCCTCCGGGCCGACGTCGGCCCAGCGGGCTACTTCGCGGTCGGTGGAGAGGCCGCGCAGCTTGGGTTCTGGCTCGGGAACCGGTTGAACGAGAAGCTCCGGGGTGGCGAGTCCGGGTACGCTCGGCGGCATGAAGCTGCTCCCCACGGGGGGACGAAGAGGCGGCAGTGCAATCGGGGGAAACCGTCACTGAGGGTGCCTCGTGTGGTCCTCGAAGGCCCGTTGCGATTCCCACTCCAAGGGGGTGTTCGCGTTGCGCTACCTTGTGATCGGGAAGGCTGGTGGTGCCGGACCCGTCATGCAGCCTCAGCAGGTCCCGCAGATGCTTGACAGGATCATCGTGCCGAGCCTGGAGATGCTCGCACAGTGGGAGCGCGAGGGCCGAATCCACGGCGCGGCCTTCGCAGGGCGACGCGGCCACTGTATGATTGTCGATGCTGCGTCCAACGAGGAACTCAACGGCCTCCTGATGGGGCTCCCCTTCTGGGGCCTCCTTGAGTGGGAGATCACGCCGCTCACCTCGTATGAGAGCGCAGCAAACGGCGCGCGAGAGATCAGCCGACGGCTGACGAGCCTCTAACCTGGCGGCCTCCCGTGGGCTCCTGGGAGGCGCGCGCCCGGGCTCGCCCATCGCCTGCCTCCGCGACGAGCCCGGGCGGCGCCCGACGCACGTCCCGCCGCAGCGCGGCGCCCCGCCGGGCCGCCCGGCGGGGCGCGACCCGCCTCGAACGCACCCTGGATGAAGTCGCCCGCCTCTTGCCCGGGGAGACCACATGGCTCGCGCAGCGGTTCGAGCGGCTGAGGGAGAAGGGACCGTTCAAGCTGCTGATCCAGATCGTCTTGAGCCACCAGACGACGATCCGGATCGAGGATCTCGCGATCGAGCGGCTCTGGACGCGGTTCCAGACGCCGCAGCAGTTCGCGCGCGCGAAGGTCGAGGACGTGGACGCGCTGATCGGCAACGTCAACCTTCATTCGATGAAGGCGCGGCGGATCATCGCGATCGCGCGGTCGATCATCGAGAAGTGGGACGGGTCGTTGGAGTTCCTGCGCCGGCTCCCGCTCCGGCGCGCGCTCGAGGAGCTGACCGCGCTCCCCGGCGTGGGACGGAAGACCGCGGCGATCGTGCTGCTCGCGGTCTTCCGCCGCCCGATCCTGCCGGTGGACACCAACATCCTGCGGGCGGCGCGGGCGCTGGGGCTCGCGGGGGAGGCCGACACCCCCGATGCGGTGAGCGAGAAGCTGGAGGCGCTGCTGCCTCGCGATCCGCGCGTGCTCGCCAGGGCGCACACCCACCTGCTGGCCCTCGGCCGTGCGATCCGGTGGCCGGCCAATCGGTGGATGGTCGAGCGGCTGCGGTCGATGCGGTCGCCGGTCAGGCGACGAGCCGGTCCACCACCATCGCGGCGAAGAGCAGGGCAAGGTACACGATCGAGTATCCGAACAGCGCCATCTCGGCGCGGCGGCGCCGGTTCAGCACGGCCCACGCCAGCGCGATGAAGGCGGCATCCAGGAGGGCCGCCGCCAGCAGGTACACGGCGCCGAGCGCGTGCAGCGGCACGTATAGCAACAGCGTGGCCGCAGACAGCACGAGCGAGTACACGAAGATCTGCCACCGCGTCTCGCCGTCGCCACGCACCACCGGCAGCATCGGCACGCCGGCCGCGCGATAGTCGTCCGCCTTTCCCAGCGCGAGCGCCCAGAAGTGGGGGGGCGTCCACAGGAACACGATCGCAAAGAGCACCACCGCGGGGAGCCCGATCTGCCCGGTGGCGGCGGCCCAGCCGACGAGCGGCGGGATCGCTCCGGCGGCGCCGCCGATCACGATGTTCTGCGGGGTCGTGCGCTTGAGCCAGAGCGTGTACACCCCGACGTAGAAGAGGATGCCGGCCGTGGACAGCGCGGCGGCTGTGAGGTTGACGCCCCACGCCATGACGACGATCGAGAGCAGCCCGGTCGCCGCGCCGAACGCGAGCGCCTGCGCCGGGCGGAGGCGCCCGGACGGAACCGGGCGGAGGCACGTCCGCCGCATCACCGCGTCGATGTCCCGGTCCACGTACATGTTGAAGGCGTTGGCCGAGCCGGCCGCGAGCGTGCCTCCGAGCAGGGTGAGCAGCAGCGTCCCGAGCGCGAGGTGATGCGGCGCTGCGACGATCATCGTGGTGAACGTCGTGATGAGCAGCAGCACGATGATGCGCGGCTTCATCAGGGCCAGGTAGTCCCGGGCCGTGGCGAGGACGCTTCGTAGCGCGGCGGCGTGGGCGCCGCCCCACGGCAGCGCGTCGGCGGGATCGTCCACGGACCCGCCGGCGATCGTCGGGAGCGCGTCACGCCGTGCGCCGGCGCGGCGTCGGATATCCGCGGGAGCGCCGAGTGGGGTGGCGAGCGCGTTCAGCACCACGAGCGCCGCGAAGAGGGCAGCCGCGACCCCGAGGTGTGCGCCCTGGACGAGCGGCGCGAGCCGGCTCGCGACGTTGAGTGCGCCGAGCGCGATCTGCGCGAGGACGAGGGCCGCCGCGAGATGCGCGGTCCCCGTCACCGCGCGGAGGCCGGTGCGGGAGGCGCCCGCGGCCGTCGCCACGACGAGCAGGCCGACCACGAGGGCCCACCCGCGGTGCAGCATGTGGAGGTGCGCGGGCCAGTCGGGTGGGAGCAGCACGGAGCCCCGGCACATCGGGAGGTCGGGGCAGGCGAGCGCCGCGGCGCTCGAGCCGACGTACCCGCCGATCAGGATCATCACGTAGGTCGCCGCGGCCGCGAGGAGCGCGAGGCGCCGGAAGGCCGGGGCGGCCGGCGGCGCCGCGGAGGCGCGCAGGGCTACCACCGCCTGCACCAGGAGCCCGGCCAGGAACAACATCGCGACCCCCAGGTGCGTGGCCACGAGCGCCGGGGTGAGCCGCAGCCTGACGGTCATGCCTCCCAGCACGATCTGCACGGCCACGAGCGCGAGGACGAGGAGCGCGACGCCGCGTGCTGCCGGCGAGGCGCGCCGGACGCGGAAGGCCGCCAGCGCGGTCGCGACTACGAGCGCGCTCACGGCGGCCGCCACGAGCCGGTGCGCGTATTCGATCAGGACACGGCCTTCGAGCGGCGGGATCGCGCGTCCGTGGCACAGCGGCCAGTCGGGGCACGCGAGCCCGGCGCCGCTGATGCGGACCAGGCCGCCGAGGAGCACGAGCAGGTAGGCGGCCAGGGCGGTCGCCACGGCGAGGATCCGGTAGATCCGCGCCGCGGGCACATCTATGGGACGGGGTTGCACGCGATCGGTGGCCTCCCGATTCGGAGGAATCCCGGGACCCTTCAGCATTCGACGCCGCGGACCCTCCCCTCCTGTGGCGGGCCGCGCGCAGGCGCAGGCGGCGCGATTGATCGCGCACCGCCCGGGGGATATAACTATAGCACACCAGACGAGATCCGGTGCGTCCAGCGTGAGCCCCACGAAGCCCCGCGCCTCCCTGATGGCCGCTACCGCGGTCGCGATGGCCGTGCAGCTCGCGACCGCCGCGCCGCTCCCGACGGGCGACGAGGTGATCCACCGCATCCTCGGCGTCAACCGCAACACCCCGGACATCATCTCGGCGGACGTGCTGTTCAAGTTCCGCTTCAGGAAGCCGGTCTCCGCGCCGCCGGACTGCGTCTTCAAGGGCACGGTCCGCGTGGAGCACGGCCACGAGCTCACCCTGACGGTCGGTCAGCGGACCGAGGGCCTGGCGTGCTGGGCGATCGACAAGTACGTCCTCGGCCGCCTCTTCGAGAGCCGGGAGCCCGTCGAGCGGATGATCTCGCGGTACGACTTCGAGGTCCTCGGGGAGAAGCTCGTGGACGGGCACCCGTACTACCTGGTCCGGGCGCGCGCGCGGGAGCCCAAGACCAACCCCCGCGGCTGGATCGGCTGGGTGGACTACGACCGGGGACTCGTGCCCGAGGGCACGGTCGAGTACGCGTGGGGCACGATCGACACCGAGCAGAAGTACATGCAGGTCTCCGAGGCGTGGGTGCTCTCGTACCAGTATCTGTACACGCCGCGGTTCGACGCCTCGATGGAGGTGTTCTACAGCAACTTCCACTTCGCGCCGCGCGCGTTTGCACCGTCGGCCGGCCTCGTCCCGCGGTGAAAGCCTCCGGGCACCCGCGTCCGAACGGCGCCCCGGGTGCTCGCCGCGGCCTGCACGCCGCTCAGCGGTGAAAGCCCCCGGAGGACCCGCGCAGCACGGCCTCGACCTCCTCCAGGGTGGCGTGGCACACATCCCCGGGGTACGTCTGCTTGAGGGCGGCGAGCGCCGTCCCGTAGCGCAGGCCCTCCGCGATCCCCCACTCGAGATACCCGTACAGGAATCCCGCCGCGAACGCGTCCCCCCGTCCGATGCGGTCCACGATCTCGACGGCGTACGCGGGCTGGCGGAGGCCGCCCGTCTCGCCGAGCGCGAAGGCGCCGTGCTCGCCGAGCGTCAGCACGAGCACGCCGCAGCGAAACCGCGCGCGCAGCGAGGCGGCGACGTCCGCCGGATCGCCGTCCGCGCCGAAGACCGTCCGGGCGTCGCGGTCGTTCACGATAACGATGTCGAGGCCGCGGACCAGGGGCTCGATCGCCTCCCGCGCCGCCTCCGGAGGCCAGAGCGTCGACCGGTAGTTGACGTCGAACGAGACGCGGGCGTCCCGCCGCCGGGCCTCCGCGATGGCGCGCTCGACGAGGCGGCGCGGCCCGGCTCCGAGCCCGGGCGTGATCCCGGTGAGGTGCACGACGCGGGCGCCGTCCAGGCGCTGCCACTCGACCGCGTCCGGATCGATCTCCGCAAACGCGGAATCCCGGCGGTAGTAGAGGACCCCGCCCGGGCGCGGCGCCGCGCCCGGCTCGACGAACATCAGGCCGACGCGGCCGTCGGCCGCCCACAGCACGCCGCCCGTGTCGACGCCGCATCCGCGGACCACGCCGGCGACGCGGCGCCCGAGCGGGTTGCGCGGCAGCCGCGAGATCCAGGCGGTGGCCACGCCGAGCCGCGCCAGATTGGCGCACACGTTGGATTCCGCCCCGCCGACGTGGATCGTATAGGACGACGCCGACTCGAGGGTCTCGCCGCCGCCCGGCGCGAGGCGGATCAGCGTCTCACCGATGCCGACGACCGTCGCCATCGCGCCCTCTCGGCGTCACGCATGAGGTGCGAGCGCGCGCAGGAGCGTGCCGATCCGCGCGCGCAGGGCCGCCGCGTCCACCGGCCGGTCGGCGGGGCCGACGAGCGCCGACCCGATCCCCACCGCCGCCGCGCCGGCCGCCAGCCACTCGCCGGCGCCCTCCGGGCGCACCCCGCCCGTCGGCAGGAGCCGCGCGTGGGGAAGGGGAGCGAGGAGGGCCCGGATGTATGAGGGCCCGCCGACGTCGGCAGGGAAGATCTTGACGAGCTCCGCGCCGTCCCCGAGCGCGGTGACGAGCTCGGTGGGGGTGTACGCGCCCGGGACCGCGAGCACGCCGTGCGCGCGGGCGACCGCGACCATCCCCGGGGAGAGCGCCGGGCTGAGGAGGAACTGCGCCCCTGCCGCGACGGCGCGCTCGGCGGTCGCCGCGTCCGTCACCGTGCCGGCGCCGATCAACGTCGCGGGGAATCGCCGCCGCAACTGCGCGATCACCGCGTCCGCCCCCGGGACCGTGAACGTGACCTCGATCACTCCGAGGCCGGCGGACGCCAGGATCTCGGCGATCTCCAGCGCCCACTCGGCCGACCGGGTCCGGATGATCGGGACGGCGCGGGCGCGCAGGATCGTCGCAAGCGCCCGCGCCGCCTCGGAGGTGGTCGCCGTCATGGCACCGCTCTCGCCTGGCGCCGGTGCCAGTCCTCGGTGAACAAGTTGAAGTGCTGCCGGCGGGCCGGGTGCTCGCGGACGACCTCTTCGCGCAGTGTCACCCCGAGGCCGGGCCCCGGCGGCAGCGGGAAGTACCCGTCGACGACGTCCGGCAGTCCGGAGGCACACTCCCGCACGTGTGCCTCGGCGAAGTCGTTGAAGTACTCCTGGATCTTCAGGTTGGGCGTGCAGGCCGCAAGGTGCAGGGCGGCGGCCGTGCTCACGGACGCGCCCACGTTGTGGGGCGCCACGAGCAGGCCGTGCGCTTCTGCCATCGCGGCGATCTTCTTCGTCTCGAGCAGGCCCCCGCAGTGCGTGATGTCCGGCTGGACGATATCGACGCCCCCCAGCGCGAACAGGTCGCGGAACGCCGCCCGGGTGTGCAGCCGTTCGCCGGTGGCGATCGGGACCGCGGTCCGGGCCGCCACCTGCGCGAGGGCGGCGGGCTGATCCGGCGGGACCGGCTCCTCGATCCACCCCGGAGCGTAGCGCTCGAGCTCCCGGGCCAGCGCCGCCGCCTGCGCCGCGGTGAAGCGGCCGTGCATCTCGACGAAGATCTCGACGTCCGGGCCGACCGCGTCGCGCACCGCCTCGACGAGGGAGAGGGACCGCCGGTGCTCCTCGCGCTCGAGCTCCCCGGCCCCCGCCCCGAACGGGTCGAGCTTCAGCGCGCGGTAGCCCCGGGCCACGACGCGCCGGGCTGAGGCGGCGAACGCTTCGGGGGTCCGCTCGCCGGTGTACCAGCCGTTCGCGTAGGCTTTGATGCGCTCGCGGCACGCGCCGCCGAGCAGCCGGTAGACCGGCTGGCCGAGCGCTTTGCCCACGATGTCCCAGCACGCGATCTCCACGATCGCGAGCGCCGTCATCTCTGTCGCGCCGGGCACCTCGTAGTCGTCGCGGACGATGCGGAGGACGAGGTCCTCGATGTCGAACGGGTCGCTGCCGACAACGTACCGGTGCGCGATCGCCTCCAGGTAGGCGGCGACCGCCTCCTCCCGGTTGACCGGCCGTGCCTCGCCGACGCCTTCCAGCCCGTCATCGGTGCGCAGCCGGGCGAAGACGAAGTTCCGCCACGCCGACCCCATCGTGTAGACGGTGACGTCCGAGATCTTCACGGGAGCCTCCTCGCTGCCTCGCGCCTCAGTATTTGACGGCGCCGAAGGTCGGTCCTCGGGCCTCTCAGGTGAGCCGCCGGCTCAGCACGGTCTGCAGGGTGACCGAGATCACGACGATCAACCCGTAGATGAGCTGGGTCCAGAACCCGGTCAGGCCGATGGCCACGATGCCCGCGTTGATCGCGCCGATGATGAAGCACGCCACGAACGTGCCCAGCACCGTCCCCGTTCCGCCGAACACGGACGTGCCGCCGAGGAACACGGAGGCAATCGTGGTCAGCAGGTATCCGTCTCCGAGCGTCGGCCAGAAGTAGGTGACCTCCAGGCTGGCCAGCAGCCCGGCGAACGCGGCGCCGAGCCCCATGAGCACGAACAGCAGCATCTTGCGCTGCCGGACGTTGATGCCCATCAGCCGGGCGCTCTCGATGTTGTCGCCGATGAGGTAGACGTGCGCACCGAAGCGGTGACGGTTCAGAAGAAAGGCGACGAGGAGGGCGACGAACACGGTCCAGAGCATCTGCGCCGGGATCGCGCCTGCCAGGCGTCCGACCATCGCGCTGTAGAAGGCGGTCCCCCGGGCCGGCACCAGCGAGACGCCGTTGCCGCCGGTGGCGACAGCACCACCCCGCGCCAGAAGAACTGCGTCCCGATCGTCGCCACGAGGGACGGGATCCCCAGCCCCGCCACGATGCCGCCGTTGACCAACCCGGCCAGGATCCCGGCGAGCCCGCAGGCCACGGACGCGAGGGCCAGGCTGTTCGTGTACACGAGCGCAAAGGAGAACGCCGCGGTCCCGAGCGCCATCACCGACGGGAACGACAGGTCGATCTCGCCCGCGATCACGACCATCGTCAGCGGCAGGGCCATGATCGCAAAGAACGGCGTCGTCGACATGAACGCCTGGTAGATGTTGTACGAGAGGAACGTTCCGGGCGCGCCGACGACGAAGATGAGCCAGACGACCAGCCCGACCGCGACGGTGCCGATCTGCGCGGCGTGCCGGCGGCCGTACCGGGCCACGGCGGCCCACGCGCCCGCGGGGGGCACCTGCGCTTCGACACGCGAGATCATGCCCTGCTCCTGCGCGGACCGGCTCAGCTCGTGGCCGCCCATGACCCGGAGAGCGTGCCGGTCTGGGCCACCTGCTGCAGCCGGTGGGTCAGCTCATCCAGCGTGATACGGTCCCGGAGGAACTCCCCCGCGATCCGGCCGCGGTCCAGGACGACGATGCGATCGACCACGGGATAGACGTGGAAGATGTTGTGGTCGATGAAGATGCACGACTTCCCGGCCTGCTTGATGCCGCGGACGAAGTCCAGCGTCTTCTGGGTCTCCGAGACGGACAGGCCCATCGTGGGCTCGTCCAGGATGATGAGCTCGGCCTGGAAGTAGAGGGCGCGCACGATGGCGACCCCCTGCCGTTCCCCGCCGGACAGCGTGCGCACCAGGGTGTCCGGGGTGACGGCCGCCGACGTGAACCCCATCTGGTCGACCATCAACCGCCGCGTCTCCTCGCGCATGCGCGGGATGTCGAGGGCGCCCAGGACGGTCGTGATCTCGCGCCCCATGAAGATGTTCCGCCACAGCGTCTGCCTGTCGGCGAGCGCCTTCTCCTGGTACACGGTCTCGATCCCAAGGCGCCGCGCTTCGGCCACGGTGAGGTTTTCGATCCGCCGGCCCCTGAACAGGATCTCGGCCCCCGGATCAGGACGGTGGTAGCCGGTGATGATCTTGATCAGCGTGGATTTCCCCGCGCCGTTATCCCCGAGCAGCCCGACGATCTCGTTCTGCCCGACGCGGAACTCGATATCCTGAAGCGCCCGCACCTCGCCGAACGTCTTGGAGACGCGGGACATCGCCAGCAGGTCGCCGCTGGCCATCGTCGTCGCTCCCGGCGCGCGCGCGGCCGCCTCACGGGACCGGGTCCCGGCCCGCAGGCGCCCGGCGTGCCCTCTACCGGATCTCCTTCTCGGCGAGCGGCGCGAGGAAGTTGATGTTGCTCTTATCCGCGAACCCGCCGCCCGTATCGACGTGCAGCCCTGAGAACCCGTAGATCTTCGTCAGGCAGATCTGCAGGATGGGCAGGTAGCCCTGCAGCCACGGCTGCTGGTCGATGACGAGGTTGATCCAGCCGCCCCGGATGCCGGTCTCCGTCGCGGGCGACAGGTCGAAGCCGGCCGCGTAGATCTGGCCCGGCTTCTTCCCGGCCGCCTTGAGGTAGGTCTCCAGCGTGGCGGTGAGCCCGCCGTGGTCGGTCACCACCAGCTTGACGTCCGGATGCGAGGACACGTAGCCCGTGAACGTCGGCGTGCCCGCCGCGGGGTCCGCATTCGTCGCCGCGTCGATCTCCAGGTAGTCCACGGTCAGGCCGGCCTTCTTCAGCGCATCGATGACCCCCTTGGTGCGCAGACCGCGCGTGGGCTGCGAGAGCAGGCCCCACACCATCGCCCGGGCCCCCTTCCGCAGCCCGGACCGCTTGACCGCCTCGGCGCCCAGGGCGGACCCGGCCCCGTACAGGTCCTGGCCGACGTACCCGAAGCCCTTGGCGGCGTACTTCTGCTCGACCTTGGGGAGCTGCGTGTTCTGGCTGGTGACGATGATCCCCCGGGCCTCCGCGTCGTCGATGAGCGGGTCGAACGCGGCGTCGCCGGGATGGCCCATCACCGCGATGCCGTCCGGCTTGGTGGCCGCCGCCTCCTTGAACTGCGCGATCATCTTCTGCGGATCCCAGTCCGAGAACACGTACTGCACCCGGGGCCCCAGGTCCAGCTCGGCCTGCCGCGCCCCGTTGTACACGTTGTTGGCGAAGACGCCCCCGGCCGGCCCTCCGGGGAAGAAGACGATCTTGACGTTGCTGCACCACTTGGCCTGCGGCGTGAACCGGGTGGCCGGCGCCTTTGCCATCAGCGGAGGCTGAGCGGGCGGCGCCGCCTGCCCGGACGCAGCCGGCCCGCTCGTCTGCGCCCACACCGCCGACGTCGTGGCGGCTGCGAGGAGCACCGGCAGCATGGCCTTCCCGAGTCTCGGCGATCCCCTGTGCGCGTCCATTGCCCTCCCTCCTGGTCCTGTGACGTCGGGCCGCCCGATGACGCCACCGGGCGGCCTGGTTCCCTGCACTGTGCTGCCGCGTCGGGTCTGAGCTGGCGGGCCCGTCCCCCGCGCAGGGGGCGGGGGGACGACGCCGCACGGTGCGGCGATCAGGCGGCCAGGTGCGCGTGGAACCAGTTCAGGGTGAGCTGCCACGCGTCCTTCGCGGCCGCCGGCACGTACCGATCCCGGGTATCATCGAAGAACCCCGGCCCCGCCCGCGGCTCGATCTTGTACTGCCACGGGACGCCCGCCTTCTTCATCGCCGCATCGAGCTCCGAGAGCTCCGCGGCGTCGTGCCGGCCTGTCTCGGCGAAGATCGCGAGCACCGCAGCGCTGAGACGGGCGAGCGCGCTCGATGGCGGGATCCCGCCATCGAAGACGACCGCGGCCCGCGGATCGGCGTTCTGCGAGAGCAGCGCCCAGGCGAGGGTGCCCCCGAAGCCCAGGCCGAGGAGCCCCGTCCGCGTCTTGGCCGCGAGCGGCTGGGACTCCAGGTACCGCACCGAGGAGTGCGCGTCCTGGAGATACTGGGGCACCGTGAGGGAACCGAGCGCGGCGCTGACCTTCGCCGGATCGCCGAGCGCGGCGGTGCCGCCTTCGCGCGAGAGCAGGTCGAGCGCGAGGGCCACGTACCCGGCCTTCGCCAGCCTCCGCGTCAGGTCGCGGACGTGCTCGGTCAGCCCGGGGGTATCGTGGAGGACGAGGATCCCCGGATACACCTCGCCGCCCTGCGGCGTCGAGAGGTAGCCTAGCAGGCGCGTGATGACCCCCGGGTACGCGACCGGTCCCGCGGTGATCGCGGGATCGTCTGCCGGGACGGTGACGCCCGACGTGGTGCGCCGGTCGGGCGGAGATCCTGGAAGCGGGGGTGGTGATGCGGGCGCAGCCAGGGCGGGCGCCCCCTCGGACCGGCCGCGCAGCCCGCGCAGGGCCGCCAGCCCCGCCCCCACGCCGGCGCCGCCGACAAGGAGTCGGCGCAGAAGCTGGCGTCGCCCGAGCCGCGGTGCCTGGCCTCCCACACGCATCAGCGGCCTCCCGTCTGCATCTCGGCGCTGATAGACCTACGTTGCTGAGCGGGCCCGTGGTTCCGCGCGTCGTCCGGCCCGCGGAGGCGCGAGTCCGGAGGCAGCAGCAGCGCGATCCCGACCGCGGCGGCCGGCAGGAGCGCCGTCGCATCCATCGCGCGGAGCAGCCCCCAGCGATCGGCGATCGAGCCCAGCACGGTGACGCCGACGCCGCCCATGCCGACCGCGAAGCCGATGATGAGCCCGGAGATCAGCCCGATCCGGTCGGGGAGCACGGATTGCGCCATCACCATCGCGACCGCGAACGTGCTGACGACCGCCATGCCGGAGACGAGCGCGATGAGGAGCACCCAGATCCCGGACGTCCGCGGCAGCATGAACAGGAGGGGTGGCAGGATCACCATCGAGAGGATGAGCATGAGCCGGTGCCCCCACCGGTCGGCGACCTGCCCCCCGAGCAGCGTGCCGATCGCCCCTGCGCCCAGGAAGACGCTGACGAGCGCGCCGCCGATGCGGGGGTCCGCGTGCCGCACGCCGGTGAAGTAGAGCGGGATGAAGCTCGAGACGCCGGAGGATATCCAGGAGCGCAGCACCACGAACACGACGAGGAGGCTCACGATCGCGGCGGAGGCCTTGCCGGCGCGCGGCCGGCGGGCGGGCCGAGCGCTGCCGGCCGGCGCGGGGCCGGCGGGCGGGGCGGGCGAGTCCCGCCCGGCGCACGGGGCGGCGGCGCGCCAGAGCAGGATCGCGGCCGGGATGCTGAAGGCCAGGACGTAGGCCATCCCGTAGTTCCCCGCCACGTGGATGGCGACGCCGGCGGCCGCCGGGCCGAACCCGTAGCCGATGTTGCCGCCCACCGAGAAGTAGGACATGCCCGTGGCGCGCCGCTCTCCGCTGGCGAGGCCGGCGAACTTGTACCCCTCGGGGTGGAACGCGGCGACGCCGACGCCGGAGAGGAAGACCATCGCGAGCATCGTCCCGTAATGGGGCGCGAGGACGGCGAGCACGATGCCGATGCCCGCGACGAGCGCGCCGGCGGGCATCAGCCACCGCAGCCTGAGCCTGTCGCTCAGGATCCCGAAGGCCGGCTGGATCACCGACGAGCTGATGTTGGACATGAGCACGACGAAGCCAATATCCGTATAGGAGAGGTGGTACTTCGCCTTGAACAACGGCAGCAAGGTCGGAATCGCACCCTGGGACAGGTCCGTCGCGAGGTGGCCGAAGCTCAGCCCGGCGAGCATCCGACGATTCACGGTGACAGGTTCGACGAGGCCGCTCGCGGCCCCTTGAGCGCGGGCGCCTGCCGGCGGCCGGTGCAGGGGATGCGGGGGCTCGCGAAGGGCAGGGTCCCACCCGACGGTACCCGTGGGGGAGCCTCTGTCGTGCTGTGCCGACCCGTACCAGATTGAGGGCGGCGGGGAAAGCCTCGGTGTCGAGGCGGGAGGACGGGCCATGAATCGCACACTGCGCTCCGGTGGGGTGCGCCGCTGCGCGGCCCGGCGACGCGCACCGGCTGGCCGAACGGCCTGCATCGCCATCGCGGCGCTCGGCGTTGCGCTGTCGCTGGCGCGGGCGCCGATCGCCGGGGCGGGCGGCCCCGCGGCGGTCCGCGCCCTCGCCGGCGCGCCGGGATGGGACCGCCAGCTCCTGTCGGAGGTCTCAGGCCGGCGCGCCTACCAGCACGTGATCGAGCTCGCGCAGAAGATCGGACCCCACGCCGCCGGGACGCCGGCGGACCGCACCTCCGGCGAGTACGTCGCGGCGCAGCTGGCGCGCGACGGGTACGCGGTGGAGCGGCAGGCGTTTCCGTTTCCCTACTTCGCCGTCCGCGCCCAGACTCTCGCGGTGCCGTCGGCCCCCTCGCTCGCGCTCCACGCCCGCGCGATGATGTACTCCGGCTCCACGCCCGCGGGCGGCATCACGGCCGGCGTGGTCGATGCCGGGCGGGGACGTCCGGAGGACCTGCAGCGGGCCGGGGCCCGCGGCAAATTGGCGCTGATCGAGCGCGGCGGCCTGACGTTCCGTCAGAAGGCCGACAACGCCGCGGCGGCGGGCGCGCTCGCGGCGATCATCTACAACAACCAGCCCGGCGCGCTCGGCGGGACGCTCGGCCGCCCGTCGCCGTTTCCGGTTGTGAGCCTCCCGGGCTCGGAAGGGCAGAGGCTCCTCGAGCTGGTGCGCGCGGGGACCGTCACCGCGCACCTGGAGGTCCAGACGGTGAACGAGCAGCGCACGTCGTGGAACATCATCGGCACCAAGCCGGGCGCGCGAGATCCCCACCGCGTCCTGGTGGTCGGTGCTCACCGCGACACCGTCGAGGAGGCGCCCGGCGCCAACGACAACACCTCCGGTGTGGCGGTGGCGCTCGAGCTGGCCGAGGTGTTGAAGCACGTGCCGCTCGGCCAGACGGTGCGGTTCGTGTTCTTCGGGGCGGAGGAGGAGGGGCTCTTCGGGTCCGCCTACTACGTTGCGCATCCCGGCCCGGATCCGATCAGCGGGATGGTCAACCTGGACATGGAGGGCGTGGGCTCGCGGCTCGAGGTCGCGACGTCCCGCGGGAGCGACACGCTGGTCCGCATCGCGGCGCGCCTCGCCGCAGAGCTGGGGATCGCGGTCTCCGTGACGCGCGAGCGGGGCAGCGACCACGAGAACTTCGAGCGCGTCGGCGTCCCGGTCGTCTTCCTGTTCCGGCCGGACGATCCGTACTACGACACGCCCCGAGACACCGTGGACCGCGTGGATCCGGCGCTCCTCGAGGCCTCGGCGCGCCTCGCCCTTGCGGTCGTTCTCGAGGTGGCCGGGCCGGCGCGCTGAGCGTGCCCCGCTAGCCTGCCCCACGAATGTGCGCTGGGTGCACGGTGCCGCGACGAGGCCAGACGGCTTTGGGGCTGAAGCGAGCCGCATCGGCGCCGGTGGGCACCCGGGCCTCGCGACGTGGGGAATCGGCGGTGGACGTGAAGCGCACGCCCCGCGGCCCACTGTCCCTCTGCACCCCCCTCGGACTCCGGAGCTCATGCGCTAGGGCGCCCTCACGTTGGCGCTGGCGGCCGTGACGTCGATCACGACCGTCCCGGCCGGCACGCTCACGTAGCTGCCCTTGACGAAGGCGCCCGCCAGCAGCCCGATGGGGCCCAGGATCACGGCCCCCGCGACGCTCGCCCCCGCCGCGCCCAGCCGGGAGTTGCTCACCGTGGCCTTGGAGATGACGATGTCCCTGAGCGGGAGCGGCCTGCCGTCGACGGCGAGGACAGACAGCGACCCGACGACGACCCTGGCGCTCCGGCCGAAGATGCCGGGCTTCGTCACCTCGGTGACGATGCCGATCACCGGCCCCCCCGCGCGGATGACGACGTGCCGGCCTCCCAGGACGCTCTGGAGCACGCGAAACCGCACCTTGGCGCCGGTCGCGATCTTGCCGGAGTCCACGGGCGTCACGAACTGCAGGCCGACCTTCGTGCCGGCGGGCACGAAGACCTGGGTCGCCGCCTGCCCGGGCGGCGGCAGCGCCGCGAGGATGGCTCCCGCGAGCGCCAGCACGGTGTGGACGATCGGCCGATGCCGCATAGTGCCTCCCCCACGCCCGCGTTGCGGGATCATCCCGCGTGCCGCGGGCCGCGGCGTTCCTCGTCGCCGAGCATGACGTCCTCGTCGGCGCGCCGGTAGGCGTGGAGCTCGGCCGGAGCGAACCACAGCGGGACCTCCTGGGCCGCCTCCTCGACGCTGCCCGACGCGTGGATGAGGTTCCGCACCGGACGGCGCGCCGCGTTGGCCACCGTCGGCGCGTCGATCGAGAAGTCCCCGCGGATCGTCCCCGGCGCGGCGAAGACGGGGAGTGTCGCGCCGACCACCTTTCGCGCGACGCTCACAGCGTGGACCCCCTCCAGCACCGCGGCGACGATCGGCGTGGTCTGCATGAAATCGATGAGCCAGCCCCGGACGCGCCGGCCGATCTCCAGCGGGTCCTCGGTGCCCATCACGGCGCGCACGTCCATCCCGTACGTTTCGAACGCCTCGCGCGTCTTGCCGCCGATCGTGCGCACCCACTCCTCGGATGCGGGGTAGTGGCGCTCGAGAACCGGCCGCTCGGCCCGCAGCATCTTGAGCGCCACGACCTTCAGGCCCACGCGCTCGAGCCTCGCGAGGATCTCGCCGGTGAGGGCCCGCTGGACTCCGTCGGGCTTGATGAGGATGAGCGTGCGCTCGTGCCGGACGTCGGTCATCCCGTCAGTAGCCGATCGCGCAGCCGTCCGCCCGCGGATCGGAGCCGCCGGCGTACGTCCCGCGGTCCGGGTCCACCTGGACGATCTGCACCCCGCCGGGGAGCGGGTGCGCCGTCACGAGCCGGTGGCCCAGCCGGCGCAGCCCCTCGCACGTCTCGGGCGGGAACCCGGCTTCCAGGCGCAGCTCAAAGGGCGACGCGACCGTGGCCGGGTCCGTGGCGGGGAAGCTCTGCCACCGGGGCCGCTCGACGGCTTCCTGGACGTTCATGCCGTGGTCGACGATGTTGCTCCACACCTGCAACCCCCACTGCGCCTGGGCGTCCCCGCCGCGGGTCCCCCACGCCAAGACGGGTCGGCCGTCGCGCGTGGCGAGGAACGCCATCAGCGTGTGCATCGTCCGCTTGCCCGGAGCGATGATGTTGGGGTGGCCCCGCTCGAGCGAGAAGCCGCGGCCGGCCCGGTTGTTCAGGAGGATGCCGGTTCCCTCCACGACCTCGCCGCAGCCGAACGCCGCGGAGAGGCTCGTGATGTAGCTACAGACGTTGCCAGCCGCGTCGGCGACGACGAAGGCCGTCGTGTCGCCCACTTGCTCGCGGATCGCCCCCGGCGGCACCGTCTCCTGTGCCCGCCCGGGGTCGAGGGCGCGGCGCCGCTGGCGTCCGTACCCGGGATCGAGCAGGCGGTCGAGCGGGTTGCGGACGAACCGCGGATCGCCGACGTATGCCAGCCGGTCCGCGAACGCCAGCTTCTTCGCCTCGACCATGAGGTGCACCGCTTCGGGCGATCCCCAGGGGAGCGCTCCCAGGTCGTCGGCGGCGAGGATGTTCAGCATCTCCAGCAGGACGAACCCCTGCGAGGGCGGGGGCGTCGTGTGGACGACCAGGCCGCGATGCGCGACGCTCACCGGAGCGGCGATCTCGGACCGGTGCGCGGCGAGGTCCGGCACATCGAGCAGGCCCCCCTGGGCGCGCGCGTACGCGGCGATCTGCTCGGCCAGGCGGCCCTCGTAGAACGCCCGCGCCCCCTGCTCCGCGATCGTGCGCAGCGAGCGCGCCAGGTCGCGCTGCACGAGCAGCTCCCCGACCTGTGGCGGGCGGCCGTCGGGCAGGAAGATGCGTGCCGACGACGGGTATCGCGCGAGCACCGCCGCGCCCTCGGCGATCCACGCGGCCACCTTCTCCGTGACCGGGAATCCGGCGTCGGCGTACTCGATCGCCGGCTCGAGCAGCCGGGCGAGCGAGAAGCGGCCGCTGCCCCACCGGGCGAGCGCGGTAGCCATCGCATCGACCGCCCCCGGCACCGAGGGCGCGAGCATGCCGCGCAGGGGCATCGTGCTGTAGCCCCGCGCCTCGAAGAACTCAGGGGTGGCGCCACCGGGGGCGGCCCCGCTGCCGCCGAGCGCGACGATCCGGCCGGCGGCGGCGTGGTAGAAGAGGATGAACGTGTCGCCGCCGATCCCGGCCATCATCGGCGTGACCACGCCGAGCACCGCCGCCGTGCAGACGGCCGCATCGATCGCGTTCCCGCCCTCCTGGAGCACCCGGAGCCCGGCGGCGGATGCCAGCGGATGATCGGTTGCGACGAGGCCGCGCTGGGCGATCACCGCGCTGCGACCCTGAACCCAGCCCATCACCGGCTCTCCCGCGCCGCCATCGTCGACGTCCTCTCCCTCGTCTCTCCTCGCGCCCCGCGCCGGCGAGGCGCACAGCCCTGTAATTACACCGCCGTTTCTCCAACCCCTTGTCGCCTGTACGCGCGCGCACCACGGCACGGCGAGCGTACGGCCCGCGATGCCGGCGCGCCTGGGCCGGGACCCGGGAGGAATGCCCGGCGCGGCCCGCCAATCCTCTTGCCCGTGCCCTCGGCCGCCTGGTCCTGCTTGCTGCTGATGCTCGTGCTCCTCGTGCAGTGGGAGGGACCGGCGGACGCCGCGCAGGGCGTGCGCGCGACGCCGGTCCTCGTCGCAGCGGGTGCGGCCGAGGACGCGACGGCGTCCAACAACCAGGTCAAGCTCATCCAGACCCCGGCCGGGCTCGTGGCGGCCTACAGCGGCGCCACCGGGGGCCCCACCCAGGTCTTCCTCTCCATCTCCCGCGACGGCGGCGCGCACTGGGCGAGGATCGCGCAGGCCAGCAGCGGACCGGTGCCCTCGCGTCTCGCCGCGCTCGCGCTCGACGGATCGGGCCGCGTGCACGTGGTCTGGACGCGCTACGACGACGGTGTCGGCAAGATCTATCACCGGGTCTGGGCCGGCGGCTGGACCGGGCCGCAGGAGCGGATCTCGCCGTCGCCCGGCTACGCCGGCTACCCCTCGCTGGCGCTCGATCGGGCCGGGCATCCCCAGGTCGTCTGGTACGGCATCCGCGAGGGCGCGGTCGTGGCGCCGACGCGCCACCAGTCGATCTACGAGATCTATTATGTCGGGTTCGATGGGCGCGCCTGGTCGCCTCCGCTCCTCATCTCCCCGGGGGTGCCCGACTCGGTCAACCCGGCGCTCGCCTCGGACCGGACGGGCCGGCTGTACGCCGCCTGGTACCAGTACGACGGGCGGGCCTACCAGATCCGGTACGCCGAGCGGACCGGCGCGTGGAGCGCGCCGGAGGGCGTCTTCCGGACGAGGGCCGATGACTTCAACCCGGATCTCGCGGTCGATCCCCGGGGGCAGGTCTCGCTCGCCTGGGAGCACCACGACGGACAGCGCTCGGTCATCCAGTACGCGCGGCGGGTGGCAGGCCGGTGGGAGGGGCCGGTGGCCCTCTCGGACAGCGCGTCGCAGGCGCTCCACCCCTCGGTGGCCCTCGGCGCCGCCGGCCAGGTCACCGTGCTGTGGGATCAGGACGACGGCCAGGTGTACCTGCGCCGCTACGCCGGGCGGTGGGGCCCGGTGGTCCGCCTCACCTCCGACGGCGGCAATACCTTCCCCGCGGCCTCCGCCGCGGGCGCGGTGTGGACGCACACCGCCGCCGCCGGCGCGGCGGTCTACTTCGTCCCGCTCCCGCCCCGGTGAGTCGGAGGGCGTCCCGGCTAGTGGTTCGGGTCCCCGCCCGGCGGCGCCGCGCGTTTCAACGCCGCCTCCTCGCCTGGTACCGGCGCAGCCGGCGCGACCTGCCGTGGCGGCGGACCCGGAATCCGTACCACGTCCTCGTGTCCGAGATCATGCTGCAGCAGACCCAGGTGGCCCGCGTCGTTCCCAAGTATCGCGAGTGGTTGACGCGGTACCCCTCGATCGAGGCGCTGGCCCGTGCCGGCGCCCGCGAGGTGCGCGAGGCGTGGTACCCGCTCGGGTACAACGCGCGGCCGCTGCGCCTGCGCGACATCGCCCGCGCGGCGCTCCGCCGGCACCGGGGCCGGATCCCGCAGACGCGTGAGGAGCTGCTCGCGCTCAAGGGGATCGGGCCCTATACCGCCGGCGCGGTCCTGAGCTTTGCCTTCGGCCGCGACGAGCCGGTCCTGGATACCAACGTGCGGCGGGTGCTGCGGCGCGTCTTCCTTGGGGAGGCCGCGCGGCCGGCGGATCGCGCGCTGTGGGATCTCGCGGCGGCGCTGTTGCCGCGCGGCCGGGCGTACGACTTCAACCAGGCGCTCATGGACCTGGGCGCGACGGTGTGCACCGCCCGCCGTCCGGGCTGCCGGGCCTGCCCGCTGGCCCGCCTTTGCGTTTCCTACCCGCTCGCCGCCGGCGCGGCTCCTCAGAACCCCGTGACGTGGTAGCCGCCGTCGACGAACAGCACCTCGCCCGTGATGCCCCGCGCGAGCGCGCTGCACAGGAACACCGCGGCGTCGGCCACCTCGGCCGGATCGGTGTTCCGGCGCAGCGGCGCGCGCTGCTCCATCACCTCGAGCATCCGGCTGAACCCCTGGACGGCGCGCGCGGACGCCGTCTTGATGGGCCCCGCGGAGATCGCGTTGACCCGGATACCGCGCGGGCCCAGGTCGCTCGCGAGGTACCGGACGCTCGCCTCGAGCGCCGCCTTGGCGACGCCCATCACGTTGTAGCCGGGCATGACGCGCGTCGAGCCGATGTAGGTCAGCGTCACGAGGCTCGCGCCGGGCCGGAGCACGGGCAGGAGGTGACGGGTCACCGCGGCCAGGGAGTAGGCGCTCACGTCCAGCGCCAGCGCAAACCCGGCCCGGGACGTCTCGACAAAGGCGCCGCTCAGGTCCTCCCGGTTGGCGAAGGCGATGCTGTGCGCGAGGGCGTCGAGGCCGCCGGCCTGCTCCCGAATGACCTCGGCGAGCGAGGCGAGATGCTCGTCGCGCGCCACGTCGCACGGCAGGACGAGCGGGCTGCCGAGCGTGCCGGCCAGCTCGCGCACGTCCCGCTCCTGGCGCTCGCCCTGGAACGTGAAGATCAGCCGGGCGCCCTCGCGCGCGAACGCCTGCGCGATCGCCCACGCGATGCTCCACCGGTTCGCGACGCCCATGACGAGCGCCGTCTTCCCTGCGAGGAGGCCGCTCATCGCCGCGCCCCCATCCACGGCGGCGTGCCCGCGTACCGGGCAGAGGGGCACAGGGGCCGCAGCGGGCACGCCGGACACCGGGGTCTGCGCGCGTGGCAGATCTCGCGGCCGAAGTAGATCAGCCGCAGCGAGAACAGGCTCCACTCGTTTCGCGGGAGCAGGCGCATCAGATCCTGCTCGATCTTGTCGGGATCCCGCTCGGCGGTGAGCGCCAGGCGCCGGGACAGCCGCCGGACGTGGGTGTCGACGACTATCCCCGGCACGCCGAAGAGGCTGAGCACCACGTTCGCGGTCTTCCGGCCGACGCCCGGGAGCCGGGTGAGCTCCTCCATCGTCCGCGGGACCTCCCCGCCGTGCCGCTCGAGCAGCATCCGGCAGCAGCTCTGGATCGCGCGGGCCTTCGCGCGGTAGAAACCGGTGCTGCGGATCATCGTCTCGAGCTCCTGGCGCGGCGCGCCGGCGAAGCCGGCCGCCGTGCGGTACCGGCGGAACAGCGCGGGCGTGACCGCGTTCACCCGCGCATCCGTGCACTGAGCGGAGAGGATCGTCGCGATGAGCAGCTCGAGCGGGGTGCGGTGGCGCAGCGGGATCCGCGGATTCGCGTACATCCTCGCGAGCCGGCGGGCGATCTGCCGCGCGCGCCGCGCGCGCGCCGCGGCGGTCTCGCCCGGCAGCCCGGCCGCCGGAGCCCGGGCGGGCGGCGGGACCCGGGTCGGGGAGCGCGTCATGCCCCTCACTCTAGCGCGCCCGTTCGACGCGTGTCAATGCGCGCTCGCCCGCCGCCGCGGCGGCGCCCTCCAGCGGGGAGGCGGGCACGGCCCGGCGAATGGGTACGGCCGGCGACAGCCGCGCACGAGGGAGGCGACCTGATGGACTACGGATCCAGGATCGAGCGGGCCAGGCAGCTCATGGTCGAGAAGGGGATCGACCTGCTCGCGATCTCGCCCGGCGACGACATGCGCTACCTGCTCGGGTACACCCCCACCGCCGACGAGCGTCCGTGCTACCTGCTCGTCGGGCGGGCCGGCACCGCGTTCGTCGTCCCCAGCCTCAACGCCACGCAGGCGGCGCAGCACGTCCGCTCACCCTCGTTTACGTACACGGACGCCGAGGGCCCGCTCGCCGCCCTCGCGAGCGCGCGCGCCGCGCTCGGGGAGGGCCCGCCCGCCCGGCTCGCCGTCGGCGACACGATGCGCGCGGACTTCGTGTTGGTGCTGACCGGCGTCTACCCGGGCGCGCGCCTGGCGCTCGGGTCCGAGATCCTGGCCCCGCTGCGGATGCGCAAGGCTCCGGACGAGATCGAGGCGCTCCGGCGGAGCAGCCGCCATGCCGACCAGGCGATGCGCGATGCCTGGGCCGCCTGCCGGATCGGGGCGACGGAGCAGGAGATCGCGGACGCGGCCGCCGCGTCGTTCCGGAGGTCCGGCTCGCAGGAGGTCCTCTTCACCTCGGTCGCCTCGGGACCCCACAGCGCTTTCCCACACCATCAAGTGACCGGACGGCGGCTCGCCGCGGGCGACGCGGTGACGATCGACCTCGGCGGCCGCCTCGACGGATACGCGTCCGACCTCACGCGGATGGCCTTTGTCGGGGTCCCGACCGCGCGGTACCGGCAAGTGCACCAGACGGTCGAGGCGGCGCTTGGCGCCGCGCTGGCCGCGATCCGGCCGGGCGCACCGCTCGCGGACGTCGACCTCGCGGCGCGCGGGGTGATCGAGCGGGCGGGCTTCGGCGCGCACTTCACCCACCGGACCGGGCACGGGCTCGGCGTCTCCGGCCACGAGCTGCCGAGCGTCACCCACCTCAACACGCTGCCCATCGAGGAAGGGTTCGTGTTCTCGGTGGAGCCCGGCGTCTATCTCCCCGGGGAGTTCGGCGTGCGGCTGGAGGAGATCGTCTACGTGGGGCGGGATGGCGCGCACATCCTGAGCGAGCTGCCGCGCGACGTGCACGTCATCGCGGCGGACTAGTCCGGCTGTCCCAGGCCGCTGTGCCCGCGGGCCAGCACCGCGATCACCTGGTCGTGGACGCGCCCGTTCGTCGCCAGGATCTGCCCCCCGTGGGCCTCGAACGGACGGCCGCGGAGGTCGCTCACGCGCCCGCCCGCTTCCTCGACGAGCAGGGCGCCCGCGGCGAGGTCCCAGGCGCTCGGTCCGATCTCCCAGTACCCCTCCATCTGGCCGAGCGCCACGGCCGCGAGGCTGAGCGCGGCCGATCCCAGGTTGCGGAGCCGGGCCGCCGCGCGCAGCAGGTTGGCGAAGTGATCCAGGTTCACCCCCGTGGCGCCGGCATCCGCCGGGAAGCCGGTCGACAGCGTGGCGTCGTCCAGGCGCGCGACCCCGGAGACGGCGAGCCGGCGCCACCGTGAGCCGCCGGTCCAGCACGCCGCATCGCCGCACAGATCCGGCGCGGCCGTGGCGTGCGCGCCCTTCCCCCGTTCGGCCACGTAGACCTCCCCGAGGACGGGATTGAGCACGATGCCGGCGATGCTCCGCCCGTTGTGGCAGAGCGCGATGCTCACCGCGAACCACGGCAGCGCCCTCGCGTAGTTGTGCGTGCCGTCGAGCGGGTCGATCAGCCACGTGTACGCCGCCTCCCCCCGCCGTCCGCCCTCCTCGCCCAGGAACGCGTGGTCGGGGAACGCGCCGCGCAGGACCTCGACGATCGCCTCCTCCGAGGCGCGGTCCGCCTCGGTCACCGGGTCGTGCCAGCCCTTGTAGTCCACCCGTGCGAGGCGGCCGAAGAGGCGGCGCTGGATCCGGCCGGCCTCGCAGGCCGCGCGCAGGGCGGCGAGGATGTAGGGGGAAAGCTCGGGCATGAGCGGGGTACCGTATTCGACGGAGGGAGGGCAACTCCGCTTCGCCCGCGGCGCGCGGGCGGCAGGAGCGCGTGCGGGCGGGCGGAATAACACGCCGGGGCCCACCGATGACACCGCTCCTCGAGATCCGGCCGGCAAAGACCAGGGATATCCCGCGCATTCTGCCCCTCTGGGAGGCGCTGGCCGAGTTCCACGGCGATCTGGATCCGGCGCTCGCCGTCGAGCGGGGCGCCGCGCGAGAGTACGCGGAGTTCCTGCAGGAGACGATCGAGCGGCCCGATACGTGCGTGATGCTGGGACTCGACGATGACCGCGCCGTCGCCTTTGCCCTGGGGCGGATCCAGCTCCTGCCCCTTCCGTTCCGCGCGCGGCGGCGCGGATGGATCCAGGACGTCTTCACCCTGCCGGAGCGGCGGCGCCAGGGCATCGGCCGGCGCGTCGTGGAGCGCCTCCTCGCGTGGTTCGATGCGCATCGCGTGACGCTCATCGAGCTCACGGTGGCGGTCGGCAACCCCGACGCGGTGCGCTTCTGGGAGCGGCTCGGGTTCCGCACCTACATGTACCGGATGAAGCGGTCGGCGGGGGGCTGATGGAGCGCAGCAGCGAGCGGGGGCGGGCGGAGGCGGCCGAGCGGGCCCGCGGCGATGGAGAGCCGCGCATGCTGTATCTGAGCCAGATCATCGGCAAGCCCGTGCACGACGCCGCCGGGGAGGAGTTCGACACGGTGGCGGACCTCGTCATCTACCACGGGACCGAGCGCTTCCCGCGGATCACGGGCATCCTGCTGCGGGGCGACCGCAGCCGGGTGGCGATCATCCCCTGGGAAGCGGTGGCCGAGCTTGCGCCCTCCGGCATCCGCCTGCGCGTGGAGCGCCGGCGGCTGAGCCCGCGGCCGCTGCAGCCGGATGAGATCCTCCTGCGGGAGGATATCCTCGATAACCAGGTGGTGGACACCGACGACATCAAGGTCGTGCGGGTGAACGATCTGGAGCTGCGCCAGGTGGGCACGGAGGTCCGCGTCGTCGCCGCCGACGTGGGAACGCGATCCCTGTTGCGGCGCCTCGGGCTCGAGCCGTTCGTGGTCGGGGTGTTCGCGCGCGTCGGCCGGCCGCTCCGCGAGAAGGTGATCCCCTGGAACCTGGTCGCGGTCCTCGGCGGCACGATGACGCCGCTCAAGCTCGGCATCTCCCGCGAGAAGCTGAAGGACATCCACCCGGCGGACCTGGCGGACCTCCTCGAGGAGCTGGACCGCGACGAGCGCGTCGAGATGATGACCGCTCTCAGCGACGAGCGGGCCGCCGAGGTGCTCGAGGAGGCCGAACCGGACGTGCAGACCGCCGTGATCCAGGAGCTGCCGAGCGAGCGGGCTTCTGACATCCTGGAGGAGATGGCGCCGGAGGAGGCGGCGGACGTCCTCGGCGAGCTGCCGGAAGCGCGCGCCGAGGAGCTGATCTCCCTCATGGAGGACGAGAAGGCGGAGGAGGTCAGCCGGCTCCTCAAGTACGCGCCCGAGACCGCGGCGGGGAAGATGACCACCGAGTTCATCGCGCTGCCGGCATCGATGACCGTCGACCAGGTCATCGCGCGGCTGCGGGAGACCAAGCCGGACTCCGAAACGATCTACTACCTGTACGTCGTGGACGAGCAGGAGCGCCTGGTGGGCGTGCTCTCGATCCGCAGCCTCCTCACCTCGCCGCCCGACGCCCCGATCTCCGAGGTAATGCGCCGGGACGTCATCTCCGTGCGGCCCGACGACAGCGCGGAGGACGTGGCCGGCGTGCTCATCAAGTACGACCTCCTGGCGGTGCCGGTCGTGGAGGAGAGCGGCCGGCTCGCGGGCATCGTGACGGTCGACCACCTGATCGACATCCTGCTGGAGAAGTACGGCCCCCGCAAGATTGGGGGCGGGGTGGACCTCAGCCGCCGCCGGAGCAGCCGCGAGGCCTCGCGGGGCGCATGAGCTTCGACCTCCCGGTCCTCCGCCGGGCCACCCGCAGCGCCGCGGCGAGCCGCTTCGTGATGTTCCTCGCGATCATGGGGCCCGGGATCGTCACCCAGAGCGTGGACAACGACGCCGGAGGGATCACGACCTACTCGCTCGCCGGCGCGAGATTCGGATACGGCCTGCTCTGGACGATGATCCCCGCCACGATCGCCCTGTACGTCGTGCAGGAGATGGCCGCCCGGATGGGGGCGGTCACCGGCAAAGGCCTGGCCGACCTGATCCGCGAGCGGTACGGGGTGCGCACGACGGTGCTGGCGATGCTCGCGCTGCTCGTGGCCGACTTCGGCAACACGATGGCCGAGTTCTCGGGGCTGGCGGCCGGCGGGGAGATCTTCGGGATCCCCAAGTACGTGCTCGTGCCCCTCGGCGCGCTCGCGGTCTGGGTCCTGGTCGTCAAGGGGACGTTCCGATCGGTGGAGCGGATCTTCCTCGGCGCGAGCGCGTTCTACATCGCGTACATCGTCTCGGGCGCGCTCGCCCGCCCCGACTGGGGGGCGGTGGCGCGCGCGACCGTCGTGCCGGGCTTCAGCTTCCGGGCCGACTACGTCGCGATGTTCGTGGCGGTCGTCGGCACGACGATCACGCCGTGGATGCAGTTCTACCTGCAGTCCTCCGTGGTGGAGAAGGGGATCACGACGAAGGAGTACGGGTACACGCGCGCGGACGTGCTCATCGGCTCGCTCGCGACCGACGTCGTCGCGTGGTTCATCATCGTGGCGTGCGGGGCCACGCTGTTCCCCCACCACGTCCGTGTCGAGACGGCCCGGGACGCGGCCCTCGCCCTGGGCCCGCTCGCCGGGCGCTACGCGGCGGCGCTGTTCGCCTTGGGAATGATCAACGCGTCCCTGTTCTCCGCGTCCGTCTTGCCGCTCGCCACCGCGCACTATGTCTGCGAGTCGCTCGGGTTCGAGGCCGGGGTGGACCGGACGATGCGGCAGGCCCCGGTCTTCTACGGCCTCTACATCGCCCTGATCGTCGGCGCCTGCGTGCTCGTGCTGCTGCCGCGCGCCCCGCTCATCCAGATCATGTTCCTCTCCCAGGTGGCGAACGGCATCCTGCTGCCGTTCATCCTGATCTTCATGCTCCTCCTCGTCAACAGCCGCAGGCTGATGGGCGCCTACACGAACTCGCGGGCCTTCAACGCCATCGCCTGGGTCACGGTGGCCGCGATGGTCGTCCTCACGATCGCGCTCATCGTGGCGCAGCTCCTCGTCCCCGGCTGAAGGAGGAGGGGAGAGATCCCGGCGAAGCTGGGTGACGATGGCTGAGCCGAGCCGATCGGTCGAGCCCGCCGAGATCTGGCCCGGGCCGCTGCCCACGATCCGCGACGTCTACGCGGCGCGGCGCGTCATCGCCCCGTACCTGCCGCGGACCCCGCTCGTCCACGCCCCCGCGCTCGACCGGATCCTCGACGCGCGGGTGTACGTGAAGTGCGAGAACACGCTCCCCACGGGAGCCTTCAAGGTCCGCGGCGGCCTCAACGTGGTGAGCCGCCTCTCCGCGGAGGAACGGCGGCGCGGGGTCATCACGGCCAGCACGGGGAACCACGGACAGTCGATCGCGTACGCCGCCAGGATCTTCGGGGTGCGCGCGATCATCGGCGCGCCGCGCGGCAGCAACCCGCTCAAGGTCGCCGCGATGCGCGCGCTCGGCGCCGAGGTCGTGCTCGAGGGCCGGGACTTCGACGAGGCCCGGGAGCGGGTGGAGCGGACCGCCCGCGCGGAGGGGTACCGGTACATCCATTCGGCCAACGAGCCACTCCTCATCGCCGGCGTCGGGACGCTCAGCCTCGAGGTGATGGAGGACCTGCCGCAGACGGACGTTATCATCGCGCCGATCGGCGCGGGCAGCGGCGCGTGCGGGCACTGCATCACCGCCAAGGCCTTGCACCCCGGCCTCCGGGTGATCGGCGTGCAGGCGGAGGGCGCCAACCCGGTCGAGCGGACGCTCCGGGAGGGGCGGATGGTCAGCCTGGACCGGATGGAGACGTTCGCCGAGGGCATCGCCACGCGGGTGCCGTTCGCGCTCCCGATCACGATCCTCCGCCGGCACCTGGACGAGATCGTGCTCGTCAGCGACGAGGAGATCCGGCGCGCGATCCTGTTGCTGGCCACCTCCGTCCGGCAGACCGCCGAGGGCGCGGGGGCGGCGAGCGCGGCCGCGGCGCTCCGCCTGCGGGAGCAGCTCAGGGGCAAGACGGTGGTGCTCGTGCTGAGCGGGGGCAACATTCCGCTCGACGCGCTGTCTGCCATCTACGGGGACCCGGCGCGTGTGCAGGCCGTGGCGAGCCTGCTGCGGGGGGAGGAGCGAGAGCATGACGCATCGGGAGCGCATTGACGCCGCAGTCCGGGGAGAGCGCCCCGATCGCGTGCCGGTCGCCCTGTGGCGGCACTTCCCGGGAGACGACCAGAAGGCGGACCGGCTCGCGCAGGCCCACGTGGCGTTCTACCGGTCGTACGATGTCGATCTGCTCAAGGTGACCCCGGCGAGCGGCTACTACGGCGACGACTGGGGGCTGCGCGCCGGATACCGGCCGAACCGCGAAGGGGTCCGGTCGATCACCGACAGGCCGGTCAAGAGGGCGGCGGACTGGGGACGTCTGCGGCGCCTGGATCCGACCCACGGGGCCTACGGGCGGGAGCTCCACGCCCTGCGCTTGATCGCGGACGCGGTGGGCGGAGAGGTGCCCGTCCTCGAGACCACCTTCAGCCCGCTCAGCGTCGCTCGCACCCTGGCCGGCGAGCAGGCCACCGTCCGCTACCTGCGCGAGGAGCCGGAGGCCCTCCGCGAGGGGCTCGAGATCATCGCCGACGTCACCGCAGAGTTCATCCGGGCGGCGCTCGCCTCCGGCGCGGACGGGATCTTCTTCTCCACGCAGATGGCGACCACCGACCTGCTGACCCGGGAAGAGTACGAGGACTTCGGCCGCCCCTACGACCTGCGCGTGCTGGAGGCCGCCGGGGACGCCCTCATCCTGCTCCACCTCCACGGCGTCCATACGATGTTCGACCTGTTCACCGACTACCCCGTGCAGATCCTGAACTGGCACGCGCGCGAGACGGCCCCCACGATCGCGGAGGCGCGCGCGCAGGTGGCAACGTGCCTCGCGTGCGGCGTCGATGCCTGGAACACCCTGGCGAAGGGCACCCCGGAGGCGGTGGCGCAGGAGGTGCGGGACGCGATCGCCCAGACCGGGGGCCGGGGCCACATCGTGACGACGGGGTGCGTCATGCCGATCGACACGCCGGAGGGCAACATCCGCGCGGCCATCGCCGCGGCGCGCGAAGCGTAGATCGTCGGCGCGGCCCCGTCGCGGCGGCGGCGCTCGGGGGCTCCCTTCCGGTTTGCCGTCGCCGCTGCGAACGCTCGACGGTTCCGGTACGGCAGGGGCGGTGACCACTCGCCTGCCGCGGCGGCGAGGGGTCGCGTCGGGAGGCCCGCGCGCTCCACCCCGTGCTCGAGCTGCTCACTATAATGGAAGCGAGACGTGGCCGAGGGGCTACAGGTCGCCGCGGTGCCGGCGAGGAGGGGAGTCGATGGGCGACAACATCACGCGCAAGATCCTGCGGGCGCATCTCGTGGACGGCCGGATGGTGCCTGGCGAGGAGATCGGCATCAAAGTGGACGAGATCCTGATCCAGGACATCACCGGCACCGCCGCGATGATGCACTTCGAGGCGATGCAGCTCGGGCGCGTGCGGTGCAGAGTGGCCTGCGTCTACGGCGATCACAACGTCCTGCAGGTGAGCGAGGAGAACACCGAGGACCACGTCTACCTCTCCACGGCGGCGCGCAAGTACGGCATCTGGTGGGCCAAGCCCGGCGCCGGCATCGGCCACCAGATCCACCAGGAGCACTTCGCCTGCCCGGGAGACACGGCGCTCGGGGCCGATAGCCACACCCCCCACATCGGCGGCATGGGCGTGTTCGCGATGGGCGCCGGCGGGCTCGACGTCGCGGTGGCGATGGGCGGCGGGCCGTACTATCTCCACATGCCGGCGGTCGTGCGCGTCCATCTGACCGGCCGGCTCCCGGCGTGGTCGACCGCGAAGGACGTCATCCTCGAGATGCTGCGGCGCCTCGGGGCGAGCGGCGGGTTCGGGAAGGTGTTCGAGTACGTCGGGCCCGGCGTGCGGACGCTCAACGTGCAGCAGCGGATCACGATCTGCAACATGGGCGCCGAGCTGGGCGCGACGACCTCGCTGTTTCCTTCGGACGATATCACGCGAGACTACATGCGGCGGATCGGCCGGGAGCGCGACTGGCGGGAGGTGTCGGCGGATCCGGACGCCGGCTACGACGATTCGATGGAGGTGGACCTCGGCGCGATCGAGCCGCTGGTGGCCCTTCCGAGCAACCCGGACAACGTCGTCCCGGTCGCCCAGGCCGAGGGCGTGAAGATCGACCAGGTGATGGTCGGCTCCTGCACCAATGGCTCGTACATGGACCTCAGAGCCGTGGCGGAGATCGTCCGGGGCCGCAGGGTCCACCCTGACGTGACGTTCTTCGTCCACCCGAGCAGCCGCCTGGACCTGGAGGAGCTGGCCCGGGAGGGCCTGCTCACCGAGATGATCGCGGCGGGCGTGAACGTCGAGGCCGCCACGTGCGGGGCCTGCATCGGGGTCGGGCACGTGCCGGCCAAGGGGATGAAAAGCCTCCGCGCGATCAACCGCAACTTCAAGGGCCGCAGCGGGCAGAAGGACGACGAGGTCTACCTCAGCTCGAGCGAGGTCGCCGCGGCCTCCGCGGTGGCCGGGGTGATCACGGATCCGCGGAAGCTCGGGATCCCTGCTCCGGCGCAGCAGGAGCCGTCGCGGCTGCCGCAGGACAACCCGAGCCTGGTGCCGCCGGCGCCCGAGCCCGAGGCCGCCCGCCTGGAGGTGGCCCGCGGCGAGAACATCGTCCCGATCCCCGTGAAGGGCCCCCTCGCGGAGTCGCTCCGCGGCGAGGTCCTGATCGCGCTCGGCGACGACATCAGCACGGACCATATCATGCCGGCCGGCTCGCAGATCCTCCGGTACCGTTCCAACATCCCCAAGCTGGCCGAGTACGTCTTCAACCGGGTCGACCCCGAGTTCGCCCGCCGGGCCCGGGCCCGAGGCGGCGGGTTCATCGTGGGCGGCAGCAACTACGGCCAGGGCAGCAGCCGGGAGCACGCGGCGATCGCGCCGATGTACCTCGGCGTCGTGGGGGTGATCGCCAAGGCGTTTGCGCGCATCCACCTGGCCAACCTGATCAACTGGGGCATCGTGCCGATGACGTTCGCCGATCCCGCGGACCACGAGCGGGTGAGCCAGGGAGATCTCCTCGAGATCCCGGATGTGCGCCGGCAGATCGACGCCGGCGCGGAGCAGCTCACGGTCAGGAACGTCTCCCGGGGCACCACGTTCGCCGTGAAGGTAGCGCTGAACCGCAGGGAGCGCGACTACCTGTTGGCCGGGGGGAAGCTGGCCTACACGAAGGCGCATCCGATTCATTAGCCCGGCCGGTCACAGCCGTGTAACGGGCGGCGGCCGGCGCCGCGGCGCGGGGCAGGATTCCTGCGGGATCCCGTGAATACCCACTCCCGCTTGCTCCGGCGTCGGAGCCATCTCGCTTGGCAGGACCGGGAGGGTGACGCGATGCGCAGGTGGGGTGCTCTGTTGCTGGCCGGCGCGCTGGTCGCCGGCGTCTTGGGCGCGGCATCGGCGCAGGGTGCGAGGCGCGGCGGGACGCTGCGTGCCGGGCTCGACTCGGATCCGCCCAACATGGACCCGCACCGCTCGACCGCGGCGGTGGACCGGCAGGTGTTCCAGAACCTCTACGACAAGCTCGTCGACACCGACCAGAACCTCGCGATCGTGCCGATGCTCGCGACATCCTGGACGGTCAGCCCGGACGGGCGGACCGTCACCCTCAAGCTCCGCCAGGGCGTCAAGTTCCAGGATGGGACCCCGTTTGGCGCGGAGGCCGTGAAGTACAACTTCGACCGCATGCGGGATCCGAAGTTCCCCTCGGCCCGCCGCAGCGAGATCCGGCCGGTCACGGACGTCGTGGTGGTGGATCCATCCACGGTCCAGATCAAGCTGGAGCGGCCCTACAGCCCGCTCCTCTACGTGCTCACCGATCGGGCGGGGATGATGGTCTCCCCCGCCGCGGCGCAGAAGGAGGGGGTGAACTTCGCGCTGCACCCGGTCGGGACCGGGCCGTTCTCGTTCGTCGAGAAGATCCCGCAGGACCACATCACGCTGCAGCGGAACCCCGCCTACTGGCAGCCGGGGCAGCCCTACCTCGACCGGATCGTGTATCGCCCGTTCCCGGACGACAACGCGCGCGTCGCCAACCTGAAGTCGGGCGACGTGGACATCATCAACGTCGTCCCCCTGCCGCAGGTCAAGACGCTCGCCCAGGAGGCGAGGCAGCCGGGCGCGCGCTTTCGGCTGCTCGAGCACGGGGCGTTCGCCTGGCAGGGGATCTGGCTCAACGTGACCAAGCCGCCGTTCGACAACAAGCTCCTGCGCCAGGCGCTGAGCGCGGCGATCGATCGGAACGCGATCGCGAACGTCGTGCTGCAGGGTGCGGCGTATCCCGCCTACTCGTTCTTCCCGAACGGGACTCCCGCGTACGACCCGGCGTGGAAGATCCCTCCCCGCGACATCCGGCTTGCCAAGGAGAAGCTCCAGGCCGCGGGCCACCCCGGCGGGTTCTCGTTCACGCTGCTGACCCTGCCCGGCGAGCAGCAGCAGTCGATCGGTCAGGCGGTGCAGTCGATGGCCGCCGAGGCGGGGATCCAGGTGAAGCTCCAGATCATCGAGTTTGGGCAGATGCTCGACGAGACCGACCACCTCCGCCACCAAGCGGCCCTGCTGGGCTGGAGCGGCCGGCCGGATCCCGACTTCGACATCTACCCGTTCGTGACCCAGTCGGGGATCGGCTCGTTCAACGATGCCGGCTACACCAACCCCAAGGTGCAGGAGCTGCTGGACGCGGCGCGGATCCTCCAGGATATGAGCCAGCGGCGGCGGGCGTACAGCGAGGTGACCAAGATCCTCGCCGACGACATGCCGTACGTCTGGCTGTACTTCCCGAAAGAGTACAAGCTCGTGTCGACGAGAGTGCGCGGCTTCGTCCACGTGCCCGACGGCATGATGCGATTCCGGGCGGTGTGGCTGGCTCCGTAGTGGCGCAGGACTTCGGTGCCGGTGGGGGCGAGGGGCACGGGGGTCCGCCTGAGCGCACGGTGGCCTCGGTCTTGAGCACGCGAACGGAAGACCCCGACCCCTCGGGCCTGCGGCCACGCGGCCGGGTCCGTTCCCCGACAGGAAGCGCAGGGCGGACCCGCCTCCCTGCCGGCCCGGTCACCAGACCCGTGAGGTGCAGCGCCGGGGCCGGCGCGCCGCGCCGGCGCACTCTCTGCGTGGCGTGTCGATGACCCGCTTCCTCGCCCGCCGTCTGCTCCAGATGATCCCGGTGCTGTTCTTTGTGAGCGTGATCATCTTCGTGCTCATCAACCTCGTGCCGGGAGACGCGGCGCGGCTCTTCCTCGGCGAGGAAGCGCCGCCGGAAGCCCTCGCGTCCCTGCGGCGCGAGCTCGGCCTGGACCAGCCGCTGTACATCCAGTACCTCCGCTGGGTCGGCGGGATGATGCGCGGCGACTTCGGCCGCTCGTTCAAGGACAACCGGCCGGTGCTGGCGACCCTGCTGCAGAAGGTGCCGGTGACCGCCGAGCTGACCGCCGCGGCCCTGCTCATCGCGTGGGCCATCGCGATCCCCGCCGGGGTGCTCGCCGCATGGCGGCAACGGACCGCCGCGGACTACGGCGCCTCCGCGACCGCGCTCGTCGGCCTCAGCATCCCCAACTTCTGGCTCGGGATCATGCTGATCTACCTGTTCGCGGTGCATCTGCGGTGGCTGCCCGCGTCCGGCTTCGCGCCGCCCACGGAGGACCTCGGGCGGAACCTCCGGACGATCGTGATGCCGGCGTTCGTGCTGGGCGTCGTGCTCGCCGCGGTCGTGATGCGGCAGCTGCGCAGCAGCATGGTCGAGGTGCTGGCGGCCGACTTCGTGCGCACCGCTCAGGCGAAGGGGCTGGCGGCGCGCGCGGTGCTGGTCAGGCACGCCCTGCGCAACGCCGTGATCCCGGTGGTCACGGTCATGGGGATCCAGATGGGGACGCTGCTCGGGGGCGCGGTGATCACGGAGACGATCTTCGCCGTTCCCGGCCTGGGCCAGCTCGCGGTCAACGCGATCTACACCCGGGACTACCCGATGCTCGAGGGCGTCGTGATGACGAGCGCGCTCGCCATCCTGCTCATCAACCTGCTCGTGGACGTCGTCTACTCGCTCATCGATCCCCGGATCAAGCTCGCCGGAGGCCGATCGTGAGCCTGGCCGTCGGGACGCTGCCCGGCGCGGGCAGCGCGTCCGCGGGCCGGCGGGGCGAGCAGCTCCTGCGCCGGCTCGCCCGGAACCGGTTGGCCCTCGCCGGCCTCGTCGTGTTCAGCCTCGTCGTGCTGCTCGCGGTCCTGGCCCCCTGGATCGCGCCCTACTCGCCGGTGCGAACGGACTTCACCGCGTACCTGCAACCGCCCGGCCCACGGCACCTCATGGGGACCGACGAGCTCGGGCGGGACGTGCTCAGCCGGGTGATCTTTGGCGCGCGGGCCTCGCTGGAGGCCGGCGTCATCGCGGTGGGGCTCGCGATCGGCGCCGGCGTGCCGCTCGGGCTCGTGGCCGGGTTCTACCGCGGTCCGCTCGACGACGGGCTGATGCGGCTGACGGACGCGATGCTCTCCTTTCCCCAGCTCGTCCTGGCGCTCGCCGTCGCGGCGGTCCTCGGCCCTGGGCTGGCCAAGGCGATGATCGCGATCGCGGTCGTGCTCATGCCGGTCTTCATGCGCCTGATGCGGGCGGAGGTCCTGACGCAGCGGGAGCGAGAGTACGTGGACGCGGCCCGCGCGCTGGGCGCCGCCGACCGTCGGATCATCTGGCGGCACCTGCTGCCGAACAGCGTGGCGCCGATCGTGGTGCAGGGCTCCCTCAACGTCGCCGGGGCGATCATCACCGAAGCCACGCTGAGCTTCCTGGGGCTCGGCACGCAGCCGCCGACTCCCTCGTGGGGCTCGATGCTGAACGCCGCCCAGCAGTACCTCACGCAGGCGCCGTGGCTGGCCTTCTGGCCCGGCCTCGCGATCGCGATCACGGTGTTCTGCGTGAACGTCGCCGGCGACGGGATCCGGGAGGTCTGGGACCCCCGGACACGCTGAGCCCCGGCCTTGTCCGGGCCGCGCGCCGCCCGCTATGATGCAGGGGGGCGATCTCTCGCGTCGGAGCAGCAGGCCCCCGACCGCTGCTCCGCGGGCCGTGACGGAGGAGCCGCCGGTGGCATCGATTCGCATCAACGCTGACCGGATCCAGACCCGCCTCGCCGAGCTGTCCCAGCTCGGCCGTACCCCGGAGGGGGGCGTGACCCGGCTGTCCTACCGGGCGGAGCACGCCGCGGCCATCCGGCTCGTTGCGCGCTGGATGCGCGAGGCGGGCGCCGACGTCGGGCTGGATGCCTGGGGGAACCTGTTCGGCGTGGTACCGGGGAGCCTCGCGAGCCTCCCGTCGATCGCCGCAGGATCGCACCTCGACACCGTGCCCAACGGAGGCGTCTTCGACGGCGCCCTCGGCATCGTCGGCGCCGTGGAGGTAGCGGCGGCCCTGCACGACGCGCGCGCGACCCTCCGGCACCCGCTCCTGCTGCTCGCGTTTGCGGAGGAGGAAGGGACGTCGTTCGGGGTCGGGTGCTTGGGGTCGCTCGGGTTCGTCGGGCGGGCCCCGGCGCCGGAGACGCTCCGCGATCCGGATGGCACGCCGCTGTCCGAGCAGCTCCGGGCGTTCGACCCGGGCGTGCCGCGCCGGCCGCTGTCGGCTCCGCTCGTCGCGTATCTCGAGCTGCACATCGAGCAGGGCCCGACGCTGGCGTCGCAAGGCGTGCCGCTGGCCGCTGTCGAGGCGATCGTCGGCATCTCGCGCGCGGCGTTCGTCTTCGTCGGCGAGGCCAACCACGCGGGAACGACCCCGATGGACGTTCGCCGGGATGCCCTCTGGGGCGCGGCGGACCTCGTGGCCGCGGTCCGCACGATGGCCCGGGACACGGGGGGGCAGGCCGTGGGCACGGTCGGGCGGTGCACCGTGTCCCCGGGCGCCACGAACGTGGTTCCGGGCCGCGCCGAGACGGTCGTGGAGCTGAGGAGCCCGGACGGCCACCTCCTGGAGACCCTCCGCGAGCGCGTCGAGGCCTCCGCGCGCGCCTGCGCCGGGCGCTACGGCCTCTCGCTCGAGGCCCGGCCGTGGCGGACGGAGCCCCCGGTCCCGCTCAACCGCGCGGTGCGCGACGAGATCATCGCCGCGGCGGGCGAGCTGGGGTGGCCGATCGTCACGATGCCGAGCTGGGCCGGTCACGATGCGAAGATCCTGGCGTCGGTCGCGCCGGCCGGGATGATCTTCGTGCCGAGCCACGGGGGGGTGAGCCACTCGCCGCGGGAGCAGACCGCGTGGGAGGACGCGGTGCGGGGGGTGCAAGTGCTCTGCCGCGCGGTGGAGCGCCTCGACGACGCCTCGGCGGGGTGAGGTGACCGCGATGCCGGAGGAACGGCCGTCCGCAGAGCAGCCGCAGGCCGGCCCATCGCAGGAGCCCGGCGCCGGCGAGCGCGCCGAGCCGCAGGTGGTGCCGCTCGGGGCGCTTGCGACGCGCGACCTCCTCGTGTCGTTCCTCGGCGTCCTGGCCTCCAAGGCCTGGGAGGGCATGGGGCTCATCCCCAATCCGGCGACCAACAAGATCGAGAAGGATATGCCCGGGGCGCGGACGGCGATCGATGCGTACGCGGCGATCTTCGAGGTCGTCCGTCCGCAGGTCGAGGACCAGCAGCGCCGGGAGATGGAAACGCTGCTGACGACGCTGCGGCTCAACTTCGTCGAGAAGAGCAGCGGCCCGTGAGGCGGGTTATCCACAGTATCCCGATATCCGTCGAACTGAGTTTCCGGATTGTGCGGGGGCGACGGCTGTGCTAGAAGTGGAGGTGGAGGCGCAAGCTCTCCGGCGAAAGTAGCCGACTCAAACGCTCGCGCACGTGGACGCCGAAAGCCGGCTAAGTGTACTTCGGGGGTAACCCCGGAGAACGGCTGGTCCGGCGGTAGGCACCGGCGGCGGAGCCGAAGACGGTGAAAAGCCGGCGGAGGGAGCGCCTCCCGCTTTTCCCCGCGTCCGCTCCCGCCCCTCACCGCCCGCCTTCCCTGCGCGTCCCCGCCTCCACACGCTGCGGGAGCGCGTCCTGTCGCGAGACGGGCCGCCGTCTCGCTCGCTATAATGGGGGACGGAGAGGTGGATGCCGATGCCGAACAGGCTTGCAGCCGCCACGAGCGCGTACCTCAGGTCCGCCGCGCATCAGCCTGTCGAGTGGTACCCCTGGGGCGAGGAGGCGTTCGCCCGGGCCCGCGCCGAGGACAGGCCGCTCCTGCTGGACGTGGGCGCGGTGTGGTGCCACTGGTGCCACGTGCTGGACCGGGAGTCCTACGAGGACCCCGAGGTCGCCGCGATCATCAACCAGCACTTCGTCGCGGTGAAGGTCGACCGGGACGAGCGGCCGGACGTCGATGTCCGCTACCAGAACGCGGTGAGCGCGATCAGCGGGCAGGGCGGCTGGCCCCTGACAGCGTTCCTGACCCCGGAGGGCAAGGTGTTCTACGGCGGGACGTACTTCCCGCCGGAGGGGAGCCACGGCCGTCCCGGGTTCAAGCAGGTCCTCCTGGCCGTTTCCGAGTTCTACCGGACCAGACGCGATCAGGCGCACGCCTACGCCAACGAGCTGCACCAGGCGCTCCACCGCCTGGGCGAGGCGCGGGCGTCAGAGGAGCTGCTGTCGCCCGGCCTCGTGCAGGAGGCGGTGGCGGACATCGAGCGCCGGTTCGACAGGCAGCACGGAGGGTTTGGCGGCGCCCCGAAGTTCCCGCACACCGGCGCGATCGAGCTGCTCCTGCGGCGGTACGACAGGACGCGCGATCCCAAGACGCTGCTCGCCGTGACCCGCACGCTCGAAAAGATGGCGCGCGGCGGCGTCTACGATCAGCTCGGCGGCGGGTTCCACCGGTACGCGGTCGATGCAGCCTGGGTGGTCCCCCACTTCGAGAAGATGCTGTACGACAACGCCGAGCTGCTGCGCAACTACGTCCACGCGTTCCAGGCCACAGGCGCCCCGCTGTTCCGCGAGACGGCGCTCGGCATCGTCCGCTACGTCACGGCGCATCTCATGGACGCGTCCGAGGGCGGCTTCTACGCCAGCCAGGACGCCGACATCTCGCTGCACGACGACGGCGACTACTACACCTGGACCGAGGAGGAGGCCGCCGCCGCGCTGCCGCCCGAGGAGCTGCAGGTGGCGCGCGCGACGTACCACCTCGACGGGCCGGGCGAGATGTCCCACGATCCGCGGCGGCACGTGCTGTTCGTCGACAAGGACCCGGATGTCGTCGCCGCGGTGCTCGGCCGGCCCGCCGACGAGGTCCGCGAGCTGCTGGCGCGCGCCCGCGCGCGTCTGCTGGAGGCCCGTCGCTCGCGCCCGGCGCCCTTCGTCGATCGCACGGTCTACGCCGGCTGGAGCGGGATGATGATCTCCGCGCTCTTCGAGGCGGCCCGCGGGCTGGGGCTCCCGGACGCGCGGGAGGCGGCGCTGCGCGGTGCCGAGCGCCTCCTGCGCGACGCGTATCACCCGGGGCGGGGGTTCCAGCACGTGGCCGGTGCCCGGGACAGCGTGTCCGGGCTGCTCGACGATCAGGTGCACATGGCCCGGGCGCTGCTCGACGCGTTCGAGCACACGGGGGAGCCCCGCTATCTGCGGCTCGCCGCGGAGACGATGGAGTACGTCCTCGCGGAGTTCACGACCCCCGCAGGCGCGTTCTACGATGTGGCGAGGAGCGCCGCGCGGGAGGCCGGCGTCCCCGGTCTCGGCGTGCCCTACGTGCCCGTGCAGGACGCCCCCACGCCGTCCGGGAACGGCGTCGCGGTCATGGTCCTCGGCCGGCTGGCGGCGCTCACCGGGGAGACCCGCTACCGCGAGGCCGCCGAGCGGGCGCTCCGCGCGTGTGCGCCGGGAGCCCTCTCGCAGGGTCTGTTCGCGGCGACGCTCGCGCTCGCGCTCGACCTGCACCTCGATCCGCCGCTGCACGTCGTGGTGATCGGCGCGCGCGCGGATCCCCGGACGCGGCGGCTCCACGGCACGGCGCTGGGGACGTACCGGCCCGGGACGATCGTCCACCTCTACGATCCGTCCGCCGCGGACGGCGCGGAGCGCGGGGGCGTCCTCCCCGCACCGGTCGCGGCGGCCGGCGGCCCGGCGGGCGACGAGCCCAGGGCCTACGCGTGCACGGCCACGGCCTGCGCCGCGCCGGCCACCGATCCGGAGGTCCTCCGCGACACGATCCGCACATTCGGGCGCATCTCCGCCGCCTGACGGCGCCGTGGGGGACGGGTACGTTTCCCTCAAGCATGCGCTCGCCGAGGTGGCCGTCGACGCGATCGCGCGCCGCCGAGGGGTGCGCCTCGCCGGCGTGCTCGCGGCGTACGCCCGGCGGAGCAGCGGCGGAGCGCCTGTCTCGCTTGCGGCGATCGCGGGCGACACGGGGACGACGCCGTCCGGTGCCGGCCGGCTGTTGCTGCGCACGGGCCTCTTCGCGGCGGCGGACGGCGGCCGGACGACTGCGCTCTCGCCGGCGCTCCGTCCTTTCGCCGATTACTTCTACCGGCAGGTGACGCGCCTCGGGGAGGCGCTGCGGCTGGCTCGCTCGCCCCGGCCCTCCGGCGTGTCGCGGGTGATCTGGAACGCCATCGCGATGTTCAACGCCGGGCTGTTCTTCGAGTGCCACGAGTACCTGGAGGACGCGTGGCGGGGCGCATCGGAGCCCGAGCGCACGTTCTACCACGGGCTCGTCCAGGCCTCGGCCGGGCTGTACCACCTCGAGAAGCGAAACCTGCACGGCGCCCGCGTGTTGCTCGGCAAGGCGGTGGCGAAGCTGCGCCCGTACGCGCCGGCGTACCGTGCCGTCGACGTCGCGGCGCTGGCGGACGCGCTCGAGGGCGTCCTCGCCGCCTCCAGCGCGACGCCTCCGCGGCTCCCGGACCGCCGCAGCGACCTCCCCGCGATGCGGCTGGCCGCGGGCGTTCCCGCGCCGGCGCAGGAACGCCCGCGCCGTCCTGGAATCGTCGTGTAGGATCGTTGGCAGGGTTCCTGTGCCCCCGCGCCCCGTCTCGCGCGGGCGGCGCGGGGATGGAAGGAGCGCCGATGGACCGCGTCTTTGGCTACATCGCCGCCCGTCAGGAGGAGTTCGTCGACCGGCTCCGGGCACTCTGCCGCCGCCCCAGCATCGCCGCGCAGGGGATCGGCCTCGCGGAGACCGCCGCGCACGTCGCCGCGCTGATGCGGGAGGCCGGGATCCCGTCCCGCGTGATCCCGGTCGAGGGCGGCGCGCCCGTCGTGTACGGCGCGGCCCGGGGGACGGGCTCCCGCACGCTCCTGTTCTACAACCACTACGACGTTCAGCCCCCGGACCCGCTCGAGGAGTGGGCGAGCGATCCGTTCGCCGCGGAGATCCGGGACGGCAAGCTCTACGCGCGCGGCGCCGCCGACAACAAGGGCAACCTCGTCGCCCGCATCTGCGCGGTCGAGGCGATGCTCCGGGAGCTGGGGGAGCTGCCGGTCACCGTGCGCTTCATCGTGGAAGGGGAGGAGGAGATCGGCAGCGTCACGCTGCCCCGCTTCGTCCGGGAGCACCCGGATCTCGTGGCCGCGGACGCGTGCATCTGGGAGTCCGGCTACCGCGACCTGCAGGAGAACGTCGTGCTCGCCCTCGGCGTGAAGGGCATCTGCTACGTGGAGCTGGAGGCGACCGGCGCGAACCGCGATGCCCACTCGTCCGTCGCCACGATCGTGCCGAACCCGGCGTGGCGGCTCGTGTGGGCGCTCGCGACGCTCAAGGACCGACACGAGAGGATCCTGATCCACGGGTTCTACGACGACGTCCTGGAGCCGACCGAGGAGGAGATGGCGCAGCTCCGCCGGATCGCGGCCCAGCGAGACGACGATGCCCAGCGCCGCGACTACGGCCTCGACCGGTTCTTGCTCGGGCTGTCCGGGGTGGAGCTGCTGAAGCGCCACCTCTTCCAGCCGACGTGCACGATCTGCGGGATCGCTTCCGGGTACAGCGGGCCGGGCAGCAAGACGGTCCTGCCCCGCCGCGCCGTGGCGAAAGTGGACTTCCGGTTGGTGCCCAACCAGCGCGCGGACGACATCTTCGAAAAGGTCCAGGCTCACCTGGCGCAGCACGGGTTTGCGGATCTCGCGGTGCGGGCGCTCGGCAACGAGAACCCGGCGAGAACCCCGATGAGCGCGGAGATCGTGAAGATCGTCGCGGAGAGCGCGCGCCGGGTCTACGGCCGCGAGCCGCTCGTGTTCCCGTCGATGGCCGGGACCGGCCCGATGCACGTGCTCACCGCGCCGGCGGCGATCCCCACGGTCGGGACCGGGGTGGGGTACGCCCACAGTAACAACCACGCCCCCAACGAGAACATCCGGATCGAGGATTTCGTCGACGGGATCAAGCACATCGCGATGATCCTGCACCTGTTCGGCGGCGGGCGTTGATGGAGTCCCCGCTGTCGCTCTTCCCTCCCGAGGCGCCGGCGCCGATCCACGGGAAGATCTACGTGGGTACCTGCTCGTGGGCCGAGAAGTCCTTCGTGAAGAGCGACTTCTACCCGCGCGGCGTCCGGAGCGCCGCCGACCGCCTCCGCTACTACGCCACGCGGTTCCCCACGGTCGAGATCGACGCCTCGTACTTCGCGCTGCTGCCGCCGTCGTACAGCCGGCGGTGGGCGGAGGACACGCCCCCGGGGTTCGTGATGCACGCCAAGGCCTTCGGGCTGTTCACCGGCCACGCGATCTCCGTGTCGCGGCTGCCGCCCGGTTTCAGCGAGCTGCTGCCCGCCCGGCTGCGGGGGGCGGCGGAGGTGCGGCTCCGGGACGTCCCCGAGGAGTTCGTCAACGCCGCCTGGGACCGGTTCCGCGAGTTCCTCTCCCCGTTGGGGGCCGCGGGCCGGCTCGGCTATGTGCTCTTCCAGCTGCCCCCCGGCGCTCGTTACTCGCCCGAGGCGCTCGAGGAGATGCGCGGGTGGACGCGGGAGCTCGCCGGGCACCGCGTCGCGGTGGAGTTTCGCCACCGGGACTGGGCGCGCCACCCCGACGTCTTCGAGTTCCTGGCCCGGCACGGGCTCGCGTACGTGATGGTGGACCTCCCCGACCTGCCTTGGCTGATGCCGCTCGCGGAGGAGGTGACATCCGACTGGGCCGTGATCCGGCTCCACGGCCGGAACCGGGAGGGGTGGGCGCGCGCCGGCGCCACCACGGACGAGCGGTACGACTACGCGTACTCCGACGAGGAGCTGCGCGGGTGGGCGGGGGTGGCCGCGCGCGCGAGCGGCCGCGCGGCCCGCGTCTTTCGTCATGTTCAACAACCACGCGCGCGGCCACATGGCCCGCAACGCGCAGGCGCTGCAGGGGCTCCTGCGATCGCCCGGCACCGCCCCCTGAGGCCGCGGCCGGGGACGAGCCGCTCTGCCGGCGGCGCGCGGCGCGGCTGCGGCGGTCAGGCGTTCCTCCGGCGCGCCGCGTAGAATACCCGCTGCGTGTCCGGGGTCACCTCGGCGAACTCCGGGCTGCTCCAGCGGCCGAGGACCTCGAACCCCGCCGCACCGACGGCGGCGTCGATCACGGAGATCGGATATCCCCGTTCACGATGGACTTCCCGGACCCGCTCGTACAGGTCACCCTGTCGCTGTAGAAACGCGTTCACGCGCAGCGTCGCGATGCCGCTGTCGTAGTCGAACTCGCTCTGGTCCGCCTCGAACGCGTCCTCGGTATCCTGGATGATCCAGACACGGTTCCCCCAGCGGGTCGCCAGGCCGCGCAGCGTGTTCATGTCGAACAGGAACAGCGCGCCCGGCCGGAGCGCAGCCGCGACCGCCCCGACCGTCCGGCGGAGCTCGGCCTCGTCCACGAGGTAGTTCAGGCTGTCGTACAGGCAGGTCGCGGCGTCCACCGGTGCCGGCAGGTGAAGGTTGCGCATGTCCTGCTCGAGGAACGTGACCCGGACGCCGCTGGCCTCCGCGCTCCGCCGCGCCATCTCGAGCATCTCCGGGGACTGGTCGACGCCGGTCACCTCGAGGCCGCGCCGCGCCATGGCGACCGCGAACTCGCCCGCGCCGCACGCCACATCCACGAGCGTCCGCGGCGTCCACCCGTATCGCTCGAACACCGCCGTCACCCATGGGACCAGGCGCAGGCTGAAGCGGGCATGCCCGGCCTTGGCGTAGGCCTCGGCGTAGCGGCGATAGATGCTCATCGCCGGAGAGTTCGTCCGTTCGCCGTGGGGCTCCTTGGCCCGAGACCGGATGTGTCGCGGCCAGCGCCCGGCCGGCGCGAGGCGGTAGAGCCGGTGCCGCGTGGGGGAAAAGTAGGGCGATAGCCTTGAGCCTCGGGATGGGGGAGAAACACCATGACGCAGACGCTCATCGTGGCTCTGCTGATCCTCGCGGACGCGGCGCTCGTGTACTTCAACCTGCCCGCGCTGGAGTCCGCCCTGACGCTCACCGCGCCCGGGATGCAGGCCACCACGTCGTACCTTGCCCTGGCCGCCGGCGCGGCCGGCGCCTTCCTGCTGATCTGGCTGGCCGGGATGGCGGACCGCGCGGTGCTCGAGCAGAGCATCCGGCAGCGCGACGCGACGCTGCACGCGATGGGGGAAGAGCTGCTGCGGATGAAGTCGACCGCCTACGACCAGGAGCGGCCTCCCCTGGCGGACATCCGCGCGCGGCTCGAGACGATGGAGCGGGATCTTGCGACGATCCGCGCGCGCCTCGGCGAGAACCCTCCCGTGATCAGGGAACGCGAGGTCCCCGCCGGAGACCGCAGGCCCCGATAGACGCGCCGGCCCGCCCGGCGCCGCCGCGCCTCCCGCCCCGGCCTCGGAGGAGGAGCATACCCCTCCGTAGAAGGGGCCGCCAACTCGCGTGATTCTCCAACCGAGTGGCAAGAGGAGGCGATGGCCATGCGTCACGCTTGGCGGCATCTCTCTCGCCGCCCGCTGTCCGTCGTGCTGGTCGCGCTCGTTCTCGCCGCCGTTGCCGCCACCGGCTTCTGGAGCACCCCCGTCCAGGGCCAAGGCCGCACAGAGACCCTCATCGTCGTTCGGAACATGGACGACTACGTGACCAACGACCCCAACCGGCAGTACGAGTACACCGCACAGATGTTCGACCAATCCGCGTACGACACTCTGGTGACCGTGGAGGCGCCGGACTTCACGAGGATCCAGCCGAAGCTCGCCGAGCGGTGGGAGATCTCGAGCGACGGCCTCGCGTACACCTTCCACCTGCGGAAGGGCGTCAAGTTCAGCTCGGGCAACCGGCTGACCGCAAGCGATGTCCGCTTCTCCTTTCTGCGGCTCAAGAACCTCCAGGACAATCCCTCCTTCTTCATGGATCCGGTCAAGGACATCCAGGTCGTCAACGATACCACCGTCCGGGTGACCCTGTCGGCGCCCGACGCGTCGTTCCTGGCCGCGCTGGCCGCCCCCCCGACCGGCATCCTCGACTCGAAGACTGTGATGGCCCACGGCGGCACCGACGCCGGCAACGCCAAGAGCGTCGATCGGGCTACGGGGTGGCTGAACGAGCACTCGGCCGGCCCCGGGCCGTATGTCCTGACGTCGTTCAGAAAGAACGAACAGGCGGTCCTGGAGCGCAACCCGAGCTACTGGGGTCCCAAGCCCTACTTCGCGAAGATCGTCTTCCTCCATGTGAAGGACGGGACGACCCAGCGGGAGATGGTCGAGCGCGGGGACGCCGATATCGCCCAAGACTTCGACCCTGACATCGTCGCCAAGATCACGCCGGGCGCCAAGGTCAAGATCGTCGAAGGGCTCTCGATGAACCAGGTCTACATGGCGGTCAACACGAATCCGCAGGTGTCGAAGGAGCTCGCCGACAAGCGCGTCCGGCAGGCGATCTCCTACGCCATCGACTACGACGGCATCATCAAAGGCCTCGTGCGGGGCGCGGGTGTGCGACCGCCGGCGATGATCCCCATGGGGATCCTCGGCGTCGACCCGAGCATGGCGCGGCATCGCGACGTCGGGAAGGCGAAACAGCTGCTCGCCGAGGCGGGTTACCCGGCCGGCTTCGCGGTGAAGTTGAACTACTGGACCGCACCGCTCCTCGGGGTGCCGCCGGAGCCCCTCGCGGCGAAGCTGCAGGCCGACCTCGGCGCGGTGGGCATCAAGGTCACGCTCGAGCCGAAGGAGCGATCGGTGATGCTCACGGAGTACCGGCAGGGCAAGCCGCAGCTCATGCTCGCCTCCTGGTCCCCGGACTACCTGGATCCCCACCCGTGGGCCGACGCCTTCTATAAGAAAGGCGGTCCGGCAGCCAAGCGCGTGTTCTACGACGACCCGAAGGCGACGGAGCTCGTGGCGGCAGGCGACCGGGAGCTCGACCCGAGGAAGCGCGCTGCGATCTACAAGGAGCTCACGCAGGTCGCCCTCGACGACGTGCCGTTCATCATGCTGATCCAGCCCAAATCGTTCGTGGGAGTCAACCCGGCGATCAAGGGCTACGCGATCCACCCGATCTGGTTCGTCACGCTATCGAAGCTGAGCCGTTGAGGCGACCGCCGGCAGAGAGGTAATGTTCCTCCGCTACCTGGGGCAGCGACTCGCGTTCGCGGGGATCGCCCTCTTCGGGGTGATCCTCGTCGCCTTCCTGGTCGCCCACATGGTGCCCGCGGACCCGCTCGCCGTCGTGCTGAGCGACACCGCGACCAAGGACCCATCGATCCGGGCCGCGTACATGAGGCGCTGGGGGTTGGACCGGCCGCTGCCCGAGCAGTTCCTCTTCTACCTCGCGAACGTCCTCCACGGGGACCTCGGCGAGTCGTTCACGACCCGCCGGCCGGTGCTCCGGGACCTCGCGCAATTCCTCCCGGGGACGATCGAGCTCTCCGTCGCGGCGTTCGCCGTCAGCGTCGTCTTCGGCGTGCCGCTGGGCGTGTGGGCGGCGCTCCGGCACAACCGGTCGGGCGATCACGCCGCCCGGCTGATTTCGCTGGTCGGCGCCGCCTCCCCGATCTTCTGGACCGGCCTCATCGCGCTCTACATCTTCTATTACTTCCTCCGATGGGCGCCCGGACCCGGCCAGCTCGATCCGCGCCTCGCGCGTCCGCCGGTCGTGACGGGATTCCTCCTCGTCGACAGCCTGATCGCCGGACGCGTCGATGCGTTCCTGTCGGCGCTGAGGCACCTCGTCCTCCCGGCCCTGGTGCTCGGCTGGTTCATCATGGGGCTCACCGCCCGGACGACGCGCTCGGCGCTGCTCGAGGTGCTCGGGGCGGACTACCTTCGCACCGCCCGGGCCAAGGGCTTGGGCGAGGGGCGCGTCATCGGGCTCCACGCCCTCCGAAACGCGCTCATCCCGGTCCTCACGGTGAGCGGCCTGGCGTTCGCGAGCCTTCTCTCGGGCGCGGTCCTCACGGAGACGGTGTTTGCCTGGCCCGGGATCGGTCGCTACGCGGTCACCGCGGCGACGCGGCTCGACTACCCCGCCATCCTCGGCGTCACGCTGCTGACCGCGGTCGTCTACCTCGCGGTGAACCTCGTCGTCGACGTGCTCTACGGCGTGCTCGACCCGCGCATCAGGGTCTGACGCCGTGGCCGGCGCGGCGCGGCCCGTTGCGATCTCCGCGACGCGTGGCCCGACCGCGCCGGCCCGGTGGGCGCGGGTACGCCGCAGCAGGGCGCTGTGGGCGGGCGCCGTCATCGTGGGCGCGTGGGCGCTCCTCGCCGCGATGGGGCCGCTGCTCGTGCCCTACAGCCCGCTCGATCTCGACGTGATGAGCCGGCTGGAGCCGCCCAGCGCGCGTCACCTCTTCGGCACGGACGAGGCAGGCCGCGACAACTTCTCGCGCGTCGTCTACGGCGCCCGTGTCACGATCCCGGTCGCCTTCGGCGCCGTCGTGGTGGCGAGCACGTTCGGGGTCGGCGTGGGGGCCGTGTCCGGCTACGTCGGCGGGAGGGTGGACGAGGTTCTGATGCGGGTCGTGGACGTGGTGCTCGCGTTCCCCTCGATCGTCCTCGCGATGGCGATCACGGCAGCGCTCGGGCCCGGCTTGCCCCACGCGATGCTGGCGATCGTGCTTGTCGGGTGGGCCGAGTACAGCCGCCTGATGCGGGGACAGATCCTGGCGGCCAAGGCCAACGACTACGTCCTCGCCGCGCGGGCCCTCGGCGCTCCCGCCTGGCGCGTGCTCCTGCGGCACGTGCTGCCGAACGCGTTCCCGCCCGCGGTCGTGAAGGCCACCCTCGACATCGGAAACGCGGTCATCCTCATCGCGGCCCTCTCGTTCATCGGGCTCGGCGCCGTCCCCCCGGCGCCCGAGTGGGGCGCGATGATCGCGGCCGGCCAGGCGAAGTTCGAGTACTGGTGGGTGGCGACGTTCCCCGGCCTCGCGATCCTGTCCGTCGTGCTGGGGTTCAACTTCCTCGGTGATGGCCTCCAGGATCTGCTGAACCCGAGGCTGCGCGACGATTGACCGGCGCGCGGTCGCCGAGGTCCGCGAGCATCGCCTGGGCGGCGTTGTACCCGGGCGCCCCCGTGACCTCGCCTCCCGGATGAGCGCCCGCGCCGCACAGGTAGAGGCCCCGGATCGGGGTCCGGTACTGCGCCCACCCCGGCATCGGGCGGGAGGCGAGAAACTGGCCCGGGACGATGTCGAGGTGCCGGATGTTGCCGTCGGTCAAGCCGACGCGCTCTTCGAGATCTCGCGGGGTGAAGAGCTGCCAGTCCACGAGGCACTCACGAAAGTCGGGCGCGTACCGGGCCAGCACGTCGATCAACCGCTCCCCCACCTCGTCGCGCCGCTCATCCCACGTCCCCTCCTCCAGCCGGACGGGCGCATAGAGGGCCCAAATGGACATGGTGTGCGTCCCCTCGGGGGCCATCGTCGGGTCGTAGCCGGTGGGGATCTGGATGTCCATCACCGGGGCCCGGGGCACGCGGCCGTGCCTGGCATCGTCCCAGGCCTGCGCGAAGTACTCGACCGAGGGCGAGATCCTGGTGTAGCCGAGGTACCGCGCATCGTAGTCGGCGCCCAGGTACCGCGAGAGGTCTGGCAGACGGCTGAGCGCCGCGTGAAACTTGAGATACGCGGTGCGCGTCTTGAGCCGCAGGACGCGCCGGCGGAAATCGGCGGGCAGATGCTCCTCGCCGACGAGTCGCAGGAACGTGCGCTTCGGGTCGGCGTTGGACGCGACGAGGCGCGATCGAATCTCCGTGCCGTCCGCCAGGCGAACGCCGACCGCGGTGCCATCCTCGACGAGGATGCACGCGACCGGCACACCCGTTTCCAGCGTCGCCCCGCGTGCGCGGGCTGCTGCCGCCATGGCCCGGGTAATGCTGCCCATCCCGCCGGCCACGATGCCGATGTTCTCGGGAGGAGTGAAGGTGTTGCACTTGATGTACGCGTAGCACCATGCGCTGCCGGGAGCGGCCGGATCGCCCACGTCGTGCGCCTGAATGAACGCGCCGCGGACGGCCTCGTCCTCGAAGAACTCGGTGACGATCTCCTCCATGCTGGCGGTGAGGAGTCTGTCGAAGAACGTCCTGTCCTCCGCCGTGCGCAGTCCGGCCGCCAGCTCTGCCAGCGTGGGCGGCGGCGCGAGGAAGTAGGGGTAGATCAACCCCGCCGCCCGCTCCCAGAAGGCCAGCCAGGCGGGATACGCGTCGGCGTCGTGCTTTGAGAACCGCCCGATCGCATCCTGCGTGCGCTCCACGCTGTCCCACAGCAGGAGGGCCCGGCCGTCCGGAAACAGGCAGCACTTCTGCGGGTCAATGTGGTAGACATGGAACCCGTGACGGCGCAGTTCGAGGTCGTCGATGATCTTTGCCTGCAGGAGGTGGCAGTAGTAGGAGCAGGCGGAGAACCGGTACCCCGGGAACAGCTCCTCCGTGATGCAGGCGCCGCCCAACATCTCGCGCCGCTCGAGCAGCAGCACGCTGAGCCCTGCCCCGGCGAGGTAGGCCGCCGCCACCAACCCGTTGTGCCCCCCGCCGACGATCACCACATCGTACGAGGCCGACCTCATCGCACGTCCGCCCTCCGCATCGCGAGGCCCCCGGTACCGGCGATCTCTGCCGATCGCGCTGTGCACACCCTACGTCGCTGCGATGCGCTCTCCTTTCGGATGCCCGCCGCGCGCCGGCGGCGCGCCCGCGGGCGGCGCGTCGTGTCGCGTCGGAAGACCGCGACGTGGCCGCAGCGGCAGTGTTCGCGAGGCAGCGCGATGCCCCAGCCCGGGGCGCGGCGGCCAGCGCATCCGGCCGCGGATGCCAGCGCCGCAGGAACCGGGGAGGATGCGGGTCGAAGACGGGGATGACCCCGGCCCGCAGTCGAGCGCCGGGGGACTTCGCATCGCTGGAGATGGGATCATGGCCCCGAGGACCGGCCCGGTGCGTGTCGCGCGGCTGGCGGACGTGCGCGCGGCCGGGTGCCTGCCGGTGCAGGTGGACGGGCACAGCATCGCCCTCTTCGCCCGCGACGCGGGCATCTTCGCCGTGGACAACCGCTGCCCGCACATGGGGTTTCCGCTGCACCGCGGCACGGTGCAGGACGGCATCCTGACCTGTCACTGGCACCACGCGCGGTTCGACCTGGTCACCGGCGGGACGTTCGACCCCTGGGCCGACGACGTGCGCGTCTTCCCCGCCGAGGTGCGGGGCGACGAGGTGTGGGTCGACCTCACCCCGGGCGGCGATCCGGCCGTGCACCATCGCCGGCGCCTGCGGGAGGGCCTGGAGCGCAACATCCCGCTGGTGATCGCCAAGAGCGCGATCGGCCTCGGCGCCGGCGGCGAGGATCCGGCGGCGCCGTGCCGCATCGGCCTGGAGTTCGGCGCCCGCTACCGCCGGGACGGGTGGGGGCAGGGCCTGACGATCCTGGCGTGCACGATGAACCTGCTCCGTTGGCTCGATCCCGGGGACAGGCCGCTGGCGCTCTACCATGGGCTCTCCGCGGTGGCGGCGGACAGCGACGGCAGGCCGCCCCGCTTCCTCCTCGCTCCCCTCCCGGGGGCTCCGGCGGAGATCGGCACGCTCAAGCGCTGGTTCCGGAGGTTCGTGGAGGTCCGCGACGCCGAGGGCGCCGAGCGGTGCGTCGTCTCCGCGGTCCGCGCGGGCGCCGGCGGCCGGGCGCTGGCGGACATGCTCTTCGCCGCGGCCACCGATCACCGCTACATCGACACCGGCCACGCGCTCGACTTCACCAACAAGGCCCTCGAGGCGCTCGACGCGGCGGGGTGGGACCTGGCGGACGTGGTGCTCTCGGGCCTGGTGCCCGCCTACGCGGGCGCCGACCGCATGGAGGAATCGAACCGCTGGCGCCACCCCGTGGACCTCGTCCGCATCCTCGAGGGGGCGTTCGACGCGCTGCCGCGCGCGCTGGCGGAGGGCTGGCCGCGCCGCGCGGCGTGGAGCGGGGCAGCCGGCGGCCCGCGGGATGTCGAGGAGCGCCGCGCCCCGCTCGTCGCCGTGCTGCTCGGCGAGGACGCGCGTGCCATCGCCGACGCCCTGCTGGACGCCTTGCGGGAGGGCGCCCGCGAAGTGGATGTGGCCGGCGCGGTGGCCCACGCCGCGGCGCTGCGCATCGCGCAGTTCCCCACCAGCAACGAGTTCGGCGACTGGGACACCGCGCTGCACACGTTCACCTTCGCGAACGCCGTGCACGAGGGACTCCGCCGGGCCCCCTCGGTGGAGCTGCTGCGGGGCGTCTTCGACGCGGCGGCGAGCGTCTACCTGGACCGGTTCCTGAACGTCCCGCCGGCGAGGCTGCCCCAGCCGGACGAGGTCGCGGAGCCCCCCTCCCCTGGGGGGGCCGGCGCGCTGCTGGACGAGCTGTCCCGGCTGCTCGACCGGCAGCAGCAGGTCAACGAGGCCGGCCGGCTCGTCGCGCGCTACCTCTACGGCGGCGGCGACCCGGACCGGCTGGTCGCCGTGCTCGTCCGGTTGCTCCTACGCGAGGACCGCAACTTCCACACGATCCAGATGGTGGAGGCCGCGGCCCGACAGCACTCGGCGCATCCCGGCGCTGCCCCGGGCCCGGCCGCACCGATCCCCCGTGCCCGCCGCGCCGCGGGCGCCCCCTTCCTCGTCGCCGCGGCCCGGTACCTCGCGGCTCACGCGCCGACCGTACGCGCGCAGGGCCAGACGTACCGCATCGCGCAGCGTCTCTCGCGGGGTGAGCAGGTGTTCGAGGGCGAGGCCGACAGGGCAGGGAGGTAGGCTGGCGTGCCGCCCTGCGCGGAGCCCGCCGGGCGCACCTGGGGGGGACGGGTAGGTCAGGGGATTATCGCCCCTCGAAGCCGCCTTCGTCGTCTCCCGGGTGCCGGCGTGGACGGCCAACGTTCGCAAGCGGCCGCGAAGATCCCCGGGATCGTGGTGAACGCCAACGGAGCCGGAAACGGGTGTCGACGACGGCCGTCTGGCGGAGGGGGTGGGATTCGAACCCACGGGGGGCTTTTGGCCCCCACGGTTTAGCAAACCGTTGCCTTGGACCGCTCGGCCACCCCTCCCGGGTCCCAGTATAGCATGCCACGGCGTGAGCGTCTTTCCGCTGCGCAGCACCACGGTCCCGGCGTTCGGCGACCGGCGCCAGGTGGCCCGGGCGCGCGGTGCAGCCCCGGCGTCCGGGCCCTGAGCCCGTTTCCCGCTCAAGCCCCGCGACGCGGGATAGGTCTCTAGGATGAGACGGCCGCGCCCACCTCGAATCAGGAGCACACGCCCGGGCGATGGCGACACCCGCCCAGGGCCTCAGCCCGAAGACTTCGCGAGACGGGGGTCGCGCGTGCTGCACCCCTCACGTCGCAGATGGCACCCCGCGCGCACCCCGGCCGGCGTGGACCGGGGTGCGGGAGGGAGCGCGCGAGCATGAGCAAGGGGCTCCTCCTGCTCGGCCTCTGCTGCCTGCTCGCTGCCGCGCCCGCAGGCCTGGCGACCGCCGCGCCGCCCGCCGGCACGTTCGTCACGGTCGTCTCGGAGAACCCCGACAACCTCAACCCGTACCTGCACAGCCTCCTGGCGAGCCACCTGGTGTACCGGTATGTGTTCGACAGCCTCTACACGATCGACTACCGGGGGCAGTGGCAGCCGGCGCTCGCGACCTCCTACAAGGTGAGCCCGGACGGGCTCACCTGGACGTTCACGCTGCGGCCCGGCGTCCGCTGGGCCGACGGCCAGCCGTTTACGTCCGCGGACGTCAAGTATACCTGGCAGCTCGTCACCAACAGGGACATCCACATCACGTACGCGACCGGCTTCGACAAGATCGCCTCCGTCGATACCCCCGACCCCACCACGGTCGTGTATCGGCTCAAGGAGCCCTACGCGCCGTTTAGGGATCAGGTCGTCGGCGCGCCGATCGTGCCCCGGCACGTGCTGGGGGCTCTGCCCGGGGACCAGATCAACCGGGCGCCGTTCAACCAGAAGCCGGTAGGCACCGGCCCGTTCGCGGTCTCCGAGTTCGTCACGGACGACCATGTGACCCTGGTGGCCAACCCGTCCTACTGGAGGGCGAGGCCCCGGCTCCAGCGCATCATCGTGCGGATCGTCCCCGACCGGAACACGCAGGTCAACCTGCTGCGGGCCGGCGACCTCAGCCTTCTGGCGGGCGTCCCCCCCGCGCGGCTCGATGAAGTGAGGCGCATTCCCTCCGTGGTGATCAAGCGGTACCTCTCCCCGGTGTACGCGCTCGTGCAGCTCGACGAGTACGAGTTCCTGCGCGACGTCACGGTGCGCCAGGCGCTCGACTTCGCGACGCCCAAGGCCTCGATCATCAAGAACGTCATGCGGGGCCAGGCCGAGCCGGCGGTCAGCGACATGGTGCCCAACGGCCCCTGGGCGAACAAGAGGCTTGCGCCCCGCCCGTACGATCCGGCCCGGGCGCGGAAGATGCTGCTCGAAGACGGCTTCACCCCGGGGCCCGGCGGTTTCCTCGCCAAGGGCGGCAAGCGGCTGGAGATCCCGCTGTGGACGCTGTCGTCGAGCCCGTATTTCGTGCAGGCGATGCAGATCATCGCGCAGGCCTGGCGGGCGGTGGGCGTCTACACGGAGACGCACTCGGCGAGCGCGGCGGCGCTGTTCGGGCAGAACGGGCCGCAGTGGAACGGGCGCGACGCCGCGCTCATCTTCTCGTGGGGGCAGGGCGTGCTGCCGCAGAACAAGATCAACTGGCACTCGATGTACATTCCCAAGGACGCGACCGCGCCGGGCGAGAACGCCGAGCGGTACAGCAATCCCGAGATGGACCGCCTGCTGGACGCGGTGGACCGCACGCTCGACGAGGCCCGGCGGCACGCGCTCTACGATCGGATTCAGGAGCTGGAGCACCGCGACGTGCCGGTGATCTTCCTGTTCTGGTTCACCAGCAACGACGCGGTGACGACGCGGGTGCGTGGCTACGACGTGACGACGTTCGGCACCACCCCGCCGGAGGAGTGGAGCACGTATTAGAATCGGCCCGGCACGATGCGCCGCCCACGCACCGTAGCGCCCGCGGACGCTCTCCCCCCGGCCGTGCCCCGCCGACCTCGCCGGGCCCGCGGCCGGGGCGGTAGCGGAGCGCTCGGGCGGGCGCGGGCCCCGCGGCCGCGATGATCGCGTACGTCGCCCAGCGCGCCGGCCAGGCGGGCGTGCTGCTTCTGCTCGTCTCCCTGGTGAGTTACGGGATCATGAACGCCGCCCCCGGCGGCCCGCTGGCCGTCTACCTCCACAACCCGCAGGTGACGGCCGACAGGATCGAGCTCCTGCGCCACCAGCTCGGCCTGGACCGGCCCTGGTACCTGCGGTATCTCGCCTGGCTGGCCGGCATCCTGCAGGGCCACTGGGGATACTCGTACTACACCGGCCGGCCGGTGCTCCAGATGATCGCCGAGCGCGTGCCGGCGACCTTCCTGCTCATGCTCAGCGCGTTCGTGCTCGCGATCGCGCTCGCGTTCCCCCTGGGGGTCTTCGCGGCGACGCGCAAGTACTCGTGGGCGGATAACCTGCTGTCGTTCGGGTCGTTCTTCGCGTGGGCGATGCCGACGTTCTGGTTCGGCCTGATGCTCCAGCTCGTCCTCGCGGTCCAGCTGCGTCTGCTGCCCGTCGCGGGCATGCACGAGATCGGGAGCGCCTCCCCCCTGGACCTGCTGCGACACCTCGTGATGCCGGCGATGGTGCTGGGCCTGGGCTCGATCGCGAGCTGGAGCCGGTACCTGCGCAGCAGCGTGCTCGAGACGCTCGGGCAGGACTACGTGCGGACGGCGCGTGCCAAGGGCCTCCCGGACCGGCGCGTGCGCCGGCACGTCCTGCGTAACTCGATGATCCCGATCGTGACGCTCATGGGGCTCGATCTGCACGTGCTCTTCAGCGGGGCGGTGATCACCGAGTCGATCTTCGGCTGGCCCGGGATGGGTCGGCTGTTCCTCTCGGCGCTCAGCAACCGCGACTACCCGCTCCAGATGGCGGGGCTGATGATCAGCGCCTCACTGCTGATCCTCGGCAACCTGCTGGCCGACCTCACCTACGCGGCGCTGGATCCGCGTATCCGGTATCGATAGCGATGGCCCCGCGCTGATGGCCCGGCCGCTCGCCGTCCGCGATGCCGCGGAAGCGGCGCTCGCCGCCGGCCCGAGCCTGTGGGCGCTCGCCTGGGCGCGCTTTCGCCGCCACCGGGCGGCGGTCTTCGGCATGGCGGTGCTCGGGGCCGTCATCGCGAGCGCCGCCCTCGCGCCGCTCCTCACGCCCTACAGCCCGACGGCCCTCGATCCCGATCACAGCTTGGCTCCGCCCAGCCACGAGCATCCGCTCGGCACGGACGACCTGGGCCGGGACGAGCTCGCCCGGGTGCTCTACGGCGGCCGCGTGAGCCTCCTCGTCGGCCTGACCGCCATGCTGCTGGGCAGCGCGATCGGCATTGCCTTGGGCTCCGTCGCCGGCTACATGGGCGGCTGGACCGACGCGCTTGTGATGCGTCTCGTGGACCTCGTGCTCAGCTTCCCCGCGATCTTCCTCCTGCTCATCCTGATCAACTGGACGGGCGGGCGCGCCCCGGTGGTGATGATGGTCGGTTACCTGGGCCTGTTCGGCTGGACAGGGCTCGCGCGCATCGTCCGCGCGGAGTACCTGTCGTTGCGGGCGCGGGAGTTCGTCGAGAGCGCCCGAGCGCTGGGCGCGGGCGCGGGCCGCATCGTCTTCCGCCACATCCTGCCGAACGCGATGGCGCCGATCCTGGTGCAGGCGGCGTTCGCGGTGGCGGGCGCGATGCTGGCGGAGGCGGCGCTGGACTTCCTCGGCTTCGGCCTGCCGCCGGAGATCCCGACGTGGGGCAACCTCATGACGCAGGCCGAGGACTACATCACCACGAACCCGATCCTGGCCATCGCCCCCGGAGCGGTAGTGACGCTCACGGTGGTCGCGGTGTTCTTCATCGGCGACGCGCTGCGCGACGCGCTCGACGTCAGATCCCGGTAGCGCATGATCTCGCAGTCTGCCGAGGAGCGCACACAGACGGATCGGCGGCGGGGCTGCCCCGCGCGTCCGGTCGGGGACGGCGTCCCGCCCCAACGCATCGCGGGAGCACGGCGAACCGTTGCGGGCCCCGGGAGGGCGCGCAGCGCAGGCCCGCCGCGCCCCTCGTCGCAAGGGCGCGACGCTCCATTGGCGCGGCCGCGCGGAGAGGGACGGGCGCGCCTACTGGGACCCGCTGATGAAGATGTCGCGGTAGTGGCCGGGGTTGAAGACGAAGATGACCGAGACCCGGCTCCCCAGCGCGCCGCTCTTGTCCACGACGAAGGCGACCCCGAGCTTATCGTAGACCAACGTCTCGTCGTCCTCGTGATTGTCCACGGAATCCTCGCGGCCGTAGGCGGTGCGGACCGCCTCTAGCTCGCTACCGGCGGTGACGCCCTTGTCGGTCTTGTAGGTGTCGTCGAGGGAGACGACGAGGGCGACGATCTTGTGCGTGGACTTGTCGGCGATCGCGCCGAGGCGCCGGAGCGGCCAGTAGTACCCGATCAGCCCCTTCCCGGAGAGGTCATCCTGCGAGTGCAGCGGGCCGAGCGACGTCACGACGGCGTCCACGTCCTGGCCGAGTTGGAAGCTGCCGAGCGCCTGACCGGGTACGATGGGAGCGCCCGCACCCGCCGGGGTGCCCTGTGCCGCAGCCGTGCCGGCGAGGGCTCCAATGAGCAGGACCGCCAGACCGAATCCGATCAGCCGCTGCATTGCTCGCGCCTCCCTCTGCCTTCCCGGTTAACCTTCAGTTACCTGTATACCCCGTCAACGCGGGCCCGCCCGATAGTATTCCTGGCTTGAAGACGCTCGGGCAATCGGTGTAAGATGGCTAGTGCTGGCAGTTGCTGCCGGGTGCGCGCCCGTAGCTCAGCGGATAGAGCGCCGGACTACGAATCCGTAGGTCGGGGGTTCAAATCCCTCCGGGCGCGCCAGGTGTTTCACGGCCTTGGGCGTTTCGGGCCATCGGCCAGAACCCCCCGGGAACGTAGCAAAGTGGTAGCAACCTACCGCGCCCGCCGGGCGACGGCGGCCTCTCCCTTGGTCTACGCGGGCGATGCGTGTCGGGCACGCCTGCATCGCCCGCGAGCATCACCGGGCCCCCGAGGAGTTGTCGCCGCGACGCAGGTGCCGCCGGCCGCGCTGCTGGTCGAACGCCGCCGTAATGAGCGTCGGAAGCGCCGGGTGCTGTGCAAGTCGTCGTCGATGGAAATCGTTCACCCATCTCCCTCGCGCGCGCAAGCTTGGTTATCCTAGGGCTTAGTGGCGGTGCATCCGAGAGGCTATGCGCACCAATGGCCAACGTCATGGACGGGGATGACCATCGGGTGGCCGTGGTTTGCAACGCCTTCAGGACGGCTGGAACGGTTGGGCGATCGGGTCGCCGTCCAGCCTGCAGCTCAACCCCGCCGGTGCTGGACGAGGCTACGGCGTCCGGCAGAGGCGTGAGCCCCCTTGTTGGGGGATCCAGTGATGTGGGCATAGGTGGCGCGCAGCAGGTTGACAAAGGCCAGCGCCACCGGCGACAGCGGTTGGCGGCGAAGGTGAAGAATATCGAGGCTTCCCCGTGGAAGGTCTGCATCGATCACCTGAATCACTACGACTCTCCCACGGCGAACTTCGTCGGCCACTGTGAGGCGAGGCAGTAGCGCCAAGCCCATACCATACTCAACCATGCGGGCGGCCAGCTCGACGGTTTCTACTTCCACTGCAATGTTCGGGGTGAGACCGGCCCGACTAAAGAGGCCGTGACTCAATGCCCAGTCGGGTGAGTCCCTGTCGAAGAAGATGAAGGGTTGGTCGGCCAGGTCGGCAAGCCGCACGGGCCTGGTCGGCGTCATTGGCGAGCCGAGGGGCGCCACCAAGACCAGCGGGTCCTCGCCGAGGCTAATGGTCTCGACGTCAGGATGGTGGAGCGATCTCGCGATGCCGATCTCCGCATCCCCGCGGAGCACTGTATCCAGGATTTCCCTGGGGTGCCCCGACCGAACGGTAACCATGACGTTCGGATGGATCGCACGGAAACGCTTCAATGCCTGCGGGAGGAGGCACGTGCAGAGTGGGAGGACGGCCGCAAGATGGAGCGCAGCAGCGCCCTTCCCAGGGTGGTTTTGAACGGCGAGGCGCGCGAGCGCAGCAGCCTGCAAGATCCGCTCGGCATATGGACGGAATTGCCGCCCTGCGCGAGAGAGGGTAAAGCTGCCCCGTCCTCGCTCGAAGAGTTGCACTCCCAAGGAAGTCTCTAACCCTCTGATGCGGGCGCTAACGGCGGGTTGGGTGAGATTCAGAGACTCAGCGGCCCGGCGAAAGCTTGCGAAGGTAGCGACCGCTAGGAAGGCTTCGACCTGAGCGATCTCCACAGCCCGACCGGCTCCTCGGCCCGACAAGATTTCCTGCGCTGGCATTATACCATCCGCCATCTAGGCTGAGTGCCGGCCTATACGGGTTTCTTCTCAGGCGATAGAAAAAATGAGTTTGCGTCAGCGTGCCCAGCTTCTTACCATGATTTGGAAAGGACGCTCGGAGCTGAGGAGCACGGGCAGCCTCGCCAAGCCGCCAAGCGGCTTAGGGTAGTCTCGGGGATGGCCCCGAGACGAGGGAGGACGACAGGCGAGTCGGCGTTCGAGGGGAAAGTAGGGAGGTATGATGCAGCCACTCGATGATCTCGTCGTCGATCTGACCCGGGCGCTCCTGGGGCCGTGCTGCACGATGATGCTCGCGGATCCGGGCGCGCGCGTCCTTCCGGCGGGCCCGATCTACCAGATGAGCGAGGTGATGGCGGACCCGCAGGTGCGGCACCGGGAGGTGGTGGTGGAGCTCGAGCATCCGCGGGCCGGTCGGATCGCGGTGAACGGGGTCCCGGTGAAGCTGTCCGCGACGCCCGGCGCGGTGCGCACGCCCCCGCCGGTGCTC
>JAJPJJ010000002.1 GCA_021324295.1 Bacillota bacterium
CAGCCTCCCCTCCCGTGGTGTCTTGGTTGTCTGCCAAGATCTCCGATTCACCACGCTGGGCGCTGCTCCTTGAATTTCGAATTTCAACTAACCCTGGGACACCCTCCCCCGGAGGCAAGCCGCCCCTCCCATACAGACAACACCGCGAATCTTGGAGACGAAGGACGGACGAGCCTGTACGGCGAGCGCAATGTTCGTAAGAGGGCCCAGCGTTATCAACACCAACTTGCCGGCATGCGAGTCCGCCAATCGATAGAGGAGGTCGAGGGCATGCGCGGTTGGCAGCGGCATCCCCTGACCTAGCCCCGTGCCCCCTAGGCCATCGGGACCGTGCATCCGGACCCCCTGGCCGCAGTACGGACGTACGAGCGGCTGACTCGCACCGATGCCGATCTCCACGTCTGTACGCTCGGCCACTGCACACGTCTTTGCGGCGTTGCGGGCGGTATTCTCGACTCCTCCATTCCCCATGACGGCCGTAATGCCCACGACGTCGATCTCGCGGCTGGCAAGCGCCAGCAGGATCGCCATACTGTCGTCGATTCCAGGGTCAGTGTCTATGACGACCGGAATGCTCATTGTGGGCTCCGGACACGCCGACCTTGGTGATCCTGCTGCGCCCATTCCGGCTGCTGCTTCAGGATCGCCAAGTGCTGAGCGAACAACTGCAGCGGAACCGCGTAGACGACGGAGGCAAGGCTCTCGGGGATCGGCGGCAAGGCGACCTGGTGGCCCGACAGCCCCTCGTACCCGGCCTCATCTTCGCTGCGCAGGATGACAAGAGACGCCCCCTCGCTCGCCGCCGAGCGCGCTGTTGAGACCGCCCGATCGCGGAGAACCCCGTTTGGAGCGACGAGGAAGAACGCCTCTCCGCTCTTCACGGAGTAGTAGTGATGATACTCTTCCAGGAACATGGCGTGGGCATGATCTTGACTCATCTCCTTGATCTTCGCCGCGCCCATCCGCGCGGCCGCGTATGCGGGGCCGCCTCCCGCGAAGAAGAATGTTGCACGGTCGCGCCACTTTTCAGCCAGCGCGCGCATGGGGATGTCGTGAGCCTCGAGAACGTCTTGCACGGTTTCGGGCAGTGTCAGCACCGCATGAGCGTCAACGCTGTCAAGCTTCGCACTCCAGACGAGGCCAAGCCACAACAAAGCCGCAATCGGGGCCGTGGAGCTCTGTGTGGGCCACCCTACACGCGTCGCGCTGACGAGGAGGTGGTGTGTGGCCTCCGAGATGAGGGGAGCCGTTTCCGTGTTCGTGACCGCCAACGTGAGAGCGCCGCGCCGCATAGCGCTCCGCAAGCTCTCCAGCGTAGCCTCACTGCGACCCGAGGCACTGATGATCACAACTGCCGTCGCGTCATCCGCGCAGTGCACGCCATAGCGCGCAAACTCGAGCGCCTGCATGGGAATCGCGGGCCGCTCCACCCAACGCTGCCAGGCCGGGGCCACCGCCTCACCGACAATCAACGAATCGCCACTCCCCACAAAGTACACTTGTTGAATCTTCCGCTGTCGCCACGCGGAGACAATGTCCACTGCCGCGGCGCGTGCTATCGCGAGCGTAGCCCCAATTGCCCCGGGTTGAGCAAGCAACTCCGTCCGCGTGTGCTCGATACGCTGGAGCCGATTCACGGCATGCTCCTCCTCTGCTGCGGCAGCAGTTTGTATGATCGGATGGAAAACCGGAAGCGATCGGCGCGGAACACGCTGTGAGACCACTCCACAGGTACTCCTTCGCCGACGTATGTCACGCCCTCTACGCAAAAGTGCGCGCTGCCCGGTTTGACGTTGAGGAGCTTCCCTTGCTCACGCGAAACGAAGACCAGCGAAATAGAATGATCCTCGCGCGTAACAGGGGTGCCGGTCAGTTCCGCAAATAGGTCGTAGTAGGATTTGTCTTCCAGCCCCCGCCCAAGCATCTGTCGCCCGAGCCCTTCGGGGATCACGGACACGTTGAGGACGACGGGCTCACCGTCGATGCGTCGTAATCTCGTCAGCTCGATGTAGCATGCCTTGTGCGAAGGGGGGTCTCCAAAGATGCTGTTCCAACGCGCGGCGGCGGGGAGGAGGCGCCAACTCAGGAGTCGAGAAGACGGCACCGCCCCCTGGCGACGCATACTTTCCGTAAAGCCCAGCAGATCCGTAAAGGCTGTCTCCAGTTGCGCGCCGCGCACGAACGTACCCTTCCCTTGAACGCGGTAGATCACACCATCGTGCTCTAGATCGTCAAGCGCCTTCGCGATCGTCTGGTGGCTGACGCCCAACCATTCGCACAGCTGACGAGCTGCGGGGAGCCGGTCCCCCGCCTTCAGCCGATCTGCTGCGATCCACTGCCGAATGCGCTGCTTGACCTGTTCATACATCGCGATCGGCGCTTGGCGCGCGACGGGTAACATCGGGGGGAGCGTCGTTGAGCGGCCCCTCACTTCGGTCATACTACCTCCCCCCGGTCCGTCCGGCTCCGCTCGCGAGCGAGAAGACCGCGGCGTCGAAAGTGGCTCGGCCCTCCAGCCTCCTCAGCGTCCACCGGCGGCATGGCGAGAAGCTCCATATGTCCCTCTATCGCGGGGCAAGCAACCGGCGGAGGATACGCAGCCGCTGCTCGGCTTCCGCACGTGTCCGCCCGAACGTGTGGAAGAGGCCAAAATCCTCGACCACAAAGGACGCCGATACCGTACCATACAACGCCGCTTGGACAACATCGCCCGTCTCGAGCCAGCCCGCCGCGAGCCCGCCGGCAAAGGCATCACCCGCGCCTGTGGGATCTTTGGCCTTCACCGGGAAGGCAGGAATGAGGGTTGAGCCGTCCGGAGAGGTGACGATCGAGCCTTGAGCGCCCAGCTTCGCAACAACGGTCCGCGCTCCCAGGGTCACGAGTTGGGACGCTGCCGCTTGCGCCGTCCGGCCAGGGTAGCGACTCTTCAATTCAGCCTCGCTTGGCAGCACGATATCCACCTGTCGGAACAGACGGCGGAGCGTGCCATCGCTCGCCTCGCGCATGTATGTCGAATACGGATCGAGAAGAACAAGGGGCTTGGGTCCCGTCCCCGTCTTGTGCTGTCGGGCGAGCTCGGTCAGCCAGCTCCATTGATTCGCAAGAGGCGCGGTCAAGAAGCCGAGAACCGGAGCTTCCCAGAATGGGGCGGGGACCTCGGCACCGCACGGCGTGACAGCCGCATGAGCTTCCTCATACTCTGGCGTGTGCGGCGCCGGCTCCCCGAGCTCCTCGCGAAGCACCGTCCCTGCGGCAGCAACCCACTCGCCGCGTCCAAGCGAACGCCGCTGGCCGTCCTCATCGTAGCGGAAGTAACTCGACAGTCCGCCGCTCCCCGGGACGGAATGGACCGCCTCCATGTTAATGCCGGCGGCAACCGCCCGCATGGTCCACGCGTCAGGCCACGGCGAACGGACGCGCGTCACAACCGCCACGGTCATCCCCCAAAGTCGCGCGCCGGCGGCGGCAAAGAGGCAGTTTCCGCCCTCCACCGGACCGGCTGCCTCTCCGGAGGCGGTGATGGCATGGTCTACTCGTACTCCGCCCAAGAAGACGACGTCCAGGGCAGCCATGTTACTTCATCCCGCTCAGCACGACACCGCGGACGTAGTAGCGTTGGAGGGCAATGAACAGAACGGCCATCGGAACCACCGCCACGCTCGCGGCGGCAAAAATCTGTCCCCAATAGGTCTGTTCCTCTGTGAACAACGTGGCGATGGCGACCGGCAAGACCATGTGGACCTTGCTGTCAAGAATGACGAGGGGCCAGAAGAAGGCACTCCATGCCCAGAGAAACTTCATGATGGCCAGCGTGATCTGCCCTGGCCGAATATTGGGAAGGACAATATACCGGTAGATCTGAAGGAATCCTGCGCCGTCGATGGCCGCCGACTGATCGAGATCCCGGGGAATCTCATCGATATGCTGGCGCAAGAGGAAGATCCCGAACGGCTCCGCCACCCACGGAACGATCAGGGCCCAGAGGCTATCCTCCAAGTGCAGTCCACGAGCAATCAAGTACGTCGGCACAATGCTCGCATCGAGAGGAATCAGCATCGCGCCCAAGATCGTAAGATAGACCCATTCCTTCGCACGAAACGCGGCGCGAGAGAAGGCATAGGCAGCCATGGAGTTCACATACCAACTCAAGGCCACCATCGTAAGCGACACCACAAGAGTATTCTGAATAAACAGCCAGAAGCTTCGCTCACCAAAAATGACCCGGAAATTGTCGATCGTGAAGTGGACCGGTACGAACGTCCGCCATGACAGCGGATAGACGTACTGACCGGACTTGCGCAAGTCGCAGTTTGGCGCCCTATAGGGGCGTCACGGCACATTTCAGTTGACGGCGGGACATGAAGGCGAGCGAGACTGTGGTGTCGACGTCAA
>JAJPJJ010000109.1 GCA_021324295.1 Bacillota bacterium
GAGCACCGGCGGGGGCGTGCGCACCGCGCCGGGCGTCGCGGACAGCTTCACCGGGACCCCGTTCACCGCGATCCGACCGGCCCGCGGATGCTCGAGCTCCACCACCATCTCCCGGTGCCGCACCTGCGGGTCCGCCATCACCTCGCTCATCTGGTAGATCGGGCCCGCCGGCACCCCGGACGCCAGCAGCCGCGCCACCCACTCGGCGGTGGTCCGCCCGCGAAAGATCGGGACCAGCAGCCCCACCAGCTCCCCACGGTGCGCCACGCGGGCGGCGTTCGTGGCGAAGCGCGGATCGTCGGCGATCGGCACCCCGACCGCCTGGCAGAACCGCTGCCACAGCGACTCGCTCCCGACCGCCACGTTTACAAACCCGTCGCGCGTCGGAAACGGCTGGTACGGGACCAGGTTCAGGTGGGCCGACCCCGCCCGAGGCGGGTTCTGGCCCGTCGCGAAGTAGTTCGCGGCCATGTAGGTCATCCAGGCCACCTGCCCGTCGAGCATCGCGGCGTCGATCCACTGCCCCCGCCCCGTGCGCTCCCGCGCGCGCAGCGCGGCCACGATCGCGTAAGCGGCGAACATCCCGGCGCAGATGTCGGCCACGGCGATCCCCACGCGCATCGGCTCCCCATCCGGCTCGCCGGTGATCCCCATGATCCCGCCCATCCCCTGGACGATGAGGTCGTACGCCGCCCGCTCGCGGTACGGCCCCGTCTGGCCGAAGCCCGAGATCGAGCAGTAGACCAGCCGCGGCACCCGCTCGTGCACTGCGGCGTACCCCAATCCGAGACGGTCCATCGCCCCCGGACGGAAGTTCTCCACGAGGACGTCGGCCCGCTCGAGCAGCCGCCACAGGATGTCCCGGCCGCGGGGGTGCTTGAGGTTGAGGGTCACGCTCTGCTTGTTCCGGTTGATGCTCAGGAAGTACGCGCTCTCCCCGCCGAGGAACGGCGGACCCCACCCGCGCGTGTCGTCCCCCCCGTCCGGGGCTTCGATCTTGAGGACGCGCGCGCCCAGATCCGCGAGCATCATCGTGCAGTACGGCCCCGCGAGCGCCCGGGTCAGATCGACGACGACGAGATCATCGAGTGGCTGCATGATACCTCCCTACTTTTGCACAAAGGCGAAGCACCGGCAGAACGCCGCCTCGCCGCCCTTGAACCGAAACGGGAATGCCCCAAACCACACGCGCATGTTGAGGACCTCGTCGATCATCCCCCCGACGTTCTCGACGTGGAACACCCCCTTGGGGAAGAGGTGCGTGTGCGTCGCCTGGTACGCCTGCGGCCAGGGGAACGCCTCATCGATCGGCATCCCGATCTTCCTCTCCACCTCGGGCACCAGATCGGGGCGCGCGCGCCGGACGTTGGTGTTGAACGGGTGATCGGTGGAGATCGCATCGACCGCGAGCCAGCGGATCCCGCGGTCGAGCACCCACTCGCAGAACTCCAGCCGCGGGCCGGGGTGCCGGAGGAACGCCCGGGGGAGGTTCGGCCTCTCGCGGTTCCGGACCTTGTACCAATCCTCGTTGTAGTAGTGGTGGTACCCCGTGTGGATCACCAGGATATCGCCGCGCCGGATCCGCGTGCGGTACTTCCGCTCCCACATCTCGAAGTGCCGCGGCCCGTAGATATCGTAGTCCCCGATCCCGAACTGCGCCAGGTCCACCACGCACGCGGGGCCGAAGAGCTCCTCGAGCGGGATCCCCGCCACGTCCGGGCCGGGGTCGTTGAAGTGCAGCGGCGAGTCGAGGTGCGTCGCGACGTGGTTCGTGCTGCTGATGAGCTGCGCGTTGACGCCCTCGAACGCCATCTTCTTGACCCACTTGACGGTCGGCCCCTCGTAGAACGCGAACGGCGGCGAGTCGACGCTGAAGTTCTGCGACAGGTCGAGCACCCGGAACCGGCTCATGTCCGCCGGCTTGAACGCCATGCGACACCCCCTTCCGCCACCTCTTCCGGCAGCGCCCGCGCCCCCTACGGCGCGAGGGCCTTCGCGAGCGCCTGCACGGCCTGCTCGAAGCACGCGCGCGGCGGCCGCACGAGGCCGGCGCCGATCTGCCCGATCCCCGCCCGCCGGTGCGCGATGCCGGTGTTGACGCGGGGCAGGATCCCCGTGCGCACGACGCTCCGGACATCGATGCCGGTCGGCGCCCCGCGGAAGTCGAGCGCGGGGATGCCGAAGGCCGGGTTCTCGGCGAGCGTGATCTCGTACATCTCCAGCGTGGATGCGAGCGCGTCCCGCGCGGTCCCGCCCACGAACGCGACGATCGCCGGTGAGGCGGCCATCGCAAAGCCCCCGAGCCCCGCGGTCTCCGTGATGGTGGAGTCGCCGACATCCGGGTTGGCGTCCTCCGCCCCGAACCCCGGGAAGTACAGGCCCCGCGGCACCTCGGCGGGCCCCGTGAACCACCGGTCGCCGAGGCCGCTCACGCGGATCCCGAACTCGGTCCCGTTGCGGGCCATCGCCGTCACGAGCGTGCTCCGGGGGATGCCGTGCGCCGCGTCCATCGTCGCTTTGCACGCGGCCATCACGGGGTTGAGCGCGGCCAGGTCGTTCTCGGCCAGGTACCGGAACACCTGGCTCAGCGCCTCGGCCGGCGCGGCCGTCCGGACGAGGTGCGGCCCCAGCACCCGGCCCAGCAGCGCGGACCCGGCCTTGTTCCGGTTGTGCCCTTCGTCGCCCATCTGCAGCGCCTGCCCGATCAGCGTCTTCATGTCGACGCCGCCCGCCAGCTCGAGCGCCCGGGCGAGCACCGGCGCGACCGTGCGCTCGATCCACCGGAGCCGTTCCAGCACGTCCTCGCCGTAGGCCCCGTAGCGCAGGACCTTGCCGTAGCCTTCGTTCAGCGTAGCGTAGGCGCGCGTGCCGCCCGCCGCGTTCTCGACGATGTACACCGGCATCGACGGCGAGATGATCCCGGCCATCGGGCCGACGGCGGCGTGGTGGTGGCATGGAGCAAAGCGGATCCGGCCCGATACCACGAGCCCGACCGCCTCCTCCTCGGTTCGCGCGCGGCCCTCGTAGAGCAGGGCACCGATCACCGCCCCGCGTACCGGGCCGGACATCCTGTCCCAGTCGATCGGCGGTCCCGCGTGCAGCAGGAGGTCCGGCGCCATCCCGGGGATGACGTCGAGCGCGCGGCCGATGCCCACGAGCACGGGCGTCGCCGCGAGCACCCGCTGGATCGCCAGCGCGTTCGCATCGTCGATCGTGCCCGCCTCAGGCCGCGATCCTGGCCCGCCGCTCCCGGCGGCCGCGTGGGGCGGGGCGGCCCCGTCGTGCGGTCCGGGCGCCACGCCCTCCGGATGCTCACGACCGCCGGACCGCGCGCTCATCGTAGCCGCTCCAGCAGCTCCATCATCTCGGGGTCTCCTCCGGCCGGGGGACGCCAGTCCACATCGATCACGGGCACGCCCTGCGCGCGCAGGCTCTCGCCGAAGACGGCGAGGCCGGCGTTGACGACGCGCGGTGGCCCGGCGAGAAGCGCGCGCTCGGCGTCGCCCGGTTCGTCCTCGCCGCATCCGGCGGGAGGACGGTCCGCTTCCGGCCCGGCGCCGGGCGAGACGGCGCCCGCGGGCGCGCGGAAGGCTGCGGGGTCGGCCACGCGCGCCGCGATCATCCCGGCGAGGACCGCCGCCCGGGCGTTGCTCTCCTCGACGAGCACGCCGGCGGCCTCGAGGCGGGCGACCTGTCGCGCCCGCTGCTGGGGATCGTCGTCCGTCCCGCACACGGACGCTACGACGGCGAGGGACCGCCCCTCGCGCGCCGCCGCCTCGCGGGCCGCCTCGATCGCCGGGGCCAGCGCGCCGGCGGGGTCCGGGTGCACGCCCTCGCCCAGCAGCACGTCCAGCAGCACGACGGCCACCTCGGGGTCGGCGGCCTCCTGGCCAAGGCGCTGGATCCGCAACGTCATGTCGAGCATCGGGTGCAGCCGGCCCACGGTAAAGGCATCGTCACCCAGATCGAGCACCGTGTGCGCGCGGCTCGGCCCCACCCCCTCGTGAGCCCGCGCCGCCCCGACGGGGACGTTGCTGTACAGCGGGCGGAGCGCCGCCTGGAGCAGCCCGACGGACTCGCCGCACAGCGTGCCTCCGCTGTAGAGGCCACGCAGGTAGCGCTGTGACGGCGCGAGGCGTGCGATGGCATCCCGCGCGCGGCGCACCGCCCCCTCCCGCCCCGCGTCGAGCTCTCCGCGACCCCGCGCCGCCCCGCCGGCGAGACGCAGCGCGAGCATGCCGGCCTCTTCCAGCGTCGCGGCTCCGTATGCTCCCGCGCCTCCCGTGGAATCCGGCGGTCCGCCCACGAACGCCAGGACCACCGGCTTGCCGAGCGCGGCGGCTTGGGCGAGCAGCCGCCCGGCTACCTCGCGGTCCGGCGGCTTCGAGACGAGCACCACGACGGCCGTCGCGGGGTCGCGGCCGAGCAGCGCCAGGCCCCGGCTCATCGCGATGCCCCCGACGCGCGCGCTCAGGTCTCGGCCGCCGGTCCCGATCGCGTGGGAGATCCCTCCCCCGCGGCGGTGGACGATCGTGGCGACCTCCTGGAGCCCCGTGCCGGAGGCGGCCACGAGACCGATGGGACCGCGGCGCACCCGGTTGGCGAAGCCGAGAGCGGCGCCACCGATCAGGGCCGTCCCGCAGTCCGGGCCCATCATGAGCCGGCCGCGGGCGCGCGCGAGCTGCTTCAGGCGCACCTCGTCCTCGATGGAAACGTTGTCGCTAAAGAGCATCACGTGCAGCCCGGCGTCGAGCGCCTCGCGCGCGGCGCCGGCGGCGAAGCGGCCCGGGACGGAGATGAGCGCGAGGCTGGCCCCGGGGAGCAGCCGCGCCGCGGCGCTCACGGTCCGCGGCCGGTAGCCCTCCCCGGCCCCGCCCGCCCCGGCCGGCTGCGCGAGCAGCGCGTCCAGGGCCCCGAGGGCCGCGCCGGCGTGCTCCTCCGTGTCCCCGCGGACGACGACGACGAGGTCGTTGGGGCGCGCGACGAGGCCGCCCGGATCGAGCCCGGCCTGGCGGAGCAGGTCCAGGTTGGCGGCGGTGCCCATCACGACGCCGGCCTCCTCGATGCCGGGCATCACACGCAGGGCCTGCTGCGCGCGCATCAACGTGACGGAATCGTAGTACGCGCTCGCTCGAATGGCGCTCCGGATGACCATCGGATGGGCCCTCTCCATCGGCACACGAGAGGAGCCGTACCGGCTCCCCTCCCCGCCCGGCCGTGTCCCCGGCGGGATGCCGGACGACTATTCGGTCTGTACCGGCTCCTCGAGCTCGTGGGTGTACGGGCTGTCACTCGCGGGCTTCGTGATCGCGCCGAGCGCTCCGCTCGGTCGAGTCCCGCCTCGGGAAATACGCGGCGCCGCGCGCATTCCCCTCCGCCGGCGGCGGCGCCCGCGTTCGCGCCGAGGCAGGAGGACAGGCCCCCTCCGCGGGCGGATCTATCGTCGAGCAGGCGAGAGAGCGCACAGCGGAGGCGGACGGACGACCGGAAGGGGGTGCTCCAGCGTGCGGGCCGCGGGCAAAGTCTATCGCGAGGAACTGTCGCCGGTCAGGTTCCTGGAGCGATCGGGAGACGTCCATGCCGCGCGGATCGCGGTGGTGGATGGCGCGCGGACGTTCGACTACCGGCAGTGGCGGACTCGCTCGCGGCGCCTGGCCTCCGGCCTGCGGCGCGAGGGCCTGCGGAAGGGCGACCGCGTCGCGTTCCTGGCGCTCAACTCGGAACCGCTCCTCCTCGCGCACTTCGGCGTGCCGCAGGCCGGCGGGGTTCTGGTCGCGATCAACACGCGCCTCCATCCCGACGAGATCGGCTACATCGTGGAGCACTCCGAGGCCAGGTGGATCTTCTACTCTCCGGAGCTCGGGGAGCGGCTCGGCCGTCTGCCGTCCCGTATCCCGCGCATCAACACGTCGGACGAGCTCGAGGACCTGCTCGCTTCGGGCGACGACGGGGACGTCGAGCCGTGGCTCGACGACGAGGAAGAGCTGATCGCGATCGACTACACGTCGGGGACGACCGGACGCCCCAAGGGTGTGATGTACACGCACCGCGGGGCATGCCTCAACGCCCTGGCCATGGCCTTCGAGCACGGCCTGTGCGCCGACTCGTCGTACCTCTGGACGCTCCCGATGTTCCACTGCAACGGCTGGACGTTCACGTGGGCGTGCGCGGCGGCGGGCGCACGGAACGTGTGCATCCCCCGCGTCGATCCCGCTCACGTGTGGCAGGTGCTGGACCAGGGCATCACGCACCTCTGCGCCGCGCCGACCGTGCTCACGATGCTCGCCAACCATCCGGCCGCCCACCGGCTCAGCCGGCCGGTCCGCGCCATGACGGGCGGCGCGCCGCCCTCGCCCACGCTCGTCGCGCAGATGACGGACCTCAACTTCGTGCTGGAGCACCTCTACGGGCTCACGGAGTCCTACGGGCCCTGCACGCTGAACGTAAGCCCACCGGGTCTCGAGCGGCTGAGCCTCGAGGAGCGCGCCCGGTTCAAGGCGCGCCAGGGGGTCCCGCACATCCTGGCCGGCCGCCAGCGCGTCGTCGACGACAGCATGCGCGACGTCCCCCCTGACGGCCGGACGATGGGCGAGGTGCTCTGCCGCGGCAATACGATCATGAGGGGCTACTTCAAGCAGCCCGACGCGACCGCGGAGGCGTTCCGCGGCGGCTGGTTTCATACGGGGGACGTGGCCGTCGTGCACCCGGACGGCTCCATCGAGCTGCGCGACCGGATGAAGGACATCATCATCTCGGGCGGCGAGAACATCAGCACGATCGAGGTCGAGCAGGCGATCGCGGCCCACCCGGCCGTCCTGGAGTGCGCGGTCGTCGCCTCTCCGGACGAGACCTGGGGCGAGGTGCCGAAGGCGTTCGTGACGCTCCGGCCCGGCCGGACGGCGACGGCCGAGGAGATCATCGCCCACTGCCGCGAGCGGATCGCGCACTTCAAGTGCCCGAAGCGGGTAGAGTTCGGAGACCTTCCCAAGACCTCGACCGGCAAGATCCAGAAATACGTGCTGCGGGAGCGGGAGTGGGCCGGCCGCGAGAAGCGCGTCAACTGAGACGCGGTTCGGTGGACCGGGAGGGGAAAAGGAGTGAGGGGGACAGCCTTCCGCCCCCAGGACGTACGCCGGAGGCGCATCGATGTCGGCCGGGCCGCCCTCTGACCGCGCCGTGCTCCCCGAGGTCATCCGGATCCATCACATCGGCGTCATCGTGCGCGATGCCGACGTGGCGGCGGAGGCGTACCGAGACGGGTTGGGGCTCGAGGCGCTGGCGGTCGAGGACTATCAGGGCGCAGCGCGCGTCGCGCTGCTGCGCGCCGGGGATACCCTCCTGCACCTGATCCAGCCGCTGCGGGACGACACCGTCTGGGCGGCCGCGCTGCGCGACCGGGGGGAAGGCCCGCACCACTTCGCGCTCGAGGTCGCGGACCTCGCGGCCGCGCTGGAGGCGCTCACGGCATCGGGCGTGCGGGTGATGGATCCCCGTCCCCGGCGGGACCCCGGGGGCGTCCTGGCCGCGTTCCTCGACCCCGCCGCGACGGCGGGCGCGCTCGTGGAGCTGGTGCAGCAGATCCGGTACGGTCCATGAGCCGGGGGCAGGCACGGACCACCGCGTGCCGGACGATGCGCCAGCGCAGGCTCGACGCCGGTTGCGCGAGGCACGAGGTCTGGTCTGAGCACCCGGCGGTCTCGACCTTGACCATCGGAATCGGTGGAAGGTCTCGACCCCTCCGGGCCTGCGGCCCCGCGGTCGGCGCGGTGACCTCTGCCGGCCCCGATCTCAACTTGGAGGAATGCCGCGAGGGCGAACCCCGCCCGGCGCCATGATCTCTCCGCACTCCGGGACGGCGCGCTAACGATCCCCGCGGGAGCGATGTCCGGACCGGGCCAGGATCGCCTCGCCGCGCAGGGCCTCGATGAACTGGCGGGCCGTGCGGCACGATCGCCCGTTGTGCCACTGCGACCACAGAAGCGCGCGGCGCCGCAGCTCGCCCGCCGGCAGGCGCAGCCTGTACCGCGCGGCCAGCCCCTCGACGATCCGCACGTACCGATCCTGGTCCGGGATCAGAAACGGCGCGTGGATCCCGAACCGGTCGGCCAGCGACAGTTTCTCCTGCGCCGTATCCTCCGGGTGCACTTCGTCGTCGAGCGATGCCCGCTGGCGGTCGGCGAACCGCTCCGCGACAAGGTGGCGGCGATTGCTCGTCGCATACAGCACGATGTTGTCCGGGCGCGCCTCGAGGCTGCCCTCGAGCACGGCTTTGAGCGCCTTGTAGTGCGTCTCGTGCTCCTCGAACGAGAGGTCGTCCACGAAGAGGATGAACCGCTCCCGCCGCCCGCGCACGACCGAGAGGATCTCGGGATAGTCGTCGAGGTGCTCCTTCGCGACCTCGATGAGCCGCAGCCCCCGGCCGTGGAACTCGTTGAGCAGCGCCTTCACCGTGGAGGACTTGCCGGTCCCGCGGTCCCCGTAGAGCAGCACGTTATTGGCGGGGGCGCCGGCGACGAACTGGCGCGTGTTCTCGACCACCGGCTGGCGCTCGAGCTCGTAGCCGACCAGGTCCTGCAGGCGAACCGGGTCGGGATCGTGGACGCCCTCGAGACGGCCGCGCCCATCCCGCCGGATCCACCGGAAGGCCCGGTGACGCCCGAAGAGGCCGACGCCCGTCTCCGCGAAGTAGCCGGCGAGGTCCCGCACGCAGTCCGCCCAGTCCCGCGCGGCAGCGAGGCGGAGCATCATGCGGGACCGCGCGGAGCGGCGGGCAGAGGACACCAGCGGCCGGAACTCGCTCCACGGAACCGCGGGCACGTCCGCGATCCGGGCTGCGGCGTGCACGATCGCGGCGCCGCCGACCCGGTAGCAGCACTGCAGCGCGGCCAGATCGGCGCGGGCCTGCGCGAGGAGGGCCGGACCGATGCGGGTCCACGGCGCGCGCTCGGCCTTGAGACTGAAGGCGTTCTCGTCGTCGAGCAGGCGCGAGAGCAGATGGTGCTGCCACGCGTCCCCGACGAGCGGCTCCGCTCCCAGCTCGACCTCCTGGGCGAGCAGCGCCAGCAGCCGGCCGTACGCGGCCGCGACGCGGGCGGGGTCCGGCGTCGGCGCCGAGATGCTCGCGAGCACCTCCAGCCACGCCCGGCCGGCTGCGTCGTCGAGCACACCCCTGAGGATCGACAGGCGAGCCGCGGCACGCCGGGCCGCTTCCCACGAGGCCGCCGGCCGAAAGCGCGACACACGCCCGCGCGTCACGGCCGCGGTCCGAGGTCGGCGGGCGGGTGGCCCGGCTCGAACACGGGCAGGTCGGGTTGCAGCAGATCCACGTACTTCAGGCCGGCGCCGGTGTTGAAGAGGACGACGCGCTCGTCCGGGCCGATCTGGCCGTCCCGCACCATCGCCTGGAGCGCCGCGTACGTCGCGGCGCCTTCCGGGCACGCGAAGAGCCCGTCCCGACGCGCCAGCTCCTGCATCCCGGCGCGGATCTCATCGTCGGACACGGCGTAGGCCGCACCACCGCTGTCGCGCACCGCACGCAGGATCAGGTAGTCGCCGATCGCCGCCGGCACCCGCAGGCCGGCCGCGATCGTCTGCGCGTCCCGCCAGGGCTCGGCCGTCTCCCGGCCCTCCCGGTAGGCCCGGACCATCGGCGCGCAGCCCGCCGCCTGGACGATCACCATCCGCGGGCGGTGCGCACCGATCCAGCCGAGCTGCTCCATCTCCTCGAACGCCTTCCACATGCCGACGATCCCGGTCCCGCCCCCCGTCGGGTAGATGATGACGTCGGGGAGGCTCCACCCGAACTGCTCGGCGAGCTCGTACCCCAGCGTCTTCTTCCCTTCGACGCGGTAGGGCTCGCGGAGCGTGGACATGTCGAACCAGCCCTTGCCCTCGCCGCCCTCGCGGATGGCGCGCGCGGCGTCCGTGATCAGGCCGCGAATGAGGTACGTGTGCGCGCCATAGACGGCGCACTCGGCCTTGTTGGTGTGCGGGGCGTCTGCGGGCATCACCAGGTACAGCTCCATCCCGGCCCGGGCGCAGTACGCGGCGGCGGCCGAGGCCGCGTTGCCGGCCGAGGGCATCGCGGCCGCGCGGACGCCGAGCTCCCGCGCCTTGCTCACGGCCGCGGAGAGCCCGCGTGCCTTGAACGACCCGGTGGGGTTGAGCCCCTCCTCCTTCACGAAGACGTGCCGCAGCCCGAGGGACCGCCCGATCCCGGGCAGCGGGAGGAGCGGCGTCATGCCTTCGCCCAGCGTCACGATGTTCTCGGGATCCTGGACGGGCAGCAGCTCGCGGTAGCGCCACATCGTCGGCGGACGCCGGGCGAGATCCGCGAGGTCCACCGCCGCGCGCGCGCGCTCGAGGTCGTATCGAGGATACAGGACCTTACCGCAGCGGGTACAGACCGTGTGGAGCTCGCGCGGCGAGAACCTGGCGCCGCAGGCGGTGCACTCGAGGTACTGGAGGAATCCTGCCGGATCCCGATCTTCCATCGTGCCGCCGCTCTCCTTTCCGGGAGGTCCTCTAGAATGAAACGGGCAGAAAAAAAGCCCGCGTCGATCCGGCGCGGGCTCCTGTCACCTTTTATTATAGCACGGCTCGCCGGGAAACAACAGTAGCAGAATGGATCTAGATTCACGATAGAATGATCCGCATCCCTCGGCGGCGGGGACCGCTCCCCGACGAGGCGTCGGCCCGCCTCCGGCAACGGCGCCGCGGCCCGTCAGGCGGGCGTCCGCGCGATGAACTGCAGCCAGTACCGGGGCACCACGTCTAACAGGTTTGCGTCGCGCATCGCGGGCCGGACGGTCTGCCGGAGCGCCTCCGCGCCGTCTTCGAGCGGGACGCCCGGCAGCGCGCCTTCGATGAACATCGAGAACTGCCCGATATCCTCCAGGCTGTCCGCGGACAGGCCGACCTCATGGAGATACCAAGAGCAGCCCAGGAAGCCCGATCCGGCCAGAAGCGCGGCGTATTCCTCGGGCGCGTACCACTGCATCGCCGGGGCCTTGCCCTGGCGGACGACGCCGACCCCGCGGGCGCGAAGATACTGCGCCGCCCGGAGCACCCAGTAGCGCCAGAACCGCTCCGTGCCGGGCTTGTAGCAGCCCTTGAAGTACGTGGTGTTGAACGCCAGCGCGCCGCCGGGCCCCAGAACCTTGCGGATCTCGTCCAGCACGCGGCGCTTGTCGCTGACGAGGTGAATCGCGTTGCAGAAGACGACGACGTCCACCTGGGGCACCAGGCGGCTGAGGTTCTCCGCGCTGCCGTGCACAAACCGGACGACCGACGAGGTGATGCGGCGCCGCGCGCGGTCCAGCTCGGAGAGGGAGGGATCGACCGCGTAGACGAGCCCGCGCCCCCGCTCCTTCATCGCGGCGAGGATCAGCTCGGTGATCGCGCCCGGGCCGCAGGCGAGGTCGACGATCCGGGGGCCCAGGGAGCCCAGGGACGCCACGCGCTCCACGAGCCACCGGTTGACGTCGGTGAAGAATGGATGACGGGCGAAGCGCGAGAACCCGAAGCGGTCGCCGTCGGGCGCCAGCGCGGGCCCTCCGGATGGTGCGCTCGGCTCCTCCAACGGCTCCCCCTTGACCGGCGTACCCCTCATTATAGGACGCCGGCGCCCCCGGTGCAACGAGATGGGGCGAGGAAGGACGTCGATTCCTGCCGCTAGGAGACGGTCGGCCGCGCGCGGCGGCTCCCCTGATGGTAGCCGTTCTCCGACCCCACCGATGCGTCGTCCGCCCGCGCCGGCATCACCCAGATCGGGTTGCGCAGGTAGCGGCCGACCATCGCCCGGATCTCGTCCGGCAGCGTGGCCGAGAACAGCGCGGTCTGCCGCGTCGAGGGCGTGCGCACGAGGATCTGCTCGACCTCCGAGCGCAGCCCCAGCTTGAGCATCCGGTCGGTGTCGTCGAGCACCAGCATATGCACGCTGCGGAGCGTGAGCGTTCCGCGGCCGAGGTGCTCGAGAACCCGGCCGGGCGTCCCGACCACGATGTGGGGCTTCTCGCGGAGCCGGGCCACCTGGCGCGCGATGGGTTCGCCCCCGGCGATCGCCGCGATCCTCAGCCGCGTGTGCACGCCGAGCCGCCCGAGGTCCGCGGCCACGTCCCGTGCCTGCTCGCGGGTCGGCGCCAGCACGAGCCCCTGCACCGCCTTGCTCCGGGGATCGAGGCGCTGCAGCATCGGGATCCCGAACGCCGCGGTCGTGCGGTCACCGGCTTCGGCCTGGGCGACGAGATCGCGTCCCACCGTGAGCGGCGGGATGACCTGCGCCTGGATGGGCGTGGGGGAGATCCACCCCATCTCCTGAATCGCACGCTGGATGCGCGAGTCAACGAGTCCAGAAAACCCTGCTGTGCGGGAGTCCACCGCCATGGCACACGCTCCTCATCAGGCTCTGCGCCGTGCACCCGCAGGCACCTGAGGGAAGAACCCGGGTACACACACAACGGGAGAGCAGCCGCTCTCCCGCCGTCAAGGACGCGATTTGAGTTGCCTGCCGTCCCTATTGTATCATAGCCGTGCACCACGTTCAAATTCCGTCGAGGGGCGATCCCCGTGCCACAGCAGCGCGACGCGCAGCGCCCGGCTCCGCACGACGTGCGCACCGTCCAGCCGGGGCCCGGGTCCGGCCCGCCAGCCGGGATCGAGTTGGAGGTGCGCGGCCCGGAGGCGGTGCGGCCGGAGGTGCTCGAGACGTTCCCGTACGAGTATCCCGGGGCCCCCGCCACCGTGGAGATCTCCACCGACGAGTTCACGACGGTGTGCCCCTGGTCCGGGCTCCCCGACTTCGGCAGCCTGACGATCCGCTACCTGCCCCGCGAACGTGTGCTCGAGCTGCGGTCGCTTAAATACTACCTGCTCACGTACCGGAACGTCGGGATCTACCAGGAACACGCGGCCAACCGGATCCTCCAGGACCTCGTGCGGGCGTGCGCGCCCGGCTGGATGGAGCTGGAGCTCAGCTACCGCGTCCGGGGAGGCATCCACACCGTCGTCCGGGCCCGCTGGCCCGGCGGTGGGCGGTGAGAGCCCCGTCGCCGCGCCTGCCCGACAATCCGGCACGGGGCTGGACCGGCCGCGGAGCCGGGATCCCTCTCGCGCACCTGGCCGAGATCGCCACCGTCGCGGCCGCGTACGCGGCGCTCGCGATCTATCTCGCCCCCGCCTCGTACGGTCCCGTGCAGTTCCGGATCGCTGAGGTGTTGAAGCCGCTTGTGATCTGGGAGCCGCAGCTCATTCCCGCGTTTGCGATCGGCAACTTTCTCAGCAACCTGGGGAGCCCCTACGTGGGACCCTGGGAGCTCGGCTGGATGCCGGCGGCCAATCTGGTGGGCGCCTGGGTCTGCTGGCGCCTCGGCCGCCGGCACGCCTACCTCGGGGCGGCGGCCTACGCGGTGATCATCGCCCTGGCTGTGGCCACGATGCTCTCGAGCGTCCTCCATGGGCCGTTCCGGGTGCTGTTTCCGCCCCTCCTGGCCAGCGAACTGCTGCTGCTCGTGCTTGGGGTTCCAGTGATGCGGCCCGTTCACCTGGCGCTCCGCCGGGTGCTCGGCAGCCGGCCCTAGCGCGGCCGTGCGGCGGTTCCGTGGCCGCTCCGGTGGGGTGTGGGGGCTCGCCTTCGCGCGCCGTCGAGGGCCGGATTCCCACCCCGACCCATCGCGGAAGGACGGCGATGCGTTGGAGACCCCGGGGGAGGGACGGTCAGGCCAGCCCCCACACCCCCTCCCCTGCCTCCGAACCAACGCAACGACGCCCTAGGGCGCTTCCGGGTGGCGCGTGTGCCACCCCGTCTCTCGCTCGTACGCGTGCGCGATCGCCAGGATCGTCTGCTCGTCCATGGCGCGCCCGATGAGCTGGAGCCCGACCGGGAGCCCGCCCTCCCCGATCCCGCACGGCACGGTGATCGCGGGCAGCCCGAGCAGGTTGCCGAGGCGCGTCATCCGCGTGAGCGCGTCGCGCACGTCGTACCGGGCGCCGCCGACGAGCGCCGTCTCTTCGCCGATCGCCGGGGCGACGCACGGGGTGGTGGGCATCACGAGCGCCGCGCACGACGCGCCCAGGAGGCCGTCCACCTCCTCGCGGACCAGCGCGCGGGTCCGCTGGGCGCGCAAATAGTGGGTCGCCGTGACGAACTGCCCCCGCCGGAGCCGCGCGCGGGTGTCCTCGCCGTAGTCCTCCGGGCGCTCCCGCAGCCACCGCTCGTGCACGCTCGAGGCCTCGGACATGAGGATCGCGGTGTGCGCGATGCTGGCCTCGACCGGGCGGGGAAACCGAACCTCCCCGAGTTGGATGCCGAGGCCCCGGAGCACCCCCAGCGCCTCCTCGAACGCCGCGCGAACGTCCTCGGCCATCACCCGGTGATAGGCGTCGGCCGGTGCGCCGACGCGGAGGCCCCGCACCGGGCGGTGGACGGCGGCGCCGAAGTCGGGGACGTCCTGCCCGAGCGTCGTCGGGTCCCCCGGGTCGGCGCCGGCGATCGCCTGGAGGACGAGGGCGGCATCCTCGACGGTGCGCGTGAGCGGGCCCACGTGGTCGAGCGTCCACGCCAGCGGGAATACCCCGTGCCGGCTGACCCGCCCGTAGCTCGGCTTCAGCCCGACGACGCCGCAGAGCGCGGCCGGGATGCGGATGCTCCCCCCGGTGTCCGTCCCGAGCGAGGCGGGGCCCAGCCCGGCCGCCACCGCGGCCCCGGAGCCGCCGCTCGAGCCTCCGGGGATGCGGCCCACGTGCCACGGGTTGCGCGTCGGCCCGAAATGCGGGTTGTCGGTCGTGACGCCGTACGCGAACTCGTGCAGCGCCGTCTTGCCGATCAGGATGGCTCCCGCCTCGCGCAGGCGGGCGGCCACCGCCGCATCGCGCGCGGGCACGTGCGTGGCCAGGATCCGTGACCCGCACGTCGTCCGGATGCCGCGCGTCTCGATGAGGTCCTTGAGCGACACCGGGATCCCGTGCAGGGGCCCGCGGTAGCGCCCGGCGGCGATCTCCTCGGCCGCCTCTGCCGCCTGCGCCAGCGCCGCCTCCGCGGTGACCGTGATGAACGCGCCCAGCTCTGCCCGCCGCTCGATCCGGCTCAGCAGGTCCTCCACCAGCTCGACCGGCGACAGGGTGCGGGCCCGGAGGCGGGCGCCGAGCTCCGCGATCGAGGCGTAGGCGAGGTCGCTCACCGCGTCTCGCCGGACCGCGCTGCGAGGGGATGGGATGGCACGAACGCGGGCTCGCGATCGTCGATCGGAAGGTCCCGCAGCCGCTCCAGGTCCGCGAGGAGGGCGCTTACGAGCGGCGCCAACCGCTCCAGCTCTTCGCGAGGGATGCGGAGGTCCAGCAGCCCCGCCACGCGTGCGACATCATCCGCCGTTGCCATGGCCCGCGGCTCCTCGCTCGTGCGGCTCGTGCCGGGTGTCAGGCATGGCGGTGGCGTGCAGTGGGGCGCTGCACGAGCCCCCCCGCACCATCTGCGCTACACGCGCGCGCGGGCCTCGCGTTTCTGGACCCGCTTCCAGGAGAGCAGCACCGCGAGCGAGATGATGACGGCGACGATGATCTCGGGGATCCCATGGGTCAAGCCGACGGCCCAGGCCACCCTGGAGGGCAGGTAGTGGCGCGCCACGCCGAGGCCCAGCACGAGCACCGTGTTGGTCGCGGTCCCGACGATCGCGGCCAGGGTGATCGCGGACCACTCGCGGCCCGCCCGCCGCGCGGCGACGTAGGTCCACGCCGCGAAGACGCCGATGAAGATCCGCGGGACGATGGCCACGATCGGGTCCTTGAACATCGGCGTCGTCGCGTAGAAGAAGCTGTACAGCCCGAAGATCGTGCCGATGATGCCGCCGACCACCGGCCCCTCCAGGATGCCCCCGACGATCGCCGGGACGTGCATGATCGTCGCGTTGATGCCGGTCGGCATCGGAATGAATCCGAGACGGCTCGCGCCCAGGAAGATCGCGATCGCCGCCAGGACGGCGGAGATCACGATGCCACGCGTGGACAGTCCTCCCTGCCCCTGCTCCAACACGGCGGCACCCCCCATCGGCTGGCCCGGCGACGACCGGCCGTCCGGGCCCCTCCCCGCAGATTCCTCGCGCCCGGGCGTCCCCCCTGCCGCGCACGATCCGCCGTGGCGGAACCGCGCCGGCGAATCAGAACGGGAACGGCGCGCGGAGCATCCCCACGCAGAACGCAAGCGCGGCGGCGGGCGCAAGCCAGTCCCGCGGGGCGCCCTGCAGCGTCGCGTACGCCGTGCGCCCGGCCCCGCCGGTGTACGCGCGCGCCTCCATCGCGACGATCAACTCCTCGCCCCGCCGGAGTGCGTAGGTGAACAGCGGCACGACGATCGGCAGCAGCCGCCGCGCGCGGTCGACGACCCGCCACCGGCTCCCGTCGAACCGTCCGCCCCGCGACGCCTGCGCCTTCATCAGCCGCTCCGCCTCCAGCGCCAGCGTCGGGACGAAGCGGATCGCGATCGTCACGACGAGCGCCAGCTCGTGGCCCGGCACCCGGAGCCGCCGCAGCGGCCGGAGCAGGCTCTCGATCCCGTGCGTGAGCTCGGTCGTCCGGGTCGTGAGTGTGAACACGCTCGTCACGATCAGCAGCTCGACGAACCGTGCGGCGGAGACGAGCACCAGGCGCCCGACGGCCGCCGTCACGACGATCCACCCCCAGCGGAAGACCACGGGGCTCGCCGGATCGTAGTTCCGGCCCAGAAAGAGCAACTGCATCAGCGCCAGGAGCGCGAGGACCGGGATCGCGGGGATGAGGCCCCTGAACGCGTACCCCAGCGGGATCCGGCCGAGCCACACGATCAGCAGGCACGCGGCGAGCAGGCAAGCGTTGCCGAGGATCGTCGGCGCGAAGCTGACCGCCGCGACCATGAAGATCATCGCGACGATCTTCGCCCGCGGGTCCATCCGGTGCAGGTACGAGCCGGTGGGCAGGTACTGCCCGATCGTGATGTTGCGCAGAAGCTCGAACTCGTTCACGGCCGCCCCCGGAGCAGCGCCGCCACCGCGTCGCCCGCCTCCTCGACGGTGAGCGCGTCCGCGGGCACCGGCACCCCGCGCGCCCGGAGCCGCTGGCACACCCGGGTCGCTTCGGGCGGGGCCAGACCGACCGCCGCGAGGTACGCCCCGTCCCCGAAGACGGCGCGCGGCGGACCGGCGGCGATCACCGCCCCGTCGTGAAGCACGTAGAGCCGGTCGCACAGGCGCGCGACCTCGTCCATGTCGTGCGAGACGAGCACGAGCGTCAGGCCCTGCCGCGCGCGGAGGGCGCGGATGCACGCGCGCAGGTCTTCCCGGGATCCCGGGTCCAGCCCGGAGGTCGGCTCGTCGAGGACGAGCACGCGCGGCCGGAGGGCCAGCACGCCCGCGAGCGCCGCCTTCCGAAGCTCGCCCCCGCTCAGCGTAAACGTGTACCGATCCTTGAAGCCTTCGAACGAAAGCCCAACCGCCTCCATCGCCCACCGCACGCGCGCCCGCACCTCCTCATGCGGCAGGCCGAGCTGACGCGGGCCGTATGCCACGTCGTCGCCGACGAGCGGCTCGAACATCTGGTCTTCGGGGTCCTGGAACACCACGCCGACCATCCGGCGGACGGCCCGGACGTCGGCGCCCGGATGGCCCAGCTCGTGACCGAAGACCCGGACGCGTCCGCGCGCCGGCCGGAGCAGGCCGTTGAGGTACTGGATGAGCGTGGACTTCCCCGAGCCGGTCTGGCCGATGATGCCGACGACCTCCCCGGGATGCACCTCCAGGCTCACGCCGCGCAGCGCCGTGTGCTCGAACGGGGTCCCGGCCATGTACGTGTGCCAGAGGTCCTCCACCCGGATCGCCGGACCATCCCCGGCCGGGCCCGCCGCGCGCGCCGGGTCCGCGCGCGTCCCGCCGGCCTCCTCCGGCCGCCGGGACCGGACGGCGGGGGACCCCGCCGTGGACGGCACCGGGCCCGCCGCGCGCCCGGGCGCCGACGTCACCGCAGCGAGCGCCACGCGCGCCGCCACGGCCTCGACGAGTTCGTCCGCGGTCAGGAGATCTCGGGGGAAGTCTGGCGCCTGCGAGCGGATGCGCGATGCGAGCGCGGCGGCCGCGGGGAGATCGAGGCCGACCTCCCGCAACGCATCGGCACGCGCGAACACCTCCCGCGGCGTGCCCTCGATCAGCACCGCGCCGCCCGAGAGCACCACCACGCGGTCCGCTTCCGCCGCCTCGCTCATGCGGTGCGTGATCGTCACAACGGCCGTGCCCCGCCGGCGGACCTCGGCGACCACCCCGGCGACCTCGTCACGGCCACGGGGATCCAGCATGGAGGTGGCCTCGTCCAGCACGATGCACGCGGGCCGCATCGCGAGGACGCCGGCGATCGCGACCCGCTGCCGCTGGCCGGCCGAGAGGAGGTGGGGCGGCCGGTCGCGGTCCTCCCACATCCCCACGATCTCGAGCGCCTCGCGCACCCGGCGGCGCAGCTCCGCGTGCGGGACGCCGAGGTTCTCGGGGCCAAACGCGACGTCCTCCTCCACGATCGTGGCCACCATCTGGCTCTCGGGGTGCTGGAACACCATGCCCACGGCCTGCCGGATGGCGCGCGTGTGCGCCGGGTCGCGGGTGTCCATGCCGAGCACGCGCACGACGCCGGCGCTCGGCCGCAGCAGCGCGTTCAGGTGGCGGGCCAGGGTCGACTTCCCGGAGCCGTTGGGCCCGATGATCGCGACGTGCTCGCCCGGACGCACGCCGAGGGAGACGCCGCGGAGGACGAGGCCGTCCGGGCCCCGGGGGGCGTAGCTGAACTCGACGCGGTCGCAGACGATGAGCGGCGCGCGCATCAGGCGGGGCCGCTCAGGAAGTAGCACGCCGCGGCGGCAAAGATGCGGCATGCCTCCACGAGTTCCGCGATCCGGACGAACTCGTCGACCCGGTGGGGGATCGTCACGTCGCCCGGTCCGATCGTCACGATCGGGACGCCGGCCCAGGCGCGCAGGAACGTGCCGTCGGTGGCTCCGGGCACCCCCGCGCGGCCCGGGGTCCGCCGCTGGACCCGGCGGCACGCCCGCTCCACGGCGTCCACGATCGGCGCATCGGCCGGGGTCTCGGTCCACGGCCGCTCTTCGATCACCTCCAGCTCGCCCCGCGCGCCCGCACCCGCCGCCGCATCCGCGGATGCGGCGGCGAGATCCCGGCGGATCTCGGCGTGGTCCTGGCCGGGGATCGTACGCACATCGAGGCCGACCATCGCCTGGGCGGGAACGACGTTCAGCTGCGTTGGATCGCCCCCCAGGATCACCGTCGGCGTGACGCTCGGCTCGCCGAGCAGCGGGTGCGCGCCATGGCGCGCCAGGTACCGCGCCTCCAGCGCCCGCGCGCGCTCGACGAACGCCGCCGCCGCGGGGATCGGATTGACCCCGCTCTTGGGCATGGCGCCGTGCGCCATCCGTCCCGCAAAGCGCGCCACCGCGCGGAGGGCACCTTTCTGCACCAGACACATCGTGTTCGCCTCCGGCTCGCAGACGATCGCGCCAGACGCGGCCCTCGCCCACCCGTTGCGGATGAACGCCTTGATGCCGAGCATCATCCCCTCCTCGTCGGCGACGATCGCGAGGCGGACGCGCCCCGGCAGCCGGACGCCGGCGTCCCGCAGCGCCCGGACGGCGCCGATCGCCGCGGCGACGCCGCCCTTCATGTCCGCGGCGCCGCGGCCGTAGAGGCATCCATCCGCGATCACGCCGCCGAACGGCGGCACGGACCACGCCGCGGGATCGCCCTCGGTCACGACATCGGTGTGGCCTTCCAGGATCAGCAGCGGGCCTCCCTCTGAGGCGCCCCAGTCCGCGATGACGTTGGGCCGGCCGGGCGCGGCCTCCTCGACGTGGACGGCCAGGCCGAGGCACCTTAGCTCCCGCGCGACGAGCTCCGCGGCCGCCGCCTCGGTGCCCGCCGGGTCGCCGGGACGGTAGACGCTCGGCGTCTGGACGAGGCGGCGCGCGAGGTGCACCGTGTACGCGTCGTCCACGGCCGCGAGCACGGCGTCGACGACCCGGTCGGGGTCGGTCACGCGAGCGCTCCTCAGTAGATGTTGGTCGTCCGCGGCCGGCCGGTGTAGTCGAAGAACACGCTCTTGAGCTCCGTGAAGAACTCGAGCCCCTCTTCCGCCATCTCCCGGCCCCCCACGCCGCTCCACTTGATCCCGCCGAACGGGATCTGCGCCTCGCCGCCCACCGTGGGCGAGTTCACGTGCACCATGCCGACCTCCACCGCGTCCACGAACCGCATGATCGTGTTGGCATCGCCGGCGTAGATGGAGGCGCTCAGCCCGTAGCGGACGCCGTTCGTGACCCGGAGCGCCTCCTCCAGAGAGCCGACCTCGATCACGGAGAGCACCGGGCCAAAGATCTCCTCCTGTGCGATGCGGTGCGCGGGACCGACGTCCACGAACACCGTGGGCTCGACGAAGAACCCGTGGTCGTAGCCGTCCCCCTCCAGACGCCGGCCGCCGGTCACGAGGCGCGCCCCCTCCTGCCGGCCTAGCTCGATGTAGCGCAGGATGGTCTCGAGCTGCCGGGCGTCCACAACCGGGCCCATCCCGGTGCCCTCCTCGAGGCCGCTGCCGACCCGGATTGCGCGCGCCCGGTCGACGACGCGGTCCACGAGCGGCCGCGCCGCCTCGCGGTGGACCACGCACAGGCTTGTGGCGGTGCACCGCTGGCCGGTGCTGCCAAACGCGCCCTGCGCGATGCCGGCCGCCGCGAGATCGAGATCGGCATCGGGCATCACCACGACGGCGTTCTTGCCCCCCATCTCGCAGGTCACCTTGGCGAGCCGGCGCGCGGCGCGCGCATAGACCTCGCCGCCGATCTCGCAGGACCCGGTGAAGGAGACGGCGCGGATGCGCGGGTCCGTGACCAGGGCATCGCCCACCTCCGCCCCGGAGCCGACGACGAGGATGAGCACCCCCTCCGGCAGCCCGGCCTCGGCCAGCACCTCCGCGAACCGCTGCGCGACGAGCGGGGTGAGCGAGGCGGGCTTGAGGATCACCGCATTGCCCGCGACGAGCGCGGGGGCGACCTTCCAGACGGGCTCGGCCCACGGGAAGTTCCACGGGGTGATGATCGCGACGACGCCGAGCGGCTGGCGAAGGCTGAGGAGCAGCGTCGTCGGCATCTCCGACGGCCGCGTCTTGCCTCCCATCCGGAACCCTTCGCCCGCGTACCATTCCAGGAGGTTGACGCCCCTCAGGATCTCCCCGCGGGCCTCGCTCAGGGTCTTGCCTTCTTCGCGGGTCAGCAGCCGCGCGAGTTCGTCCACCCGCCGGCGCGTGATCTCCGCGGCCCGGGCCAGGATCCGGCCCCGCTGCGGGGCCGGCGTATCCCGCCACGCCGGGTACGCTCGCTCTGCCCGTTCGATGGCACGCGCGACGTCGGCGGCGGTCCCGAGGTTCACCTCGGCCAGGACATCGCGGGTGTCGGCCGGGTTGGTATCCAGCACGACGCGGGTGCGTGAGGCGTCGGGGATGGTGCTCATCGGCCTGCCCTCCCGTGCTCGTGTCCGCTGTGGCGCAGCCGCCGTCCGGGACACGGCCCCTGCCCGGGAAGCTTTCTACGCCCTCGCGGCGTTACCCCTGTCGGCGGCCGCGGCCCCGCAGGGCGTGCGGGCCGGTGCGCCGCGAGGAGGAGCCGCGATGCACGGGCAGTCGCTGGAGGAAGCGCGGGCCGCGCAGTTCACCACGCCGCCGCCCCGCAAGGTACGATGTCCGATCGTCGATATGCACACCCACATGACGGAGCCGGGGACCAACCACGAGCTCGTGGACGCGGCGCGCCTGTACGGCATCACGCGCATCCTGGCGATCGCCCCGCTCGACGACGGCCTGGAGCTGGCGCGGCGGTATCCGGGCGAGATCGCCGTGGCGGCGCGGGCGCTCCTCCCGCAGGCGGACTCCGCGGAGCCGATCGAGGATCGCGCCGTCCACATCGTCCGTCGAGCGCACGCGCACGGCGTGCGGATCATCAAATTCTGGTTCGCTCCCCGGATCCGGGACCGGCTGGACTTCCTGCTCGACTCGTCGCGCCTCGACCCCGTCTTCGACGCCATCGCCGAGTGCGGTCTTGGCGTGCTCGTGCACGTGAGCGATCCCGACCGCTGGTTCGAACGCCGGTACGATCCGGCCCGGTACGGCACCAAGGCCGATCAGTATCCGATGCTGGAGGCGCGGCTCCGCCGCCACCCCACCGTGCCGTTCCTCGCCGCGCACATGGGCGGGGATCCCGAGCACCTCGACCACCTGGCGGCGCTGCTGACACGGTACCCGAACCTCTACCTGGACACCAGCGCGACGAAGTGGATCGTGCGCGAGCTGGGGCGGCAGCGGGAGGCGGCGCGCGAGTTCTTCCGCCGGTGGGCGGAGCGCCTCTGCTTCGGCACCGACCAGGTCGTGCTCAAGGAGTCCGACCCGGCCCGCTACACGGTGCGGTACTGGGTCCACCAGATGTTCTGGGAAACAGACCTCGTGTGTCCCTCACCGATCGACGACCCGGACAGCGACGGGGAGCCGGTGCTGCGCGGACTGGACCTGCCGGAGGACGTCCTGGAGCAGGTGTACTACAAGAATGCGGAGCGGGTATTCCGCATCGCCGCCCGCTCCGCCGCTCAGATCACGAGCCGTCCCGCAGGGGCCAGCCCACCCCACGAATTCGCCGAGGCGATGCGAATTCGCGAGGACCCCGGGCCGTCCTCTGGAGGGGCTTCCGGGATACGCTCCTAGCGAATGATCAGGTGCCCGGTGGCCCACAACGCCAGGCCGATCAGTGCAAGCAGCGCGGCCAGCACCATCCCGCTCCACCTCCTGTCCTTCCCCGCGCCCCAGGCTCGCTCATGCCCGGCGCGGGGGCCGTCAAACCTCGCGTCGCCACGGTCGGATCACATCGCGATCGCTCGTTCCACGTCCTCGCGGCTCAGATCCTCCCCCAGCTCGCCCGCCCACCGCAGCAGCGCCTCGACGACGTCCTCATGCGACATCCCGAGGGTGGAGGTCATCTCCTGCACGCACATCTCGACGACGTATTCCAGCCGCCCGCTCCATCCTGCATCCTTTGCCTCGGCGATCAGCGACACCACGACGCCGGCCAGGAGGGGCTCGGCCCAGGCTCGCCGATCCTGCGCGGGCTCGGAAGCGGCCGCGGTTCTCGCCCCCTCGCCCGAGCGCGCATCGTTTTCCACGCGACACCTCCGCACGACGATCCGTGGCGCCCCGTCGGGGGCCGTGTGTCATTGTACCGCAAATCCCGCGGGTGGTCAGCCGGCGTGGGCTCCCGCAACGGGCACGAGGGCGGTCTGCAGGAGGTACGCGGTCCCAACGGCGCCACCGAGCAGCCCGAGGTACCAGAGCGGTGCGCGGCGCACGATCGCCGCCACCGAGCAGACGACGATGCCAATCTGGTAGAAGGCCACCGCCAGGGCCAGCCGTTGATAGCGGGCGTCGTACTGCTGCGCGAGAGCCTTGGCTTCGTCGCGGCGACGCTCGAGCGCCCTCGCGTCGCGCATGATCTGCTCCTGCTCGCGCGCGTACCGCTTCACTTCGGCGTCGTACCGCGCCGCGAGCCGGCGGGCCGCCGCCGTCGGCTGCAGGTGGAGCGCATCGCGCTGCACCTCAAAGACGTGCCGCTTGATGCCCTTGGCCTGGTAGAAGTTCCACTGGTCGGAGGCCTGCGTATTCAAGATCTCGGCCTCGTTGAGCTCGGCGAGCGAATGGTGGGCGGACCGGCCGGCGAGGAGGCTGCTCGTCGCCGCGAGCACGGCGAGGACCGCCGTCGTGACCGCGATCGCGGCGACGAGCCAGTGCCGCGGCTCCTCCGGGGCCTCCAGGCGGGCCTCAACCTCGAAGGCGTCTTCCATAGGCAGTACGACCGGGGTTCGGGGCGGCCGGGGTCCACTCCTGCGGCCCGCCGGCCGCGATCACCCCTGCGGCGTGTACGTCCCGGTCCAGGATGACCGGTGGCGGTGCAGGAGACGGCCGATCGTGTAGCGGAGGTAGCCCCACATGCGGCCCGCGAGCCCGGCGCGCTCCACCGTCTCCGCCGCCAGCAGCGGGACGGTGGCGACGACCTGTCCGTCGCGACGGACCGTCAGCAGGCCGACCCGCTGGCCCCGATGGAACGGCGCCACCGGCCGCACGGTGATCTCCTCGGCGAGCTCCAGCACCGGATGACTGTCCCGGGCGGTGAGCAACTGCACGGGATGCGCCGCAGCGAGCGGGAGGCGGCCCGCGGTCCCGCCGTAGATGCGCAGCTCGGCCGGGACGACCTGTTGCCAGCGGACCGGCACGAGCGCATAGTGCGAGAAGCCCGTCTGGAGCATCCCCTCCGCGAGCTCGGTGCGGTGCCGAAGGGTCGGGGCGCCCATCACCACCGCGATCAGGCGCAGATCGCCTTCGCGCGCCGTGGCGGCGATGCTGTACCCCGCCTCGGCGGTGTGGCCCGTCTTCAGCCCGTCGACGCGCGGGTCGCGGAAGACCAGGTTGTTCCAGTTCGCCTGCCGGATCCCCGCGTAGGTCTCGTACCGCGGGCTGCTGAATCGCACGGCGTCCGGGTACCGCAGCAGGATCTCGCGGGCGAGCAGGGCGACGTCCCACGCGCTCGTGTACTCGTCCGGGGCGGGCAGGCCATGCGGCGTCGCGTAGTGGGTGTCGTGCATCCCGAGGCGGGCCGCCGTCGCGTTCATCTCCTGCACGAACCGCGCCGACGATCCGCTCACCGCCTCGGCGAGCGCCTCCGCGGCGTCGTTGCCTGAGGCAACCATCAAGCCGTCGAGCAACTGGGCGACCGTGACGACGTCCCCGACGTTCAGGAACATGCGGCTGCTCCCGGCCGTGCGGCCGATCCGCCACGCCTGCGCGCTGACCGTCACCGGCGTCTGCGGGGTGAGCCGGCCGGCGCGGAGCGCCTCCAGCGTGAGGTAGAACGTCATCAACTTGTCGAGGCTCGCGGGGGGCAGGCGGCGGTGCGGGGCCGCGGATTCGAGCACCCGGCCCGTCGAGACCTCCATGAGCAGGGTGGACGGCGGCCCGAGCGGTCCCGGCGCCGCGGCGCGTGGGGCCGCCGCCCGGGACCGACCGGGAACGCGTGGCGCGGCGCCGGAGGGCACCGGCAGCAGGGCGAGACAGACAGCAAGGGAGATCCAGCGAAGCGGCGTCTGCATGCTCCTACCTCGCAGCGTTGGTCCGTATCCTGGTGCGTCCTCGTTACTGCCGCTGATCGGTGCAGCGTCCTATGCCGTGTGCATCTCCAGGATGGTCCGCAGGCCGTCCCCCCGGTCGAGCGCGGCGACCGCCTCGTTGACGCGCTCCAGGGGCAGCGCCGCGGTGACGAGCTCGTCGAGCATGAGGCGCCCGGCGTGGTAGAGCGCGAGGAGCCGGGGGATGTCGTGGCGCAGGCGCGCCGACCCGTAGAAGCAGGCCCGCAGCGTCTTCTCGTTCAGGATGAACGCCGGCCCCGGGAGGGCGAGCTCCTCCCGGGCGGGCGGCAGGCCCACGGCCACCGCGGTCCCGCCGCGCGCCAGGCAATCGACGGCCTGCCGGACGGTGGCCGCCCGTCCGATCACCTCGAAGGCGTAGTCGGCCCCTCCCTGGGTGAGGTCCTGGATCGCCTTGACGGGATCGTCGCGCCGGGCGTTGACGGTGTGGGTGGCGCCGAACCGCCGGGCGGCGTCGAGCCGGTGCTCCAGCATGTCCACGCCCACGATCGTCACCGCGCCTGCGATTCGGGCACCCTGGACGACGTTCAGGCCCACGCCGCCCAGCCCGAACACGGCGACGGTGCTGCCGGGGGTCACCTGCGCGGTGTTCAGGACCGCTCCCACCCCGGTCGTGACCGCGCATCCCAGGAGCGCACAGACGGCGAACGGCAGATCCCGCTCGACCCGCAGCACGCCGGACTCGGGGACGACCGCCCGCTCGGCCCAGGAGGAGACGCACGTGAAGTGGTGGAGGTCCTCTCCCCGCGCGTGGAGCCGCGACGTGCCGTCCGGCATCCGGCCCCGCACGCGCAGCCGCATCTCGCAGAGGTGCGGCCGCCCGGCGGCACAGTACCGGCAGCGACCGCACGCCGGCGCGAACAACAGGACGACGTGATCCCCCGGCTGCACCGACTGCACGCCCGCGCCGACCGCCTCGACGATGCCCGCGGCCTCGTGCCCCAGGACGACGGGCAGCGGCATGACGAGGTCGCCCTTGATATAGTGGAGATCGCTGTGGCAGACGCCGGTCGCGGCGATCCGCACCAGCACCTCGCCCTGCCGTGGGGGATCGAGCTCGACCTCCTCGACCGCGAGCGGCTGACCGACCTCGTACAGCACGGCGGCGCGCATCGGCGAAGGCTTTCCCCCCGGCGCGCGGAGAATCCTCTCGACCCCCTACGGGGGAGCCCCTTCCCGCGCGAGGAGGGCGCGCTTGCGGTCCAGGCCCCAGCGGTAGCCGCCCAGGCCGCCATCGCCCCGGACGACGCGGTGGCAGGGGATCACGAGCGCGACGGGGTTGGCGGCGCACGCCCTCGCCACGGCCCGCGCGGCCGCCGGCCGGCCCAGGGCGCGCGCAACCTCCCCGTACGATCGCGTGGCGCCGTAGGGAATCGCGCGCAGCGCCTCCCACACCTGCCGCTGGAACGCGGTCGCCTGGATGTCCAGCGGCAGCGCCAGACGGGGAGCCTGCCCGTGCAGGTAACGCATCAGCGCCGCGACCCAGCGCCCGAGCCCCTCGTCGTCCCTGCGCACCTCGGCCGACGGGTACTCCGCCCGCAGCGCGGCTTCGAGGGGCGGGTCCGCGTCGCCGAGGCTGACGGCGCACAGACCCCGCTCGGTCGCCGCGACGAGCAGCCGCCCGAGGGGGGAGGCGGTGATCGTGTAGGCGATCCGCATCCCTCGCCCGCCTCGCCGGTAGGCGCCCGGCGTCATCCCCAGATGCCTGGGCGCGCGCTCGTACAAGCGGCTGCTCGAGCCGAAGCCGGCGTCGTAGAGGGCACGCGTCACCGCCTCCTGGGCGCGCAGCCGCGCCCGGAGCAGGTTCAGCCGGCAGGCATCGGCGTACCCGCGCGGGGTGATCCCCAGCAGGCGCACGAAGAGGCGGCGCAGCGCGCGGGGGGTACGGCCCGCGTGGTCCGCGACCGCCGCCAAGCTCAGCGGCCCGTCCAGGTGCGCCTCGATATACCGGCAGGCCCGCTCGACCACCGCGGCCCGCGGATCCCCCACCTCGCGCGGCCGGCATCGCCGGCACGGCCGGAATCCGGCCCGCTCCGCGTCCGCGGGTCGCCGGAAGAACACGACCTGTGCCCGGCGCGGCCGCCGGGCCGGGCACGACGGCCGGCAGTACACGCCCGTCGAGCGAACGCCGAAGACAAAGGCTCCGTCGGCGCGGGCGTCGCGGGTCAGCACCGCGCGCCACCGCAGGTCCTCCCTCCCGTCCCGCACCTTGAGCGCCGGCTGGGGAGCCGCCCGCGCCTCGCTCGTGAGCATCTGCGCCGTCTCCATGGCCGTCACCCCTCGCTCATCCTAGAGGGGCGGCGGCCCTGGGTCTATCCGGTTTGGGCCCTCAAACCCGTACCGCAGCTTGGCCCCGCGCCCCGCGCACCGCACGATCGCCGCGGAGCCGGATCAGGTCACCGCGACGAACGGAACCTCGGCGCTGGCGCTCACGGTAAACCGGTCCGCATGCCCTGGATGCCACGCGCCGGCACCCCACCACAAGGTCCCGCGCCTGCGCGTTCGCGATCGCCGGGCCGATGCCCTGCGGCGGGCTCTTCGAGGCGGAGCCGCGCGGATCGCCATCCCGCCGGCGCCACCGGTGCGCCACGTCCGCCCCCATCCAGGACGGCAGGCGCATGGCGGCCGCGGCCCACCCGGCGCGCGGACGACAGCCGACGGTCGGATCGGCCTGGGACCCGCTCTCGGAGCACGCGCGGCCCGCCGGGCACGGGAGGACCCCGCCCCCGACGGGTGAAATGAACCACGAGATCGGCAAGGCGCGCTGGTCCGCGAGGGGATGAGGCGTATGCACCGCGATGGCACGGGCACCGTTGCACGGCTGCTGGCCGGGGTTGCGGTCGCCGTGGCGCTCGCGACCGCCTGGCCGGCGACGCCCACCGCGGGCCAGGTCGTGAGCCTCCGGACGGTGCGCGACCCGGCGAATCGCTTCACGATCGACGTGCCGGTGACTTGGCGTATCCAGACCTCGATGACCAAGGACCCGACCCTGTCGGCCAGGTCGCCGACGCCTGGGGGCCAGCTTCCGGACAGCATCGACGTGATCCTCCGGGATACGATCGTGCCGCTCTCCCCGGCGGCCTGCGTCCACGAGGCCGAGCAGGTGATGCGGTTTGCGATCCACTCGTGGACCGACCTCGCGCAGGGGCCGCAGACGATCGGCACCCTGCCGGGCTACAGCCGCGTCTACACCTGGCGGTCCAGCACGGGCGATCCGCGCCGCAGCGTCCAGGTCTGCGTCACCCAGGGTCGGCGCGCGTTCATGCTGATCGGCACGACCGAGGACACGCCACCGCGGGTCAGCGCAGGCATGCCGGTGCTGATGCGGATCATCGCGACGTTCCATCCCAACCCCGCGGCCGCCCCGTCCGCGACCGTGCGCAGCTCGGAGGAGCGGTAGGCCGCGGCGGCACCGCTAGCGGTGCCGCGGCGGCCGGCGGCGGGCCAGCAGCCAGTGGATCAGAAGGCCCGCGACGGCCAGGAGGGCCAGGCCGCCCACCGACCACGGCAGAACCCCCCGCGCCTGCACCGCGCCAACCCCGATCGCGACCGATGCGACGGTCCACGGCACGAGCGCAACCCCGGTGGTCCACAGGTACGTCCTCCAGGACAGCGGCGTGACCCCGAGCGCGAAGTTGACGATGCTGAACGGGAACACCGGGACGAAGCGCACGAGGACGGCGACCTGCCACCCGGACCGGCGGACCAGTGCGTCGACCCAGGCGACGTGCCCTGGGAGGTGGCGCTCGACGACAGGGCGGCCGAGCGCGCGCGCGATGCCGAACCCGATCATCGCGCTCGCCATGCTCCCGATCCACTGCACGAGCGAGCCTCCCCAGAGCCCGAACGCGGCTCCGTTGGCCGCGGCGAGGAGCTCGGCCGGAAACGGCACGAGGGTATGGGCGATCATCAGGAGGATCGAGGCCAGCGGCGCCCACGGGCCCCACCGGTCGATCAGCATATCGAGCTGATCCCGGAGCTCGCCGGAATTCATGCGCCAGATGGTGAGGCGGACGAGGCGGCGGACATCGGGGATCAACCACGCCGCGGCCAGCGCTGCCGCGACGGCTCCCCAGATCACGATGTGCACGATCGGCCGCTCGAGCGGCGCGGTGGGAGATGGCGCGCGGCGGCGGGCGCCCCTCTCCCGGGGGCCCGGCGCGTCGCCGGCCATAGACGCCCCCGCGGAGGGGCCAGCGCGAGCGCCGCTAGCCGTGGCCGGAGTAGTGCCGCGCGGTGGTGGCGCGCACCCGCGGCGCCTCCCTCGGCTGCTTCTTGGGCTCCGTCGGATAGCCGAGCCCCTGCCACCGGCGCCACCCGCCGAGCAGTGCCTTCGCCTGGTAGCCCTTCTCACGCAGCGCGAGCGCCGCGCGCGCGCTCGTCGCCTCATCGGGCGAACTGCAGTAGGTGACGACCAACCGATCGCGATGCAGTTCCTCGTGGCGCGCCGCGAGCTCGTCGGCCGGGATGCGCGCCGCGCCGGCGATCTGCCGCCGGCTCCGGGCCCACGATGGCTGGAGGCGGACGTCCACCAGCAGGGGAGGACGGGACTCCCTCAGGAGCTCGAGCACCTCACCGGGGCCGATCCGCGTGCTCCCCTTGTCCTCGCTTCTCGGGGGGCGCTCCTCGCGCAGAGGCGTGCGCATCTGTCCAGACCCGTGGCGGATCGCTGTCGTCTACATTAATTTACCCCGCCCCGCCTTGCCGCCCCGTGGTTAGCAGGCGTGGTGAGCCGGTGATAATAGGTTACGGCGCCCACCGCGCCGGTCGTCCGCGAGCCCGCACACGATGAGAACAAGCATCCAGGCAGGCGTCCGCGCCTGCGTCGCCCTTGCGATCGTCTTCGGGATCGGCCTGCTCTTCTGGAGGGCCCCCATCCTCGGGCCGGAGACGCATGTGCCCGGCGCCCCCTCCCCGGGGCAGCCGCCGGCCAGGCGGCTCCCGGCCCCGCAGCCGCCCCGGGTCGCGTCGCCGCGGCTCGATGATCCGATCGACGGAGAGCCTGTCCCACCGGAGCTACGCGGCCGGCGCCCGGTCGCGGTCGTCGTCGACAACCATCCCCAGGCGCGGCCCCAGTGGGGGCTGTCGCGCGCCTCCCGCGTGTACGAGGCGCTGACGGAAGGCGGCATCACGCGCTACCTGGCGGTGTTCAGCCGGGCAGACGCCGACCGCGTGGGGCCGGTCCGGTCGATCCGCACCCAGTTCCTCGATTACGCGTTGGAGCTCGATGCCGCCCTGGCGCACGTCGGCGGCAACGAGGACGCCCTCGCCCTCATCCCGCGGCTCCACGTCAAGGACCTCAACGAGTTTCGCTACGCAAGCCCCTATCGCCGGATCCCGGCGCGCGGCGTCGCGTTCGAGCACACCATGTTCGCGTCCACGGCAGCGCTGCGGGGAGTCGTTGAGCAGATGGGCTGGGGCGAGGACCCGCCCGCCGGCAGCCCGCCCTGGAAGGCGGACGCCCCGCCGGACGGGCGGCCGGCGGGCCAGCAGGTCACCATCGACTTCTCCGAACCGCAGTATCGGGTCTCCTGGATCTACCGGAGGGGACCCAACCTGTACGAGCGCCGCCTGGCCGGGGCTCCGGACAGGGACGCCGCGACGGGGAATGCGATCGTCGCGAAATCCATCGCGATCGTCGTGGTCCCGCGGGTGCACGGCCGGACCCCCATCGGGGAGGACACGTGGACGTTCTTCGATGTCGGGGCTGGAGCGGCCTGGGTCGTGCAGGACGGAACCGTAACCCCCGGGACCTGGCGAAAGGCCTCCCGGGCGGCGCGCCTGCGCTTCTTCGACCGGGCCGGCACCGAGATCGCCCTCGACCGGGGGCCCCAGTGGGTGGAGGTCATCCCCCCCGAGGTCGTGCCGGTGTTCCGGCAGCGCGGCAGCGCGCCGCCGGTGGACAGCGGGAGGCGAAGCTACTACAATGGGAGCGACATGGAGGTGGGACTCCTCAGGACTGGCTGAAGGGCGCGGTGAAGCTCCGCGAGGTACCCCCCTCGAGCGCCACGCGCATCGATCGCAAGCCCCTGACAGGCGCCCCTACGTGTCCGACTCCGAGGCCATCAAGGGCATAGAGACCTATCGACAGGCCATTCCACGATCACAGCACGCCGGCGCCGCGGGCCTGGCGCGAAGCGCCACGCGCGCTTCGGGCATGCCGGACGGGGCCGGCGGACGGCGGATACGGCGCCGCTCACGGGGGGAGCGCGGTGCGGTCGGCGACGAGAGCGTTGTACCACCGATGGAAGAGGGCCCTGGCGCGCGCCGGGGTCCGCCTTGTCTGCGCGGCGCTGCTCTGCGTGCTCGTCGCAGCAGACCTGCCATCGATTCTGTCGGCGCAGGGCGCGCCGCCGTCCGGCGGCGCGCCGGGGTATTTCCGCGTGGAGGAACGCGACGGCATCTGGTGGGTGATCGACCCCTCGGGTTCGCCCACGCTTTCGATCGGAGTCGACAACATCGCCTACGAAGGCGACCGCATCCGGGGAACCGGGCCGTCCCCGTACCTAGCCGCGGCGGAGACGCGTTACGCGAGCCGGAACGCGTGGGTCAGGACAGCCGTACAGCGCCTCCGCGAGTGGGGCTTCAACACGCTCGGCGCATGGTCCGACCAGGAGTTGTGGAGCGAGGGCATGCCGTACACGATCATCCTCGATTTCGCTGCCCGGGCGGGCGCCGACTGGTTGCGCGGGCAGCCGCCCGACGTGTACGATCCCCGCTTCGCGCAGACGGCGCGCGAGATCGCGGAGGCGGAGGCCGCACCGCGTGCCGACGACCGCCTGCTGATCGGCTACTTCAGCGACAACGAGCTGTGGTGGGGGCCTGACTGGCGCAGGACCGGTACGATGCTGGCGACGTACCTCGCGCTGCCGGCCGGCGCGCCGGGGCGGCAGCGTGCGATCGAGTTCCTCCGCCAGCGGTACGGCGGCGACATCCGCGCGCTGAACCGGGCCTGGCGCACCGCGGCCAAGGACTTTGCTCATGTGCCGCTGTGGAGCGACGCGCCCGCCTATCAGATCGACGCCGATCGGTTCCTCGAGATGGTCGCGACGCGGTACTTCACCGTCTCGGCCGGGGCCATCCGCGCCGCCGACCCGCACCACCTCTATCTCGGCGCTCGCTTCGGCGGGATCCCGCCCGACCCGGTCCTCCGGGCTGCCCGCGTCGCCGATATCGTGTCGATCAACCTCTACAGCCGCGACCCGCGGGCGGCCGTCCGCCACGTGTACGCGCGGACGCACCGGCCGGTCCTGGTCACCGAGTTCTCGTTCCGGGCGCTGGACTCGGGGCTGCCCAACACGCACGGCGCTGGCCCGTGGGTCTTCAATCAGCGCACCCGGGCGTGGGCCTACGCCGCGTACGTGGCGCGGCTGGAGAGCCTTCCCGAGGCGGTCGGCTATCACTGGTTCAGGTGGGCGGACGAGCCGAAAGAGGGCCGGTCCGATGGCGAGAACTCAAACTATGGCCTCGTGAGGCTGGACGACACGCCCTACGCCGCGTTCGTTGCGACGGTGCGGGCGGTCAACCAGTCGGCCATCGAGGTCCACCGCGGCGTCCGTAGCCAGCTCGCCGTGAGAGCCGCGTCCTGGTGGCACTGGTGGAGCTTCCGGGACATCATCGGGGCGCTGCTCGGCGCGCCTCGATGGGTCACGACGGCGGTGCGGACCGTGAGGGCCTTGTTGAAGCAGTCGCCGCGGGTGGCCTCCTTCTGGGGGCCGCTCTCCTCGTGCATGACCTCCGCAGTCTGAGGGGGTGGCAGCGAGACGGGTCGGCCGTGGGGGCGCCCCGCGCTTCCGGTAGGAACGGCGTCCCACCCCGACGAATCGCGGGAGCACGGCGATTCGCTGGCGGTCCCGAAAGAGCGCGCCGGGCGGGCCCCCGCGGCCCCTCCTGGAAGGGGCGCGACGCCGCAGCGCGGTCGCGTCTCCCGGCGCCCTTCGTCCCCTCCCGCCGAACCTCTGCGAGGTGCCACCGGCACGGCACGGGACGACCCCCCGCCGCCCGTGAGCCGCTACCGGATGATGACGTACGGCTTGCGCTCCAGCCTGACGCCCGCCACCTGCTGGCCGTCCCTGAGGGCCTTCCTGAGACCCTCCCTGTCGGGCTCCGGTTCTCGCGGCCGCAGGAAGGCCGCCGGGAGGCCGCCCGGGTCGCAATCGATCACGACCGCCTCGGCCTCCGCGAGATACACCGTGTAGTCATCGCCGTCGAGCTTCCGGACGCCCCGGGCCAGGAGGTGCTCGGCCATCCGGTCCCTGAGGCGCGTCGCCATCGCGAGCCGCGATCGCACCTTGAGCGTGAGCGCGCGCGCGCGCTCCGCGAACAGCTCGGCCTCCTTCTCCAGACGGCTCACGACCCAGCCGTACGCGTCGATCTTCTCCAGGACGGCGTCGTCGAGCGTCGCGAGGCGCGCCTGCTGCGCGGGCGTGAGCTCGCCGCCTGAGGCTTCGATCTCGTCCAGGAGGGCCTTGCGCTCGGCCTCGAGGTCGTACAGCGACCGCCGCTCGTCACCCGAGGCCGGCGCCACGTCGACCGGTGCGCCATCCCGCATCGTCACCATTACCGCTCCTCCTTGGCGTCCCTGCTGGCGCGCACGATGCCTGCGAGCTCGCGCGCAAGCTCGGCACTCTCGGCGGCCGTCAGACGCCCTAGGTCGTCCGTGCCAAACATCCGCCGGCATGCCCGCGCGAGCGCGGCGTCATCCCACTGCAGCGCGGCGACGGCCCGCTGGATCCGGTCCGCCGCTCCGGCCTCACCCTGCGGTGCGTCGATCGCCGCCAGCCCGCTCGCGAGCTCGTCGGTGGGCGTCTTCTGCAACAGCGTGATGATCTCGGACGCCCGTGCCTCCGTGAGCTCTCCGGTGGACGAGACCTGGTAGCGGTGCGCGATCCACCGGCGGAGCGCCTCTTCGGGGAGCTGGTGCTTCCCCTTCCACAGCGAGTGGATCAGCCTCCGCTGCGGGAGCGATGCCATGCGCGGCGCCGCCGGGGGCGTCGGGCCGGCCGAGGGGCCGGCCTCCGGTGCCGCGCTCGCCTCGTCGGGACGCGGCCCGCTCTCGTCCTCGTCGTGGACCGTCTCCGCCTCGGTCTCGTCCAGCCACCCGAGGCCGCAGATGCTGAGCGTCACGCGCCGCTTCGCCTTCGTTTCGCACTTCATGATCGCGTTGGCCAGCGCATCGCCCTTGAGGTTGGCGATCGAGACCGCCCCGATCGCATCGTCGGTCCGGCCGTCACCATCGCATGCCCGGGCCGTGACGAGATAGAGGTCGCTGAACTGCTCGCGGCTCGTGATCGTCACGCTGATCCTGCGAAGCCGCCGGAGTTGGTCGGTCGCGTCCCGCTTCGCGTAGAGGACGAGCTTGCCGTTGAGCGTGATGTAGTCAAAGGGGCGGGTGAGCGGGTTGAGCCCCAGCGATTCGCAGACCTGCCGATAGTAGAGCACGCGCTCCGCGGGGGAGAGCCTGGAGAGATCCCCGCTGAGCAGAACCCGCTCGAGGATCTCGGCCCGGTCGTGATCCCGAGGCGATAGTGCCGCTGCTGGCTCACTCACGTTGCTTGCCTCCTCGCGTCCGGCTGCGCCGCGACGTCTCCGGCGCGCCGCGTCGTCTCTTGCCCGCATCGGCGGGAGCGCCCGGGGGTCGTGCCGGTGCCCCGGGAGGGTGGCGGGCCGGTCCCGCCCGAGCCCGCGGCGCGTCGGACGCCGGTGAGGGTCGTAGGGCGAGGCGGAAGGGCCCTCGGCGTGGGGATCGTCCTCGCGGCGCCGGCGCTCCCGCGGCGATCCCGGGGCCGCGCGGGAGCCCCTCCGGTTGCACGGGCGCCCTCGACGCTCTGTGCGCCTACGTGGGCATCATATACCGAACGCTTGTTCGTGTCAATACCCCGCCGGCCGCTCCAGGCTATGCGGGTCCGCGCGGAAAAACCATCATGGTGCCGACCGCCGGGGAAGGAGCGCGCCGCGACCCCGTCATGAGACGCGAGCCGCACGATCGCGCGGCAGATCATGCCGCCCCGTAGGCGCCTCCCCCGGCCGCGCCTGCATTGGCTCCTGATCGCGGGTCCCGCCTCGTGGCTGCTTGCCCTGCTGCCGCATCGGGAGCTGGCGGTCTTCTTGACGTCCGCGATCGCGCTGATCCCGCTCGCCGACCTCATCGGCGCGTCCACGGAGCAGATCGGCCTCCACGCCGGGCCCCGGGTCGGCGGCCTCCTCAACGCCACGTTCGGGAACCTGACCGAGCTGATCCTCTCGGTGCTGCTGCTCCTCAACAATCAAGTGAAGGTGGTCAAGACCTCGCTCACCGGGTCGATCCTCGGGAACCTCCTCCTGGTCATGGGGCTGTCGCTGCTTGCGGGCGGCATGTACCACAGGACGCAACGGTACAACGCCGCCGCCGCCGGGGTCCACGCGACCTCCCTCACGCTCGCCGTGATCGGGTTGCTGATGCCGGCGCTGTTCCTGCTGACCACCGGCGCGCACAGCGTCATCCAGCGCGAGGTCGTGAGTGCCATCGTCGCCGGGGTGCTCATCGCGGTGTACCTCGCTGCGCTGGTGTTCACGCGGGTCACCCACGAGCACCTGTTTCGGACGCCGAAGTCCGGGGAGCAGGCCACGTGGCCCCTGCGGACGGCCCTGCTGGTCCTCGCCGGTGCGGCGGTGTTCGTCGCGGTGGAGTCGGAGCTGCTCGCCCACGCGCTCGCGCCGGCGCTGCGCGCCCTCGGGCTGTCTCAGTTCTTTGTGGGGCTGATCCTCGTACCGATCATCGGCAACGCGGCCGAGCACAGCTCGGCCGTGCGGTTTGCGCTCCAGGACAGGCTCGACGTCACGCTGGAGGTGGCGATCGGCTCGTCCACGCAGATCGCCCTCTTCGTCGCGCCGGCCCTCGTCTTCATCGGCCTCGCCGTCGGGCACCCGATGGACTTCGTCTTCACCAACTTCGAGGTCGCCGCGGTGGGGCTGTCCACGCTGATCGTGACCTTTATCTCACACGACGGCCGCAGCAACTGGCTCGAGGGGGCCCAGCTCCTCGCCGCCTACCTCATCATGGCGGCCTCGTCGTTCTTCATCGGATCGCTCTGATCGCCCCCCCAACCGGAGGCGCGGCGTAGGGCCCCTCCGCGGGTCACGCGCCCCACGTCTCGCGCAGGACCCGCACCCAGTTGCCGTGCAGGAGCTTGCGCAGGTCCTCGCCGGCGTAGCCCCGGTCGCACAGGGCCTGGACCAGCCCCGGCAGCCCGGCGGCGTCGCAGAGCTAGGCGGGCATCTGGGCGCCATCGAAGTCCGAGCCCAGCGCGACGCAGTCGATGCCCATCCGCTCGACCATGTATTCGATGTGGTCCACCATGCGCCCGATCGGGGTATCGGCGTTCCGCGCGCCGTCCTCTCGCAGGAAGCCGACGTGGAAGTTGAGGCCGACGACCCCACGGGTGTCCCGGATCGCATCGAGCTGCCGGTCCGTCAGGTTCCTCGGCGACGGCGAGAGGGCGTGCGCGTTCGAGTGCGTGGCGACGAGCGGCGCGGCGCTCAGCGCGGCCACGTCCCAGAAGCCCCGCTCGGTGATGTGGGAGAGATCGATCATGACCCGCCGCCGGTTGAGCTGCCGGACGAGCTCCTTCCCCGCGTCGGTGAGCCCCGCGCCCGTATCCGGCGAGCTGGGGAACTTGAGCGGAACGCCGCAGGCGAAGCGGTTGCGCCGGCTGTGGGTCAGCCCGACCGATCGCAGCCCAGCCGCGTAGAACACCTCGAGCGCGTGCCCCTCGAGGTCGAGAGGCTCGGCCCCCTCGAAGTGCAGCAGCATCGCGAAGACGCCCGCGTCGAGACACTGCTGCAGCTCCGCGGCAGTGTGCACGACCGCAACCTCGCCCTGCGACGCCTGCGGGATCCGGAGAAGCCGGCCGAGGAGGCGGAGCGCGGCCGACTGCGCGTACTCGAGCGACATCGGCTCCGGCCACGTGCTCTCGTCGCGGTAGAGGCGCATCGTGGCCTCGAGCGAGCCCGCGGCATCGGCACGGTCGGCGTTGATCGGATCGTGGATGTAGACGGCGAAGAAGCCGCCGCCCAGGCCACCCGCGCGCGCCCGCGGCAGGTCGATGTGCCCCTGTTGCGTGCGCTCGAAGAACGACCGCCCGGTCTTCTCGAGACTCAGCACCGTATCGTTGTGCCCATCGAAGATCGGAGGATGCGTAGGCCGGTTCTGCGTCATGGGCCACCACTTCCACTCCGCCGCGTCCCATCCCTGCGCGGCCGGGCCGGCGGCGTCACGCCGCCGCTCGTTCGAAGCGCCGTCCGTCGTCCGGACGACGTCGGACGGAGGTACACCTGCGCGTCCGTCGCGGCGACCCGCTCTTGTGGGAGCGGCAAGGCTGGGTATGTAATTACTGGGAGTCAGCGCCCCCGTTCGACCCCAGGCTACAGCCGGAGCGGAGGATCGCCCCATGAGCTTTTTGTCGCCGGAGCGCCTCGTGCTGCTCGTCCTCGTGCTGGCGTGCGCCGGTGCCTACGCGTGGGCGGTGCGGCGGCGGGTCGGGGGGCAGGTGCGGTACCCGACGCTGGACCTGGCAGCCCGCGCGGCCGCGGCGGCCGCGCCGTGGCGCCGGCACGTCCCGGCGGCGCTCTACCTGCTGGCGCTCTCGCTGGCCGCCGTCGGAGTGGCCCGTCCCACGGCGCGGGTGCCGATGCCGGACAACCGCACCGCGGTGATGCTCAGCGTGGACGTGAGCGGCAGCATGGAGGCGCACGACATCGTGCCCAGCAGGATCGGCGCGGCGAAGAGGGCCGCGACGGAATTCGTGCGCGCGCTGCCACGCGGCGCAAAGGTCGGGCTCGTGGCGTTCAGCTCGTACGCGACCGTGGTCACGCCGCTCACGGAGGATCACGACCGCGTCGTCCAGGCGATACGCGCGCTCCGACCCAGGTTTGCGACGGCGATCGGCGACGGGCTGCTGGAGGCCGTCTATGCCCTCCCCGGCCGCCACCGGCCGGGCGCGACGGGGCGAGCGGGCGCCGTGCAGCTCGCCGCCGCCGAGACGACCGTCCTCCCTCCGGCCGCCGTCGTCCTGTTGAGCGACGGAGGGAACAACCGGGGGACCCCACCGGAGCAGGCGGCCCGCATCGCCCGCGACCAGCACGTCACCGTGTATACGGTGGGGCTCGGCGCGCCCGAGACGAGCCGGGGCAACGCCCGAAGCCGGCCATCCAGCGAGCCGCTCGACGAGCAGACGCTGAAGACGATCGCCGAGATCACCGGCGGCACCTACCACCGCGCCTCGTCGGCCGCGGAGCTGACGCAGGCCTACACCCGCCTCGGCCGCTCGATCGGTTGGACGCAGCGGCCCACGGAGCTGAGCGGGGTGGCATCGGCCCTGGCGGCGATGCTGCTCGCCGGGACGCTCGTCGTCTCGCTGTGCTGGCACCGCCTCGATTGAGGGTGCCGGCGCGGCGGGGCTACGGCGACCGCGGGTAGGAGCCGAGGACGCGCAGGAACGTCGCGTGACGGCGCAGCTCCCCGAGCGCGTCCCGCAGCGCCGGATCCTCGGCGTGGCCGTCGACGTCGACGTAGAAGACGTAGTCCCACGGCCGCCGGCGGGCCGGGCGTGACTCGATCTTGAGCAAGTTGATCCCGCGCGTGGCGAGGGACCCCAGGGCAGCGTAGAGCGTGCCCGGCTGGTTGTCGATCCCGAACAGGATCGAGGTCTTGCTGCGCGGGGACGCGGCGGCCGGCGACCGGCCGAGCACCAGGAACCGGGTGTAGTTGTGGGGGTTCGTCTCGATGCCGTCCGCGAGGACCTCGAGGCGGTAGATCTGCGCGGCCCGCCGGCTCGCCACCGCCGCGCAGCCCGCGAGCTGCTGCTCGCGGATCTGCCGGGCGCTGCCCGCCGTGTTGTGGGAGGGGACCAGCTCGACGCCGAGGCGGCGGAGGTAGGCGTCGCACTGGGCGAGGGCCTGCGGGTGCGAGCAGACGCGGCGGATGTCGCGGAGGGCCTGCCCCGGCAGCGC
>JAJPJJ010000046.1 GCA_021324295.1 Bacillota bacterium
GCCAGCTCACCGAGGCCGAGCAGCGGGTCGCCGTGCTCACGGCCGACGAGAACGGCCGCCCCGTCCTGCGGGCGTTCGAGGGCAGCGAGAAGGCGTAGGCACAGGTTCCCTCTGCCTCCGACGGAGGCGCGGCTATACTCCGGCTGACCATGAGTGCCATCCGGACACTCACTAAGCATCTATCCCACGAGACCGAGAGCGCCGGGTGGGTCCGTTTTGCCGAGCCGGACTCCTGCTCAAAGCCGTCAGGCCGAGGTGCGCGCGCTCGCCGAGGCCCAGCGCCGCGCGGACAGCACCCCGCTCCGCCATCCCCGCGCGGACGGCAAACCCGCCCTTCCGTCTCCAGGCCCCCGGCCCGCGCAGCCGGCGCATGTCTGCGACAGGCGCGGCGCTCCGCGCCGGATCAGCGGGCGGCCATGCGACGCCTGTGGCTCACGCTGCTCATCCTCGCCGGCATCGCGCTCGCGCAGAACATCGCGCTGTCGCTGCAGGCGGCGTCCTACCACCGCTGGTGCCGCTCCGTCCACGAGACCACGCCCTGCTGACGCGCCGCCTGCCGGCGGCGGAGCCGCGCTCCGATGCCGCCCGTCCGCGATCCCCTCAACCGACGCCTGGCCGTCGTCGCCGCGCCCGTGCCGCTTCCGACCGTCGCCTACGCCCTCCCAGCCGCCCGCCGCGCGGTCGCCGCGGCCGCCCAGGCCGGGTGGGAGATCGCCGTCGGCCCCTCATCCGGCCTCGACGAGCTCGCCTGCGACGAGGCCGTGCGGTCCGGCGGCGCGCCGCTCGTCGTGCTCCCGCACCGGCCGCCGGCCGGCCACTGGACGAGGCTGCTGCGCGCCGTGTACGGCGAGGCGGTGCGGTGGCTGTGGTGCGACCGCGAGATGCGGGACGAGTGGGCCGGCCTGGCGCGCGTTCACTACCCGCGCGCGCGCGAGGACGACATCCCGGCCCTCGCCTGCGCCCACGCGGCCGTGGAAGGCGCGGCGCTCGCACTCATTCTCCCGCCCCTCCGCGCCCCCGACCCGATCGTCGAGCACGCCCTGTGGGTCTCCCGGCTCCTCGACGTCCCCACGGTGAACCTCGCCACTCTCGGCGGACTCGCGGAGCTGGCGCGTATGCTTCCCACGGAATGACCTCCGCCAGCACGGACGCCGACACCCTCGGGCTCGAGACGCTCCTCCGAGCCGTCCACACAACAGCCTGAGCAGGACCGCGGGCGCGCACTGCCACAGCGGCTCAAGGCGCCTACCGATCCGCTCCGTCATGAGCCGCGCTCGCCTCTGGCACGGCTCCCGCGACTTTCCAAGCCGCCCCCGATCCACGCGCGCTTCCGCGCGCGGACCGCTCCCTCGAGGCAGGGCGGCGCCGCGTGCCCGTCCGTCCCCTCCCTCCGCGGACCGGGTCCACGCGCGCTCCCTGCCTCAAGCCCGTACGATCTGATCCGCGTCCCGGCCACTCCGAGGTGACGCCGTTGCGACTTACGCACACGCAGGCCTGGCAGCTCCAGCTCGGCCTCATCAAGCGCGCGCTCGCCATCGTCGGCCCGAAGCGGCGGGACTACTCCGGCGACCAGCCGTTCCGCAACTTCTACGCCAGCGAGCAGTTCGGCGTCGCGCCGTGGCGCGGCGCGCTCGTGCGCCTGCCCGACAAGCTGTCCCGGCTCGCGAGGCTCGCCGAGCAGGGCGGCCGCGGGCAGGTCAGCGGCGAGAGCCTGCTCGACACCGCGGCCGACGCCCTCAACTACACGGCGATCGCCGTCGGGCTGATCCTCGAGGCTGTCCCAGAGAGCCAGGCGCGCCGGCTGCTGCGGACAGCCGAGCGGTGGGCCGAGGAACCCTGGCCCGAGGGCGGCCGGGCGGCGCAGTCAGCCGCGCACGGACAGCCGCCGCGTCTGCGCCTGTGACCAGGATCGCCGACGCCATCGACGCGCGCATCGCCCGCCAGACAGCACTGGTGCGGGCGCTGCGGACTGCCCAGGCCGCCGCGCCGGCTTCGGCCAGGCCGGACTACGCGCGGCGCATCGCCGAAGCCGGCGCGGAAGTCGACCGCCTCTACGCGGCGAAGCGGGCGGCAGGCCGCACCGCGCCGCCGCCGCCCAGACCGCCGCGCCCGCCGGTGGACCTCTCAGCTCTCCTCAGCGGTCCGGGCGCGCCGGTGGTGTTTCCTGACCCGGTCCTGACGGTCGGCCAGGCCGCGCGGCGGCTCCGGTGCACCGCGCAGCACGTCCGCAAACTGCTCCGGCAGGGCCGGCTCAGAGGCCGCAAAATCGGCCGCGACTGGCTCGTCGCCGCGGCGCCCTCGGCAAGCCGCCCTCTGCGAAAGACATCCCCAACCACCATCTGCCCCGCGTGCGGCGCCGAGCTCCATCCATCTCCCGGAGGCCAGGCATGACACGCATCGCCTTCATCGGCACCCGCGACCTCGAGGCCGTGCCGCACGAGGCCCTCGAGGCGTTCCGGCAGGCGGCCCTGGCCGCCGCCCGTGCCGGCGCGACGGTCGTGACCGGCGCCGCTCCGGGCGCCGACCAGCTCGCCGCCACGCTCGCGATCTCTCTGGGCGGGCGCGTCCACCTCGTCCTCCCCTGGGAGACCTACGAGCGCGCCTGGACCCGGTGGGCGCTCGCCCACCCCGGCGTCACGCGCACCGTGTACGACCCGGTCGAGCACGCGGCGTGGACGGAGAGCGTCTTTACTCACCACCCGGCCGGGCGCAGGCTCGCCCACGGCGCGCTCGCGCTCCACGCGCGGAACTACGGGATCGTCTCCGGATCCGACCTCGTTGTCGCTCTGCCCAAGGACCCCGCCGGACGGCAGGGCGGTACCGCCCAGGGACTGCGGATCGCCCGCGCCCTCGGCATCCCAGCCCGCAACCTGTGGAGCGAGCGCGACCGCGCGGCGGCCGCGGAAGCCCTGGCGCACCATGCGCCTATGCCGGTGCCCGCCCCAGCCGCCTCATGGGGCCAGCAGCACCGCCAGGTTGTGCATGGTCACCCACGTCAGGATCCCCGCCAGGACCGCCATCCCTCCGGAGCCGGATAAGATACCGATCCGTCCACACGACGTCCGCATCGACGCCCCGGCCGCCCGCCACAGCCCCCAGATCGTGAGCGCCGCCGCGGCCTTGAGCGCGAGGATCACGAACGCGGCCGGGCAGCCGCGCGCAATCAAGAGCGCCGGCACGATCCCGACCTCGCGGTTCCCCACAGCCATGTTCGCGAACGTCGTGGCGAGATCCGCGAGATTCGCGACCTGCGCCCACCACGCGAGGGCGCCCCGGACGCGATCCCACCGCGCTAGCGGCCTGCGCGCCCGGCCGGCCGCCCACAACATCAGGTTGCTCGCCGACACCGCCGCCCCCCGGTGTATCCTCGGACCATGTCCAATCGTGTTCGGTTTCACCCGCTCGATGTCCTGGCCGCCGCACTCGCAGTCGCCGCGATCGGCCTGATCGGCCTGAACGTCCTCGCCGCGGGGCCTTCCGGCGCCGGGGCCTGTGTAATTGTGCCCCTGGCGCCGCACCACCTGCGCCTGCTGGGCCTGCCGGTGTGCTGAGCGGACCACAGCCGCGCCGCCGCCAACCGCAGGCGCGGCCGCGCGGCGGCCGCGGAGATCCTGGACGGCAGTACGACTGCTCCGGCGCAGACCACGACCCGTGCCCACTCCGACTATGCTCCTGGACCTTTTCCGCCATCCGCGCCTCGCCACCCTCGCGCTCGACCGGGCGCTCGTCGTTCTGGACACGGAGACGACGGGAACCGATGTGCAGCGCGACCGCATCGTGCACCTCGGACTCGTGCGCCTGGCCCCGAGCGGCGGCGCCGAGGAGTTCGAGACGCTCGTAAACCCCGGCGTGCCCATCCCTGCCGCTGCCGCGGCCGTGCACGGGATCGATGACACGGCCGTCGCGTCCGCGCCTCCGTTTGTAGCGATCGCCGGCCGCGTCCGGGACTTCATCGGGGACGCCGACCTCTGCGGGTTCAACGCCGCCGCCTTCGACGTCCCCCTGCTCTGCCGCCAGTTGCGCGAGGCCGGGCGCCCGCTCGACATGAGCGCCCGCCGCGTCGTGGACGTAAAGGTCCTGTACCACCAGCTGCGCCCCAGGACGCTCTCGGACGCGTACCGCGATTTCCTGGGCCGGGAGCTCGCGGGCGCCCACGGCGCCATGGCCGACGCCCGCGCGGCGCTCGAGGTCCTCCGCGCCATGCTGGCCCGCCACCCCGACCTCCCGAGGCGGCCCGAGGATCTTGCTGTACTGCTCGGGGATCCCGACCGGTCCGCGTGGGCGGACCCGGACGGCAAGTTCATCCGGCAGGACGGCCGGCTCGTGTTCGCCTTCGGGAAGTACCGGGGCGAGGCGCTCGACGACATCGCCAGGCGCGAGCCCGGGTTCCTGCGGTGGATGCTCGAGCGAGACTTCTCACAGGAGGTCAAGACGATCGTGCGGGAGGCGCTCAGGGCGGCGTTCCCAGACTCGCCTGTCAAGTAGGCGCCCGTCGGCGTCCTCGTCTCTGCCTGCTTCCGCCGCCCCGCTGAGGGCCGGGCCCGCACCGGTCTCCAAAACCGGCCGCCGGCGGTTCGACTCCGCCCAGCGGGGCCACAGAACCGAGGAGACCTGACTCCAAAGCATTGACCAGCTTCCGGCCGCATGTGACAATGACCATGACCATGCCGAAGACTGATCACACTGCCCGGAAACCGCGCGCGTCCCGCACGCAGGCCGCGCTGGACCGCCTCGCCGAGGCCCAGGCGGCGACCCAGGCCGAACTGCACGATCTTGTCGGTCAGGTGCGGTATCTGACCGAGCGTGTCGGAGATCTTGCCGACGCGCAGCGGCGGACCGAGAGCACGCTCGAGCAGCTCATCCGGCGGGTCGGATACGTTGAATCGGATACCGACCGGCTCATCGGAAGGGACCTCGAACGCCACTATCGCGAGCACGCAACGTCTTTCTTCCAGCGCATTCTTCGTGACATTTCCGTGCCCGATCACGCCGAGCTTGACGGGCTCGCGGGCCAGGCGGAACGCCGTGGCGTGATTACCATCGACGAGCACCAGGACATCGGTTTGGCCGATGTGATCATCCGCGGGATCTCACGAACCGATGATCAGGATTCCTACCTCGTCGCAGAGGTGTCGCGGTCCGTCGGTGATCGGGACGTCGTCCGAGCGCAGCGGCGAGCGGCGATCGTGGCCCGGATCACCGGGCTTCCTACTCTGGCCGCGGTGTGCGGGGAGCGGATTCGGCCCGACGCCGACAGTTCCGCCCGCGCCGCCGGGCTGTGGCGAGTCTTGGACGGGGTGACGTTGGCTCCGACAGATGCCGTACCTACGGATCGGCTGGCCACGACGGAGTAATGCGCCTCCTGGCACCACAGGCCGAGTACCGGCACCGCGTGAGACTGATACAACAGTAGAACGCCGCCTTGCGGTCGAGAAGCCTGCGATTTCGGCTCCCCCTCCCGCTCGAGGCGCTGACCTCTCCACGCTTCACAAAATGCTGCGCCAGGAAGCCCCGGGCTTCAGCCCGGGGAGGAATGGCGCCCGGGTTTCCGCCGGTTCCCCACCACCCAGCACTCGCCTACGGGCTGTGCACCGCACGAACATCGAACATTGTGGTTGACCCCGGCCGGGTCCTGCCTTATCTCGCGCCACTGACCATTTAGGCCCCGAGAAGACACTACAGGGACCGCCACGACGAGGAGTTTGTTGTGCTGACAGAAGGAGGCTACATGGTGAGCATCCTACTGTCAAGGATGCTCTCGCACATGCGTCCTCCGGGGAAGTGGTCGCTCTATCTCCCGCTGGTGGCTGGTCGGTATTCCCAGCACACGTGGCGCCGCACTCTGTACTCCCAGTAGGTACTGGCCAGCGACGCGGCGCCGCCTCCTGCGGCGGATGCGCTAGCGCCATGCGCATCGTCTACGGCGACCTGTGGACCGTCCCCGCCGCGTGGCGCCTCATCCCGACCAACACGTGCGTCAGGCGCAGCGGAGAGGCGGTCATGGGCGCCGGCGTCGCCCTCCAGGCCGCCCGGCGCCACCCGCGGCTCCCGGCCGAGCTCGGAGCGTTTCTGCTGAAGCACGCGACCGACGCAGGCGCTCCCGCCGCCCACTTCCCGCAGTACCGGCTCTCGTGCCTGCCGACCAAGACCGACTGGCGCCGACCATCGGACCTCGGCCTCATCGAGCGCGGCCTGCGCCAGCTCCTCGCCGACCTGCCCGGCCTCCCCGAGGCCGCGGCTGGGCCGATCGCGCTGCCGCTCCTGGGCTGCGGCCTCGGAGGACTGCCGGCTTCGACCGTCCGGCCGATGCTCGAGCGGCTGCTGGACAACCGGTTCGTGCTTGTCCTTTCTCCCCACTCCAGACATCACATGACACGGCGGCGGACCCGATGATACGATGACCACCGGAGAACGGCCCATGGCGACGATACGACGTTCCGCTGGATAATCGGAATCGTCCTGGTGAACTGGATCACCCTGATGCTGGCCATCTTCCTGCACCGCTCGTAGCCCATCGCTCTCGGTATCGCCGTCCAGCCCCGTCCCCTCGGGACACCAACGCGCCCGGCGCGCGCTCGCGCGCGCGGAGTCGCCGCCAACCCCACCAGACCGCGAGGTGTCCCCCGTGCGACTCGCCACCGCGCTCGCGATCGCCATCCTGTCGGCTCTCCCCGCGTCCGCCCAGCCGGACACGTCTCTCGTTGTCCCGGGCGTCAGGGTCGGTCCCGTCGCGCTCGGCATGGACGCGGACGCCGCCCGCGCCGCGGCCGCCCGGTTCGAGCGCGAGACCGGGTGCACAATCGACATCGCGATCGCCGCGGACCGAGTGATCGCCGCCGGTACGCGGTTCGGCGGCTGCCTCAGCCTCGAGCTGCCGGCCGACGCGCGGCCGGCAGTCGTCCAGGCCGGCACATTCCTGCTACCGCTGGCCGCCGGGATCGGCGGCCCGGCCGCCGCCCTCGTCAACGCCTTCGGACAGCCGCGGGTCACGCCGCTCGGCGGCGACCAGGCCGCGCTCGTCTGGCCGCAGGGCCTCGCCGCCCACGTGGGCGGCGTGTCGCACATGGGCGGGATCGTGACCTACCTCGCCGTCGTCGCCCTCGGGACCCGCGAGGCGCCCCGGATCGGACACTTCGCCAGCGGTACGCCGCCCTCGCCATAGGTCCGCGGTACTGCGCCATGAGGCAGATCGTGCGGCTCCTCGCCGCGCTCGCGGCGTCGCTGTGCCTGGCCCTCCCGACCCAGGCCGGCCCGTCCCGCTGGGACGCCGCGGTTGCAAGCACCTTCCCGATCCGCGCGAGCGCGGCCGGCTTCCCGGTCGAGTGTACCGCGTGGTACGCGGGACCGGTGGACGCGAACGACGGGTCCGCCCCGCCCGTCTCCGTGTACGTCACGGCCGGCCACTGCCCCACCCCGCACGTGGTCGCCGCCGGCACGCGCGGCGCGCTCGAGCGGACGCTCGTGTTCGCGCGGATGATCGACCCGGCCCCCGACCTGGCCGTCGGCGCCCGCACCGACCCGCGCGAGCACCGGACGTTCCTCCAAATCGCCGAAGCCGCCCCGGCGCCGGGCGCGCCGGCGCTCGTGGTCGGATACGCCGAGGGGCATCTCTCGGAGCTCGTCGTCACCGCCCTGCCGCCGAGCCGCTGCCCGGCGCGCTACGCCTGCTTCCACAGCGAGGTCCCGATCCGCGGCGGGCTGAGCGGCGCCCCCATCGTGTCGCTCGACACGGGCGAGGTCGTGGGCATGCTCGTCGCCACCCCGGACGACGGCCGCGGACGCGAGGACACCCACACGGTCCTCGCGACCCCGGCCTCGGCGCTGCGCGCGGCCCTGCGCATCTCCCTGCCGGACGCGCCGGGGATGTCCGCCAACGGACCGTTCGCGCCGGCGCCATCGCAAGACAGCGGAAGCGCGAGGTGAGTACCGTGAGCACACCCCGACCGACGCCGGGCCGCCGGCGGCGGACATCGGCGCTCCCCCACGGACTGCTGTTCTCCGACCGCCGCCGCGGCCTGCGCGTCCTCGTATCGTCCAGGCGCCCGATCACCAGCCGCGCTGAACGGCGGATCCTGACCGCTCTGGTCGGGCCGCGCAGGGCGCGGGCGCTGCTCGCCCGCATCAGCCGAGCGCGCGCCGCGGCCAAGCGGATCCGCCGGCAGCACCGCGCAGCGGCGCGCACCGCGCGCTGACGCCCCGGCGATCGATCCCACTGAGCGGCGCGGGCGCCCGCGGGTTGCGCGCGCCCGCGATGCCTCCTCAAGTACCCTCCCACATGCCGTCCCGTGGGGGATCGGATCGCACCTTGACAAGGCGGCTCCAGGCTCTCCCCCTCACATCCGGGCTCCTCTCCGGCGGGCGACTCCCCATGACCGCCGAGGCCGACACCTCGACGGCCGCGGGGAGCCGCCCGACCCAGCGAGGGCTGCCCGGACAGATGAAGGAGGGGAGAGCCGTGGCCATCCGAACGCTGCCCACGTCTGTGGATCCGGCCGACGACCTCGCGCCGGTCAACCGGTTCGCGGTCACGATCTACCCGTCGGACCCGACACGGCCGGCGGAGCGCACCGTCGAGATCCTCAGGCAGTCGCAGTACGAGCGCGCCCGGCCGGTGCACGCCGTCGCGGTGTTCGACGGCGGCCAGCTCGTGGCGGTCACCGGGTTCAGCGTCGAGGGTTATCACCAGGCCCTCGCGCTGGCCCGCTGGCACGCGCGGCAGCTGAGCAAGTCGTGACCACACGGAGCCGCCCGTCGAGATCGATCGTGCCCCCACGGACGGCTCCCCCCTCGCACAGCGCCGCCAGGCAGGCTACAATGCCGCACAGAGCGCCCGCGTTCGTCCCAGGCGCACAGGCGACTATGTCATCGCTGATACCAACCGAGGAACAGCAGGCCGTCGTGGACGCCGCCGCCGGCGGCGCCTCGCTCAAGGTCGCCGCGTTCGCCGGCACCGGGAAAACGTCGACGCTCCGCCTGGTCGCCGACGCTCTTCGGCGCCAGCGCATCCTGTACGTGGTGTTCAACCGCGCCATGGCCAGCGACGCCAGAGCGCTGCTCCCCAAGCACGTCGAGGTCCGCACCGCCCACTCGCTCGCGTTCGCATCGACCGGCCTGCCCTACCGGACCCGCCTCCGCCCGTCCCTGTTCGCCGCGCGCCAGGCACTGCTGGACGCCCACCCCGAGCTCACCGCCCCGCTGCGGCAGGCGCGGCTCACGGAGTACGGCGCGGCCGCGGCCGTCCTGGAGACCGTGGCGCGGTTCACGCAGTCGGCGGACCCCGAGATCACCGCCGCGCACGTGCCGGACGTCATCGCGGCGATGAGCCGCGCGCCGCGCCTCCGCGGCCTCCCGGATGCGGTCGCCGCGTCCGCCAGGACCGCCTGGGCCTGCCTCACCGCCAGGGACTCGACGCTTCCGGTCACGCACGACGTGTACCTCAAGCTGTTCCAGCTCTCGCGCCCCGCGCTGCCCTACGACCTCATCCTGTTCGACGAGGCGCAGGACGCCAACCCCGCGATGCTCGCCATCGTCACCGCCCAGCCGCGCGCGCAGCAGGTGTTCGTCGGGGACCGCCACCAGGCGCTGTACCAGTGGCGCGGCGCCGTCAACGCCATGCGCACGATCGAGGCCCGGGAGCTCCCGCTCACCCAGTCCTTCCGCTTCGGCCGCGAGGCGGCGCGCCTCGCCACCGCGATCCTCCGCCACTTCAAGGGCGAGCGGCGCCCGGTGCGCGGCGCGCCTGGACGCTCGACCCCCGTCACCGCGCGGCACGACGAGCCGCCCGACGCCGTCCTGGCCCGCAGCAACGTGGGCGTGCTCACCGCCGCGCTCGAGGCGGTGGACGCCGGCCGCCGCGTTGCGGTCGCCGGCGGCGCCCGGCCAGCAGCCGAGAGCCTCCGGGCCGCCTGGCAGCTCTTCTGCGGGGAGCCCGTCCGACACCCCGAGTTCGCGCTGTTCCCCTCCTGGGACGCGCTCCTCCAGGCCATCGACGAGTCCCCCGCCATCGCCGCCCAGTACAAGCCGTACGCCCGCATGGTCGAGCGGTACGACCGCGAGATCCCGCTGATGTGCGACCGGCTCGAGGGCGAGACGGTGGATGAGGCGGCGTCCCCGGACGTCGTGTGCTCGACCGTGCACCGCGCGAAGGGCCGGGAGTGGGACGCCGTGCGGCTCGCGGACGACTTCGACATCGTCAGACCCGCGGCGCCGCGCCAGCGGTCCCGCGGCGGCGCCAGCGCCCCGCAGCCCGAGGCCGTCGAGCTGCGCCCCGAGGAGGCCAACGTCGCCTACGTCGCGGTCACCCGGGCGCGCGCCCGCCTCGACCTCAACGGCTACGACCGCACGCTGCGGGAGTGCCTGCGGCTGGTCGGCGCGCCAGCAGACGCGCTGGACTGCGCGGAGTAGCCGCCGAACCGCCGGAGCCGCCCCCCCCCGGCAGCAAACGCCCCTGCCAGGCCCTGTACGAGCGGCCGTCGGATGACCTGCGCCGGCGCGCGCGGGCCTCACGCGCTCTGATCCGCTCCCGGCGGGGACCGGCTCCGCCGCCCTGAACCTGTCCAGGTACGGGTTCCCGGCCCGCCGGCGCCTCGCGAGCCTATCCTGCCCCCCGCGCCGACCGGTTCCGCGCGCCCTGCTCTCCCCGCGCGCGCCGCCGGCGCGCGGAGGCCCGGGCGCCATGACGCGCACGCGATCGCGCCGCATCCCGCAGCTGCTTGCCGCCCTGGTGTGCCTCGCCGTGATGCCAGCGGCGGCCTGGGGCCGGAGCCCCGGCGCCCAGGCGCCGGATGCGTGGAGCGCGGCCCGCGCCGCCATCTTCCGCATCTTCGCGGCGCTGCCCGGCTTCCCGTTCGAGTGCACCGGCTGGTACGCGGCCCCGGCGCAGGACCGCCCGCCCGTCTCGGTCTACATCACGGCCGGCCACTGCCCGGCCCCGCTCGTGGTCAGGACCCCTGACGGCCTCGAGGACACGCTCGTCATCGCCCGCCTGCGCAGCGCCCAGGCGGGCGCCGACCTCACGATCGGCGAGCGCGCCGACCCCCGCGCGCGCCGCACCTACCTGCCGCTCGCGGACGCGCCGCCGCTGCCCGGAACGCCCGCCATCATCGCCGGCTACGCGGCAGGGGAGCTCACCGAGCTCGCCGCCACCGCCGCCGGGGACTGCCAGCGGCCGTTCGTCTGCTTCGAGAGCGGCACGCCGATCCTCGGCGGCCTGAGCGGCTCCCCCATCGTGTCGACGCGGACCGGGGAGGTCCTGGGGGTCCTCGTCGCATCCCCCGGCCGGCAGCGCACGAGCGGTCCGTACGTGATCATCGCGACGCCGGCGTCCGCCGTCCGGGCCGCGATGCGGCTCGTGCTCCCGCAGCTCCCCCTGCCCTGAGCGCTCCCCCGGGTCCGCCGGCTTGGACCAGGCGGGGGATTTTCGTGTGCGTTAAGGTCGAGACCAAACACCCTGAGCGCTCCCCCGGGTTCGCCGGCTTGGACCCGGGGAGCCGGTATCCTCACTCACGTCACGCACAAGGAGGCCACCATGCACCGACACCTCGCCGCGCTGTGCGGCGCCGCCGCGCTCGCCCTCGCCGCGGTCCCCGCCGCGGTCGGACAGTCCGTCGGCGACCCGGCATCGGCCGTGTTCCTGCTCATCACCGCCCACCACATGCCCGACGGCACCTGGAGCGGCGCCGGCTACGGCACCGCGTTCTTCGTCGAACCGGACGGGCATGCGCTCACGAACAGCCACGTCGTCTACCGCGCCCAGCACGACCCCGAGCAGTACCGGCTGCTCGCGATCGTCGGGCGCGAGTTCTACGGCGCGACCATCGTGTGCGCGAGCCGGCTCCAGTACGATCCCACCAAGCCCAACCCCACCGGGATCGCGTTCAGCCGCGACATCGCGGAGATCCAGCTCACCGAGCCCGCCCTGCCATTCAAGCGCTGGGTCCTCCACACCGACCCGCCGTACGAGCTCGCGCACGCCCATGAGGGAGCGCTGCCGACCTTCCCGACGCTGGCGCTCGGGCGCGGCGCCGGGCAGAATGAGGCCGTGACCGTGATCGGGTTCGGCCACATCTCGCCGATCCCCGAGGTGTGGACCGCCTCGGGCATGGTCACCAAGGACGACATCCGGATCGCGGACGGCACGCGGGCCTTCGAGCTCACGTTCACCGCGCCCGCCCAGCCGGGGAACAGCGGCTCGCCCGTGCTCAACGACAGGCACGAGGTCGTCGGCGTCTACACCTGGTACGGCAAGACGCAGAGCAACATCGGGTGGGCTCAGAGGATCGACTCCGTCACGCCCGCATGCCGGTAGCCGGCGCCGCCGTCCAGCCCAGCCCGCCCGCGTCCCGCGGCGGCGCGGACTGGCGCGAGGCGCGCGCCGCCGCCGCGGCGCGAGAGGCCACGTTCGCCTTCCTCGGCCGCCTCGAGGTGTGCGGCGTGGGCGTGGGCCGCGCGCCGGACCCCCGGATCGTCTTTTTGCTCCGGCGGGACTCGAGCGCCGCCAGAGAGACCCTCTCGCGCTGGGCCGCACAGCGGCGGGTCCCAATCGAGATCCGCGCCGCGGGCGCCGGCCCGGCCGCGCCCGACCGCCGCGCCGCTGGGCGCGGCGGAAGGCATCGGCGCAGCGCCACCGCGGCCGCCGCGGCGCGGCCGACAGTCGGAGGGCAGGCATGTACAACCGCATCATCCTGATCGGCAGGCTCACGCGGGACCCGGAGCTGCAGTACCTGGACAGCAGCGGGACACCGGTCGCGAGATTCAGCATCGCCGTGAACCGCCCGTTCCGGTCCCAGGACGGGACCCAGCAGGCGGATTTCGTCGACTGCGTGGCCTGGCGGAAGCTCGCCGAGCAGGTGGGGCAGTACGCCACCAAGGGACGGCTGGTGGCCTTGGAGGGACGGCTCCAGATCCGCACCTACGAGCAGGGCGGACAGCGCCGGCGCGCCGCCGAGGTGGTCGCCGACGCCGTGCGGTTCCTCGACAGCAGCAGGAACGCCAGCGGGAGCGCCAAGCCGGCGGGCGAGCCCGACCCCGCGGGCGACGGCCCACAGCCGTAGCCGCCGTGCCGCTCAGGTCGATCCCGCACGGCGGCGCCGGCGACGATCCCCAGCACACCACCGCCATCGGAGGCCTCACTTGAGCCGCGACGCCGCGTTCCGACACGAACTCGCGCGCACGCTGCGCGACGTCCGAGAAAAGCTCTCGCTGTCCCGCGTCCAGGTCGCCCGCGACGCCGGGGTGTCGCTGTTCATCATCGCCGGGATTGAGGACGGCACGGTCCGCTATCCGGACCCGTACCTCCCCGCGCTCGCCCGCGCCTACCGGCTCGACGAGTACGTCGAGCGCCGGTCCGGCGGCGAGACCCCGTAGCGGCCGCATCCGGCGCCGCTTTCGAACACACAGAACGCGGCGGGCCGGGACTCCGCGCCCGGCCCGCCGACCGACCGCGCGCTACCGCGGTGCGGCCGCCCGCCGCGCCTGCGCGCGCCTCGGCCGGGCAGGGCCAGGCGGCGGCACCTGCCTGACCGCGTCCAGCAGCGCGTCCCAGAGCAGCTCCCTCGTCTCCGCGACGATCCGGCTCCGCCCCTCGGGCGTCGCCCCACCCGGCTCGCGCAGCCGCGCGGCCACGTGCGCGCGCACGAGCGCGTCCATCAGGCGCACCGGCAGCCCCTGCCAGTAGGCGAGGTTCGCCTCGACCTCCGCCGCCGTCGGCGTGTGCCGGTAGTGCGCGGCGAGCTCCCACAGCGGTATGGGCGGCTCGACCGGCACGGGCGGCGGCGCGCCGATCCCGCCCAGCCGCACCTCCCGCACTCCGCCGCGGATGGACGCGCCGAGCACCAGGCGGATCGCGTGGAAGACCTCGTGCCAGCCGCCCCTTGACCGCGCCGCGCCGCCGCGGAGCGCCGCCGCGGTGAACGCCCGCACCACCGCCCGGACGAGCGCCGCGGAGACGTCCCGCTCCTCCGCCAGCTCGCGCAGGAACGCGTCCCGGTCCACGCGGCGCAGCTCCGGCGCGTTCACCGGACGCCCGCGCTCCGCCGCCGCGTGCGCGCCGGCGCCCGGCGGCGCGCACGCGGCCTCATCCCACTGGTAGGCGCGCATCTGCTGCTCCACCGCCCGCTGGACGTCCGCGCGGAAGTCCCCGAGCGGCGCGCCGAACGGCCCCGCCGCGTCCCATCCGCCCCATCCAGGCCGCGCACCCATCGCCGGCATGTGCCCGCACGCCCCTCCCGCTGGTCGAATATTCAGCTGCTCCTCACCCGCCAACGTACGCGCCTCGCCACTCCGCGCGGCGCAACCCGGCCGGCGCATCCCCGCTCCCCGCGCGCGCTGCGCGCGCGGAGGGCCTCCACGCCATGAGCACGCTCACCCACACCCAGATCAACTCCCACGTCCCGTGGCGCATCGGCATGCGCCTCGTCCCGGACCCGGCCGCCACCGAGTGGCCGCGGATCCGGTTCGCCACCCCGGACGGCGAGCTCCCCGTCCGCGAGTGGCTGCGGCGCAGCTCGCCGCGGCCCGCCGCGCGGCTGAGCCACATCCTCGAGCTCGGCGGCCCCGGCGCCGCCAGCCCCACCATGGCCGCGGTCGTCCGGCGCAAGCGGTTCGCAGTGCGCGTGGACCCCGGGTGGTCTCCCAACGGCGGGGGGGCCGCGCCGCGCGGCGCCGCGCTGCGGCATGAGGTCGCCGCGCGGGCGCGGCGCGACCCCGAGTTCGCCGACGCGCGGCTCGCGCTGGCGCTGCCGCTGCGCCTGGGCGCCGCGCTCGCCACGCTGCGGGCGGCGGCCAGGCTCAGCCAGAACGAGCTGGCCGCGGCCGCGGGCGCGTCGCGCGGCGCTGTGGCCAGCTGCGAGTGCGGCTACGTCCTCCCCAGGACCGATCACCTCGCCGCGCTTGTTTGCGCATGCGGGTACACGATGGAGATCCGCCTCACGCGCGGCGGCGCGCCGGCCGCGGACGTGCCCGCGCTGCGGCTCTCGGGCGCGCGCAGCGCCAGGGACGGCGCCAGAGCGGTGCGTGCCTGGCTGGACGCGCTCATGCGGGCCGTCCGCGCCCGGCTCGGCCCCAGCACCACGCAGACGGCCCGGCGCCTCGGCGTGCGCCCCTACGTCGTGTACAAGCTGGAACGCCTGGTGCGGGTGGTCACGCTGCCCACGATCGCCAAGCTCGCGGGAGCGATCGGCGCCGAGGCCGAGCTCCGCTTCCTCACGCCGAGCGGGCAGCCGACCGCGCTCGTGCCCTCGATCCCGCTCCGCAGCCGCGCGTAGGAGGCCGCGCCGATGCCAGGCCAGCCGCCGCTCGACATCCCAGGCTTCGCGGCACCGCCGCCGGCCGGCGCGGCCGGCGGCCCCGCTGGGAACGGCACCGGTCCGGGACCCGCGCGCCCGGCACCGCCGCCGCCGGGGCGCGAGCCGGCCGCGCCCGCCCACCGCGCCGCGGCGCGCGGGTACAACGAGCTGTACTTCGAGGGGCGCCTCGCGCAGGACCCCGTGCTCCGCTCCTACGGCAACAACAACACCTACTGCCGGGTGGACGTGCTGCAGGACCAGCCCGACCGCAACGGGCAGCCCGGCACCCAGGCGATCAGCGTCGTGTGCTTCAACGAGCGCGCCAACCGGTTCGCGGAGCGGTTCCGCAAGGGCGACGCCGCGGTGTTCGTCGGCCGCATCGTGATCGAGCGCCGGCGGGACGCGCAGGGCCGGATCCACTTCAACGTGAGCCTCCACCTCGACCACGTCCTCGGCCACCGGCCGGCCGTGCGCTCGGTCGGCGCGGCGCCGCCCAGGTGAGCCGCGCCGCGGCCGCGCCGCGCCTATACTCGCCGGCGGGAGGGATCACGGCCGTGCGCCGACGCGCGCCGCTCAGACGACGCGCGCCGCTGCGGACCGCAGCGGCGCTCAAGCGAACCCGAACGCTGGACGGACGGGCGCGGGCCGCCAGCGGCTCCGCCGCGCCGCTTGCGGGAGCGCGTCCGGCGAGCCGCGCGCGGCCGCGGCGGCGGACGCCCCTGCGGGCCCGGCGCGCGGGCCGGCCGCCGCGGCACTCCGGGTTTGTGCGACCACAGCGCGCGGCATTCGTGTGCCGCTACTGCGGCGCGGCGTTCCACGGCGTCCCGCGCCGCCGCAGGGGCGGCGCCCGCTTCTGCTCGCGCCGGTGCGCGCGCCTGCACCGCGAGGAACGCGCCGCGGCCGCGGCCGCCACGGCACCGGAGCACTCCCAGGCCTGGTGGAGGCGGCTTCGGACCTACGTCCGCGCCCGCGACCACTTCCGCTGCGTCCTGTGCGGGACGCCCGAGCGCGCGCTCGGATGCGAGCTCCACGTCGACCACATCTATCCGCGCCGGGCCTACCCCGAGGCCATCGACGTCTACCGCCGGTTCGGCACGAACGGGTTCGTGAGCGTCTGCCCGCACTGCCACGGGCGGAAGACCGGCGGCGCCGAGGCCAGGTGGCTGCGGGGCGACGCGCTCGCCATGGCCCGCTACATCGCCGAGACCGCGCCCCGGCCTCTCGCGGCGGAGTAGCCGTCCCCGGCCGCGCCGCCGCGCGCCCCGCCTCCAGACGCGGGTTTCGCCGATCCCGCCGCGCCGCGGCGTAGCCTTGCGCGTGCGGCCGGCCCCGCGCCGGCCCGACCTTGACAGCCGCATCAGGCCCCGGCCGCATCCGGCGCGCTCCCCGGACGCACGCGCGCGCACCCGCAGGGTTCCACGCCACACCACCCCCCCCCTCGGTCTGGCCCCCCCCGCGGCGCCGCCAGCGGGCGTCCGGGCGGCGCGCCGGCCCGGCCGGCCGCTTCGCACACGAGACGTGCGCGCCGCTCCGCGCCTCTCCATCACCGCGGCTTTCCATCGGAGCGGCCCCTCGTGGCCTCTGCCCACACCCAGACCAGCCCGTCAGATACGTGACGCCGGGCGCCACGGGGGGCCGCTCCACGGACCCGCATCTCTGCGCAGAGGGGTGATGGACCATGATCCGCGTGCTCAGGAGACTGGTGAATCCGGAGTACCTCTGGCACGGGTGGTACGCCGCGGCCGCCCACGCCAGCACGGTGGGACTGTCCTACGTGCTCGCGTGGACCACCCCCGGCATCCACCCGCTCTCCACGATAGGTGTTCTGGCCACCGCAGCCGCGGCGCTCCCGTACGCCTTCGTGCGTACCGGGATCGACGCGGTGTTCAGGGGGTGGAAACCCCGCTGAACTCCTGGCCCGCGGGCGTCTCTCCCCGCGGGGCGGCCTCGCACACCGCAGGCGGGGATCCGGTGACGCCCCCCCAGGGCCTTCACCCTCCCCGCCTGCCGCACACCGACATGCCGGCGGGCTCTCTGTTGCATCCTCGGCCCGACCTCCGTACACTGGCGACCGGAGGTGATCCGCATGGCCGCAGGCGCCGCAGCGCTCTCCTGGATCGACACCATCGGCAGGGCCGCCGCGCTCCTCGCGTCCGCCGCCGCGCTCGCCTGGCTGTACGCCGCGGCGACGCGGCGCGTGAGGCGCTGCTTCGACCGCTGGTTCGGCGCGCCGGACGGCACCGACGCCGAGCGCGCGCCCATCAGCCCGGACCGGCCGTGACCCTCACGCAGACCGTCCTGCTCACCGCCCTCCTGCTCAGCATCGCGGCCGGCCTGTGGCACAGCGCCGCCGCGTTCCGCGACCGACCGCTGTTCATCGCCGCCAGCGCCGCCGCAACCGCGGGGGCGATCGCGTTCGTCGCCCCGCCGCTGCGCCCCCTGGGGCTGATCGTCCTCTGCGCCGGCGCGAGCATCGCATACGCCCGCTGGGCCATCACATTCGTCGACAGCGAAAACGCCAGGCGCACCAGCGCGGTCCAGCGGGACACCGCGCCGCTCACCGCGTTCTTCGTGGCCGGCCCGCCCGCCTTCACCGTCCTGTACGCACTGTTCCACGTTATCCCGTGGCCGGGCGAGCCCACAGACCCGCAGTGGCTGCACCACACCCTGGTGTTCCTGACGTACGCCCTGCTCCTGTCCGCGGCCTCCGCCGCCCGCGCCGCGGCGTGGCCGGCCATCGCCGCCCGCTTCGCTGCGGCCGGCGAGGACCCGTCCAACAGCCAGCGCGTCATGATCTGCGCCACGATAGCCCCGCTGTTCACGCTCAGCCTCAGCCTGCCGCTACTGGTCAACCTCGGCATCTTCGGGCACGCCGGCGACCTGGCGCTGCTCGCCGGATCCCGCATCATCCTTGGGATCGCCGGCCTCATGGTCGTCCCGGGCTTCCCCCTCGCCTGGTGGTGGGCCGCCAGGCTCCACCGCGCCGCGCAGCGCCGCGCCTGAGCCAGCAGGCCGCGCGATCGCGCTCTCCAACGCCGCATTCCGCGGGTTGCGCACCCGCCCCGCCACCGCACCCCTACGCTCCATGGCGTGGGTGGACGCATGCGCTCGCCGCTCCGACGCCGCCTCATCGGGGGGCTCGCGCTGGCCCTGGCCATGCTCGCGCTTGGGCTCGCGCTTCCGCTCACGCACGCCAGCCCCGAGCAGGCCGTGCGCATGCCCACCCCCGCCGGCCCCGCCCGCCGCGACCCCGCCGCCGAGCAGGCGCTGCTGCGTCTCGCCAACGACGCCAGGGCCGAGCTCGGACTGCGGCCGCTCGCGCCGAGCCCGCTGCTCGCGGCCTACGCCCTCGAGCACTCGATGATGATGGCCCGGCTCGGGCTCATCGGCCACGCGGTCGGCGCACGGTCGTTCCAGGACCGGACCGCCGGATGGGCGGTCCCGCCCGGCACCGCGGTCGCCGAGGTCATCGCCGTCGCCGACACCCCCGAGCACGCCATGCAGGCGCTGCTCGCCAGCCCGGAGCACCGCGCCATCCTGCTCGACCGCGAGTTTCGCTCGATCGGCTGGGGCGCGGTGGACACCGCCTGGGGCATCGTCGCCACGGGCGACTTGGAGGATCGCTGAGTGGCGGAGGCGCTGCGGCCCCAGGACCCCGCGGACGCCCGGAGGCGCCAGCGCGCTCTGCTCCGCGCGCTCGCGGACCGGCTCAGGACGCTCAAAGCCGCGGGCGCAACCGAGGCCGACCTCATCAGCGCCGCCGTGCGCCTGGCCGAGGCGCGGACCCGCCTCGAAGACCTCGCGGCCCTGGCACGGCGCCGGCGCCGCCCCGCCGCCAGCGCCCGGTAGCCCCGCCCAGCGGCAGCGGCGCCCTCCGGGCGCCGGACCCCGCCGGCGCACGCCATCCCAGAGGAGGCTCAGATGCCGGTCGATACCTCCACGCCCATCGGCGACGCCGCGCGCCTCACGGACGCGGCGATGTACGCGTGCAACCTCAGCGGCCTCGCGCACGACTTCCCTCGCGTCATGGAGGCCGCGTGGAACGACGTCCGCGCCGCCGGCGGCGGCACCGCGCAGGCCAACACCCACCCGCTCGCCGTCCTCTGGCTCGTCAAGATGACCGAGCTCGCCGGCCTCTCGGTGAGCGACCTCGGCACCGGCGCGATCCACCGGGCGTTCGCGTGGCTACGCGAGCGCGCGGGCGGGCAAGTCCAGCCCCGGTAACCGCGGCGCGCCGTCCCCCAGCCGCGGCGCGAGGCCGAGCCGGCACTCCCCGCCCCCTCGGCGGCCTCAGCAGCCGGGTTGCGCGCGAGCGCGGCGCTCCAGGTGGTACGGTTCCCCGCGAGCACGGCGCCGGTCCCAGGTCCGTGCGCGGCCCTTGACAACCGCACAGCTCCAACCCGGGGAGGGCAGGCACCGCCGGCGCCTGCCCCCTCCCGGGGCAGACCGCGGCGGCTCTCCTGCTCTCCCTCACACACACGGAGGGAGCATGAGAACGGAAGGCGCTGCACCTGAGCTCAGGCCGTACTTCACGTGGCTTCGCGGATCCGACGGGTCCGCGCAGCTGGCGCGCATCCGCCCGGCGGACAGCAGCGTGGTGGTCCACTACCAGCCGCTGTCCGAGGACAGGACGCGCTACCTGCGGCGCATCCTCAGCGCCGACGGGCAGACGGTCCTGTTCAAGGAGGCCGTCGAGCTCGGCCCCAGTCCCCGCTGCTCCTGCGGGGGCAGCCACGGGCCAGCCGCCTCGGCGAAGATCAGCGAGGCGCTCGGTCCGTCGCGCGAGCCCAGACTCACGTCTGAGTCGCTGGACGGACTCGAACACCCCCGGTTCTACGCCGACGGCGGCACCGCCGGAGCCGACTACGACGGCGGGTACCTCCCGGGCGGCATCTCGCCCGAGGAGGTGCTCGACTGGCACAGGGAGCGCGCGTCCGCGCTCGCGCCGCGCCTGTGGCGCGTGTTCCCGGCGGGAGAGCGGAGCGAGCGAGCGCTCCTGCTCCTCCTGGCCGGGATCCATCCCGGCCAGCTCGAAGCCGCCCTCAACCACGGGGGCGAGGCGGCCAGGGATCTCTGCCTGGCCGTCTGCAGGTCGGCGGCGCAGGATGCGGGACCGAGAGGCCGCGAGGCGGTCCTCGCGGCCCTCGAGGGCCCCATCGAGCGCGTCCGGGACCTGCTCCGCGATCGGGCCGAGGCGCTCACCGCCTCAGCCCGGGAAGGGGCCGGGTCCGATGCCGTTCCGCCGGTGATCGGGGACGCCGGCGGCTCGGAGCGCCTGGAGGCGATCGTGCGCCGCGAAGTCCAGCGCACGGTTGCCTTCGTCCCCCGCCTCTCGGGGGACTGGGAGGACCTCGTCCAGGACGGCCTGCTCGCCGCCATCCTGGAGAGCCGCAGGTACGCCGGGGAGCCCGCCGCCCGGCTCGAACGCCGGGTCGCGCTGGCGGTGCGCCACCGCCTGATCGACAAGATCAGGCGGCAGGACACCGCGAACCGGCGGGCGCCCGAAGTCTCGATCGACGCGGACGATCGGGACGAGCGGGGCATCGACATCCCCGACCCGGACGGCGACCCGCTCGAGATGCTGCTCCGGCAGCACCGGGCGGGCGCCCAAAGCCGACGGGACGACCGCGCCCGCGCCGTCGCGGCCGCGGTCTACCGAGAGTCGCGGGGGCTCGCCCGCAGGATCATCCGGCGGGCGTACCTCCACATCTTCCGCGGGCACCGCACCCGCGGAACGATGGACTACGAGGCGGACGAGCAGTACCCCGCAGCCGCCGCGTGGCTGCGGGAGGCCTGGGGCAGGCACCTCACCCGTGCCCTGTCGTCCCGGGCCGACACCCAGCGGCCGCTCGCGGCCGCGTAGGCACACCGCAAGGGGAGCGCATCAACCGACAGGGACCGGCGCCGGCGCTCCCCAAATACTCGTGATCGACCGCAAGCAGAAACCGGGCTCACCTTATCGCCTATCTGGCGATCGCCCCGAGCATCGCAATGGTATTGATCACGACCGCCCGGAGCCACTGCAGGATTGCCACAAACGCCAACAGCGCCACCATGTTGGCCGCACCTGACCGCGCGCCCCAACACCACGCGATTCCAGCCATGGACGCCCACATCAAGTACACCAGCCCCCACACCACCCGTACGGCCAGGATTCCAGGCACCACGCCCAATGCGTCAACTACCCCGGACTGAAGTCCGGGGCTTGGGCGAGGCTCGGAATGGCCACCGCAAGGAGACAGTATGCGAGGACAGCGGCCGCTCGTCATCGCTCTCCCCATCAGGGCCGGATTGACGCTCGGCGGTCTCGCTGGAGAGAAGATGTCCTCCCCAGCTACCCGGTTTGGCGCCCGGGTCCGCCCGGCCCGCCGCCGCGAGGATGTACCTCGTGGCGCGCCAGGACATGTTCCTCGCACCATTCAGGTGAGCGTTCTGTCCATATCCGCAGCGCTGGCATGCGAACGAGTCGCCCGAACGTCGGGTAGATCGACTGCCGCACCGGCTGCAGTAGCGGGACGAACACGCCGCCCGGAGGGCCTTCACGCGCAGGCCGCACCGGGCCCCCTTGTAGCGCACCATGTCCTGCCCACTCCTGAA
>JAJPJJ010000023.1 GCA_021324295.1 Bacillota bacterium
GCGCGCCACGGCGAGCCTCCAAGAAAGGGGTGTCACTGATGTTACGGTGCGACAGAGTATCATTCTATATGAACCCCCAAACTCCTGCTTTTTCAACACCCTGCTAGACCTCGTGCCGCGTCGCGCCCTGTCGAGGGGGGCGCGGCGGGCCTGCCCTGCGTGCCTCCCGGGGCCCCAACGACTCGTCGTGCTCCCGCGATTCGTTGGGGTGGGCGCCGTTCCTCGACCGGACGCGCGGGGCACCCCCTGCAGCCCTCGTCAGGCGTCGGAGAGCATGCACGGCTACCAGCCGAATGGGAGCGGGAACGTCGGCGACGTGGCGTGGTGCTCGCGCCGCTCGGGCCGGGGCCGCGCCCGGAACCACCGCACCATCTCGATCATCCGCGCCACCGCGTGCTCGAACACCCGCCGTCCCTTCTCGGCGGTCGCCTGCTCCGCCTCGCCGATCACGCCGGTCTGCGTGTAGGTGGATGTCCATTCGACGATCGTCGCCGGCGATGCCTTCGTGAGATCGGTGTAGTGCCATTCGGCCGCCCCCGGCAGCGCCATGAACGCCGGGAGCTCGCTCCGGACGCGGTCGGTCCGCACGTGCGCGCCGTCCACGTGCAGGTACATCGAGGTCTCCAGCTCACAGGCATGGGCGCAGCCGCCCGGGATCGCGGACGTACGCACTTCGCTGTTCCAGTAGTCGGCGACGAGCTGCCACCAGCTCAGCGTGAGGCAGAGCGCATCGGTCTGGAGGATCGTCTGTCGCCCGGCCTCCTCGACCAGCGGATGGTTGGAGCCGTGCCCGTTCAGGATCACGATGCGCTTGAACCCGTGGTACGCCACCGAGCGTGTGATGTCCAGCAGGAGCTTGACAAACGTGGTCGGCTCGATGTTGATGGTACCCGGGAAGTCCATGACGTGGTGGCAGTACCCGTAGGCCACCGGCGGCAGGACGAGCAGGTCCTCGGGGGACCGCCGGCCCGCTTCGTACGCCACCGCGGCGCTGAGCTTGGCGTCCACGTCGAGCGGCAGGTGGGGTCCGTGTTGCTCGGTCGAGCCTACGGGCAGCACGACGGCCTTGCGCAACGCGACGGCCTCGTCGATCTCCGGCCACGTGAGCAGCTCGTAGCGGTACTCGCGTGCCACGGCGTCTCGGGAAGCGGTGGGCATGGGGACCTCCGTGTAGTGACGGTTGCGCGTAAGGTACCACGCACGCCCCGTCCCTTCCTATCGGCGGACGGGCCGCCGCTGGGGTCTCGGGGAGGTCCCTTGCTGAGCCTCCGCCCTCGACTTCAGCGACGTCCGGGAAGTGCTGCTAGGCGAGCGGGGGTCGGCGGTTGGTCCAGGGAGCCGCCGCCTCGAAGGCCGCGGCGGCCCGGAGAACGAGGGCGTCCTGCCGCCAGCCGCCGACGATCTGGAGGCCCACGGGCAGCCCGCTCCGCGTCCACCCGCAGGGCACCGAGATCGCCGGGTAGGCGCTGAAGTTGAAGGCGAGCGTGAGCACGAGCATCTCGACGTGCTGGCCCACCGGCCGGCCGGCGATCTCGCGGGGCATCGGATCGGCGAGCGGCGTCGCGGCGATGGCCGTCGTGGGGAGCAGGAGCAGGTCGTAGCGCTCGAAGAAGCGGCGCAGCCGTTGATGGTAGGCCGAGCGCGCCACCTCTGCCTCTCCGATCTGCTCGGGCCTCAGACTCCGCCCCAGCTCCAGCCGCCGCACCAGGATCGGATCCATCTGTTCACGCCACCGATCGAAGTGCCTGCCGATCGTGGCGAGACGCACGGCGGCGTTGAGCGCGAGGAACGGCTCCAGGATGTCTCCGATCTCGGGCGAGTCGCTGCCGACCGCGCACCCCATCTCGGAGAAGGTGCGGACCGCGCCCTGGCAGACGGAGACGATCTCCGGGTCGACCGCCGCGGCGCCGCCGAGATCCGGCGTCCACGCGACGCGGAGCCCGCGCACACTGGCGCCTTCGGCCACGTGCGCCCAGTCTTCTCCGGTGTGGGGCAGCGCGAGCGGGTCGCGGGCGTCCGGCCCAACCATGGCCGAGAACATGAGCGCCACGTCGGCCACCGTCCGCGCGATCGGACCGTTCGCGGACATCGCGTTCCAGGCGGCTTGGTTGGGGTAGCGCGCGATCCGGCCCTGTGAGGGCTTGAACCCCACGACGCCGCACCACGCGGCGGGGTGCCGGATCGATCCGGCGAGGTCGCTGCCCTCGGCGAGCGGGCCGAGCCCGGCGGCCACGGCCGCCGCCGCCCCGCCGCTCGATCCGCCCGGCGAGCGGTCGAGCGCCCAGGGGTTGCGCGTGGCCCCGAAGACCCGGTTGTCGGTGAACGGCTTGCAGCCGAACTCCGGGGTGTTCGTCTTGCCGAGCAGGATCGCGCCGGCGGCGCGCAGCCGCTCGACGAGGATCGCGTCCTCCTCGGGCACGTGGTGCTCGAAGATCCTCGAGCCCATCGTCGTGCGGATCCCGTTGGTCGGGGTCAGGTCCTTGAGCGAGTACGGCACGCCGTGCAGCGGTCCGAGCTCGGCGCCCGCCGCGACCCTCGCCTCGGCGTCCCGCGCCGCCGCCCGCGCGTGGTCCGCCACGACCGTCACGTAGGCGTTGAGGCGGGGGTTTACGCGCTCGATGCGCGCGAGGACGGCGTCCACGATCTCGACAGGAGAGACCTCCTTGCGCCGTACCATCCTGGCCAGGTCGTACGCGGGCGTCCAGCACAACTCGTCGAGGCTCATGGGCGTCTCCCGCTGGTCGATGGGTCGACCGGTCGGCCGAGACTTCGCTCCCCCCGCGCCCGCTCCCTCCGGCGTGGCCTCCCGGCGGCGTTCGCGCGGGTCCCGGCCGGGCAGAAGGGCGGGGGACGCGGGACGCAGCGAGCGGGGAGCTGTCGCGGGCGCCGGGTTCGAGGTATTCTCGTGGTAGGCGCTCGGGATCTGGCCGATGCGGCGAACCCGCGACGAGCGGGTCGCGGGTTCCGAGATCAGGGGGGCGGGATGATGGCGATGACGAAGGTGGCGCGCGTCACGGACGTGCCTCCCGGCACGGGAAAGGTGGTGCGCGCGGGGAACACCGTGCTGGCGCTCTTCAACCTTGGCGGCACATTCTACGCGCTGGACAACCGTTGCACCCACGTGGGCGGGCCCCTGGGCGAGGGGACGGTCGAAGGGACGCAGGTCACATGCCCGTGGCACGGCAGCATCTTCGAGATCACCACCGGCGAGGTGGTCGAGCCTCCGGCGCGCCGGCCCGTGGCGACGTTTCGGGCGACGGTGGAGGGGGACGACGTGCTCGTCGATCTGCCCTGAGGGCCGTCACCGCCGGGGCGCTGGCGGGCGTCCGCACCCGGGGGCCGGCGTTCCGCCGCCCTCTGCACTGCGCTCCCTCGGCGGCCGTCCCCGATGGCTGCCTAGGTCTCCCCAACGCGCTTGGATCGTCAGGAATGCCACGTTGTCCATCGTATGGAGCGCGGTCTTCATTCGAGAAGCCTCCGCGCCTGATTCATGGAGCACAGCCAGCTCCTTGGTGATCTCGGGCTCCTCTTCCTGGCGGCCCTCGCGGGCGGCATGCTCGCGCACCTGCTGCGCCAGCCTCTCGTCGTCGGCTACATCCTCGGCGGGGTCATGGTCAGCCCGTTCACCCCCGGGCCCCGGGTGACGAGCCCGCACTCGTTCGCGGTCTTCGCAGACATCGGCGTGATCCTGCTGATGTTTGCCCTCGGGGCCGAGTTCTCCATTCGAGAGCTGCTGCAAGTCCGCCGGGTGGCCCTGTACGGCGCCCCGGTAGGGATCGCGCTGATCGTGGTCGTCACGGCGCTGGTGACCCGGGCCGCCGGATGGCCGTGGCCGCAGAGCATCGCTGTCGGTGCGGCGATGAGCGTGAGCAGCTCCATGGTGCTGCTGAAATTCCTGCAGGATCGACGAGAGCTCACCTCGCCGCACGGCCGCGTCGTCATCGGTATCGCTGTGTTCCAGGACGTGGCCGCCGTTGCGATGATCATGCTCTTGCCCGCACTCAAGGCGCCGGGGAGCAGCGATCTCGTCACCCTCGGGCTGGTCATGGCCAAGGCCGGCGCCATCCTGGCGCCGTTCTTCTGGCTGGCCCGGCGCGTCGTTCCCGTGGTCCTCGCGCGCGTCGCGGGGACGCGAAACATGGAGCTCTTCGTGCTGGTGGCGATGGTCATGGCCATGGGAACGGCCACCCTGACCTCCGCGGCCGGGCTCTCGCCGGCGCTGGGGGCGTTTCTAGCGGGTCTGCTCGTCAGCGAGTCGGAGTTCGCGCACGAGACATTGGCCCGCACGCTGCCCATCCGCGACATCTTCGTGGCCGTGTTCTTCACTTCCATCGGCATGCTCGTGCGGCCGGATGCGCTCGCGACGGAGGTGCCGACCATTGTGATGCTCGTGATGCTCGTCGTCGTCGTGAACTTTGTCATCTGGCTCGGCACTGTTGGGAGCGCCGGCTATCGGGGCCGGACGGCGGTCCTGGCCGCACTGGCCCTCACCCAGATCGGTGAGTTCTCGTACGTGCTCGCGGCGGAGAGCGCCCGGCGAGGCGTGATCGGCGCCGGGACATACCAGGCCGTCCTGGCGACGTCCATCGTGACGGTCGTCATCAACGCGTTGCTCTTCCGGCGGACGCCGGCGTGGCTCGACGCCCTTCTGGCTCGCTTAGGGACACCGGGCCGCGTGCCCGCCGCTGCTGCCCCGGCTGGAGGGCATGTGGTCCTGTGCGGGTTCGGCCGGATGGGTCAGGCGGTGGCGGAGACGCTCCGGCGTGCCGGGATCCCCTGTGTCGTGGTAGATCTCGACCCTGACGCGATCGAGGTGGCAAAGGACCGGCGAATCCCCGCGATCTACGGAGATGCGGGGAGCGAGGCCGCCCTTCGCTACGCGGGCGCCGATCGTGCACGGCTGGCCGTCGTGACGATCCCACACGTCCGGCCCGCCGAGCAGTGCATTCGTGCCCTGCGCCTCTTGAGCGCTGGCCTTCCCATCCTGGCGCGCGCGCATCATGCCCGGGATCGCGTTCATCTGCTGGCCGCGGGCGCGACCGACGTGGTGCAGCCGGAGGTCGAGGGCGCGCTGACGCTGGCACGCAGGAGCCTGGGCCACCTGCGCGCGCCGCGCCACGGCGTGGCGCGGGAGGCCCCCGTGACAGCGGCGGACATGGCGGTGGACACAGTGGTGAGCGCCTCCGAGGAGGCGCTGGGCGTGGAAGAGATCACGGTGCTCAATCCGGACGTTGCCGGGCGATCGCTCGCGGAGGCGCATCTGGAGCAGCGGACGGGCGCGAGGATCGCCCGCGTCGTGCGCGGGGGAGCCAGGGACGCCGTGGATCCCACTCCCGGCGAGAGGCTGGAGACGGGCGACCGCCTGTGGGCTCTCGGGACCGGCGAGGAGCTCGCCGCCCTCAGGCGACTCTGCGAGGGCGAAGCGACCGAAGGTGGTCGGTAAGGACGCGTAGGGTCGCCGTGGTGGCGCAGAGCGCGGACCCTCCCGGGCGTCCGGCGGGAACTTTTGGGTGGGCGGCCGTCGCTCCAGAAGCGACGCGGGCAGGCGACGCCAGCCCCGGAGCGGCATCACAGGCGCGGGCAGGCGCAAGGAGGGAGGCGAGGTGATGGCACGGGTTGTCGCGCTCGGCATGCTCCTGCTGATGGTCGTTGGCGTGCTCACTGTACCGGGCGTCGCATCAGCGGACGACCGCGGACCCGACGGTCAGCAAATTGCACCGGGGCCCCCGCCGCCGGCCCGGTATGAGGCCCCCCCGGCCGGACCAGGGCCCTCGTACGTGTGGGTTCCCGGTCACTGGCAGTACGCGGGGGGCTGGGTCTGGGTCCCGGGCGAGTGGGTGATCGCGCCGTATCCCGGTGCCGTGTGGGTTCCGGGCCACTGGGTGCGTCGGCGCCGAGGCTGGGTCTGGATCGAAGGGCAGTGGCGTGGCGGGGCCCCAGGTTACGTGGTCGTCGCTTCCCCGCCGCCGCCTCTCCGGGTCGAAGTCCGCGGTGTGGCTCCGTTCGTCGGCGCTGTATGGATCGCCGGATTCTGGCGGTGGACGGGTGCAAGCTGGGTCTGGGTCCCGGGCCACTGGGCTCGAGCGCCCTGGCCGCGGGCCGTGTGGGTCCCGGGCCACTGGGCCCGTCAGGCGGGCGGCTGGATTTGGATCGAGGGATACTGGAGATAGACGGTAGGCGGCGCTGAGGCACCGCCTGAGGGCGATCTCCGAGTCTCGGGCAACGGGGCGGCGCTCAGGAGGGAAGTGCAGGGTGAGAACGAATGCCGGCCGCAGGGCGACGTACGAGGGAGCGAGGCGCCATGCTTGTGCCCGTCGCGCCGCTCGAGCTCCGTCGTCGGTCCGAGCGCCTCTTAGGGCGCGAGGTCGGCGCGATCGGCGGCGAGAAACGCTTTACCTGCAGGCAGTTTGGGGAGCGCTGGCGGCGCCCGGCCGCGGCCCTCCACGGCCTCCGCATCCGGCCCGGCGAGGTCGTCTCGTTCCCACGTACCGATCCAGTCGTCTCAGGCACCGCCCGCCGTTCCTGCCGGCGCGGGTCTGCTCAGGACCTGCCTGAGATCCACCCACCCGCCACGCTCCCGGGGGCGTCCAGGAGCGCTTCGATTCGCTCCAGATGCCGTGTCACCAGGTCCGCCGCGTCCTCCGCATGTCCCTCGGCGAGCTCGGTCAGGATGGCCTGATGCTCGTCGTATGCGCAGTATGGCAGGCCCGGGGCGCCGTAGCGCGGGGCTGTGGCTGGCGGTCACGGTCTTGATCCGGCCGCAGGGCCTTCTGGTCCGGAGGAGCCTGCGCGCGCCTGCGGCGCGCGCGACCGAGCCCGAACGCCACCCCGTGTCCGAGAGGTCCGTCCGGTGAAGGCCGAGACCGCGATCCTGGGCGGCCTCGTCGTCTCGTCCGCCGGCGTGCTCCCCGCGACCGTCGTGATCTCGGGCGGCCGCATCGTCGCCCTCTCGGACCCCGCGGAGCGGTGGCCCGCCGAGGAGGTGCTGGACGCCAGAGGACGGATCGTGCTCCCGGGCGGCCTCGACCCGCACGTGCACTTCAACGAGCCGGGACGGACGCACTGGGAGGGCTTCGAGACGGGCAGCGCGGCCGCAGCGGCCGGCGGCGTGACCACGGTCATCGAGATGCCGCTCAACGCCATCCCGCCGACGACCGACGCCTCCGCGTTTGCGCTCAAGCTGGAGGCGATCGGCCCCAGGGCCTTCGTGGACTACGCGCTGTGGGGAGGTCTCGTGACCGACAACGTGGACCGGCTGGAAGGGCTGGAACGGTCGGGCGCCGTGGCCTACAAGGCGTTCATGATTGCAACCGGCACGGAGTACGCGCGCGCGGACGACGGCGTGCTGTGGGAGGGGATGGAGCGCATCGCCGGGTGGAACGGCCTGGTGGGCGTGCACGCGGAGAACAACGACCTCGCGATGCGTCTCCAGGCGCGACTGCAGCGCGCCGGGCGCCGCGACATGCGGGCGTGGGGCGAGGCGCGGCCGCCAGAGGTGGAGCTGGAGGCGATCCAACGCGTGCTGCGGATGGCCCGCGCGACCGGATGCCGGCTCCACATCGTCCACCTGAGCACGCCGGAGGGCGGCGCGCTGATCGCCGCCGCGCGGCAGCGCGGGCAGCGCGTGAGCGTGGAGACCTGTCCACACTACCTGCTCCTCGACGAGGAGGCCTTCGCCCGGCTCGGCCCGGTCGCCAAGTGCGCCCCCCCGTTGCGGCCGCGCCCGGCGGTCGAGGGACTGTGGCGGCAGGTGGCCGACGGGACGATCGACTGCCTGTCGTCCGATCACTCGCCGTGTCCCCCGGAGGACAAGGCGCGCGGCGTCGACGACGTCTGGCAGGCGTGGGGAGGCATCAGCGGGGTGCAGACCGCGCTTCCCCTCATGTTCTCCGAAGGCGTGCGCCGTCGCGGTCTGCCGCTGGAGCGCCTGGCCGCGCTCACGTCCACCAACGCCGCGAAGATCTTTGGGCTCTATCCCCGCAAAGGGTCGCTGATCCCCGGCGCCGATGCCGACGTCGTCATCCTGGATCCCGAGCGCGAGTGGACGATCACGGCCGAGTGGCTGCGATCCCGGCACCGGCTGAGCCCGTTTCTCGGGTGGAGGGTCACGGGATGGATCGAGCGGGTGCTGGTCCGGGGCCGGACCGTCGTGCGGGACGGAGATCTCGTCGGCGACCCCGGGTATGGCACGCTGCTCCGTCGCGGGCCGGCCGCGAAGGGACCCCACGGGTCTGCGATGCGGTGAGGCCGGGGCCGGCGGGCCGTCCACCGGCCCGGACGGACGGCCCTGCAGGAGACACCGTGCGTCCGGCAAAACGATCACAGGTATTTTCGGGCCCGGCACCGCCGAGAACCGCGGTGCTGCGTGAGGGGCCTGCGCACGGGAGCGGGAAGCGCGCGTGGCGTACCGCATCGGCGTCGACATCGGGGGCACCTTCACGGACCTGATCCTGGTCGACGACCTCGGGACAGTCTTCCAGATCGGCAAAGTCTTGACGACGCCGGCGGACCCGGCGGCCGGCGTGGAGCGAGGAGTGCGGGACCTGCTCAAGGCGGCCGGCGCGCCGGCGCGTGCGGTGACCCAGGTCGTCCACGGCACGACGCTCCTCACGAACGCGCTGATCGAGCGGAAGGGCGCCGCGACCGCCCTCATCACCACGCGAGGATTTCGGGACACGCTCGAGATCGGCCGCGAGCATCGATACGACATGTACGACCTCTTCATCGAGCGCCCGGCCCCGCTGGTGCCTCGGCACCGGCGCTATGAGCTGCGGGAGCGTGTGCTGGAGGACGGGACGGTCGTCCAGCCGCTCGATCTCGAAGAGGCGGACAGGCTCGTCGACACACTGCTCCGCGAGGACATCGAAGCGGTGGCGGTGTGTTTCCTCCACAGTTACCGCGCCCCCGCGCACGAGCAGGCGGTGGGGGCCCTCATCCGGTCGCGGGCGCCGCAGTGGGCGTGTGCGCTCTCGCACGAGGTGGTCTCGGAGATCCGAGAGTACGAGCGTACCAGCACGACCGTCGCCAACGTGTACATCCAGGGCGTGGCCGCGCGCTACCTCACGCGGCTCCAGGAGGGCCTGAAGGCCCTGGGGATCGAGGGGCCGCTGTTCATCATGCAATCCACCGGGGGGATCTGCTCGGTGGAGACGGCCTGCCGGCTGCCGATCCGCGTGGTGGAATCCGGCCCGGCGGCGGGAGCGCTCGCGGCGGCGCACTACGGCAGGCTCGCGGGCCGCCCCGCCCTCGTGTCCTTCGACATGGGCGGCACCACGGCCAAGGCCTGCCTCGTGGAGCAGGGCGAGCCTCTCGTTGCCCCGGAGTTCGAGGTCGCCAGGGTCTATCGCTTCAAGCGCGGCAGCGGACTGCCGATCAAAGTACCGGCCATCGAGATGATCGAGATCGGTGCGGGCGGAGGGAGCATCGCGCGCGTGGACCGCCTGGGGCTCCTGACCGTTGGCCCCGACAGCGCGGGAGCGGACCCCGGTCCGGCGTGCTACGGGCGTGGAGGCGTCGAGCCTACCGTCACGGATGCGGATCTCGTGCTGGGCTACTTGGATCCGGGCTTCTTCCTCGGCGGTCGCCTGCGTCTCGACCGGGAGGCCGCGCTGCGTGCCATCACAGAGCGCGTGGCCGCCCCGCTCGGTCTGGACCCGGTGCAGGCGGCGTGGGGGATCCACCAGGTGGTCAACGAGAACATGGCATCGGCGATCCGCGTGCACGCCGCGGAGCGCGGGAAGGACATCCGGCGCTTCCCGCTCTTCGCCTTCGGAGGCGCCGGCCCGGTGCACGCCCACCGCGTCGCGCGCATCCTCCGCTGTCCGGCGGTCATCTCGCCCCTGGGGGCCGGGGTGGTTTCTGCGCTGGGCTTCCTGGTGGCCCCCCTCGTGTTCGATTTCGTGCGCACGGTGCCCAGCAGGCTGGAGGCGATCGACTGGGAGGCCGTCCGCGCCGCGCTGCGCGAGATGGAGCGGGAAGGCCGGCAGATCCTGTCGGAAGTCGTGCCGGGGGATCAGGTGACCTTTCGCCGGTGGGCCGATATGCGGTACCGCGGGCAGGGGCACGAGATTCGCGTGCCGCTTCCGGACGGAGAGCTCGGGCCGGGAAGCGAGCCCGCGCTGGTCCAGGCCTTTGAGCAGACGTACGCGTCGCTCTACGGTCGCACGGCGCCCGGCGTCCCGGTGGACGCCGTGAGCTGGCGGGTGGCGGCCGAGGGCCCGCGGCCCGTCCTCCGGCTCCCGGCTGCCTCCGCCGGCCGGGACGCGTCGGGTACGCCGGACCTCGCGGGCGCGCTCAAGGGGCGGCGGGCGGCGTACCTCCCGGAATGCCGGAGGTTCGCGACGGTGCCCGTGTACGACCGCTATCGGCTGGTGCCCGGCCAGGCGTTCCCGGGCCCGGCCGTCGTGGAAGAGGAGGAGTCCACGGTGGTGGTGGGGCCGGATGGGCGCGTCCGGGTGGACGACTGGCTCAACCTGGTCATCGAGGTGAACGAGCGGCCTGCGCGCGGCGAGGCGTGATGGATCCTATCCTCCTCGAGGTCCTCTGGAATCGCCTGATCGGCATCGTGAACGAGCAGGCGGCGGCGCTGATGCGGACATCGTTCACGTCGGTCGTCCGCGAGGCCGGCGACATCTCGGCCGGCGTCTTCGACCGCCGGGGCCGGATGATCGCCCAGGCGGTGACGGGAACGCCGGGCCACATCAACTCGACGGCGACCAGCATGGGCCACTTCCTCAAGGCCTTCCCGCTCGAGACGCTGGCCCCGGGGGATGTGCTGGTGACCAACGACCCGTGGAAGACCGCGTCCCAGCTCAACGACATCACGGTGATGACGCCCGTCTTTCACGGCGACCGGGTGGTGGCCTTCTTCGGCAACACCTGCCATGCGCTGGACATCGGCGGCCGCGGCCTGTCGGCGGACGCCGGCGAGGTGTTCGAGGAAGGCCTCTTCATCCCCGTGATGAAGCTGCACGACGGCGGCCGTCCGAACGCGACGCTGATCGACGTGCTGCGCGCGAACGTCCGCACGCCCGAGGAAGTCCTGGGTGACCTGCACGCGCAGGTGGTGGGAAACGAGATCGGCGGGCAGCAGCTCCTGGCCTTCCTTGGGGAGTTCGGTCTCCCGGATATCGAGGACCTCTCCGATGCCATCGTCGCCCGGTCCGAGGCCGCGATGCGCGCGCGCATCGCGGCCCTGCCGGACGGCGCGTACCAGTACGAGCTGGTGTGCGACGGGTTCGACGCGCCCATCCGCATCGTGGCGACGGCCACCATCCGAGGGCATCATCTGACCATCGACTACGCCGGGTCGTCTCCGCAGGTCCCGCGGGGGATCAATGTGGCGTTGAACTACACGCACGCCTATACCACCTACGCCGTGAAGTGCGCCCTCTCGCCAGACGTGCCCAACAACGAAGGGAGCTTCCGGCCGGTGACGGTCACGGCGCCCCCGGGCTCCATCCTGAACGCGCGGTTTCCGGCGGCGGTGGCGGGGCGGCACCTCGTTGGGCACTTCCTGCCCAGCGCGGTCTTCGGTGCCCTGGCCCAGGTGCTGCCGGATCGCGTCACGGCTCCAGGCTTCGATGGCCTGTGGGACACGCAGATCTTCGGCCACGATCCCCGCACGGGCCGGCCGTTCACCTATGTGTGGTTCTCGGCGGGCGGGACCGGAGCGCTGGCGACACGGGACGGTCTCTCGGCCACGGCCTTCCCCAGCGGGATCGCCGGGACTCCCGTGGAGGTCATCGAGGCGCTCTCGCCCATCATCATCCGGCGGCGGGAGCTCCGGCGGGACTCCGGGGGACCGGGAACGTTTCGCGGCGGGCTCGGTCAGCTGATCCAGGTGGCTGTGCGCACGGATCGGCCGTTCGTCTTCTCGGGGCTCTACGATCGTATCACGTTCCCCGCCCCGGGACTCCTCGGTGGGGCGCCGGGTGCCCCCGGCGCCATCTCGACGAATGACCCGGCGGTGGCCGTCCGGCCGAAGACCCGCACGCTGGTGCCGGCCGGCACGGAGATCACCCTGAGCCTCCCGGGGGGAGGAGGCTACGGCCCGCCGGTGCAGCGCGATCCGTCACTGGTGCTGGACGACGTCCGGAACGGATACGTCTCCGCGGAGCGGGCGCGAACGGATTACGGCGTGGCGATCGATCTCGAGCGCATGACCGCGGCTCGCATCGACGCCGGGTTGTCGAGATGACCCCGTCCGCGGCCTGAACCCCCGCAGGCCTGCGCGCACCCTTCTCAGCGCCGTCTCGCACCGGCCCACCACGGCACGAGCAGGGACACCGCGACCGCGGTGATGTAGTGCACAGCGGTGGCCACCCACAGGTAGGCGACCGGGAAGCGCTCGCTGCCGAAGTGCCCAAGCCCGACGAGCGCTCCCAGTTGCCGCAGCGGCACGACCAGCCCCACGATCGGAATCCAGGTCCGTGGGCCCCGCCCCGCGGGCATCGGCAGGCCCGCGATGAGCAGGCTGTCGATCGTCGCGATGGCGAGGCTGATGCCCCAGAGCGTCGGCACGGGGCGCCGGCCGGTCCGGGCCAGCACGGCGTACAGCGCCCCGCCGGCGAGGCCGGCGACGAAACTGGACCACGCCGTGGAGGCGCGCGGCGGCAGCCGGGCGCCGACGAGGGCCTCAAGGCCCACGGCGGCCGCGGCCGCCACGATCCCTGCGCCGGCGCCGGCGAGCATGCTCATGCCCCAGCCGGGCGCGCGCTCGACCTGTCGCGCCTGATCCACCATAGCTCACCTCTCGACACGTGCCCTCGGATGTGTCCGAACGCGGCCTGCATCGGTGAGTCCCGGTGGCGGGGATCTGTCGTCGTCCCGGTCCCGGCGGCCGTGTGAGCCGCTCTACTCGCGCAGGCCGTGAGCTCTTGCTAGGACTTCGCGACGATCGCGTCCGATACTCGTTCGAGCCTCCTGCCCGCCACTCTTCCTCAACCATTGCTGTCGATCGGATGCTGCGCCCACGTGGCCGGGCCTCCGAACGCGAGTTGCTCCAGTGCCTTCCCCGTCAACCGATATTTGGTCCATTCGTGCAGGGGTTGAGCACCCAGCTTCTCGTAGAAGCGGATGGCCGGCGCGTTCCAGTTGAGCACTTCCCACTCCAGCCTTCCGCAGCCGCGCTCTACGGCGATCCCGGCCAACCGCTGCAACAACGCCGATCCCGCACCTCTCCCACGTGCGTGGGGCTTCACGTACAAGTCCTCCAGGTAGATCCCCGGCCGCGCCAGGAACGTGGAGTAGGTTGTAAAGAAGACGGCAAGTCCCACGACTTCCTGCTCGCAATCCGCGAGCAGCACCTCAGCCGCCGGTTTGGCACCGAAGAGTGCCTCCCGCAGCCGTTCTTCCGTGGCCGCCACGAGGCACGCGAGCTGCTCGTATTCCGCGAGTTGGCGGATCAACTCGAGAATTGCCGGGACATCCAGCGCAGTCGCTGAGCGAATCCGTATTGTCGGCATGCGCCCACCCCGTCGCGGAGAAGACCTCGCCGTGCCCGCGAATACGCCGCGCCCGCACGATGCCGGGCCCGAACGCGGCCGTCGGCCGGGCGCGGTGTCACAACGGCACCCGGGGAAATTCGTGGCAAGGCGGAGGTGCCCCTGGGGGCTGGGGCCTTCGTGCCGCGGCCTCTCGAACATGTAAACGTATTGACATCTACACATCTATTTGCTAGAGTGCGAACAGCGAAGCACGACGTCTGTTGCAGGCCTCAGGGCGGCAGCGGATCGAGCGGGGCGGCCCTCGGTGGGAGCCCGCGGCGGCAACAAGCGATCGCCCGGATTGTAGGACGTCCTGTGTCCAGAGCCAGGCCATGCTGTGCGCTGGAGGTGGCGCGCGTGCTGAACCGGATTCAACTGATCGGGCGCCTCACCCGTGACCCGGAACTGCGGTACGTGTCGGGTGGACATCCGATGGCGCAGTTTACCCTCGCGGTGGATCGGGACTTCCGGAACGCCGCGGGCGACCGGGAGGCTGACTTCATCAACTGTGTGACGTGGCGCAAGCTGGCCGAGCTGGTGGGACAGTACTGCACCCGCGGCCGTCTGGTGGCCGTCGAGGGCCGGCTGCAGACACGCACGTACGAGACCCAGGACGGATCGCGCCGGCGGACGACCGAGGTCGTGGGCGACCGCGTCTGGTTCCTCGACAGCCCGCGCACCGACGGGGAGCGGGCCGCCCATGCCGGCGACGCGGAGCATGACGGCGGTGACGGCGAGGCGCAGCCCGAGGTGCTGGCTGAAGCCGAATCGCCCGAGGAGGCGTAGCAGCGGCACGCCGTCGTCGTGCCTTCCGTACCGACGTCCATATCGAGGGGACGAGACCGCCCCAAGACGATGCGGACGAGGCACCCGTTGTGGTGGGACACTTCTACCCCCTCCGAAGTGCCGGGCGTGGCCCCGCCCCCTCGTCCCTCCCCCCTTGCCCGCCGAGAGCGGGCGGCCGCGGCATCCCGGGGGCGCCGGGACCGCACGGGACCCGGGCCGGCCGGATTACTGGCGCCGTAGCAGGCCCTGTGTCTGTGTGAAGACACGCCGCTAGCACTGCGTGGAGCCCCACGGGCCGTCCGCCGAGGGGCTACCCTCCGGTGATCGGCCGCCGCCCGCCGCTCCGACCCTAGTACTACAGCCGCAGTTAAAAACCTGGTATAGTCCAGGAGCAGATCCGACATACACATCGCACCCCATAGGAGCATCGCATCATCATGGCCCCCATCGTCGCA
>JAJPJJ010000125.1 GCA_021324295.1 Bacillota bacterium
GTTCGTGCGCTGCGACGATGGGGGCCATGATGATGCGATGCTCCTATGGGGTGCGATGTGTATGTCGGATCTGCTCCTGGACTATACCAGGTTTTTAACTGCGGCTGGTAGTACTAACGGCCCGCGTACCGCTCCAGGGCCGCCCGCAATCGGGCCAGCGCCTCGGTGATCGCCTCGACTGAGTTCGCGTAGCTCAAGCGCAGGTAGCCCTGCCCCTGCTCCCCGAACGACGTGCCCGAGAGCACCGCGACGCCCGCCTCGTCGAGCAGGTAGTCCGCCAGGCGGCCGGCGTCGGCGTCGACCCCGCGCACGCTGGGAAACGCGTAGAACGCTCCGCGCGGCCGGAGGCAGCGGACGCCGGGGATCCGGTTGAGGCCGTCCACGAGCACATCGCGGCGGCGCCGGAACTCCGCGACCATGCGGTCGACGCAATCCTGCGGGCCGCGGAGCGCAGCGACGCCCGCGACCTGCGTGAACGCGGCGGTGCACGAGTTGGAGTTGACCATGAGCTGGGTCACGCGCGCGGCAAGACCCGGCCGCATGACACCGTACCCGATCCGCCAGCCCGTCATCGCGTACGTCTTGCTGAAGCCGTCGAGGATCACGGTCTGCTCCTGCATCCCCGGGACCGAGGCAATGCTGTGGAACGTGCCGTCGTACAGGATGCGCCAGTAGATCTCATCGGAGAGGACCGTGATGGGGCGGCCCTGCAGGATCCCGGCGATCGCCTCGACGTCGGCACGGGAGAGGACCCCGGCCGTGGGGTTGTGCGGCGAGTTGAGCACGACGAGCTTCGTGCGGGGCGAGACGAGCCGCCGGAGCTCCTCCGGATCCGCGCGGAAGTCTCGCTCCTCGCGCAGCACCCACGGCACGGGCCGGGCTCCGACAAACCGGGCCACCGACGCGTAGATCGGAAATCCGGGGTCGGGGTAGATCACCTCGTCCCCGGGGTCCACGAGCGCCAGCATCAGGAAGAACATCACCGGCTTGGCCCCGGGCGTGATGACCACGTGCTCCGGTGTGAGCGGGATGCCCCGGGACTGCGCGACGTGCTCGGCGACCGCCGCGCGCGCCTCCGGGATGCCGGCGGCGGGCGTGTAGTGCGTGAAGCCATCGCGGAGGGCGCGGATCGCCGCCTCCTTGATGTGGTCGGGCGTGTCGAAGTCCGGCTCGCCGATCTCGAGATGGATGATCGAGCGGCCGCGCGCCTCGAGCGCCTTCGCGCGGGCGAGGACCTCGAACGCGGTCTCCGTGCCGAGGACTCCCATCCGCCGGGCCAGCCCGTCCTCGATCGCGGGTGCGCCGTGACGCACATCCCTCTCCACGCTCATCGCCTCCCCGGTGCGACCGTCCGCCGCGGTCTCACGCGGCGGACGGTCGCTCACGTGCCCTCCTGCCAGGACTGCAGGTAGCGGTCCTGCTCGGGCGTCAGCGTGTCGATCGTGATGCCCGAGGCCTCCAGCTTGAGCGCGGCCACCTGCCGGTCGATCGCCGGGGGCACGGGATACACGTCGGGCCGCAACTCGCGGCCACGGCGGACGAGGTACTCCACCGTGAGCGCTTGGTTGGCGAAGCTCATGTCCATGACCGCCGCCGGGTGCCCTTCCGCCGCGGCGAGGTTGAGCAGGCGGCCCTCGGCCAGCAGGTAGATGCGCCGGCCGTCCCGCAGGCGGCACTCCTCCACGTGGGGGCGGACGGGTTGCCGCTCCTCGACGAGATCGGCGAGCGCCGCCAGATCGATCTCCACGTCGAAGTGGCCCGCGTTCGCGACGATCGCCCGGTCCTTCATCACCTCGAAATGCTCACGACGGATCACGGAGGTATCGCCGGTGACCGTGATCAGGACATCGGAGACGCGCGCCGCCTCCAGCATCGGCAGCACGCGGTAGCCGTCCATGTGCGCCTCGAGCGCCCGCACGGGGTCGACCTCGGTCACGATCACCTGGGCGCCCATCCCGCGGGCGCGCATCGCGAGGCCCCGCCCGCAGTTCCCGTATCCCGCCACGGTCACCGTGCGCCCGGCCAGGAGCAGGTTGGTCGCGCGCATGAGACCGTCCAGCGTCGACTGGCCTGTTCCGTAGCGGTTGTCGAAGAGGTGCTTCGTCAGGGCGTCGTTGACCGCGACGATAGGATAGCGCAGCACCCCGCTGCGCGCCATGCTCCGCAGCCGGAGCACCCCCGTCGTGGTCTCCTCGCTGCCGCCGATGACCTCGGGCAGCAGCTCCTGCCGGGCGTTGTGAATCGTGGACACCAGGTCCGCGCCGTCGTCCATCGTCAGGTGCGGGTGGGTATCGAGCGCCTGGTGGATATGCCGGTAGTACGTGTCGCGATCCTCTCCCCGCCGGGCGAACACCGGCAGGTGCCACTCCGCGACGAGCGCGGCCGCCACGTCGTCCTGCGTGGAGAGCGGGTTGCTCGCGCACAGCGCGACCGCGGCGCCCCCGTCCCGAAGGGTGCGCATCAGGTTCGCCGTCTCGGTCGTGACGTGGAGACACGCGGCGACCCGGACGCCCGCAAGCGGCCGCTCGCGGGCAAACCGTTCGCGGATCGCCCGGAGCACCGGCATCTCGCCGTCCGCCCACCGGATGCGGTTCCATCCCTGTGGGGCAAGGCTGAGGTCATGGATATCGCTACCCACCTCTCCACCCCTTCCGTCGCCGCACCGACGCGCGGCGCCGCCGGCGAGCGCGCAGGCCGTGGCGTGGCCACGACTTCGACGGCGGGAGGGCGCCGTCCTGGCGGACGGGCGCCTGGGTCACCGGCCTCCGACGTCGGCGCTGCTGCAGTCCCAGGACCGCATGGCCTCGCGGCGATACCCGTTGGCGAATTCGCATCTTCGCGGGGGCGTCGCGCGGGGCACGCGAAATCGGGGGGATCCCGGGAGCGTTTCCCAGGCAGGAGGTCACAGGAGACGCCATGAGCAGCGTGCAGGAACTCGACATCCAGCCCGGGGAGACGGAGGCGCTCGACGCCTACTCCCGGACCGTCATCGCCGTCGTGGAGCGGGTGGGACCGGCTGTGGTGAGCCTCGGCACAGCCCGGCGCGCGCCCGCGCAGCTCCAGCGCCGCGGCTTCTCGGAGCTGAGGGGCCTCGGCAGCGGCGTGATCATCACGCCGGACGGGTACGTCCTCACCAACAGCCACGCCGTCCGGGCGGCGGACCGGATCGAAGCGCGGCTGCAGGACGGCCGCGTCCTGCCGGCCCAGGTCGTGGGCGACGATCCGTACAGCGACCTCGCGGTCCTCCGCCTGCCGGAGTCCAACCTCCCGGCGGCGGAGCTGGGCGACTCGTCCCGGCTGCGTGTGGGGCAGCTCGTGGTCGCCGTGGGGAATCCGCTGGGCTTCCAGGCCACCGTGACGGCCGGCGTGGTGAGCGCCCTCGGCCGGACCCTTCGCGCGGAGACGGGGCGACTGATCGACAACGTCATCCAGACCGACGCGGCGCTCAACCCCGGCAACTCCGGAGGGCCGCTCGTGGATAGCGCGAGCCGCGTGATCGGCATCAACACCGCGGTCGTCGCCGGCTCCCAGGGGATCTGCTTCGCGATCCCCGTGAACACGGCGAAGTGGGTGGCGTCGCAGTTGATCCACGACGGCCGCGTTCGCCGCGCCTACCTGGGCGTCTCGGCGCAGACGGTCACCCTTCCCCGGCAGTTGGCGCTCGTCCACCGCCTCGACTCGCCCGCGGCCGTGCGGGTGACCGAGGTGCAGCCTGAAACAGCGGCGGCGCACGCCGGGCTGCGGGTTGGCGACATCATCGTGCAGGCCGGGGACCGGGCTGTGCGGTCCCTCGACGACCTGCTGCTCGCGATCGGCGGGCACCCGGTCGGCGCCCCGCTCAGGCTGCGCGTCATCCGGGGAGAGGACTCGCTCACCATCGACACGTACCCGCGCGACCTGCCCGACGCGGCCTAGCCGCAGGGCCAACGCTCCGTCTCGCGCGGCCCGTTGCTGTCCGTGACGGCAACCCGGCGTCACAGCACGCGGTGTCTCTCCAAACGGGTAAAACCCGCGTGGTGGGCTGTACACGCCGGATACGGGAGGACGCGTATGGCGAAATACGGCAGGCGGGCGCACACGGAGGTCGGGCGCGTGATGCGCAAGTACAAGCGCGGCGCGCAGCACAGCGGCAAGGCGCGCCACAGGGTCAAGAGCAGGAAGCAGGCCATCGCGATCGGCCTGTCGCAGGCGCGCCGCAAGGGCGCGAAGGTCCCCCCGGCCCCGCGCGGCTCGGCCAGCGCGAGGAAGGCGTCGCGCGGCAGGAAGCCTCGCCGGAGGTCGGCGGCGTAGGATCGGGCCGGGTGACGCGCGGCGCTTTCCCCGCAGCGTGCCCGGGATATGCCCCCGAGGGTCGGGGAGGCGCGGCGTGACCCGCAGTGGACATCTCCTGGGGTGAGGTAGCGCTCCGCTTCGCGGTCGGCGGTGCCCTTGTCGCTGTCTGTTCGCTCGTCGGCGAGGTGATGCGGCCCAAGGGGTTGGCAGGGGTCTTCGGAGGAGCCCCGTCGGTCGCCACCGCATCCTTGATGCTTACGCTCATCGTGAAGGGGACCGGCCCGATCCCGGACCTCATGGTGGGCATGATGATCGGCGCCGCGGCGTTCGTTGTCTATACCCTTGCAGTGATGGTTCTGATGCGCTCTGTGACCCGGCTCAGCCGGTTCCCGAGCATTCTGCTCGCGTGGGCCGCCTGGGTCGCCGTCGTTGCCGTGGCGCTGTGGCGGGTGACCTGAGTGCGGTGGCTCGAGCCCGCTAAGCTCGCGAAGGTTCGGTGGTGGGAGTACGCGATCCGGTTCCTCATGGGAGGCGCCATCTCGGCGGCCGCGGCCGTCGCCGGGCATACGCTCGGCGGCAAGGTGGCCGGGGCGATGCTGGCGTTTCCGGCGATCCTGCCGGCCAGCCTAACGCTCGTGGACGAGAAGGAAGGAACGTCGGCGGCCGCGGAGGAGGCGAAGGCAGCGCCCTTCGGCGGGGTGGGCTTGGCCGGGTTCGCGGCGGCGCTGTGGGCCGCTGCGCGGCCGATGGGGCCCTGGAGCCTGCCGGCCGCCCTGGCGGCTTGGGCGGCGGCCGCGGTCGGTAGCTTCGGGCTCTGGAACGCCGTCTTCTCCCGCAGCGTGCTCCCGGACGAACGCTGACGCGACGGCGGTCGCATCCAGCTCCGGCCGGGGCGCCGCCGGATCGGCCGCGCGGCGCCCTGTCAGTGCCGGTCTGCCAAGACCTGCTCGACGTCGACGTCCCGCACGATCTGGGCGGCTTCCACCTTGGCCTCGTCGATCATCCCCCGGATCTCGTCACCGAGCGCAAGCGCGCGGCGGATGCCTTGAACCAGATATGGCCGCGCGGCCTCCCGCGCCTTGGGGGACAACGCGATGATCGCAGCAGCGGCCACGGCCTCTCCGAACAACACCGTCCAGACTCCCCGCCGGAATCCTCGACTCATAGTCCTCCCTCCCCTCGTATCCCTGTCCGAACCGTTCCAGGCGTGGCTTCCGTCGTCTCGCGAGGCTCGGGGAGCAGCAGCCGGCCCCGGAGCAGCCAGTCGGCGGCAACGGAGACCGCCAGGATTTGCATCCAGGCGAAGACGCCAAGCGATGTCGTTCCGAACAACCGCTGCATCGGCGGGAGCGCCAAAATGCCGCCGAGCGCCGTCCAGGAGACACCAAGCGACGCGGTGAAGAACGCGTCCCCCTGCTCGCGGCTGCGCCAGTTCTGCGCTTGGACGAGCTGGCTGGCGACCAACCCGGCGAGCGCGAGCGATCGCCCGGCGGCAGGATCGGCGAGGTCCCCCGGGCCTCCCAGGCCGTAGATCGCCGTCGCGGCCATGCCGGTCACGAGCCCCCGGCGCACCACGTCCCGATAGAAGTCCTGGTCGAACAGCTCGCCCGCGGGGGGTCCCTCCAGCGCACCGGCGGGCGCCGGCAGGCCGGCCAGAGCCATGACCGGCAGCGCGTCGGTAAACAGGTTCACGAGCAACAGGTGAAGCGGCTGGAGCGGCATCCGTCCGCCGACGAGGGTGCCGCCGAGCACGAACAGCGCCTCCCCGAGGTTGCCGCCCAGCAGAAATCCGATGGCCCGCCGTAGATTGTGCCGGACGCCCCGCCCCTCTTCGATCGCCTGCACGATCGAGGTGAACGACTCGTCACCGACCACGATCGAGGACGCTTGCCGCGTCACCTCGGTGCTGCTGCGGCCCATCGCGATCCCGACGTCGGCGCGCTTCACCGCCGGCGCATCGTTGACACCGTCGCCCGTCATCGCGACGATCTCGCCACGCGCCTGCATCGCCGCGATGATGCGCAGCTTGTGCTCGGGCGTGACGCGCGCAAAGACCCTGACGTGCGGGAGCCGGGCGTCGAGGGCCGTGTCGGAGAGCGCATCGATGTCCCGCCCCTCCAGGACGGCCGCCGGCGAGAGCGGGAGCCCGAGCTGCCGGGCGATCGCGATCGCGGTGGAGCGGTGGTCGCCGGTCGCCATCACCACGCGGACCCCAGCGCGCCGGCAGCGCGCCACCGCGTCGTGGACTTCCGGTCGCAGCGGGTCCGTCATGCCGACGAGGCCGATGAGCGTGCAGCCCTGGGGTCGCTCCAGCCAGTCGTCCTCCGGCACGGCGTCGAGCGGCAGGTAGGCCATCGCCAGGACGCGCATCGCCTCGTACGCCATGTGGTCCGACAGGCGGAGGACCCGATCCCGGGCATCCGCATCGAGCGGCGCGACGCGACCGGGATGGCCGCGATGGCTGCAGAGCTCGACGACGGTCTCCGGCGCCCCCTTCACGAACAGCACGAGCCCTCCGTGCGGGTCGCGGCACACGACCGCCATGAACGCCCGCTCGGTCGCAAAGGGCAGTTCGGCCACGCGCTCATATGCGCGCCGGAGCGCAGCGACATCCTGCCCGGCATCGACAGCGGCCAGCAGGAGCGCGCCCTCGGTCGCGCTGCCGAGCGTCACGCGCCGGAAAGGGTCGGCCAGGGTGGCGTCGTTGCAGACTGCGCCGGCCACAAGCAGCCAGCGCGTGTCGTCGCGCCGCAGCACGTCCGTCGTCGGCTCCTCCGCTGCCTCCAGCTCGCCAGAGGCAATCGCGCGCGCCGCCATCCGGTTCTGCGTGAGCGTGCCCGTCTTGTCGCAGCAGATCACCGTGACCCGGCCCAGCATCTCGACCGCGCTGAGCCGCCGCACGATGAGCGCGCGGCGGCTCATCCGCTGGACGGCAGCAGAGAGCGCGATCGTGACGATCGCGGGCATCCCCTCCGGCACGGCCGCCGTGACGAGGCTCACGGCTCCCATCACCAGGCTCCCGAGCGGCAGCCGGCGAAGGACCCCGGCGCCGATGAAGAGGACCCCGCCGAGACAGGCGATGCCGGCGAGCGAGCGGCTGACCGAAGCAAGCCGAGTCCCCAGCGGCAGTTGCGTGCGACCGGGCTGCTCCAGCAGCCCGGCGATCTGGCCCACGGCGGTCCCCATGCCGGTCGCCACGATGATGACCTTGGCCCGCCCCGCGGTCATCGCGGTGCCCATGTACACCATGGAGGTCAGGTCCGGGAGGTGGGCATCGGCGCGCACGGGATCGGGGGTCTTTTTGACCGGCATCGCCTCGCCGGTCAGGATCGCCTCGTCCACCTCGCACGCGTAGCTCTCGACGACGCGGCCGTCCGCGGGTACGGTGTCCCCGGCCTGCAACAGGACGACATCGCCCGGCACGAGCTGGGTGGCCGGGATCATCTGGGTCTTTCCTCCCCGGAGGCAGCGCGCCCTCGGTGCAACGTACCGCTGCAGCGCCGCCATGGCACGCTCGGCGCGGTACTCCTGGGCGGCGCCCAGGCCGGCGTTCACGACGACGACGCCGGCAATCAGGGCTGCGTTGAGCCGCTCCCCGATGACCGCCAGCGCGGCGGATGCCGCCCCGAGCAGGAGGGTCATGCCGGTGGACAGTTGCCGGCCGAACAGCGCTCCGAGGCCCGGCGGAGGGATCTCCGCCAGCATATTGGGCCCGCGGCGCGCCAGGCGCAGACGCGCCTCGTCCGTGGGGAGACCGGCGTCCTCGTCCGTGCCGAGAAGCCGAGCAACATCCCGGGGCGCGAGCGCATGCCACGCCGGGCCCCGCGCGTCCGCGCGGGGCCCGGCGTGCGCGGGCCGCTCCACGGTGAAGATGCTGAGGCACCTCGCATTCGCGAGCAGCGTCAGCACCGCCGTGTGGTTGATCGCGTCGGCTATGCCGAACGGCAGGAGCCCGGCCACCGCCGCGGCCCCGCCTAGTACTACAGCCGCAGTTAAAAACCTGGTATAGTCCAGGAGCAGATCCGACATACACATCGCACCCCATAGGAGCATCGCATCATCATGGCCCCCATCGTCGCA
>JAJPJJ010000127.1 GCA_021324295.1 Bacillota bacterium
CCCCTGGATGTTGCCCGAGAACTCGCTCTTCAGCAGATCCTGCTTGGCGCCGTACAGCCCCTGCCGCTCGGCGACGGCGCCGGCCGCGAGGAAGACGTCGTACGCCAGCCGGTGAATCTCCTCGCTGCCCGTGCCGTGCCGGTGCGTCATCAGCAGGCAGATGTCGTCCCCGGTGTGCGTGACCCGGAAGTCGATCAGCGAGGTCCCCCGCCGCGCCTCTAGCATCTGCGACGCCGCCCGCGTCATCTCCACGCTCGGCATCGTGTGCCCCCCGATGCTCCCCACGTCGGCTTTGATCGCCGAGAGTGTGAGGCGACGTGCGGACGTGTTCATCGCCGTTCCTCCCCTACGCCTACTCGGGCCCCGCCGGGTCCCCCCTGCGTCCAACCCTATAAAATCAACATAGCCCGACTGGAACACCCCGTCTATCAGGTCCCTGACCGATCCGGCCACGGTCCCCCATCCGATGTACGGTCCCGGGGCGCCTGCCTATGCTGTGGTGTGGATGCGCCCCCGTCCAAGACAACATGCGAGGGAGGGAAGGCCATGAGCCTGATGCGGTGGGATCCATTCCGGTGGGACCCCTTCGACGACCTGGGTCTTCGCCGGTCGATCGACCGGATGTTCGATGAGTTCCTCGCGCGCCGCGCGCGCCGTGCGCTGGGCCCAATGGAATGGGAACCCGCCGTCGAGATGTTCGAAAGCGACGGCGAGGTGGTCGTGCGGGCCGAACTGCCCAACATCGACCCGAAACAGGTCGACATCACGGTCACGGAAGATACGATCACGCTGCGCGGGGAAACGAAGCACGAAGAGGAGCAGAAAGGCCGGAACTACTACTACCGCGAGCTGCAATACGGGGCGTTCACCCGCACGCTGCGGCTTCCCGTCCCGGCCAAGGGCACCGAGGCCAAGGCCGTCTACAAGGACGGGGTGCTGGAGGTCAGGATCCCGAAGTCGGAGCGCGTCAAGCCGGTCCCGGTGAAGGTGCAGGCGGGGGCGTAGTCCCGGCGTTCTCCGCGCGAAACGCGACGGCGCCCGGCGGATGCCGGGCGCCGTCGCCGGCTACTGTGTCAGGAACAACGGAAGGAGCGCACATACGTGACGGCTCACGCCGTCTTCGGCCGCCTCCGACGGGTCCTACCGTCGGCCGGTGCTCTCCAGAGTCGCCTCTAGAGTGAACATGACCGGCCTTCGCGGCCCGTCCAGGGCGTTTGACTCGGCAGCCGCGTGCGCTCCCGATTTGGTGATATTCTCCGGGCGCCCCGGCCGTCGATCAGGCCCGGATCGTATTCCGACCGCCCGGCCGGGCGCCGCACCGCCCCTCCTACGGGAAGACGGGCACGGTCGCGCGCCAGTCGAGCAGTTCCGCGCGGGTCGGAAGGGCCTTGTTCATCATGTCGAGCCCCTGCGCGGCGCTCTGCGGCAATCCCTGCGCAACGGGAAGCAGCAGCCCCTTGAAGAGCTCTTTCGCCGTCAGCAGCACGCGTCGCGGTTCGAGCACCGTGATCGTAAACACGAGCGTCCGCCCGAACCCCACCGTCTCCCCAGGCCCAGCTCAGTTCCCGCGGCGCCAGGACCGTCTCCACGACCGGGTCGTACGTGATGGCGGCATTTCCCGAGTGCAGCGTGAGCTGCAGCCGGGCGCCGGGTGCGATTTCACCGGTGGCCGGATAGATACACGGCTTCCAGATGGGATACGCGGCGAGATCCGTGAGGACGCTCCAGACGCGCGCCGGCGACGCCTGGATTTCGACCTGCGCCGTCACCTCGCGGTGCGTGCTGAGATCCGGCACGCCGAAGAACGCCGCGGCAAGCACCAGCACGAGCGCTCCGGGCCCGGCGCGCGTCATCCGGCGTCACCCTGACGCGCCGGCTCGCGCTGCCCGTCGGCTGCGACCCCGAACTCGCGATAGCGCCGCGCAAACTCCTCGAGGCGCGCCGCAATGAGGCCGTTGACGGAACCGGCCGGATACGCGCCGGTCCCGTCCGGGGTCCCCGCCGCGACCCCGGTGACGAAATCCGCGCACCTCCAGGGGCGCGTGTTGCGTCACCGATGAGGTCTCAGACGGGTTCGCGTTGCATTCACGGGCGACCGACTGACGCGATTCGGTGGCGTTTCTTCTCCACCTCTTCTTTCAGCGGTTGCGCTTGCGCCAGCGGCTCCCGGACGAGATCCGCTTCCTGCAGCGCAACAACACCTACAGCATCGTCGAGATGCTGCTGGCGTTGCTGTATCGTGAGGTTTCGGTGGGCGTGCGGAGACCGCGCCACCTGCGGTTTTCCGCATAGATTGTCCGGGTCGCCAGCGCCGTGGCGGAGGCTCAGTAGCGCGTGGCGTGCAGAAGCTGAGTGACCGGGTGCCGGTCGTCGATCAGGGTGCCGGCCCGTGGTCGCTGCCGGCGCGGGCGAGCGTCTCCCGATAATTCCAGGGGAGCCACGCGCCCGGATTTCTCCGCCAGCTCCGCCGCGTGCCGCTGTAATTCGGTGAGATAGTCAAAGGCGTTGGCCCCGCACAGTTCGCACGTGTGAATCAGCGTTATAAACAGATCGCCGACCCGAGCGCCATTCTGGGTCTTGTAGAAGAGCGCGTTCCTGCGGTGGAGGATCGCCTTTTTCAGCGCTCGTTCGCACAGGTTGTTGTCGAACGGAGCGCCGGGCTGCCGGAGGAAGAGCGTCAGCGGCTCCCAGTGGTTCAGCAGGTACGTGATCGCCCGGCCCAAGGCGGAGTTCGGCTCGACGCGCTTCTCACCGAATTGGGCGGTGAGCCACGCGTGCAGCTCGGCCATGACGGGCCCGCTGTGGGTCTGGTGGAAGCGCTTGGCCCGTGACCTGCAAGCGCAGCCGTCCGCCCCGCGGGCCTTCCATCTCGAGCAGACATGCGCTGCCACTTACCGGGGGGCGCGAGAGGTATCGTCAATAGGTGTGGAAACGGGCCTCACGCGATGGCCCCCTGCTTGGTGGTGACCTCGACTCCATCTTGGTACTCGATCCCGAGATAGACGCGCTTCGCC
>JAJPJJ010000085.1 GCA_021324295.1 Bacillota bacterium
GCGACGTCGTGCTGGAGAGCTTCCGGCCGGGGTTCCTCGACCGGCTGGGCTACGGGTACGCGTGGGCGCACGCGCGCAACCCGCGGGTGATCTACTGCAGCATCACCCCGTTCGGAGACCGTGGGCCGCTGCGCGACCGGCCGGGTTACGATCCCCTGATGCAGGCCTGCGGGGGGCTGATGAGCATGACCGGGGAGCCGGACGGCCCGCCGGTGCGCACCGGGACCTCGCCCGCCGACATGGGCACGGGGATGTGGGCGGCGCTCGCGATCCTCGCGGGGCTCGAGGCGCGCCGCCGGCACGGACGCGGCCAGCGGATCGTCACGTCCCTGTACGAGACGACCCTCATGTGGATGACCTACCACATCGCCGCGTACTGGGCGAGCGGGGTCGCGCCGCAGCGGATGGGCTCCGGGAGCCCGATGATCGCCCCGTATGAGAGCTTCGCCACGCGCGACGGCCACCTCATGATCGCGGCCGGCAACGACCGGCTGTTCGGGCTGCTGTGCCGGGTCCTCGGCCATCCGGAGTGGGCGGAGGACGCGCGGTTCCGCCACAACGCCGACCGCGTGCGGCACCGCGCCGCCCTCCACGCGGCGATCGAGTCCGTCTCCCGGGAGCGGACGACCGGGGAGCTCGCCGCATCGTTGGACCGCGCCGGCGTCCCCGCCGCCCCGATCCGCTCGGTCGCCGAGGTGGCCACGGATCCCCAGGCACAGGCGCTCGGCATCTTTCAGACCGCGCCGCATCCCGCGATCCCGCACTTTCGCTCCGTCGGGCTGCCCATCGTCGTGGACGGCGAGCGCCCCGCGCTGCGGCGCCGCCCGCCCGCGCGGGGCGAGCACACGGGCGAGATCCTGGCGGAGCTCGGATTTGCGCCCGGCGAGGTCGCCGCGCTCCTGCGGTCGCGCGCGGTGCGCGGGGCGGCGGAGGGCGACGGATGGAGTTCGAGCTGACCGAGCGCCAGCAGGAGATCCGCGCGGCGGTCCGCGAGCTGTGCCGGCGCTTCCCGCCCGAGTACTGGAGGCGGCTCGACGCCGAGCGCCGGTATCCCGAGGACTTCGTCCGGGCGATGACCGAGGCCGGGTGGCTCTCGGTGCTGATCCCGCGCCAGTACGGGGGCGGAGGGCTCGGCACGCTGGAGGCGGGGCTGATCCTCGAGGAGGTCAACCGGTCCGGCGGCAACGCGCAGCCGTGCCACGCCCAGATCTACATGATGGGCGCCCTGGTGCGTCACGCGAGCGAGGAGCAGAAGCGGCGGTACCTGCCGGCGATCGCCGCGGGGGAGCTGCGGCTGCAGGCGTTCGCGGTCACGGAGCCCGACGCCGGCCTCGACACGACGCAGATCGCGACGTTCGCCGAGCGACGGGGCGACCGGTACGTCGTCCGCGGGCGGAAGATCTTCATCTCGCGGGTGCAGCACTCGGACCTGATGCTGCTGCTGGCCCGCACGACCCCGCCGGCGCAGGTGGAGACGCGCACGCAGGGACTCAGCCTCTTCCTCGTCGACCTGCGCGAGGCGGGGCGCGGGCTCACCGTCCGGCCGATCCGCACCATGCTCAACAACGAGACGAACGAGCTCGTCTTCGACGGCGTGGAGGTGCCGGCGGAGAACCGGATCGGGGAGGAGGGGAAGGGGTTCTCCTACGTCCTGAGCGGCATGAACGCCGAGCGGATCCTGATCGCCTCGGAGTGTCTGGGGGACGGGGCGTTCTTCGTCGAGCGGGCCACGGCGCGCGCCCGTGACCGCGTCGTGTTCGGCCGCCCGATCGGGCAGAATCAGGGCGTGCAGTTTCCGATCGCCCGGGCGCACATGGCCCTCGTCGCGGCGGGCCTCGTGCGCGACAAGGCGGCGACGCTGTTCGATCGAGGCGCGCCGTGCGGCGCGGAGGCCAACATGGCCAAGTTCCTCGCCTCCGAGGCGGCGTGGGACGCCGCCAACGTGGCGATGACGACGTTCGGCGGGTACGGGATGGCCGTGGACTACGACATCGAGCGGAAGTTCCGCGAGAACCGCCTCCACCTCGTGGCCCCGGTGCCGAACAATCTGATCCTCAGCTATGTCGGGCAGCACGTCCTCGGCTTGCCCCGGTCGTTCTGAGGCCGCGTCGCCCGGGCGGGCCGACCGCGCGGCGCCGGGGGGTGGACGATGAGGTGGCCGGCGTCCGTGACGGTGTGCGAGGTCGGCCCGCGGGACGGCTTCCAGATGGAGCCGTCGTTCATCCCCACGCCCACCAAGATCGCCATCATCGATCTGCTGTCGCGCACGGGGCTGCGCGAGATCCAGGCGACGTCGTTCGTCCGTCCGACCGCGGTGCCGCAGATGCGGGACGCCGAGGAGGTGATGGCGGGCCTCCGGCGCGAGCACGGCGTCCTCTACGCCGGCCTCGTGCCCAACGAGCGGGGCGCGGAGCGGGCGATCGCCGCCGGCTGCGATCGCCTCGACGTCGTCGTCTCGGCGACCGACTCGCACTCGCTCAGCAACACCCGCATGCCGACGCGCCGGGCCCTCGAGCGGGTGGGGCGGATCGTGCCGATGGCGCGCGCCGCCGGCCGGGACGTGGCGATCGGGATCGCCGTCGCCCTCGGGTGCCCGTTCGAGGGCGTCCCGCCGTACGCGCGGGTCGAGGCTCTGGTGGGACACGCGGTGGAGGAGCTCGGGCTCACCCGGGTGAGCCTGGCGGACACCGTCGGCATGGCCAACCCGCGGCAGGTGTCCACGACCGTGGCCGCGCTGCGCGCGCGGTTCCCCCAGGTCGCCTTCGGCCTCCACCTGCACAACACCCGCGGCATGGCCCTGGCGAACGCGCTGGCCGGCCTGGCCGGCGGCGTGACGCACCTCGACGCCTCGGTCGCGGGCCTCGGCGGGTGCCCGTTCGCGCCCGGGGCGGCCGGCAACGTGGCGACGGAGGACCTCGTGCACATGCTCGCTGAGATGGGGATCGCGACGCACGTGCGCCTCGACGCGCTCCTCGAGGTCGCCCGACGGGTGGAAGCGGTGGTGGGGCACGCCGCCTCGGCGCTGCTCAGGGCGGGCGTGCCGCGCCGCTTCCCGCTGGCCCAGCACCCCGCGGGCTCCCCCGGTCCCTGACCGCGTGCTCCGTTACGGGCGTGCCGGGCCTGCGAGAGCCTGGCGGTCGCTCGGGCAGGGGCGCGGAGGCCGTCCCGCGCTCGCCGTCGGGGAACGGATTCGACCGGAGGGGAGCCGTCCGTGCCCGGCTCCCGCTGGCACCGGATCGCTGCGAGCCCGCGCCTGACCCGCGGCGGGGCCGGCGGTCCGTTTCCCCGACCCGGCGGGCTCTGTTACAATCGAGGTGCTGCACGAGTCGACACGACTAGATCGCGAGCCTCGATGCCCGCGAACCTCACGCCTCAGTACCTCGAAGCCGAGCGCCGGTACCGGCAGGCCCAGACGCCGGAGGAGCAGCTCGCCGCCCTCGAAGAGATGATGGCGACGATCCCCAAGCACAAGGGGACGGAGCACATGCGCGCGGACATCCGCCGGCGCATGGCCAAGGCGCGGACCGAGGCGGCGCGGCGGCGGTCCTCGGCGAAGGGGCCGACCTGGCACCACGTGCCGCGCGAGGGAGCCGGCCAGATCGCGCTGGTCGGCCCTCCCAACGCCGGCAAGTCGCGGCTCCTGGCGGCGCTCAGCAACGCGACGCCGGTCGTGGCGCCCTACCCGTTTGCGACGCGGCAGCCGCTGCCGGGCATGGTCGCCTACGAGAACATCCAGATCCAGCTCGTGGACCTGCCGCCGATCGCGCCCGAGACGTCGGAGCCCTGGCTCTTCGCCCTGATCCGGCAGGCCGACGGCGCGCTGCTCGTCGCGGACTTGAGCGACGACGACCTGCTCGCGGGGATCGAACAGACCCTGGAGCTCGCCGCACAGTTCCGGACCCGCCTGGTGGGGTCGCGGCCGGGCGGCGCGCCCGGGCCCACCGCGCGCCGCCGGCCGCCCGGCGACGAGGCGGTGCCGGCCCTGCTCGTCGGTGCGAAAGCCGACGCCCCCGACGCGGCGACCCGCCTGGAGATCCTGCGGGAGATCTACGGCGAACGGTTTCCGGTGCTGGCCGTTTCCGCCGACACAGGCGTGCGCCTCGACGCGCTGCGGGCGGAGATGTTCCGGTTGCTCGACGTCATCCGGGTCTACACGAAGATTCCGGGGCACAAGCCCGATCTGTCCGCGCCGTTCGTGCTCCCGCGCGGCTCGACGGTCCAGGACGCCGCGGCGGCGATCCACAAGGATTTCGTCGAGCGGCTCAAGTATGCCCGGATCTGGGGGGCCCGCACCTTCGAGGGCCAGATGGTGCAGCGGGAGCACGTGCTCGACGACGGCGACGTGATCGAGTTGCACGCGTAGCCGGCCGTCGCCGGTCGCCGCGCCCGCGCCGGAGGGAGGCGAGCATGCCACGCGTGGAGGCCTCGACGGTCGTGCGCGCTCCGGTGGCGGCCGTGTACGACGTCGCCAAGCGGGTGGAGGAGTTCCCGCAGTTCATGCCCGACCTCGAGCGCGTCACCGTGCTCGCGCGCACGGGCGGCCTGCCGACCCTGACCGAGTGGGTCGGGGTCGTCGAAGGCCGCCGGATCCGGTGGATCGAGGAGGACGCCTGGGACGACGCGCGGCACCTGTGTCGGTTCCGGCAGCGCGAGGGCGACTTCGAGCGGTACGAAGGGACGTGGGCCTTCGAGCCGGACGGCGAGGGCACGCGCACCACGATCGTCGTCGAGTTCGAGTTCGGGATCCCCCTGATCGGCGGCCTCCTGAGCGCGCTGCTGCGCGTCAAGATGAAGGACAACCTGGAGCGCATGCTGGCCGCGCTGCGCAGCCGGATGGAGACGCGGCGCTGAGCGCGCCCCGGCGAGAGGAAATCCCCCGCACGCGCAGAATCACGCGGGAGATTCGCCCCGGCGCGCGCCGGGGCTGCCGAGCCTGTGCGGGAGGGCAGAGCCGCCGGAGCGATGCGGACGACATCGCAGCACGAGATCCCGATCGCGCAGCCTCTCATCACCGACGAGGAGAAGCGGCGGGTGCTCGATGTGCTCGAGTCGGGCCAGCTCGCGGCCGGGCGGCGGGTCGCGGAGTTCGAGCAGGCGTTCAGCGCGTACGTCGGCGCGGCGCACGGGATCGGCACCTCCTCGGGGACGACCGCGCTCATCGTCGCGCTGCAGGCGGCGGGCGTGGGGCCCGGCACCGCGGTCATCACGAGCCCGTTCTCGTTCGGCGCCACGGCGAGCGCGATCCTGCACTGCGGCGCGCGCCCGGTGTTCGCGGACATCGATCCCCGGACGTACAACCTCGACCCCCAGGCCGCCTCGGACGCGCTCGCGCGCACACCGGGCGCGCGCGCGCTCCTCCCGGTGCACCTGTACGGGCTGCCGTGTCAGATGGACGCGCTGCTGCAACTGGCGCGCGCCCACGACGCGATCGTAGTCGAGGACGCCGCCCAGGCACACGGGGCGGTCTTCGGCGGCCGGCGGGTCGGGACGTTCGGGGCGGCCGGCGCGTTCAGCTTCTACCCGTCCAAGAACCTCACCACCGGCGAGGGAGGGATGATCGTCACCGACCGGGCGGCGCTCGCGGACCGCGCGCGCGTCCTCGTGAACTGCGGGCAGAGGGCGCAGTACGTCTACGAGGAGCTGGGGTACAACTACCGGATGACCGAGATCGCGGGCGCGCTCGGCTGCGCGCAGCTCGCGCACCTGGACGCGCGCAACGCGCGTCGGCGGCGGAACGCCGACCGGCTCCGCGCGGGCCTCAGTGGGCTCGAGTGGCTGACCCTTCCCTTCGAGCCGCCCGGGTGCGTGCACGTCTACCATCAATTCACCGTCCGGGTTCCCCGGGTGCGCGATCGGCTCGCCCGCCACCTCGCGGACCTGGGCATCGGCACCCGCGTCTACTACCCGCAACCCATCTACGCGAGCCCGTTGTACCGCCGGCTGGGCTACGGCGACACCCACTGCCCCGAGGCCGAACGCGCGGCCCGCGAGGTACTGAGCATCCCTGTGCACCCGGCCCTCCACGAGGCGGAGCTCGACCGGATCATCGAGGCGATCCGGCGGTTCGACGCGCGCGGATAGGCGGTGAGGCGCCACTGAGGAGGCGGCGATGAGCGGGGCGATCCGCGTGGGGGTGGTGGGCGTGGGGCAGTGGGGCCAGCACCACGCGCGGATCTACCACCACCTTCCGGGCGCCCGCCTGGCCGGGGTCGTGGACACCGCCCCGCGCGAGGCGGGCGTGCTCGCGCGCCGGTACGGGGCGGCGGGATACCACGACCACCGGATGCTGTTCGGCCAGGTCGACGCGGTCAGCATCGTCGTGCCCACGGCGCTGCACTACGAGATCGCCCGGGACTTCTTGGAGCGCGGGATCCACGTGCTCGTCGAGAAGCCGATCACGACGACCGTGGAACAGGCCGCCGACCTCGTCGACCTGGCCCAGCGGCGGGGCGTGGTCCTGCTCGTCGGCCACGTCGAGCGGTTCAAGCCGGCCGTGCAGGCCCTCAGCGAGCTGGTGACGGACCCGCTGTTCGTCCAGGTGCGACGGGTCCGGCCGTGGAACCCGCAGCGGGCGATGGACGTCGGCGTGGTCCTGGACCTGATGATCCACGACCTCGACATCATCCTCACGCTGCTGCGGTCCCCGGTGGCGCGCGTGAGCGCCATCGGCGCCGCGATCCACGGCGAGGACGACGACCTGGCCGTGGCGCACCTGGTGCTCAAGAACGGCTGCCTCGCCAGCTTCGTGGCGAGCCGGGTCTCGCCGGTCAAGGCCGCCGAGCTGGAGATCACCCTGCCCGACGGGTTCATCCACCTCAACTACCTCAGCCAGCAGATCACGGTGCGGCGCCGGGGGATGCAGCGGCGGACGATCGTCAAGGGCGAGGAGCCGCTGCGCGCGGAGCTGACGCACTTCGTGCAGTGCGTGCGCGGGGAGGCGTCGCCGCTCGTGCCGGGGGAGCACGGGCTGCGCGCGCTCCAGGTCGCCCAGGAGATCCGGGACAAGATGACCCTGATCGCGCCGCGGGTCGCCGTCTAACCGCGGCGGGGCCTCCGCGGTGCACCCGGGGCTTCCCATCGGCAAGGTGCCGGCGGATTTGCTGGCCTCGCACGTGTACACGCGCCTCGGGGCGCGACGGGGCGACGTGCTGCTCCACGCCGGGTTCGGCGAGGACTGCGCGGTGATCGCCTTCGGCGAGGAGGCGGCCGTGCTGACCACCGATCCGATCACCGGCGCCCGCGAGGACCTGGGGTGGTACGCGGTCATGGTCGCCACGAACGACCTGGCCGCCTGCGGCGCCGAGCCGGTGGCCCTCGCGCTGACCCTGCTGCTGGCGCCGGGCGATCCCGTCGACGACCTCGCCCGCGTGATGCGCGATGCCTCGGAGGCCGCCCGCGCCCTGGGCGTCGAGATCGTGGGCGGCCACACCGAGGTAACGGGAGGGATCGACCGGACGCTGGCCGTCGTGACCGCGCTCGGGCGAGCGAGGCGTGACCGGGTGCTGCGCAGCGGGGGCGCGCGGCCCGGGGATACGCTGCTGCTGACGAAGGGCGCCGGGATCGAGGGCACCGCGATCCTGGCCACGGACCTGGAGGCCCGGCTGCGGCCGGCCCTCGGCGCGGCGCTGCTCGCGCGGGCGCGTGCGTTCCGGGACCGGATCAGCGTGCTGCCGGAGGGGCGGGCGGCCGCGGCGGCCGGCGCGCGGGCGATGCACGACGTCACCGAAGGCGGCGTGCTGGGCGCCGCCTACGAGATGGCGGTCGCCTCCGGGATCGGCGTGCGCCTCGACGCGGATCGGGTCCCGGTGCTGCCGGAGACCCGCGCGATCTGCGCGCACCTCGGCGCCGACCCGCTCGGCCTGATCGGGAGCGGCGCGCTGCTGATCGCGACGTCCGACCCGTCGCGCGCGGCCGCCGCGGTCGAGGCGGCGGGCGTGCCCGTCGCGGCGATCGGCGAGTTCACCGCCGAGGGCCGCCGGGTGTGCCGCGGCGGCCGCGCGGAGCCGCTGGTGCCGCCGACGCGGGACGAGTTGTGGCGGGTGCTTGCGTCCTGAGCGTCTTGAGCGCCCTTGCGGGCGCCGCGCCGTATGCTATACTGGGGGCAAATCGCATAGCACGTGGGGGAGCTTGGGGAGACCAGGCTGAGAGGATGGCTGACCCTGCCATCGACCCCGGAACCTGATCTGGGTAATGCCAGCGGAGGGAGAGGATGCGCGCGCCGCCCCGGTTCCGGGGACGGCGCTTTTTGCTGCGCGGCGCGCTGCCGATGGCCGCGGTGCTGGAGATCAGAGGGCTCGTGAAGCGCTTCCGCCGCGACGGCGGCTGGCTCGACGTCCTCGAGGACGTGTCGCTCACCGTGGGGCGTCGGGAGTTCGTCGCCCTGCTCGGGCCGAGCGGGTGCGGGAAGAGCACGCTGTGCAACATCGTCGCGGGCCTCATCCCGGCCGACGCGGGCGCGCTGCGCCTCGAGGGCACGCCGATCGACACGGTCGCGCGGGGCCGCGTCGCGTACATGCAGCAGAAGGACCTGCTGCTCCCCTGGCGGACCGTCATCGACAACGCGATCCTGGGGATGGAGATCCAGGGCGTGGCGCGGGCGCCCGCCCGCGCCCGGGCGCGCGAGATGCTCCGCCGGTTTGGGCTGGAGGGATTCGAGCGCGCGTACCCTGCGCTGCTGTCCGGCGGGATGCGCCAGCGCGTGGCGCTCGTCCGCACGCTGCTCTGCGACCGGCACCTGCTGGTCCTGGACGAGCCGTTCGGCGCGCTCGACGCGATGACGCGGAGGGCGATGCAGGGCTACCTGCTGCGCCTGCGGGAGGAGTTCGGGCGAACCGTGCTGTTCGTCACGCACGACGTGGAGGAAGCGGTGCTCCTCGCCGACCGGATCTACGTGCTGTCGGCGCGCCCGGGCCGCGTGCGGGCCGAGGTCGCGATCGACCTCCCGCGTCCCCGGCAGCCCACCGGCGACGCGGTCGTGAGCACCAAGGCCCGGCTGCTGGACGTGCTCGAGGCGGAGCTGGCGGAGGCCCGGGCATGAGCACGCTGCCGCCCCGCCCGCTGGCGGCCCCTCACCGCGCCGCGCCGGCGTCCGGCGGGGCGGCGCCCGCCGACGCGGGGTGGCTCGGGGGGCTGCGCCGCGGGGCGGCGCAGGCAGCCCCGCCGGCCGCGCTGCTGGCGGCGCTCGTCCTCTTGTGGGAGTGGGGCGTGCGTGCGCTCGACGTGCCGTTCTACATCCTGCCGGCCCCCAGCCGGATCGCCGGGCTGCTGGTCTCCGATCAGGCGACGCTCCTCGCGCAGGCGGCGGTCACGCTGGAGGAGGTGCTCCTTGGGTTCGCGATCGCGTTCGTCGTCGGGATCGTCCTCGCGCTGCTGATCTTCTCGTCCCGCACCGTCGAGCGCGCGATCTACCCGCTTGTGATCGCGAGCCAGACCATCCCGGTGTTTGCCATCGCGCCGCTGCTCGTCGTGTGGTTCGGGTACGGCCTGCTCTCCAAGATCGCGATGGCCGCCCTCATCGTGTTCTTCCCGATCGTCGTCAACACCGTCGACGGCCTGCGGGCCGCGGATCCCGACGCGGTGAACCTGCTCCGCATCCTCGGCGCGACCCCCCTGCAGATCCTGCTGAAGATCCGCGTGCCGGCCGCGCTGCCGTTCGTGTTCTCGGGCACGCGCATCGCGGTCGCGACGAGCGTGATCGGCGCGGTGATCGGCGAGTGGGTCGGCGCCACGCGGGGGCTGGGGTTCCTGATGATCCACGCGAACGCCCAGCTCCATATCGACCTCGTGTTCGCGGCGATCGTCTACCTGAGCGCGATGGCCCTCGTCCTCTTTGGGGCCGTCTCGGCGATCGAGTGGCTGGCGCTGCCGTGGCGCCGCGCGGGGGACCGCTAGTGCCGCGTCGGGCACGGTCGCCGAGGGACGCGGCGGGGCCACCGGCCGGCGGCGACGGCGCACGGGGCCTGGAGGCCACTCGGCGGCGCGAGGTGCGGGGATGAAGCGGGTGGCGTGTATCGGGCTGGTCGCGATCGCAGCCGCCGTCCTCGGGCTCTCGCCCGGGCTCGGCGACGCGGCGGCGCTCGCGCCGGTCACCTTCATGCTGGACTGGTTCCCCAACCCCGACCACGTGCCGCTCTACGCGGCGATCGAGCAAGGATACTTCACGCAGGCGGGCCTCCGCGTCAACCTCGAGGTGCCGGCCAACCCCGACGATCCGCTGAAGCTCGCCGCCGTCGGCCGCGTGGACGTGGCGGTGAGCTACGAGCCCAGCGTGATCATGGCGCGCGCCCAGGGGCTCCCGGTGCGCAGCGTCGGCCTCCTCATCGGGCAGCCGCTCACGACGGTCATGTTTCTCAAGAGCTCGGGCATCCGGACCCCGCACGATTTGGCCGGCCGGCGCGTCGGGTTCGCGGTGACGGGGTTCGCCGACGCGATCGTCGACACGATCCTCCGCCCGTACGGTGTCGCGCCCTCGCGCGTCACGTTGGTGAACGTCGGGTTCGACCTCGTGCCCGCGCTCCTCGCCCACAAGGTGGACGCGGTCGTCGGCGCCTACCGGAATTACGAGCGGGTGCAGATCGAGCTCCAGGGGCAGGCGGTCGGGATGTTCGAGCCGGAGCAGTACGGGGTGCCGTCGTTCTACGAGCTCGTGCTGATCTCGAGCGACCGGACCGTGGCCCGCGAACGGGGGGCCCTGCGCCGGTTCGTCGAGGCGGTCGACCGGGGCATCGCGTTCACGGAGCGCCATCCGCAGGAGGCGTTCCAGGCGTACGTCCGCCGGAACATCCGGCAGAACCCGAAGATCGACGACGCGCTGAACCGGAGGTCCTTCGGGATCACCCTCGCCTACTACGCGCGCACGCAGGCGCAGAGCCGCGCGCGCTGGGAGGCCTTCGACCGGTGGCTGGCCACCCACAAGGTGATCCCGCGCCCCGTGCCGGTGGACCAGCTCTACACCAACCTGACGCCGTAGGACTGCGGGGGCAGGGCGAGTAGCCCGGATCGCGTGGCGAGAGACCGAGACGAACATCCCACGCCCAGTCCGCGGGGACCGGCCCCGGAGGCGCCCGGGTCCGCGAGCCGGACGGGCGACGTCCTCGACGCCTACCTCGCCGGCCGCGAAGAGGAGTTGCTCCGCCTGACGGAGCGGCTCGTCGCGTACGAGACGCCGTGCCCGCCGGGCCGCAACGCCGAGGGGATCCAGCAGTTCCTCGCGCAGCAGCTCGCCGGCCTGGGCGCCGAGGTGCGCACCGTGCCGTTGTACCCGGGAGACCCGCAGGTGCTGGCTCGCCTCCGCGGCCGCGGCGGCGGTCGATCGCTGCTCCTCAACGGGCACGTGGACGTCGCGGCGACCGCGCCCGGGGAACCGTGGACCACTCCGCCGTTTCAGCCCGCCCGGCGCGGCGGCCGGATCTACGGCCGCGGGACGGCAGACATGAAGGGCGGGCTCGCGGCCGCGCTCATGGGGCTCAGCGCCGTGCTGGCCGCCCTCGGCCGCCCGCGCGGCGACGTGATCGTCCAGGCCGTGACCGGCGAGGAGATGGGCGAGGCCGGGACGCGGACGGTGCTGGCGCACACGCCGGCGGTCGACCTCGCGGTCGTGCCCGAGCCGACCGCCGGCGAGATCGCGCTCGGCCAGGGCGGCGTCGTCACCGGGTGGATCACGATCCAGAGCCCGCAAACGTTCCACGACGCGCTGCGCCGGCGGATGATCCACGCCGGCGGCGGCGTCCACGGCGCGAGCGCCATCGAGAAGATGATGCTCGTGCTGCAGGCGCTCCAGGGGCTCGAGCGTCACTGGGCCGTCGTGAAGGCCCACCCCGGGTTTCCGCCCGGGACCACCACGATCAACCCGGCGCGGATCGAGGGCGGCCGCCACCCGGCGTTCGTGGCCGACCGTTGCGCGCTGTGGGTGACCGTGCACTTCTACCCGGGGGAGACGGACGAAGGCGTCGCCGCGGAGATCGAGCGCACGGTCCTGGCGGCGGCCGCCGCCGACCCGTGGCTGCGCGAGCATCCCCCGACGTTTCGGTGGGGTGGACAGTCCATGATCGAGGACCGTGGCGAGGTGTTCCCGGCGTTTGCCACCGACCCGTCGCACCCGGGCGTCGCCGTTCTCGCGCGGGCGCACGCGGAGGTGCGCGGCGGGGCGCCGGCCCAGGCGATGCTCCCGTCGGTGTGCGACGCGGGCTGGCTGGCCGCGCGCGGGATCCCGGCCCTGATCTACGGGCCCGGCCGCTGGGAGCAGGCGCATGCCGTCGACGAGCACGTCGCGATCGCGGATCTCGTGGCGTGCGCCCGCGTCTACGCGCGGCTGATCGCCACGTGGTGCGAGGCCGGGGAGGAGGGGGCGCGATGAGCCTGTTCGCACGGCTCCAGGAGGCGGCCGCGCCGGTCCGGCAGCGGATCCACGCGCACCCGTTCGTGCGCGGGCTCGGCGACGGGTCGCTGCCGATCGAGCGGTATCGGTACTACATGCGGCAGGACTACGTGTTCCTGATCGACTACTGCCGCGTCCTCGCCCTCGCCGTAGCGCGGGCCGAGGACCTGGCGGTCGCGGCGCGCTTCTCGGACATGCTGAACCTGACCCTCAACACCGAGATGGAGCTGCACCGGCGGTCCTCGTGGGCGGCCGGGATCGCGCCCGAGGACCTGGAGGACACGCGACCGGCGCCGACCACCGCCGCGTACACGAGCCACCTCCGGCTCGCCGCGGAGACCGGCGACCTCGCGGCGATCCTCGCGGCGATCCTGCCCTGTGCCTACGGCTACTGGGAGATCGCGGACGGGCTGCGGGGCGAGGGACTGCCGGACCAACCGCTCTACGCCGACTGGATCCGGCTGTACACGTCGGAGGACTACGAGGCGGCGGCGCGGTGGCAGGCGGAGCTGCTCGACCGGGTGGCCGCCGATCTGCCCCCGCGGCGCGAGGGCTCGCTGCGCGAGCTCTTCCTGCGGAGCCAGCGCTACGAGTACCTGTTCTGGGACATGGCATGGCGAATGGAGGAGTGGGCGATATGACGGCACGCGCATCCAACCCAGGGGGGCCGGACGCGAAGCGCGCCGCCCGGGCCGACCTCCGCCGGCTCGTGCTGGCGGCGCTGTTCGCGGCGATCGCCACGCTGCTCGGGCCGCTCAGCATACCGGTCGGGCCGACCCGGGTGTTTCCGTTCCAGCACACGGTGAACGGGATCGCCGCGGTCCTCCTCGGCCCCTGGTACGCCGCCGGCGCGGCGCTGATCACCGCGACGCTGCGCTACAACCTCCACTGGGGAACGATCTTCGCGTTCCCGGGCAGCCCGTTCGGCGCGCTCGTGGTCGGCTACGCGTACCGGGCCCTCCGCAACGACGCGGCGGCGCTGTGCGAACCGATCGGCACCGGGATCGGCGCGATCGTCGCCGCCTGGCTCTTCCAGCCGCTGGCCGCCTCGCACCACACGGTCTGGTGGTTCGAGGTCGCCTTCCTGAGCAGCAGCATCCCCGGGGCCGTGCTCGGGTACCTCGTGCTGCGCGTGCTGCGGCGGGTGCCGGCCCTCGGGCCGGCGCCCCTGTAGCGCGGCGGTGCGGACGGGCCGTGGCCGATACGGATACGCTGCCGCCCTGTCCGCGGGCCGGCGGTCCCGAGGCGTGAGGCGGGTGCGCGCGTGGCCTGGGTGACCGCCGCCAGCGCAGCGGCGCTCCTCGGACGCCTGCGCGAGCGGCGCCCGCTCGTCCACCACATCACGAACGCCGTGACGATCAACGACGTGGCGAACGTCACCCTCGCGCTCGGCGCAGCCCCGGTGATGGCGCACGCGATCGAGGAGGTCGAGGAGATGGCCGCGTCCGCCGAGGCGCTGGCGCTCAACATCGGCACGCTGACCGCGCCGGTGGTCGAGGCGATGCTGCGGGCCGGCCGGCGCGCGAACGCCTCCGGGACGCCGGTGCTCCTCGATCCCGTGGGCGCCGGCGCCACCACGTTCCGGACGGCGCAGGCCCGCCGCCTGCTCTCGGAGCTCCGGATCGCGTGCATCCGCGGCAACGCGGGGGAGATCGCGGCGCTCGCCGGACAGTCCGGGACGGTGCGCGGCGTGGATGCGAGTGGGCGCGTCGAGGCCCTGGACCGCGTCGCGGCGGAGCTGGCGCGCGGAACCGGTGCCGCGGTGGCCGCGACCGGGCCCGTCGACGTGCTCACCGACGGCGCGCGCGTCTGCCGGCTCGAGAACGGTCACCCGCTGCTCGCGCGGATCACGGGCAGCGGGTGCATGGCGACCGCGGCGGTGGCGGCGTTCGCTGCCGTGGAGCGGGATGCCCTCGCCGCCGCGGCCGCGGGGTTGCTCTGCTTCGAGATCGCGGCCGAGGTCGCTGCGGCCGACGCCCGCGGGCCAGGTACGTTCCGCGTCGCGCTCCTCGACGCGCTGGCGGCCCTCGACGGCCCGACGATCGCCGGCCGCGCACGCGTGCGGCCGTGAGTCGCGTCTCGGGCCGGGCGCGGGGCGACTGGCGTCTGTGTGTGCTCACCGACTCGCGCCACGCCCGGGGCCGGTCCCACATCGAGATCGCGATGGCGGCCGTCCGCGGCGGCGCCACGGTGGTGCAGCTACGGATGAAGGACGAGCCGGCGCGCGAGGCCGTCGCCGCCGCGCGGGCGATCGCGGCGCTGTGCCGCGCGGCCGGGGTGGCGTTCCTCGTGAACGACCGCGTGGATGTCGCGCTCGCTGCCGGCGCCGACGGGGCGCACGTCGGGCAGGATGACCTGCCGGCCGCCGACGCGCGCGCGCTGCTCGGGCCCGACCGGCTGCTCGGCGTCTCGGCCGCCACCGAGGACGAAGCCCGGGCCGCGTGGCGCGACGGCGCCGACTACCTCGGCGTCGGTGCCGTCTACGGGACCAGCACGAAGGCCGACGCCGGCCCGCCGGTCGGCCTCGACCGGATCCGCGCGATCTGCCGCGCGGTGCCGGTGCCGGTCGTCGGGATCGGCGGCATCACGGCGGAGAACGCGGCCGAGGTGATCCGCGCCGGGGCGGCCGGCGTCGCGGTCGTCACAGCGGTCACCCTGGCCGAGGACATGGTCGAGGCGACACGGCGCCTCCGGGAGCAGGTGGATGCCGCCCTCGGCCGGTAGGTCCGGACGCACCGTGGGGTCGCTCGGGGAGTTCGCGCTGATCGAGCGGCTCCGCCGTCTCGTGCCGGCCGTGGGACCCGGGGTGCGGGTCGGCATCGGCGACGACGCCGCGGTGGTCCACCTCGAGGGGGAGGTGCTCGCGACCTGCGACATCCAGGTAGAGGGCGTGCACTTCGACCGCAGCCTGTGCACACCCGGCGACATCGGCTGGCGGGCGCTCGCGGTGAACCTCAGCGACATCGCGGCGATGGGTGGAACGCCCCGGTTCGCGCTGATCTCGCTGGCCCTCCCCGCCGAGACCGATGTGGAGGTGGTGGACGGCGTCTACGGCGGGCTCGCCGAGCTCGCCTCCGCGCACGCGGTCGTGGTGGTCGGGGGCAACGTCTCGCGCATCCCGGGCCCGCTCGTCATCGACGTCACGCTCCTCGGCGAGGCGGACACGACGCTCCGCCGCTCGGAGGCCCGGCCCGGGGACGAGGTCTGGATCACCGGGGCGGTGGGCAAGGCGGCCGCCGGACTCTACCTCCTCCGGCATCCGGAGATCAAGGTGCCCGGAGCGGAGGCGCTCGTCGCCGCGTACCGGCGGCCGCAGCCGCAGCCGGCGGCCGGCCGGCTGCTGGTGCGCGCGGGGGCCACGGCGCTGATCGACACGAGCGATGGGACGGCCAGCGACCTCCTGCACCTGGTCGAGGCCTCCGGCGTCGGCGTGCGCGTGGATGCCTCGCACCTGCCGCTGCCGGCCGGGCTGTCCGAGGCCGCCCGCGCGGCGGGCGTGGACCCGTTCGCCTGGGCGCTCGGCGGCGGGGAAGACTACGAGCTCCTGTTCACCGCCGCGCCGGGCGCCGCCGTCGCCCGGGCCATCCGCGCCGCCGGCGTGGCGGTCACGCGGATCGGGGAGATCCTCCCGCAGGCCGGGGGCCGGTGGCTGGTGCGGCAGGACGGGGAGCGCGTCCCGCTCTCGGCGTCGGGATGGGACCATTTCCGCAGCACCCCGTGAGTCGCGCGGCCGCCGGCGCCGCATCGCGCACCGTCGAGCGAGGGGACGCGGCGGGCCCGCCGCGCGCTCTCCCGGGGCCCCAACGAATCGCCGTGCTCCCGCGATGCGGTGGGGTGGGACGCCGTGCCCCGACCGGGAGCGCGGGACACCCCAGCGGCCGACCCGTCCGCGCGCAACCCTCGTCAAGACGTCTCTCGGTCCGCCGGGGCCCGGGCTCGGAGACCGCGAGCGCCGCGGGTGGGCAAAACGGCGGTGGACGTGGAGCGACCCGCGCCGGTCCGCCGGGGCCCGGGTCCTTTCACTCGGAGGAGGGGACGACATGGCGATTCCGCGCGCGCTCTCGATCGCGGGGTCCGACTCGGGCGGTGGAGCGGGCATTCAGGCGGATCTCAAGACGTTCGCCGCGCTCGGCGTATACGGGATGACGGCGATCACCGCCGTGACCGCGCAGAATACGGCGGAGGTGGTCGGCGTGGTCGAGATGCCGCCGGAGAGCGTCGCGCAGCAGATCGACGCGGTCGTGGGCGACATCGGCGTGGACGCCGCCAAGACCGGCATGCTCAGCAGCGAGCCGATCATCGATGCCGTCGCGGATCGGATCCGCCATCACCGGATCGCCGCGCTCGTCGTCGATCCGGTGATGATCTCGAAGTCCGGGGCGCCGCTGCTGCGCCCCGAGGCGATGAACGCGCTCCGCAACCGGCTCCTCCCGCTGGCCCTCGTCGTGACGCCGAACCTCCACGAGGCGGGCGCCCTGACGGGCCGACAGGTGCGGACGACCGAGGAGATGGAGGAGGCGGCGCGGGCGGTGCGGGACATGGGCCCACGCTACGTGGTCGTGAAGGGCGGGCATCTATCGGGCGCGGCGGTCGACTTGGTCTACGACGGCGCCCGGATGGACTGGATGGAGGCGCCCCGCGTCCACACGCCGCACACGCACGGGACGGGCTGCGTCTTCTCGGCCGCGATCGCGGCGGGGCTGGCGCGCGGGCTCGCGGTCCCGGCGGCGATCCGGGAGGCCAAGGCGTTCATCACGCGCGCGATCGACGCGGCGCTCCCCCTCGGGCGAGGGCACGGCCCGGCCAACCCGATGCACGGCCGGCGCTAGCACGGAACGCGACCCGGGGTCCGCGTGGGCCGCCGGGGCGTGCCCGCGGGCCGGACCGCGCGCGGCGCGGGCCGGGTGGACGCGCCCGCTCGTACCGGGTAGTATCAGGACAGGGCCACGCCCGGCGCCATCCCGCGCCGGGAACGCGCACGCCGCATCCAGGATGTGCCTGCGGGGTACCCGCGTGTGCGTGCGCCCCGCCGGCCGACGCGGCCGGGGTGGAGGGCGCGCCGCCCGCGCCCCGCGGGGACGCCGCCCGGCGCGCCGTCCCGCCAGGAGAGACCAGCACAGGAAGAGGGGTCGAGCGATGCGAGACTACATGATCCGCGGCACGGCTGCCGGCGAGAAGATCCGCGCCGTCGCGACGGTCACGACGCAGACGGTGGAGGACGCGCGGATCCGCCACACCACATCGGCAACCGCGACCGCGGCGCTGGGGCGTAGCCTGACGGCCGCCGCCCTCCTCGGCGCGGGCCTGAAGGCCGGGCAGAGCGTGATGCTGCGCGTGCTCGGAGACGGCCCGATCGGCGCGATCATCGCCCAGGCCGACGCCTGGGGACGCGTGCGCGGGTACGCGGCGAACCCGCACGCCGACCTCCCGGAGACCCCTCAGCGGAAGCTCGATGTGGGAGGGCTCGTCGGCCGGCGGGGCACGCTCCACGTGACCCGGGATCTCGGGATGCGCTCGCCGTATCACGGGAGCGCGCCGCTCATCTCGGGCGAGATCGCCGAGGACCTCGCCGCGTACCTCGCTTCCTCGGAGCAGATCCCCTCCGTGGTGGCGCTCGGCGTGCTCGTCGGCCGCGATCTGCACGTGCTCGCCGCGGGCGGCCTCTGCGTGCAGGTGCTGCCGGGCGCCGCCCCGGACGCCGTGGCGGACCTGGAGGCCCGGGCCCGGCGCCTTCCGCCGATCACGCAGCTTGTCGCCGACGGCTGCACACCGGAGGAGATCCTGACCGCCGCGCTGGGCGGGATGGATCCGTCCATCGGCGCGACCAGCCCCGTGGCCTTCCAGTGCGGATGCAGCCGCCGCCGCGTCGAGGAGATGCTCTGGGGCCTAGGCGCGGACGAGCTCGAGGCGCTGCTGGCGCAGGAGGGACAGGCGGAGGTGACGTGCCGGTTCTGCGGGGACCGCTACGTCCTCAGCGGCCGAGAGGTCGAGGCGTTGATCGCCGGGCTGCGCGACGGCGCCCCGGCCCCGGCGGTCCAGTAGGGATCCCTGCCTGGGAGACGCAGCCTCTGGGGACCGCGGGGGGCGCTCAGGCGACCCGCGTCACCTTCCCGGCTTTCAGGCACGCCGTGCACACGGTGACGCGCCGCGCGGTGCCGCCGATGACAGCCCGCACCCGCTGGAGGTTCGGCGCGAACCGCCGCTTTGTCTTGTGGTGCGAATGGCTGATCGTGTAGCCGGTGCGCGGTCCTTTGCCGCACACCGCGCAGCGTCGTGCCATCGGTGATCCTCCCGCCGCCCGCCGGGGACGAGCCGCTCGCCACCCCCGTGCACTCGCGCAGGCGATTGCGAATTCGTGGGGCCCGGGCCTTCATCGGCCACGGTTCCCGGCGCACGCGCTGGGCGCCGGGCCTGAGTGTAGCACAGGTCGCCCGGCAGGGGCAACGGCCCGAGCGTAGAAATGCCGGTAGGTCGGGGTCCGCTGTGCGCCCGGCACGCCGCGGCGCGGAAATGCGACGCGCCCTCGGGGACGGCACACCGCCACCGGCGATCGCGGGGCTTCGATCGCGGAGGATGCGTTGACCGTTCGGGAAAGCGGGATCGGTAGCGACCGACACCCGGTGTCCGCGCCACGGGCGATCGGCGCACCAGAGCGGGGTACGGGCTCTCCCCCGCCCGACGCGGCCACGCGCCGGGAGCCCATGCGGCGCCGGCCCGCCGGGGACGAGCCGACCGCGGAGGCGGCCCGCGACGCCTCGCCGATCCAGTACATGAAAGGTGTCGGCCCCGCGCGCGCCCGGCTGCTGGCGCGCCTCGGCGTCCGCACGATCACGGACCTGCTCTACCGCCTGCCCCGCCGGCTGGAGGACCGCAGCCACCTGCGGCGCATCGTGGACCTCCTGCACGGCAGCGTCGACACCGTGCGGGGAACCATCGCGCGCGTGGAGAAGTTCCGCCCGCGGCGGCGCCACGGCCTCGTGCTCGTGAAGGCCGCGGTGACCGACGGCTCCGGGGTGCTCCACGCGGTGTGGTTCAACCAGCCGTATATCGCCCAGCAGCTCCCGCTCGGCGCCGAGGTGATCCTGCACGGCCGCGTCCAGAGGCAGGCCGGCGAGATCCAGATGGCCGCGCCTGAGTTCGAGGTGCTGGAGGCCGGCGAGGAGACGCTGCACGTCGGCCGGATCGTCCCAGTGTACGGGAGCACGGAAGGGCTGAGCCAGCGGGTGCTGCGCACGCTCGTCGCGCGCGCCCTCGACGAGTACGGCGCAACGGCCGCGGAGTGGCTGCCGGAGACGCTGCGCCGCCGGCACGGCCTGCCGGATCTCAGCGACGCGCTCCGGCAGGCGCACTTTCCGGATACGCTGGCCGCGCACGAGGCGGCGCGCGCGCGGCTGGTGTACGAGGAGCTCCTGCTCTTCCAGCTCCTGCTGCTCGGGCGGAAGGCGGCGCGGGAGGCGGAGACGCGGGCGATCCGGTACGGGGACGCCGGCGACCTCGTGGCGCGCTTCCACGCCGGCCTGCCCTACGCGCTCACGGGAGCGCAGCGGCGCGTGATCGCGGAGATCCTGCGGGATCTCGAATCGCCCGCGCCGATGAACCGCCTGCTGCAGGGGGATGTCGGCTCGGGCAAGACGGTCGTCGCGGCCACGGCGCTGCTGCGCTGCGTCGGCGGCGGCGCCCAGGGGGCGCTGATGGCGCCGACGGAGATCCTCGCCGGCCAGCACTACCTGACGCTCCGCGCGCTGCTCGACCCGCTCGGCGTGGGCGTGGTCCTGCTGATCGGCGGCCTCTCGCGCTCCGCTCGTCAGGAGACGATCGAGCGCGTCCGCGACGGGCGCGCGGACGTCGTCGTGGGAACCCACGCGTTGATCGAGGAGGACGTGGCCTTCCACCGCCTCGGCCTGGTCGTCGTGGACGAGCAGCACCGGTTCGGCGTTGCGCAGAGGGCGGCGCTCCGCCGGAAGGGCGAGCGGCCGGACGTGCTCGTGATGACGGCCACGCCGATCCCGCGCACGCTCGCGCTCACCCTGTACGGGGACCTGGACGTCTCGACCCTCGACGAGCTGCCGCCCGGCCGGGCGCCCGTCCGGACGTACGCCCGTCCGTGCAGCCGCAGGCCGCAGGTCTACGCGTTTGTGCGCGAGCAGGTGGAGGCCGGCCGGCAGGCCTACGTGGTGTGCCCGTTGATCGAGGAGTCCGACAAGCTGCAGGCCGAGGCCGCGACGGAGCTGGCCGGCCGCCTCCGGGACGGGCCGCTGCGGGGGCTGCGGGTGGAGGTGCTCCACGGCCGGATGAAGGTGGAGGAGCGCGACCGCACGATGCACGCCCTGCGGGCCGGCGCGATCGACGCGCTGGTCGCGACGACCGTCATCGAGGTCGGGATCGATGTGCCGAACGCGACCGTGATGGTCATCGAGGATGCCGATCGCTTCGGCCTCTCGCAGCTCCATCAGCTCCGCGGCCGCGTCGGGCGCGGGGCCCACCAGTCCTACTGCATCCTGATCGCCGATCCGGCGACCGAGCAGGGGCGGGCGCGGCTGCAGGCGCTGGTGGAGACCTCGGATGGGTTCCGGATCGCCGAGCGCGATATCGAGCTGCGCGGCGTCGGCGAGTTGATCGGGCTGTCGCCGCGCGCCGGCGATGACCGCGAGCACGCCGGCCTGCGGCAGCACGGCCTGGGCGACCTCAGGGTGGCGGACCTCATCCGGGACCAGGCGTGGCTCCACCGGGCGCGGCAGGACGCGGCCGCGCTGCTGCGCGTCGATCCCGGGCTGCGCCGTCCCGAGCACCGGCGCCTCGGGCGCGCGCTCGCGGCGCGCTTTGGCGCCGCGCCGGTCGAGAACGTCGAGGTGGGATGAGCGATGCGCGTGACCGCGGGAGCGGCGAAGGGCAGGCGGCTCCGGTCGGCGGCGCGGGCCGGACTGCGGCCGACGTCCGCCAGGGTCAAGGACGCGCTGCTGGGCGCGCTCGCCGCGCGCCTGCCCGGGGCACGCGTGCTGGACCTGTTCGCGGGCACGGGGGGGATCGGGATCGAGGCGCTGAGCCGCGGCGCCCGGGAGGCGGTGTTCGTTGAGCGAGATCCACGCACCGCCGCGGTGATCCGCGAGAACCTGGCGCGGGCGCACCTCAGCGACCGGGCGACGGTCCGCCGCGCCAGCGTCCTGACCGAGGTGCCGGCGCTCGCCCGCTCCGGGATGCGGTTCGACCTCGTCGTGCTCGATCCGCCGTACGGCCGGGGCCTGCAGGCCCTTACCCTCCGGCTGCTGGCGGCGTCGCGACTCCTCGCCCCGGGCGGCGTGGCGGTCGCGGAGGGGCACTGGCGCGACGACCCCGGTGAGGTGGAGGGACTGCGCCGGATTCGTGCCGCGCGCTACGGTGAGACCGCGCTGTGGTTCTATGAGGCGGAGGACGACGCCGCGTGATGTCCGGCCGTCCCGTGGCCCTCTACCCGGGGAGCTTCGATCCCGTCCACAACGGTCACCTGGACATCATCGTGCGCGCGCGCGAGATCTTCGGCGGCCTCGTCGTCGGGGTGGCGACGAACGTCGAGAAGCAGACGCTGTTCTCACCGGCGGACCGCGTCGCGATGCTCCGGGACGCCACCGCGGGGCTCACCGGCGTCGAGGTGCGCCGGTTCGACGGGCTGACGGTCGAGTTCGCCCGGACCCTCGGCGCGCGCGTCATCGTCAAGGGGCTGCGGGCCATGATGGACTTCGAGTTCGAGCTCAAGATGGCGGCGATGAACAAGCGCCTGGAACCCGAGATCGAGACCGTCTTCATGATGACGAGCCCCGAGTTCGGCTATCTCAGCTCGACGTTGATTCGCGAGGTGGCGCGGTTCGGCGGCTCCGTCGCCGGGCTGGTGCCGGCCGGCGTGGAGCGCTGGCTGTCCGAGAAGATCAGAGCTCAGCATCGAGGTGAACACGCATGATGCCATCCGATCGGTACCTACCGTCGCAGGCGATCGCGGAGTGTCTCGACCGGCTCGAGGCCGTGCTGGCGGAGCCCGTGCCGTTCTTCAATCCGGTGCGACGGGCCGCCCGCGACGCCGAGGCCCGCGAGCTGGTGGACCGGCTGCGGGAGGCGGTCGCGCGCGAGCTCCGGGAGGGCGCGGACGCGCGCGCGGAGGCGGAGGCTGTCCTGCGGCAGGCGCAGGACGAGGCGCGGCGGCTCGTCGTGGAAGCGCAGGAGTACGCCCGCCGGCTCCGCGGGAGCTCGTCACCCTCCGGCAGCGCCGAGGGTGACGAGCAGCAGGTGCGGGAGCAGGCGATCCGCGATGCCGAGGAAGTGCGGCGGGGGGCCGACGCCTACGCGCTGCGCGTGCTGGAGCGCCTCGAAGGGGAGGTCGACCGCATCCTGGCGACGGTGCGCCGCGGGAAGGCGGTCCTCCTCGACCGCGGCGCGGGCGGCTCCGGGACGTCCGCCGGCAACGGCCGCCCGCTCGCACCCGAGGGCATAACACAGACAGGGCGGGCCGGCACGCCGGTGCGCTGAGCGCCGGCCCGGGCCCGGAAGCCGGGTCTCGCGACGAGGACAAACGGCCTTGGAGCTGACGTGGCCGGGACCGGTCCGCTGGGGGCCCGGGCCTATAACACGAGTATCGCGACGACGGCAACCGGTCGTGGAGCTGACGCGAGCTGTGTCGGTCCGCTGGGGGCCCGGGCCGTTAGACCACGGGCACCGCACGTGGGCAAACGGCAGGGGACGCGAAGTAGCGTGCTCCGGCCGATGGGGGCCCGGGCCGTTAGACCACGGGCA
>JAJPJJ010000129.1 GCA_021324295.1 Bacillota bacterium
CAGGACCGTCTGCCTTACGATGCCGCCCATCACAGATCCGCCCACTCCCTCCCACACATCGCCGCAGCGAGTGCCTGAGCCATCAGGGGTTGACACAGGATGTCTCATGCGACCTCCATCACAGCGTGATGAACGCACGGGACCGTCCCCGGTGGGCGCCCGGTCCGGCGTCCCCTAGAACCTGGGCGAGGGGCCCGTCGGTTCCTCCGGCGTGGTGAAGCTGTCCGATCCAGGGAGGGCGGGCAGCGCGGCCGGGTCGAAGCGGGAGGCCGGATCGTCCGAGAAGCGGTCGGGCGGCGTGCGCGGCTCCGCGACCCCGGGCGCGGAGGGCTCCCCGGACTGGCTGCCCACGGCAGGAAAGGCAAGCCGGAGATACCGCCCCGTCCCGAGCGGCACGGCCTCTCCCGGCCTCTGCAGGGCGGGCGCTGCGCGGACGGCCTGCACGGAGGCAGCCGGCGCGCCCGGCGCTGCGAGCGGCCCCAGGTGCGTCACGGTGTAGCCCGCTGCGCCGATGACGAGCGCGGCCGCGATCCCCAGCGTGGCGAGCGGCCGGGCGCGACGCCGTGGCGCGGTCTCGTCTGGCGGGAGCGGCAGGCTCATGCCCGTCTCCCGGGCACGCCGGATCTCCGCCTCGGCCAGGAGCAGCCGGAGCACGGTCGAGCGCATATCGCCCCGCCGGCAGTCGCCCCGGGCCCACCGGAGCCACTCCTCCGCGTGCCGGATATGATGCCCGATCTCCTCGGCGCCCGGCATCGTCCCTACTCCTCCGCCCCGCGCGCGCGCAGTCCGACCGGGGTCACGAGGTCCCGGATCCGGCGCAGGGCATGCTTCTGCAGGCGGTAGAAGTGCGAGAGACTGATCCTCAGTTCGCCGGCGATGCGGCGCGGCTCCTCCTGGCGCAGGAAGAACCCGCGCAGGATCCGGCGCTCCCGCTGCGGGAGCCGGTCGATCGCCGCGACGATCTGCTCCAGGAGCACGCCGTCCTCGACGGCCGCGAGGGTCTCGGCGGCCGCGGGGTCCGCGAGACGCTCGAGGGGCGAGTCGTCGAGCGCGCCTCCGACCGCCGTCTCCATCAGCAGGGCCGGCCGCTCGCGGCGGAGCGCGTTGAGGATCCGGCCGCGGATCCGGTACGTCGCGAACGTGCTGAAGCGCACGCCGCGTCCGGGATCGAACCGCTCCACGGCCTCGATCAGGCCCACGGTGCCTTCCTGGATCATGTCCATCACGACCGCGTCGCGCAGCCGGAGGTGCATCGCGACCTTGAAGACCAGCGGCTGGTAGGCCTCGATGAGGCGCGCGCGGCTGCGCCCATCGCCCCGACCCTTGTACGTGCGCCAGAGGCGGGCCTCCTCGCCCTGGTCCAGGAGCGCCACTTTCTGGAGCTCGCGCAAATACTCCGTGAACATCGATGGCCCCCTGCTCCCACCCCTACAGTATCCGCTCTCGTCCCCGGATGCTCTCCTCGGGCGCCGGCGCACGCCGTGCGCGCCACACGAGCGATACGGGGCACCGCGGGGTGCGCGGTTCCTCTACAACGGAAATCTCGTCAGCAGAAAGATGCCGTTGTCTCCCAGCGTGTCCACGCTGTACGACAGGAACACGCTGGGGCTCAAGAAGTACTCCAGCCCGAACACGGTGTACGACTGGCCGCTGTAGGTCAGGCGCGTGAGCGCTCCGGGACCCGGGACCAGCGGCACGGGCGCTTCCGGCGCCGCCGACCGCCCAAAGACCTCCGTCAGGGAGAGGTAGAGGTTGCGCACGATGAACTTCCCGATCCGTAGCGTTACCGGATTCTGGGTGGAGTACGAGATCGTGAACTCGTCGAGGTGGAGCGCGCGCTGGATCGCCTGCGTGACCGAGCCGAGCAGGATCCGCCCGAGCTCCTGTCCGACGAGGTCGGCGGCCGAGCCGTTGTAGCCCGAGCTGCCGAGGACGAGCGCGAGGATCTCCTGCTGGCTCATCGGCGGTTCCGAGCTCCACGTCAGGGTGGCGTTGGGCAGCACGCCCGCCACGTCGAGGTAGACGCGGGTGTCGCCGTACATCGCCTGCGCGCGCGCGACGATCTGCGGCTCGATCCCCAGCGCCTCCGAGAACACCGCTTCCCCGCTGGTGATCGCGAACGGCGTGCCGAGGATCGTGATCGTCCCGTTGAGCGAGCGGACCGTCCCGGACAGCCGCGGGTCGCCCAGCGTCCCCCCGACGTGCACCGCGCCTCCGAGCTGCGCGCGCACGACACCCGCGTTGAACGAGACGTCGTTGCCCGCCGCGACGCGGAGGTCGAGCGCGAGCGGCAGAGCGCGCCCGCCCGACGAGGCGAAGCCGCCGTCCACCTGGACCTGGCCCTGGGAGAGGGTCACGGTGCCGGCGAGCACCGGACGCGACGCCGGCCCGGCAAGCCTGAGCGCGGCGTCCACCCCTCCGGAGTACAGCCCGGGCACATCGACGCTGGCCCGCTGGGCGCTCAGGTCGAGCGCGACCGTCTGCGGGCGGAGGTCGCGGACCGCGACGGTTCCGCGGGCCGCCGCCTGGCCGCCGCCGAGCCTGGCCGAGAGGTCCCGGACGAGGATCTGATCCTGGGAGAAGGCGATGTCCACGTTCACGTTCTCGAGCGGCGTCCGCAGCGGTGCGATGTGCATCCGCCCGCCCGCGGCGAGGACCGACCCGCTCATCTGAGGATCGCTCACGGTCCCGCCCACCGTGACCTGCCCCTGGACCGTGCCGGTGGCGTCCTGGACCTGCGGCGTCAGCAGGCTGAGGAAGCTGAGGTCCGCATCCTGCAGGCGCAGTTCCAGGTTGAGCGGGCCCCGCGGGTTCAGGGCCAGGCTGCCGGGGACCATCGGCACGCTGCCGGTGACCACGGCCTTGTGGGGACCCTTTTCGATCGTCGCCGCCTCGATCTGTACGGCCCCGTCCTTGTAGTAGCCGAGGCCGACGATGCGGTCGACCACCGCGCCCGGGACGCCGACGTCCGTGGCTTCCAGCGACAGGCCGGCCGTGGGATTCCGGGTGGGACCGCTCCACTGCATCGTGAAATCGACCTTGCCGACGAGCTGCCGGTCGAGGTGGAAGAGCGGCCGCAGGAGGTTGGGGTCGAGGTCCCGGGCCGACACCTCGACATCGCTCGTGCCGGCGAGCACGACGCGTCCCTGGGCCGCGACGTGCCCGTGATCGGGCGCAAGCTCGAGCTTCCGGATGTCGACCGACCCGTGGCTCAGCGTCAGGTCCGCGGCGCCCTCCCCCAGCGCGACCCCGTCCACCTGCCCGTTGTGCAGCGTGAGGGCAATCCGCGCCGACGGATCCCGGAGCGGCCCCGTGAGCGCGATCCGGCCGTCGATCGTCCCGGCCACCGGCGCCGGCACCTGCAGCTGGGCCGCCCGCACGATCGTCGCGACGTCCCCGTTCCGCACATCGAGCGTGAGGTCGGCGGACGGCGGGGGACCGATCCGCAGCTCGCCCGCGAGGCTGTACGTGGACGCGTCCCGGGAGAGCGTGAGCGGCTCGACGCGCAGCACGCCGGGCCGGTAGTCGAGGATCCCGGAGGCGGTGAACGCCTCGCCGCCGATCGCCAGGTCCGGAGACCGCAGGGAGGCGCGGAACTCCGGCGCGCGGAGCGTCCCCACGACCTGCCCGGACAGCGCGAGCGTCCCGCGGGGCGCGGCCGCGACTTTCACGGCCGAGGTGAGGTCTTGGATCTGGATGCGTTCGGCCGAGACGCGGAGGTCGAGCGGCCCCCGCAGATCCACCGTGCCCTCGGCGTGGACGCGCGAGCCGTTCCGCTGGGCATCGGCGCTCAGGATCCGGACGATCCGCCCGTCCCCGGCCACGCGCGCGGTGGCCCGATCCACGGGCTGCCCCGCGACGCGGCCGTGCAGCAACGTGATCTCGCCGCTTCCCGCCGGGTGGGCGGGGGAGCCGGAGAGGGTCACGTGGCCAGAGAGCGTGCCCGAGATCCCCTTAGCGGCCGCGGACCGGCGGAGGAGCTGGGAGGCGGAGACGTTCTCCGCGTCGATGCGGAGATCCTCGGCAGCAAGCGGCCGGAACCGCAGGCCGCCGCTTAGATGGTAGCTCGTGGCTCCGTCGACGAGGTCGAGAGAGCGGGCCGCGATGCCGGATGCGCCGAGGGTGAGGTCCCCGCGGGCGAACGCAAACGGCACGGGCCCCACCGTCCCCTCCCACGCCGCGACGGCCCCCGAGACGACCGGGGCGGCCGCGGTGCCGGTGAGGCGGCCGTCGAGGTCGGCGTAGCCGCCGAGGAGCGAGCCACCGAGCCCGGCGCGCGCGCCGAGCTCCGCGAGCGGGATGTCACGGGCGTCGAGCGCGAGATCGAGCGCTCCGCCGCGGGAGATGCGACCCGAGGCGTACACGGCCGTCTGTCCGATCCCGGCCCGCAGGAGGTCCAGCTCGATCGCGCCGCCGTCGTCCCAGAACAGCGCGCGCAGGTCGTGGAACGCCTGGCCGCGCACGGTCCCGGAGGGCATCGCGATGTCGCCGATCACCTGGACGTGGCCGTCCGTTCCCGTCCCGGCCAGGCTGCCGGAGAGGCGGCCGGCGAGGCCATCCGTGATCGGCAGCCCGGCCCTCGGGAGGGCCCCGGTGTCGATGCCGTCGGCCGTCACGGCGAGCTGAAACGAGGGCATGCCCCCGGACATCCCGAGGACGGCGTCGCCGGACACCGATCCGGTGCCAACTCGGGCGTGCAGGTCCGTGAGCGCGAACATCCCCGCCGCGTACTGGAAGTGCGTGCTCAGCGACTCGAACGCCTGGCCGTTGAGACGGCCCCGCGCCGAGGTGATGTCCCCGTCGAGGTAGGGAGCGGCGACCGGCCCGGTCACCCACACGTCGCCGCCCGCCCGGCCCGCGATCCCGAGGCGGGCCCCGGGGAAGAACAGGCTGCGGACCATGCCGAGGTCCAGGCTCGGGGAGCTGATCACCAGATCGAGCCAGGCCCCCCCGGGGAGTGCCACGTCTCCCCGGACCCGGAGCGGCGATCCGTTGGCCTCGAGGTTCAGACCGGAGGTCGAGACCCGGCTGGCATCGAGTCCGATCGATCCGGAGACATGGCGAAGCGACAGGTGGGTCGGCGCGTAGTCGATCCGCGCGTCGGCGAGCCGAATGGTCCCCGTGTAGTCGAGCGCGACGCCGTCGCCCTGTGGCGTCAGCAGCAGGTGCAGCCGGCCGCCGAACCGGCCGGCAGCCCAGCGCAGCCCGCTGAGCCTGACGAGATAGCCGCCCCAGCGGCCCACCGCGCCGTGGTCCACCGTGACGTCGAGGTCGAACGCCCCCTCCTCCGCCAGGTAGCGGCCGCGGAGCGCCAGGGACTCGCCCTCCGCGCTCCTCCCGCGCACGTCGACGGAGACGCGCGGCGCCGCGCGAAAATCGAGCTCGCCGGCGATCCCGGCGAACCGCGTCACGAACGGCGGCGCGGCGACGCCGTAGGAATCCGCGTACGCGACGGTCCCGTCGTGGACCGCGACGAGCCCCTGGAACTGGGGCCCGACCGGACGCCGCCGCCCGGTGAACAGATCCGCGAGGTTCCAGATGCCCTTCGCATCGCGCACGATCTCGGCGCGCGGCCGGTACAGATCGGCGCGGGTGATGCTCTGGAGCACCTCCTGGGGATGGCGCAGGAGCCGCGGCAGATCGAACGCCACGTGGATCCGGTCCACGGAGAACGCGACCCCCTGGCTGAACCCTCCCTGCTCCGCGATCGCGAGGTCGCGCAGATCCACGCCGTGCAGCGGGTCCCCGCGGACGCTGCCGAGCTCGACCGGCCGCCCGATGGCGACCACGAGGCGGGTCACGACGGCCTGGCGGACCGCGCCCGCGAGCCAGCCGCTGTGGACCAGCAGGCTCCAGGCCACGACCGCGCCGATCGCCAGGACTGCAGCCGCGGCGCTCCACGCGATGAGGCGCCGGGTGCCTGTCGGCATCGGAACCGGCTACCGTCCTCCCTCGATCAGGATCGGCGCCTGGAAGCGACCGCGGAGCACCCACGGCGTCGTCCACGTGCTCGCCGCCCGGCTCATCGCCAGCGGGGCGCCCTGCGGCGACGGGCGGGCCGCGCCGAGGAGCTCCACCACGACGTCCGTATTCTTCTCACCCGTCTCGAACGCGTGGAACGCGTCGGTGAGGGTGCGCGGCGGGCCCTGGAACTGCGCGGGCGGCGCCGGCGTGGCAACCGGCGAGGGCGAGGAGGCGCCGCCCGCACGCACCACGAGGAGCGCCGTCCCGGGCGCGAAGTCCCGCGGGATGGCGAGGTCGACCTCCTGCGTCTGCGGCTCGCCGCGGAACGGCCGCAGCGTCACCTTGACCTTGAGGGTACTCCCCACGCTCACCGGCCCGGGCGGCATCCGCATCTCGGTGATCACCGCGGTCTGCTGCTGGCTGGTGACCCGCACGTCCATCGTCATGTCCGCGGGGCCCACGTCGGCGAACTCGTTATCGAACAGCAGGTGCATCGCCTGCGGCACCTCGGCGAGCGCCCGGGTCGCGATGTCGTTCGTGCTGTAGAACAAATTCTCCCGCACGACCGGATGCCCGAGCGCGCGGCCCCGCAGGGTCATCCGGACCTGCGCCGTCCCCTCGCCGGAGCGATTGAGGGCGCGGGCGATCGCTTCCTGCGCGCCGAGCATCACGAGCGTGGGGGCGATCTCCTTGCTGTTCACGACCTGGAAGTTGAAATCGCGAGACGTGCCGTCGTCGGCATCGGTCACCCGCACACGCACGCCGAAGACCCGCGGCAGCACGCCGATCGTCCCGCCGATCGCCGCCGGACGGTCTTCCGAGATCGTCCCGACGAGCGCCCCGGCGGCTCCGACCTTCATGTTCTGCTGCTGCCCGCGCACCGTCTGAAAGATCGTCGCGTTCGTCAGGAGGTAGCCGGCGTGGCCGACCTCGGTGAACGGGTGGCCGAACGCCAGGATACGGCTGCCGTCCCGGTAGGTCAGCGTGCCGATCGCGTACGCGGAGATCTCGCCCTGCATGAGCCCCACCCCGATCGCGCTGCCCGGCACGAGCGGGAGCGACGCCGGCAGGCGCACAGGCCCGCTGCCCTGCATCGGCACGACGCCCATCGGCGCGAGCACCCGCGCCAGCGCCTCGCGCGCCGGCTCGCCGAACCCGGACACGAACAGCGGGGTCGCGGCCGGGGTGGCGACGAGCGCATCGGGCGGGGACGCGACGGGGCCCGGCCGCGACGCCACGAGGATGCGGCGGATCTCGCGGTGGCCGACGCGCAGCGGCGCCACCGCGTGCAGCCGGCCGCCGGGGGCGCGGGCCGCGGCCCGCGGCGGCAGGTCCCTGAGCATGTCCTCGATCGGCGTGAACAGGCCGATCATCGGATCGGCGGCCTGGAATGTGTAGCTGAACGCGCCGGCGAGCCGCCCCTCGAGGTAGATCGGGCTGCCGCTCATCCCGGCCGCGAGGCCGCCGGCGCTCTCGAGCGCCGGGCCGGACGCGCGAAACAGAACGAGGTCGCCCGCCGGCCCCGCGTTCTTCAAGATCCCCAGCACCCGGACGCGGAACTCCGAGATCGCCGTGCCGAGCACGACGGTCCTGCCGATCCCGGCCATGCCGGGCCGGATCGCGGAGGCCGGCAACAGGCCCGCCGGCATCGAGGGAGCGGCTCCGAGCGGCGGGACCGGAGAAGCCACGCCCATCGCGGCGGCCGCGATGCATCCCAGGACGGGCCGGAGCGCCGCACCCCGGGAGCGGGCCATACGGGTGCGGGGCGCTGGAGCGAGGGGTGGTGTCTTCGGCATGCCATCTCTCACATCGCTTTCGTCTAATCTGCTCTGTCCCTTATATCAGGCGCGCCGCCGTCGCCCTATCGCCCTCGGGCGCCGCGCCCGCGGGGATCCGCGACCGTCACGGCCCCTACTTCACCGTCATGGGGATCTGAAACCTGCCAAGCACCACCCACTCGCTGGGGATCGAGGTCCCGGCAGGCGCCTCGAATCCCGGGTTGGCATTGCTGCCGACCGCGGTGAGCACCGCCTCGGGCACCAGCTCCACGATCACGTCCGTGTTCTTTCCGTCGTGCTCGAACCGATCGATCGTCTCCTCCAGCGAGCGCGTTCCCGGTGGAGTTCCCTCCTGCTGCACGAGCTGCTGGAACTGCTGGTCGGGCGGCAGCGGGTTCGAGGCGTTCAGCCAGCCGGCCGTCCCGACGAGCAGAAACGCCGGCCCGACCGGAAAGTCCCGGGGCACCGTGAACTCCACCTGGCGCGAGACCTCAGCGGGCTGCTCGTACGGCCTCACCCGCACCGCCACCCGGACCTGCCCGCCGCGGCTCACGGTCCGCACGTCGGGCCGGGCGGCGACGAGCAGCGCCGTGTTCGGCCTGGAGCGCACCGCGATCTCCACGGACATGTCGATGGGATCGAGGTCCCGGAAAAAGTTGCCGAACAGCAGTTGGGTCGCCTCGGGGACGTCCAGCACCGAGGCCGTCCCGATGTCGCCGATATCGTACGCGAGATCCTCGCGGACGATCTCGTGGGGAACGCCCCGCGCGCGCAGCGCGATGCGAACCTCCGCGGAGCCGCCCGCGACGCGGTCCAGGGCCTTCTGCACGAGACTCAGCACCGCCATCGGCACCAGCCCCTCCGCCAGGTCGGGCCGCCGGATCACCTGGGCACCCAGCTCCTTCGCCCGCCCCCGGTCCTCGTCGTGGACCCGCACGCGCACCCCGAAGGTCCGCGGGAACCGGCCGATGACGCCTCCCACGCCCACGGCCCGGTCCTGCGCGACCGTCCCGAGGAGTCCCCCCAGGCTCCCCTCCTTGAACGGAAAGTCGAGCGAGCGGACGACCGTGTCGATCCAGGCGCTGGTGAGCAGCATCGAGACGTCGCCGGCGCCCAGCAGCGGGTGGCCGAAGCCCAGGATCAGGTCTCCCCGCCGGTACGTGACCGTCCCGATCGCGCCGACCTCCACGTCTCCGCGCACCAGCTCCACGCCGAACGAGCTTCCCGGCTCGATCGGCGGCGCCGGGAACTCCTTCCGTCCGCCGTATCCCTGCCGGGGGCTGATGTTGTACCGGCGCAGCGTGCGCGACAGCACGGCCATCGCCGCCGGGGTCACCCCGGATGCGAACACCGGGACCGCGACGGGCGCGACGGCGGCGACCTGCGGGAGCGGATGCGCGTTGTAGGCCGCGGCGTCCGCGGGCGAGTCCATCACGACCACGCGCGCGATCGTCCCGGCCGGGGTGGGGATCGGCGGGGATGCCTCGTACGTCCGCGGGCGCTCTCCCCCGGCCGCCGGGCGGCCGGGGGAGAGCGCCCGCAGCATCTCCTCGATTGGCGTGGCGAGACTGAGGTCGGCATCCGGCCCGGCGAAGTGGTACCCGTAGCTGAGCGCGCCGATGATGCGGCCGTCGACGTACAGCGGGCTGCCGCTCATGCCCGACGCCGTCCCCCCGGCCGCTTGGACGGCCGGCCCGCTGACGCGGAACAGGATCAGGTCGGTCGCCGGCCCCCCGTGCAGCACCCCGAGAATCCGGACCGCGAAGCGATCGATCGTCGTGCCGTGGACGACCGTCAGCCCGTACCCGGTCATGCCGGCGCGCACGCGGGAGAGCGGGAGGATCGGCGGCGCGGGGGGGTCCCCGCGGATCTGACTAGATCCCGCCGGCCCTGCCACGAGGCCCATCGCGCCCGCCAGGCAGACCGCCAGCAGCGCCCCGGCTGCCCGTCTCGGCGTCAACACCGTTTCCTCCGGCTCGCGGTTGCACATCGCAGTTCCCCGTACCCCAGGCGACAGACGCGGTGGGGACGCGAAGGCCGGCGCTCCGCGTGCCATAGGAGCCGATTCGACCGGAGGAACCGAAGGCCCCGACGGGGTCGAGACCTTCGAGCGATCCCCCGCGGTCGGTGTCGGGACCACCGCCGGGCCGAATGCCCCGAGGGATCGAGGCCTTCCGCCGATGCCGATGGTCCAGGCCGAGACCGGACTGCGCTCCGGGCCGCCCCGCCGCGCCCCCCTCACCGCCCGACGCCGACGCCGCCGCGCACGGAGTCCGATCGCGCGCGAGGCGCGGCCGCCACCCGCTCGTAGTCTCTCTTATGCCCGCAGATGGGCGATCCCCTGCCTGCCCCGCGGCCGGATCCCGCCATCAGGTACGCCGCACAAACGACGCGAGGGGGACGTCCTGCCCCCCTCGACGCGCCTCTCCGCCGGGCCGCGGCCGCTACGGCTGGATCACCACGACGGGGTCGCCGGTGTTGACGTGGTCGCCCGGACTGACGAGCACCCGCACCACCTTGCCGTCCACCGGCGCGCGCGCCGCCGGGACGGCGCCGCCCGTCGAGGTACGCACGTACACCAAGATGTCCCCCTGCTTGACGGTCTGACCGACGGCGGCCAGGTTGAGCGGCAGCACCTGGCCGGACAGCGCGGAGGGAACCACCCGGTCGCTCTGCGCCTGCGCCGCCGTGTCTACGGCCGCGAGCACAAGGCCCGCGAGCACGAGCCCGACGATCCACCGATGCCGAGCCATGCCGTTCCCCCTCCTCGTGCGTGTGCGCGGGCGGGCTCCCCGCCGCGCTCCCACCATCCCGGAATACCGGATTAGATCATTATAGCGACGGGGGAGCCGCGCTGTCAAACAGAGGCACCCGAAACTCGTCCGGACGGCGGGAGGTCAGACCGAAGTAGTGGCGGAGGGCGCCGAGGATCCGCTCCGCGGCGCGACCATCCCCGTAGGGATTCCGCGCGCGGCTCATCCGCGCGTACTCGGCCTCGTCGGTGAGCAGCCGGGATGCGGCCTCCACGATCCGCCCGCGGTCCGTGCCCACGAGCCGGGCCGTGCCCGCGTGGATCCCCTCAGGCCGCTCGGTCGTCTCGCGCAACACCAGCACCGGCCGGCCGAGCGCCGGGGCTTCCTCCTGGATCCCGCCGGAGTCCGTAAGGATCAGGGTCGCGGCGCGCTCGCAGCAGACGTGCGTCGCGTAGTCGAACGGCGGGAACAGGTGCGCCCGCGGGTGGCTGCCCAGCAGCTCCTGGGCGGGGCGGAGCACGACGGGATTCGGATGCACGGGGAAGACCACGGCCAGGTCGGGAAACCGGTCCAGGAGGTCGCGGACGGCGAGGAAGATACGCCGCTGCGGCTCGCCCCAGTTCTCCCGGCGGTGCGATGTCAACAGGATCCGCCGCCCCCGACCCGCGAGCACCCGCTGCACGCGAGGATCGACCGGCACGTCCTGCCGGCCCGCAACGTCCAGGAGCGCGTCGATCACGGTGTTCCCCGTCACGGTGATGCGCTCGCCCGGCACGCCCTCCCTCTCGAGGCGCGCGCGCGCCGCGGCAGTCGGCGCGAAATGGAGGTCGGCGAGCACGGTGACCATCCGGCGGTACATCTCCTCCGGGAACGGCTGGTACTTGTCGTCGGTGCGCAGCCCCGCCTCGACGTGCGCGACGGGGATCCTGCGGTAGAACGCCGACAGCGCACCCAGGAAGCAGGGCGCGGCGTCACCCTGCACGACGACCATGTCCGGCGCGGCCCGCGGCAGGATGTCCCACAGGCCGGCGAGCGTCCTCGTGGTGATGTCGGCGAGGGACTGCCCTTCGGTCATGATATCGAGGTCGTAGTCCGGCACGATGTCAAAGAGGGTCAGCACCTGATCCAGCATCTCACGATGCTGCGCGGTGGCCACGACGACGCACGCAAACTCCTCGGGGTCGGCCGCGAGCGCCCGCACGACCGGCGCCATCTTGATCGCGTCCGGACGCGTGCCGATCACGGCCATGATCGTCCGCCTGCTCATCGCCCGGCGTCGCTCCGCCCCGAGGCGGCGGGCACCGGAGGGGGGGCGAGCAGCCCGGTCCGGCGGGCCCCGATGGCCAGCGCCGCAAGGAGCAGGCCGAGGACGGCGATGAGCGAGAACCGGTGGATCCCGCTCAGGAACAGCGCGCCCGCGCCCAGGATCCCCGTCACGAGATACAGCACGACGACGGTCTCCCGCTGGCTGAGCCCGCGGCGCAGCAAGCGGTGGTGCACGTGCTCGGTGTCGGCCTGAAAGATCGGCCGCCGGCCCCGCCAGCGGCGGGCGATCGCGAAGGCGGTATCGGCGACGGGCACGCCGAGCACGGCGAGGGGCACGAGCAGCGACAGCGCGGTGTAGCTCTTGTACGTGCCGAGCACGGACAGGGCGCCGAGGATGTAGCCGAGCAGCATCGACCCCGTATCCCCCAGGAAGATCCGGGCGGGGTTGAAGTTGTACGGCAGGAACCCCACCGTGCCGCCGATGAGGGCCATCGCGAGGATCGCCGTGCCCACGTCGCCCCGCTGGTACGACGCGACGAAGAGCGTCCCCCCCGCGATCGCGGCGATGCCTGCCGCGAGCCCGTCCACCCCATCGATGAGGTTCATCACGTTGCACAGCGCGACCAGCCAGGCCACGGTGACGAGCGCCCCCAGGGGGCCGACGAAGAACATGCCGCCGAGCGGGTTCGTGAGGACGTCCATCCCGACCCCGAACGGCAGGAGGACGGCCGCCGAGAGGATCTGGCCGACGAGCTTGGCGAGCGGGGAGATCCCCCGCGCATCGTCGACGACGCCGAGGACGGTGACCGCGGTGGCGCCCAGCAGCAGGGCGATGACGGGCCGGTCGATCGCCGGCGTGTACGGGATCGTGACGACGAGCTGCTGGGGGCCGGGCGTCACGTGGATCGGCCGCTCCACGGGCAGGCCGCCGAGCACCGCGGCCACGAACGCGAGGTACACGGCCAGCCCGCCCAGGCGCGGGACGGGAGCGCGGTGGATGTGCCGCCCGCCCGGCCGGGCCAGGACCCCGAACTGCGTCGCGGCCCACTGCACGGCGGGGGTCACGAGGTAGGCCACGACGAGGCCGATGAGCCCGGCCACCACGAACGGAGAGATCGTCATCTCGGAGGTCGCGGCCGGGGCGGCCGGCGTCACTCTCCTTCCGTCGCCGGTTGCATCACCCGGGACGCGCTGAACAGCTCGCTGACAGACTGCTCGTGGTGGATGCGCCGGATCGCCTCGCCCAGCAGGCCGGCGATCGAGAGCACCGTGATCTTGGACGTCCGCTTCTCCGGCGGGACCGGGATGCTGTCCGTCACCACGAGCTGCCGGATCGGCGACCGCTGGATGCGCGGCAGCGCGGGCGGTGAGAGGATGGCGTGCGTGCAGCAGGCATAGACGTCGCGGACGCCGCGGCGCACGAGGGCCTCGGCGGCCAGCGTCAGCGTGCCGCCGGTGTCGACGATGTCGTCCACGAGGACCGCCGTGCGGCGGTACACCTTGCCGATCACGTGCACGACCTCGGCGACCTGATTGGGACGGTCCCGGCGCTTGTCGATGATCGCCAGTGGGGCGTGGATGTACTCCGCGAACTCCCGCGCCCGCTTGACCCCGCCGACATCCGGGGACACCACGACCACGTTCTCCAGCTCCAACTGGCGGAAGTGCTCACCCAGGATCATCTTGCCCGGCAGGTGGTCGAGCGGGATGTCGAAGAAGCCCCACAGTTGCCCGGTGTGCAGGTCGATCGTGAGAATGCGATCCGCCCCCGCGGTGGTGAGCAGGTCGGCGACCAGCTTCGCGGAAATCGGCTCCCGCGGTTTGATCTTGCGATCCTGGCGCGCGTAGGCGAGGTACGGGATCACGGCCGTGACGCGCGCGGCGCTCGCGCGCCGCAGCGCGTCGACGATGACGAGCAGCTCCATCAACGTCTCGTTCGCGGGCGGGCAGGTCGACTGCACGGCGAAGACGTCCAGGCCCCGCACGCTCTCCTCGATGCGCACGCCGACCTCGCCGTCCGCGAACCGGAAGACGTTGATCGCGCCGAGCGGCGTGTCGAGGTACTCCGCGATCCCGCGAGCCAGGCCGGGGTTGCTGGTACCGCTGAAGACCCGGACCCGCGTCCCCCTCATGCCTGCGCTCCCTTCCGCGTGCTCACGGCCACGCCCGCCACCGGGGTTGTACCCCGCGCGGGCACCTGGCCTGTCCCCACGGCACGCCGCACCGGGAGGCCGCTTAGGACGGCCGCCCGTTGAGGAAGCGGATCACCCGGGCGGGTACCCCGACGGCGACGCCGCGCGGCGGCACGTCCTTGGTGACGACCGAGCCCGCCCCGGTCGCCGCGCCCCGCCCGATCCGCACCGGGGCGATGAGCATCGAGTCGCTCCCGATGTAGGCGCGATCGCCGATCGTGGTGCGATGCTTCCGACGATCGAGCCCGTAGTTGCACGTGATCGTGCCGGCGCCGATATTGACGTCGGCGCCGATCCACGCATCACCGAGGTAGCTCTTGTGATGGACCTTCGTGCGATCGCCGACGCGCACCTTCTTCATCTCCGCGTAGTTGCCGATCTCGACGTCGCGCCCGACGACGGTCCCAGGGCGCAGGTGCGCGTACGGCCCGACGACGGTCCCCTCGCCGATCCGGACGCCCTCGAGCGTGGAGTCGCGCACGCGGACCCGCCGGCCCAGGATCGAGTCGTGGATGCGCGCGCCCGGGCCGATCTCACACGATGGGCCGATCACCGTGCGCCCGGTCAAGATCGTGAAGGGGCGCAGCACCGTGTCGGGCCCGACGCGGACGCCGTCGTGGACCAGCGTGGTCGCGGGATCGATCACGGTGACCCCTCCGTCCATGAGGCGGCGGAGCGCCCGCCGCCGCGCCACCGCCTCGGCGTCGGCCAGCTCCGCACGCGTGTTGACGCCGAGCAGTTCCTCGGCGTCGGCCACGTCGACGGTCACGACCTCCCGCCCCGCCGCCGCGAGGAGACCGACCGCGTCGGTCAGGTAGTACTCCGCCTGCCGGTTGGTGGGCCGGATGCGGCGGAGCGTCCGGCGGATCTCGGCGATGCGGAAGCAGTAGAACCCCGCGTTCACCTCCCGGATCGCGGCTTCCGCGGGGGTGGCATCCTTCTCCTCCACGATGCGGAGGAAGCGGCCCGCGGGATCGCGCACGATGCGGCCAAACCGGTGCGTCTGCTCCATGCGGCGCGTGGCGAGCGAGGCGGCTGCGTGTCGGCCGATCGCCTGCCGGAGCGCTCGCAGCGTCCGGACGGAGACGAACGGCATGTCCCCGTGCAGGACGTACGCCAGCGCGTGGCCCCGCAGGCGGGGCAGCGCCCGCGCCAGCGCGTCACCGGTGCCGCGTGGGGGATCCTGCACGACGTACTCCACCCGATCGCCGAGCGCGCCCCGGATCGCCTCGCCCTCGCGCCCGACGACGACCAGCAGCCGGCGCACGCCGGCCCGCCGGAGCGTGGCGATCAGGTACTCCAGCATCGGCCGGCCGCACAGCGGGTGCAGGACCTTGGGCAGGCTCGACTTCATCCGCGTGCCCCGCCCTGCGGCCAGGATCACGGCGGCCGGCTGCTCCACTGCATCCTCCCGGACGGAACGCCGATCGGCGCGACAGACCGCCTCGCGAGCGGCTGCGGCGAATCGCCCATGAGGATTCGTGGCGCGCGCTCATCGCCCCTGTCGGCTCACGGAGGCCGGGAGGCGGCGGCGACGAGCCGGGCCGCGAGGCCCGGACGGCCCAGGAAGTTCAGGTGCACGTAGGAGGCGAGCAGGCGGGGGCCGGCAAAGCCCTCGGGCCGCGGCGCGGGGGTGAGCACGCGGTACGCGGCGGCGCCGCGCGGCAGCGGACGCTCGAGCCGGGACACATGGAACTCGTGGCCCCGGACGCGTTCGCCGCGCGGGACCAGCAGCGTGTCGCGGACGGCCTCGACCTCGACGTACGCCACCTGCGTCCGCTCGCCCATCCGCACCCAGGCGGGGACGATGCCCGCGAGGCGGATGCGGCGCCGGCCGGATGCGATTCCCCGGGCGAGGTACATGAAGCCGCCGCACTCGGCGTAGATCGCTCCGCCGTGCCGGGCAAACGTGCGCACCGCTTCCAGCGCCCGACGGGCGCACGCGAGGTGCTCGGCGTACAGCTCCGGGTAGCCGCCCCCGAGCACGAGGGCGCCGGTGCCGGCCGGGAGGTCGCGGTCGCGCAGCGGGCTCCAGCGCACGACCCGCGCCCCGAGCGTCTCCACGAGCTCGATGTTCTCGGCGTAGTGGAAGCTGAACGCCTCATCGTCCGCCCACGCGATCACCGGGCGCCGGCCCGCGGGCGGGCCGGCGCCCGCCACCGCGTCGCAGGGGCAGCGGCCCGGCCCGGCGGACGCGGCCCGGCGCGTGAGCCGCAGGATGTGGTCCAGCTCGAAGCGGCTCTCCACCTCCCGGGCGAGGCGCGCGAGCACGGCCGCCAACTGCCCGCCTCTCCGGTCGTGCGCCTGCACAAGGCCCCGGTGCCGCTCCGGCAACCGGAGCCGCGGGTCGTCGGGCAGGTGCCCGAGGACGGGCCGGCCGGTCGCCTGCTCGACGGCCTCGCGCACCCAGCGCAGGTGGGCCTCGCCCGCGACGCGGTTGAGGATCCAGCCCACGATCTCGATGCGCCGGGCTAGGACCTGGCAGCCCCGCGCCACCGCGGCGATGCTCCTGGCCGCGCGCGACGCATCCAGCACCACGAGCACGGGCAGCCCGAGCAGACGGGCGACGTGCGCGCTGCTTCCCTCGTCGTCGCTTCCGGAGTACCCGTCGAACAACCCCATCATGCCCTCGACGACGGCAGCGGACGCCGACGCCGCGTGCCGGTCGAAGAGCCACCGCACCGTGCCGGCCGGCAGCAGCCACGCATCGAGATTCCTGCCCTGCCGCCCCGCGGCGCTCGTGAGGAACCCCGGGTCGATGTAGTCCGGCCCGACCTTGAACGGCTGCACCCGGACGCCGCGCCGCCGCAGGGCCGCCAGCAGCCCCATGGCGACCGTCGTCTTGCCGGCACCGGTCTCGGGCGCGGCGACCAGGACCCGCGGCGAGGCCGACGCGGGGCGGGGGCGGCGCATGCGGCGGGCTTACGCGTGCGCCCTGAGGCGCCTCTCCGGAGTGGCGCTGGCCCGGGCGATGGAGAAGGTGCCGAGCACGACCTTGTTGAGTTCGGGGGTCAGCGTGGTCGCGGCCGTGGTGATCGCTGCCTGCTTCGAGGGGGCGTTGACCAGCAGCCGCACCGACAGCGCCCCGGAGCGATGCCTGACATCGAGCAGATCTTCCCCCAGGCGCTCCTGGAGCTTGTGGATGATCTCCGGCATGCCGGGCTCCGGAAAGAGATGCCTGACTTCGAGCCGGACGCGCCACGTGCGCGACGCCTCGTCCATCATGTGAGCCCCCTCCCGGCGGCTGCGTCCTGCTCTGGCTCTGGCTGCCCGTGCATCACCGGTACGTCCGATGACCGACGGGCCGGATGCGGTGGAGCGTCGTGCGGTGGCGAACGCAGCTGTCTGCAATAGTAATAGGGTCAGCGCAATCGGGCCGGCGATATCATGGTCCGGGTTCCTCGAGACCCCGACGCCCGGCTCCCTTCTACGGGGCCCGGCTCCCGGGGCCGGCCGCGGTCGGATTATTCCCGCGGGGTCGCTCGCGCTAACGGCTTGAGTGGACCGCCGCCCCGCCGGGTCGGGCGGGCGACCGTCGCGGGCGCCGTGCACCTCCCCCCGCGCACGCGCAGGGGGCGATCGGAGCAGCATCGCCCGCGAACGGCCTCGCGGGGCTCGTCCACCTGGCCGGCGGCGTCACCGCGGCCGCAAGACTCGATGCGCCCCCGGAGGCGGGCGGGCCGAAGGGGCGACAGCGCGCCGCGAAGATCGACGCGATGCGGCACGCGCCTACCTCGCCGCGTCCGATGCCAGGGCGGCGGCGACGGCCTGATCCACCGAGCCGAACATGGGGAAGACGGTCCCGAGCCCCACCACATCCAGCAGCTGCCGCAGCGGCGAGAGCGGCGGCACGGCCACGAGCAGAGCCCGGCGGGAAGTCTGCAGGCGCTTGCCGACCTGGAACAGCGCCTGGATGCTCTGGCTGTCGAAGTAGGCGGTCCCTCCCGCGGAGAGGACCACCGCTCCCTGCGACGCTTCGGCCGCGCGCTCCACCGCCGCGGTGAACCGCCCGATCGCCGCGAGGTCCACGTCCCCGCCGACCTCGATCACGGGCACGCCGCCCAGCAGCCGGACCGTCCACTCGTCCTCCCCGGCCGACCGGCGGGCGTCCGCGGCCGCCTCGATCCTCTCGATCTTTCGGACCACGGCGTCGGCTTCGCCCACCGGCGTGTCGGCCGGGGGCTCCGCCGCCCGCGGAGGGGCCGCCAGCGGGAGGCTGAATCGGACCGTGGTGCCGTGCGGGGCGGTGACGACCTCGAGGGCTTCCGCGAGCGCGCGCATCACCGCGAGCCCCCGCCCGCCGTGCGTCTCCGGGCGGTCGGGCCGCCAGCGCCCCTGGTCGGCGACCTCGACGCGCAGCGCCTCGCCCTCACGCCAGGCGCGCACCGCCACGGGGCCGGCGGCCACCCCGTACGCGTGCTCGATCGCGTTGTTGACGGCTTCCCCCACCGCCACCGCGAGCGCGAAGGCGCGGTGGTCGTCGAGGCCCAGGTCCCGGCTCAGGCGCCGCAGGGCCTGCCGCACCAGCCGCAGGCTCGCGGGCTCGGCCGGAAGCGTCAGCTCCAGCCGGTCCACCGGCCTGGACTCCACGGTCACCGTGATGAGGGCGATATCGTCGGGCGCCTCCTCCACCTCGAGCTCGAGCCGATCCAGCAGCGCCTGCGCGGGCCGGGCGGTCCGGTCGTGCCACTCCTGCGCGACGGCGGAGCGGAGGGCGGCCAGCCCGGCGACCGGATCGCGCCGGGGCTCGATCAGCCCGTCGGTGTAGAGGACCAGCAGGGCCCCCGGCGCCAGCTCGACCCGCCAGCAGGGTGCCGGATGCTCCTCCATGAACCCCAATGGCAGCCCGCCCGACGGCAGCGTCTCGACGCCTCCTTCGGTGGCCAACAGCGGCGCCGGATGCCCGGCCGCAGCGTACGTGAAAGCCGCAGCCAGCGGGTCCAGCACCCCGACGATCGCGGTCGTCATCTCCTCGCCCGGGTGCACGAGGCGGAGGATGCGGCTCGTGCGCGCCAGCACCTCCCCGGGCGGAGAGCCGTCCAGGGCGGCGGCACGGATGGTCTGCCTGATCTGCCCCATCGTCACGGCAGCCCGAAGCCCGCGGCCAACCACATCGCCGATCGCCACCACCACGCGACCGTCCGGCAGCTGGAACGCATCGTACCAGTCGCCGCCCACGTCGGACCCCGGGGTGCCCGCGCGGTACGCCGCCGCGAGCCGCATCCCGGGGGGCTGCGGCAACGCGGTCGGCAGCAGCGCCTCCTGCAGTGTGGCCGCGACCCGGTGCTCGCGCGCGTACAGCTGCGCCCGCTCCAGCGCCTGGGCGCATTGCGCGGCCAGCGCCTGGATGAACTCCCGGTCCGCGGCCTCGAACACCCTCGGCGCCTGGAAGATGAACACGAGCGTCCCGACCGGCCTCCCGTTCACCACCATCGGAGCATGGGCCCGGCCGCCGGGATGCGGGTGCATCTCGCCCCGCAGCGCAGGGTACTGCCCCAGGATCTCGTCCCGAGATTCCGCGTAGATCGCGCGGCCCGTCGTGGCCGCCTCTGCCGCGGGCACCGGGGCGGAGAGCGGCACGTAGCGGCGCTGCCGCACGAGCTCGTCGGGATAGTCGATGTGCCGGAGCATCTCCAGGGACACGCCGTCGGCCCCGAGCACGTAGACCGCGCCCGCCTGCGCCTCCAGCGCGCCGATGCCCTGCGCCAGGATCACCCCGGCGACCTCCTGCGGGGTGAGGGCCTCGGAGAAGGCGGCCGTCACCCTCTGCAGCCGCGCGACCCTCTGGGCGGCCTGCTCGGCCGCGCGACGCTGGGCCCGCTCCGCCTCGTGCAGCCGGGCGTTCTCGACCGCGAGCGCCGCGCGGTGGGCCAGATCCGCGGCCAGGGCCAGGTCGGCCGCGTCGTACCGGCGGCCCGACTCGGCGGCGACGAACGAGATCGCGCCCAGCGGCCGCCGCCCGGCCACCAGCGGCACGAGCATCGCGGACCGGAGGCCGAGCTCGCGCACCCTGCGACGGAGCTCGGGGTCCGGCGCCGCTGCGGCGAGGAGATCCTCCGTGATCTCCGAGTACAGCCGGGGCGTCCCCCCGCGCATCACGCTCCAGACGCCGTACGGGGACCGGGGATCGGGCGGGTAGCGCTGCTCCAGCTCCCGCGCCAGCGCGACCTTGGCCGAGTCCCGGTGCACGATGACGAGCCGGCCCAGGCGGCCGTCGTCCTGGACGAGGTGGATGGTGCACCAGTCGGCGAGCGCGGGAACCACGAGGTGCGCCAGCGCCTCGAGCGTGGCCTCGACGTCGAGGGAGCCCGCGAGGACCGCGCTCGCCTCCGCGAGGAAGCGCTGGCCCCGCTCCGCCCGCTTGCGGTCGGAGATATCCCGGCCGACGGCCGAGGCGCCGATGACCGTTCCGGACGCGTCTCTGACGGGAGAGAGGGTGACCGAGACATCGAGCCGGGTGCCGTCCTTCCGGACCCGGACGGTCTCGTAGTGCTGAATGGCCTCTCCCCGCCGGATCCGCGCCAGGATCGCCGGGATCTCGTCGGGGTGCTCCGGCGGGGCCAGCATCGACACGTGCCGGCCGATCGCTTCCGCCGGCGCGTAGCCGTACAGCCGCTCCGCCCCCGCGTTCCACGTGAGAATGACTCCGTCCAGCGACTCGCTGAAGATGGCATCGTCGGAGGATTCGACGATGGCCCCGAGGCGCAGGCGGGCGCGCTCGCCCTGCCGGCGCTTCTCATCGATGTCCCGCGCGAAGCCAAACCCCATGGCGGTGGCGAACGCGGCCAGCGTGAACAGGAGGAGCGTCGGCGCCCACACGTCGAGCACGGCGAACGAAGACATCGGCGGCACGAGGAAATACCACGCCAGCAGGACGGACAGCAGCGCGGCGACCAGGCCCGCGGCGACCCCGCCGGCGTAGGCCAGCGCCGCGATCACAGGGACGTACATGAAAAGGAACCCGAGACGCGGGAAGTGTGCGCGCACCCAGATCCCCAGCAGCGTCAGGGCGACCGTGGCGGCGATCGCGACCAGGATGTGCCGCCAGGAAGGCGTATATCGGGCTTGCCGTGGGGCGACGCGATCCCAATCGGCGCGTGCGTGGTCGTCCGGGAGAGCGGCTGGGCGTTCCAACGGGTCGCTCCGCGCCCTACGCCTTCGCCGGCACAGCCTGGACTCCTGCGGCTTGCGAGGACCCGGCGCCTCCCGCAAGAGCCGGTCACCGGGCGCATGCGGCCGCGCGCTCGCTCCAGTCGGGCATGCGTCCGCGCTCCGGTAGGGCTCGAGGATCCGACGCAGGCCGCGGTGCCGTGCGAGCCGCGAGGGCCTGGCTGGGGGGCCAGGATTCGAACCTGGACTCTCACATCCAAAGTGTGATGGCCTACCGTTAGCCGACCCCCCAACGCCGCCACCGCGATCGTAGCGCATCGGCATCCATGCGGCAAGGCGGCGGCGACGCGCCAGCCTGCCCGGCGAGCGACCTCAGGCCAGCGCCACCGCCTCGATCTCCACGGCCGCCTCGCGCGGCAGCTTGGCCACCTGGACCGTGGAGCGTGCGGGCGGGTTCTCCTGGAAGTACTGCCCGTAGATCTCGTTCATCGTCCCGAAGTCGTTGAGATCGCGCAGGAAGACCGTCGTCTTGACGACCTTGTCCATCGACGACCCGGCCGCCTCCAGCACCGCCTTGAGGTTCTCCAGCACGCGCCGGGTCTGGATCCGGATGTCGCCCGGCACGAGCTGGCCGGTGCGCGGATCCAGGGGGACCTGCCCGGCCGCGTACACGAACCCGTTGGCCACGACGGCCTGCGAGTAGGGCCCGATCGCCGCAGGCGCCCCCTCCGTCTTGACGATCCGCTTCGTCATCCCTCTCCCTCCTCTCTCCTCGTGCGTGTCGAACCATGGTGCCGGGGCCTGCCACCCCGGATGGTGCCGGGGCCTGCCACCCCGGCAGGATCGATCTCCGCGCGAAGCACGCGGACCCGGGCCAGCATCGCGCCCGTCCGCGTGCTTCGCGCCCCGCTTCCGCACGGCCGCTCCGTGCGCGGGCGCCCCCGCGGGGCGCGGCGCTATGCCTCGGGGAGCGCGTGATAGCCGCGGTTGTAGTACAGGAGGGGGCGCCGGCCGGGAACCACGTCCGCGGCGACGACCTCGGCGACGAAGATGGTATGGTCGCCCCCCGGATAGCGGGCCGTGACCCGGCACTCGAGGTACGCCAGGCACCCGTCGAGCAGGGGCGCACCGAGCCGGCCGGGGCGGTGCGGGATGCCGTGGAACGCGAACGGCCCTTCCGGCCGGCCGGTGGACGAGAAGAACCGGGACAACGCCTCCTGGCCGGCGGCGAGGACGTTGATCGCGAAGGCGCCGGCCGCCTCGAGGACCGCGTGCGAGTACCGGCTCCGCTCGATGCAGACGAGCACGAGCGGCGGGTCGAGCGAGAGCGAAGCGAACGCGTTGACGGTGACCCCGTGCGGGCCGTCCGGGGTCGCGGCCGTCACGATCGTCACGCCGCTGGCGAAGTGCGCCAGGGCTTCCCGAAACTCCTCCACGCTGATCCGTGGGTGTGCGGCCATCGGCCTCCGCCGGCGCGCCGTCAGTCGACCCGCTTCTGGAACCGGTTGATCGCCACGGCGAACACGAGGACCCCGAGCCCGACCAGCGGCAGGATCTGCCGCCACAGGTACTCGAACCCGACGCCCTTGATCAGGATCCCGCGGATCACGATCACAAAGTACGTCAGCGGGAACACCCCGCCGATGAGTTGCAGCCACCCCGGCAGCGAGTCCCGGGGAAAGATGAACCCCGAGATGAGGATGCTCGGCAGCAGGACCAGCTGCGCCATCTGCGCGGCCTGCTGGAACGTCTTCGACACGGTGGAGATCAACACCCCGATGCCCAGTGTGCTGAAGAAGAACGCCAGCGAGAGGCCGTACAGCAAGAGCAGGCTGCCCTTGATCGGCATGTGGAACCAGGCGCTGGCCAGCAGCAGGGTCACGGTGATTTCGATGTACCCGAGCCCGATGAGCGGGATGATCTTGCCCAGCATGAGCTCGAGGCCCGTGATCGGGGTGACGACGAGCTGCTCGATCGTGCCGCGCTCCCGCTCACGCACGATCACGGTGACCGCCTGGAACGTCGTCACGAACATCAGGATGATCGCGATGACGCCGGGGACGATGAAGTTGACGTTCTGGAGCGTCGGGTTGTACCACGCCCGCGGCCGGATGTCCACCGGGGCCGGCGGGGGCGACGCACCGGTCTGCAGGGCTTCCCGGCGCACGAGGAAGCGCGTCGAGAGCACCTGCCCGACCTGGCCGGCGAGCGCCAGCACGGTGCGTGCCGACGTGGGCTCGGAGGCGTCGACGATCACCTGCACCGTTGCCTGGCGACCCGACCGGACGCGCTGCGCGTAGTCCGGCGGGATGAGGATCCCGATCTTCGCGTCCCCGGCGTCGAGCAGGCGCCGGACCTGGTCGAACCCGGTCGTGTAGTAGCGCAAATCCACGTAGGTGGTGTTCGCAAACGCCTCGAGGAGCTGCCGGCTCTCCGGCGTCCGCGATTCGTCGAACACGGCGCTGGGGATATGCGTGACGTCGTTGCTGAGGTATCCGTAGAGGATCAATTGAATGATCGGCAGGGTGATGATCGTGACAAGGGTGCGGCGGTCCCGCACGAGGTGCAAGACCTCCTTGCGGACGACGCTCCAGAGCCGGCGGCGGCTCATCGTGCCGGGTGGACGCGGCCCGCAGGGGCTGCAGCCCGCGCGCGCTCGTCGCGCTCGACGATCGAGACGAAGGCGTCCTCCAGCGAGACCCGGGCGGGGGCGATCTGCTCGACCTCGATCCCCCGGCCGGCGAGCGCGTCGCGCAGCCGGGGCGCCGCGTCCACGTCGTCCACGGTCACGTGGATCGTCCGCCCGAACAGCGCGGCTTCGCGCACCTCCGGCAGCGCGCTCAGCGCGTCGAGCGCCTCGGCGATGCGCGCGGCCCTGACCTCCAGCAGCTGGCCCGACATCTGCTGCGTCTTGATCTCCTCCGGGGTGCCCATCGCGATGATGCGGCCGCCGTAGATGAAGGCGAGGGTGTCACAGTGCTCCGCCTCGTCCATGTAGTGGGTCGTGACCATCACGGTGACCCCGCCCTGCGCAAACACATCGATCAGGTCCCAGAACTCGCGCCGGCTGACCGGGTCCACGCCGCTCGTGGGCTCGTCGAGGAACACCATCCGGGGCTCGTGGAGGACCGCGCAGCCGAACGCGAGACGCTGCTTCCATCCGCCCGACAGCGCTCCTGCCGGAAGGTGCTCCTGCCCCGCCAGACCGGAGCGGGCGATCCACTCGGCCGAGCGGCGCCGCGCGTCCGCGGGGGCGAGCCCGTAGATGCCGGCGTAGAAGGCGAGGTTTTCCTCGACGGTCAGGTCATCGTACAGGCTGAACCGCTGGGACATGTAGCCGATCCGGGCCTTGATCTGCTCGGGGTCCCGCGCCACGTCGTAGCCGAGCACCTCGGCCCGCCCCTCGGAGGGCGCGAGGATGCCGCACAGCATGCGGATCGTCGTGGACTTGCCGGCTCCGTTGGGGCCGAGGAATCCCCAGACCGCCCCGCGCGGGATCTCGAACGTGACGTGGTCCACCGCCACGAAGGACCCGAAGCGCCGGGTCAGCCCCCGGGCCCGGACGGCCACCGCCGTATCACCCCCGCCCGCCATCCTCCCCTCCAGCGCCGGGCGCCGTCCCCCCGCGCGACGCGGCGCCGCCCGGGGACCGCCGAGAGGCCCCCCGGGCGCCGCGCTCCTCGATCATCGAGATGAAGACGTCCTCCAGGGACGGGGCGACCGGGCGCGCGTCCCGCACGAGGACGCCGCGGGAGGCCAGCCGGGCGGTGAGGGACGGGATCGCCGCCTCCGCGTGCGGCACCACGATGTGAAGGCGGTCTCCGAAGACGGCCTCGGAGAGCACCTCGGGCGCGCCCCGCAGCGCCCGGCGCGCGGCCGCCTTCGGCTCGGCCAGCACCTCCACGACCTCGCCGCGCATCCGCGCCCGGATCGCGCCGGGCTCCTCGACCGAGATCAGCTCGCCCCGGTACATGAGCCCCACCGTCGTGCACCGCTCGGCCTCGTCCATGTACGGCGTGCTGGTGAGGATCGTCGCGCCGTCCCGGTGCAGCTCGTAGAGGATGCGCCAGAACTCGCGGCGGGACACCGGATCGACGCCGGTCGTCGGCTCATCGAGCAGCAGGATCGTGGGCGCGTGGATCAGCGTGCAGGCGAGCGCGAGCTTCTGCTTCATGCCCCCGGACAGGTGTTCAGCCAGCCGGTGCTCGACCCCGGCGAGCCGGCTGAACTCTAGGAGGCGGGCCGCCCGCTCCCGGCGCACGGCCCGCGGGACCTCGAACAGGTCGGCGTAGAAGTCGAGATTCTCCTGCACCGAGAGATCGCCGTAGAGGCTGAACCGCTGCGGCATGTACCCGATGCGCCTCTGGACCGCGCCCGGATCGCGCGCCAGCTCGATCCCGTCGATGGTGACGTGCCCGGCCGTCGGCGCGAGCGCGCCGCAGAGCATCCGAAGGGCCGTCGTCTTCCCGGCCCCGTCGGGGCCCAGCAGCGCGAAGATCTCGCCGTGCGCGACGGCGAGGTCGAGCCCGCGGACGGCGACCGTCTCGCCGAACCGGCGCGTGAGGCCGGAGGCCGAGACGGCCGGCCCCTGCGGAGGCCCCGGCCGCGTCATCGGGACGCCTGCTCCGCCGGGGCACCCACCAGCAGCGTGGCGTCCGCCGGCATGCCGGGCTTGAGGCTCCCGTCCCGGTTGTCCAGCCGGATCTTGACCCCGAAGACGAGCTTGACGCGGTCCTCCTTGGTCTGGACGTTCCCCGGCGTGAACTCGGCCCGGCTGCTGATCTCGCTCACCCGGCCCGCGAAGACGCGGCCGGGAAACGTGTCCACGGTGACCTCGGCCCGCTGGCCCAACCGGACCCTCCCGATCTGGTTCTCCGGGATGAACACGCGCAGCCACATGTCGTTGAGGTTGACGAGGGTGTAGATCGGCGTGCCCGGCGCCACCACCTCTCCCTCTTCGATGTTCCGGGTGAGCACGACGCCGTCGCCGGGCGCCGTGACCGTGGTGTACGCGGCCAGGACCTCGAGGTACCGCAGGTTGGCCCGCGCCTGCGCGAGCGCCGCCCTGGCCGACGCGAGATCCTGCCGGCGCTGCGCGACGACGGTGTAACCCGTCTGGGCGTTGCGGAGGGCGGCCCGAGCCTGGGAGACCGCCGCCTCGCTGGCACGGACGTCCTCCTGCCGGATCGGAACCTGCATCCGGTTCGCCTCGGCGGTGGAGAGCGCCGAGCGCGCCTGCGCGACCGCGTCGTCCGCTCCCCGGGCCTGGCCCACCGCCGCATCGTACGCCGCCTGCGCCTGGTCGACTTGCTGCGCGGCGACCGCGCCCTCCGCGAACAACTGCTTCGTCCGGGCCAGGTCGTTTCGCGCCTTCGCGAGCGCCGAGTGCGCGGCGGCGGCGCTCGCCTGGGCAGCCCTGAGCTGGGCGCGGGCGCCCGCTACGGCGTCCTCCGCGGTACGGCTCTGCAGCGTGACCGCCGTCTGGGCCTGCGGCACACGCGCCTCCGCGGCGGCGAGCTGGGCCTGCGCCTGGGCCACCTGCGCGTCGGTCACCCGCTGCTGGGTCTCGATGGCCTGCTCGGCCTGGACGACCCTGGCTTCGCCGGCGGCCACCGCCGCCCGGGCCTGATCGACCTGGGCGCGGGCCTCGCGGTCGTCCATCCGCGCGAGGATCTGGCCCGCGCGCACACGGTCACCCTCGCGGGCAAACAGGCGCAGGACGCGGCCCTGGATCTTGGGCGCCACGTCGACCTGCGTGGCCTCGATCGATCCGGAGGCCTCGATGCGGTCGGAGGCCGCCCGCCGTTCGTACGCCAGCCAGCCCTGCCAGGCGAGGCCAGCCAGCGCTGCGGCGATCACGGCGACCGCCAGCACTCTGCGCGCCCGCGTACGGTTCTCCATGACACGCCTGCTCCCTCTCGCGGGTCCGACGCCGCGTCCGGTTCGGGCCGGGTCCCGCTTCCGGCCGACCGGTCTTCCGTTCTCCTTCTGCCACCGAATCCCGGCTATCGAGCGCGGGCCCCATGCCCCGCGCGTCTCTTGACAGAGGCGGCAGGGCCACGGGGTCTCGCGGCACGACCGCGCCGCGGGCCTCCCGGTGGCGCCTCTGGGCCATGCGCCTAGCGCAGCGCCACCTGGACGCCGACCGCCTGCTGGATCTGCGCGAGCGCGAGATTGTACGTGTACTCGGCCTGCACGACGCCCAGGTCCGCGCTCGCGAGATTCTGCTCGGCCGTCACGACCTCCAGCTGGGTGCCGACACCGGCCTGGAACCGAACGTTGGCGATCCGCAGCGCCTCCCGGGCGGCGACGAGCGCCGTCTCGGCGGACCGCAACTGCTCCGCGGAGCTCTGCATCGAGACGTACGCGGTCCGCACCTGCTGCTCGATCGTCTGGCGGGTCTGCGCCTCGGTGGTCTGCGCCACCGCGAGCTGCTGGCGCGCCTGCTCGATCTTGGCCCGCGTCACGCCGCCATCGAAGATCGTGAGCGTCATCTGGATGCCGGCGGCCCAGGTGACCGGCGCGCGGGTGGTGATGTCGCTCGTCACGATCTGCGGGCCGCCGGTCAGGCTGACGTTGGGCCGCAGGCCGGCTGCGGCCAGGTCGATCGCGGCCTGGGCGGCCTGCTCCTGGGCCTGCACCTGCGCCAGTTCCGGCCGGGTCTGCAGCGCCTGTCGGACGAGGGCCTCCACGTCCTCGGGCGGCGCCGGCAGGCCGAGCGGGGTGGCGGGCGCCACGGACGCCACGATCGCCTGGTTGAGCACGACGTTGAGCTGCTGCTGCGCCGTGATGACGTTCGCGCGCTGCGCCGTCAGGGTCTGCTGCTGCTGGGCGAGCAGCACCTGGGCCTGCAACAGATCGAACTGGGGTGACGTTCCGGCCCGCACGCGCGCCTGGGTCACGCGGACGTTCTCCTGCGCCGCCGCGACCGCCCGCTGGGCGGCCGCCACCTGGCCCTGGGCCAGCTGCATCGCATAGTACGCCTGCCGGGCCTGCAGCACGATCTGGTTGGCGAGCGCGCTGAGGGCCGCCTCGGCGGCCCGGAGGCTGGCCTGCGCGATCGCGATCTGGTCCTGCAGCGCGTTGCCGGTGTACAGCGGGTAGCTCAGCCGCAGCTCGACGAGCCACGGCGTGGTGCCGGCCGTGGTGGGCACCTGCGCGACGAAGGGCTGGCTCGTGACCCCGGCCCCGGGGATCGTGATCGTCCCGGACAGGGTGCTCGGCCCGCTTGTGATCCCGAAGACGGGCGAGTAGCCGGCGGTCACGCCGACCGTGGGCCAGGTCGCGGCCTGCGCCTGGGCCAGCTGGGCCCGGGAGACGGCCACCTGGAGCGCGGCCTGGCGTAGCTGCAGGTTCTGCTGCAACGCCATCGAGACCGCCTGCGCAAGCGTGAGCGGAGCGCCCGGGCCCGGCGAGGGCACCGGGGGCACCGCGGGGATCGCGGGCAGCGGGGAAGGTACGGGCGGCGCGCCGGGCTGGGGCGCGGGTTGCGCGAGCGCCGGGACGGCGGGTGCGGCGAGCGCGACGAGCAGGAGCACGGCGAGCACGCGACGATGCGGCGCGGACATTCTCGACCTCCCTTCGCGATCGTGCTAGACGGATGCGGGCGCGGCCGGAGCCGGGCGCGCGGTCAGCCCGTAGAGGATGAGCGCGGCCATCTCGCCGACGTACTCGTCATCGTCGTACCGCGGCGCCGCGCGATCCAGCTCCAGCACGTGCTGCACCATGAGGTAGCTCATCGCCATCCGGAAGCAGATCGAGGCGATGAGGCCGGTGTTGATCGGCCGGAACGCGCCCTGGGCGATGCGCGTCTTGAGGTAGCCCTCCAACCGAGCGACGAACGGGGCGTGGAGCCGCGCGAAGAACTCCCTCCTCAGGTCCTCGTGCAGGTCGGCCTCGTGCGCGATCAGCCGGATGAAGGACGCGTAGCGGGCGAGGGACTGGACCCGGTTCCGGATCAGCGCGGTCAGGAAGGCCATATCGTCCCCCTCCCGGGAAGGCGGCGCGGGCGCGGCCCCGGGGTCGTCGGCGAGCAGCGCGAACACACCCTTGAGGACCTCCTGCTTGCTCGGAAAGTACAGGTAGATCGTACCTTCCGCCAGCCCCGCGGCCGTGGCGATCTCCCTGATCGTCGCGCCGTGAAATCCCTTGCGGCTGAACACATCCAGCGCGGCGCGCAGGATCTGCGCCCGCCGCTCCCCCGCGCGCTCCTCACGCGCCGTCCCGCTCAGCCTGACCATCGGTGCGTGCCTCCCACTGCGCCTGACAAGGAGCGCCGGTCGCTCCTCGCAACATTCCTGACTGAAGGCTCATTCATACTATGGCCGCGCGTTTCGGATGTCAAACACACCGCGCGGGGCCCTCTACGAGGCCGCCTTGCTGCCCGCGCTCCCCGGCGGCGCCGGGGAGCGCGCAGGGCCGCCCATCGCCCCTCCTCTCCCGGACGCCTGCGCGCTGGGCGCCCCTGCCCCGGACCCATCCGAGCCGTCGCTACCCGCCGCCGAGGTCTCCGGCGGCGCTCCACCGCGGCCGGACGCCAGGGCAAGGCGGGCCCGGAGGGCATCGAGGCCGTCCCGCGCCCGTCGCGCGATGCGCTGCGGGCGCAGCTCGTCCAGGAGCGAGTACATCACCGGGATCGCGACCAGCGTGAGCAGCAGCGACAGGGTCTGGCCCCCGATGATCACCGTGCTCATCGCCTGGTTCGTAGCCGCCCCGACGCCGCGGCTCGCGGCGAGCGGGATCATGCCGGCCACGAACGCAATCGTGGTCATCAGGATCGGCCGCAGCCGGTCGCGGCTCGCCGCCACGATCGCCGTGTCGCGGCCGTACCCCTGCGCCCGGAGCTGGTTCGCGCGATCGATCTGGAGGATCGCGTTCTTCTTCACGACGCCGAAGAGCACCAGGATGCCGAGCTGCGAGAGGATGTTGAGCGAGCCGTGCAGCGCGAGGATCGACAGCAGGGCAAACGGCACGGTCAGCGGCAGCGAGAGCAGGATCGTGATCGGGTGGAGCCACGACTCGAACTGCGCCGCCAGCACGAGGTACATGAACCCGAACGACATGACGAACGACTGCGTGAAGGCCGCCGCCTGCCGGCCCTGCTCGATCGCCTGCCCCGCGAACGTCGTGTCGTACGCCGGGCCCAGTCCGAGCGCGCGGATCCGGCGGTCGAGCTGTTGGAGGACCGCCTGCTGTGAGGTGCCCGGCAGCAGGTTCGCGGTCAGCTCGACCTGACGGCGGCGGTTGTAGTGGTGAATCTCGCTGGCGCCGGTGCCGCGGCCCGCGCTCACCACCTGCTCGAGCGCGACGACGCCGTCACCGTCGGAGGCCGCCACCGGAAGCCGCGCGAGCAGGTCCTCGCCCGACCGGTGCTGCCGGTCGGCGCGGATGAAGATCTTGTACTGCTGGCCGCCTTCCGTGTACTTGGCGGTCTTCACCTCCTGTCCGTGGACGAGCATGGAGAGCGCGGTCGCGGCATCGACCGCGCTCACGCCCAGGTCCGCGGCGCGCGCCCGGTCCACCCGCACGCCGAGCTGCGGCGTCCCGCCCACGAGCGACGACTTCGCGTCCACGACGCCCGGGATGGAGCGCAGGATCCGCAGCCCCTGGTCTCCCACGCGGGTCAACGTCGCGAGGTCCGGGCCGCTCACCACGTAGTCGACGGGCTGGAACCCTCCGCTCCCGCCGAAGTCGGGCTAGCGCGCCTCCTGCGCCCGCCACGCCGCGAGCAGGTCCCGGACCGTCTGGCCGACCAGCGCCGAGCCGCGCTCGCGCCCGTCAGGGATCAACCCGCGCATCACCAGGGAGACAAGCCCTGACACGGTGCTCCAGAGGACGACGACCTTCCAGGAGACCCACTCGACGGCTTCCTCGGGGGTTCCGAGCGCTCTCTCCAGCGCGTCCCGCACGGTGAGGAAGATCTCCGCGCCCTCCGGCCAAGGCTCGTCTGTCAGGTCCGGTTTCCGCCGCCGGTAGATCTGCCTGTGCGCCTCGAGGCAGCGGTCCGGAGTGCCATCGTCCAGGCCAGCCGGCAGCGCGCGCCCGGTGGGGTCGCGATCCGGCCCGTCCCGTCCGGCCGCGTCCGGGGCGGGATGCCCCCGGATCCCCGCTGCATGGTGCGCGCGCCCGTGCATCGCGGCCGGCCCGTGCCCCGCCGACAGGTCCGCGCCCTCCAGCCCGAGCCCGTTCATACCCTGGTAGAGTGCCGGCTGCTTCCACGCAAACTCCCAGTACGCGAGGGCCATCGCCACCAGAGCTTCCTCAGGATCGGCGTGCGCCTCGCGCGCGGCCCGCATCTCCGCGAGCAGCCGTCGGAACCCGTCGCGCAACAGCTCGATGACGATCTCTTCCTTGCTCTCGAAGTACTCGTAGATCGTCGGCGGAGAGTACTCGATCTTCTCGGCAACCCTGCGGATCGTCACGGCCTGCCACCCCTCGCGCGACGCGATCTCGCTCGCCGCCCCGAGAATCGCCCGGCGCATCTCGTGGCGCTCCCGCTCCCTTCGCTCCTTCACGCCCACAGGCCGTGGGTCCCTCCGACCACTGTTCGACAATAGATCTGTGTTAGGAACAAGTCAACACGAACGAACGATCGTATCGCGCCCCGTTCGTTCCGGCGCGACCGTTCGACAAAGGGGGACCCCGTGGGGCGCTACTCGCCGGCCGTCTCGCCCAGCGCCCACCGGCTCGGCGCGATGCGGACCGTCCCCTCGTGCTCGTCGACGCCGTCGAACGTCAGCATCGACACGTACCGGTCGACGAGCTTCTCCCGCGGCTGCGTCGCCTCGATCAAGACGCCGATGCCACAGATCTCCGCCCGGCACTCACGCATCAGGTCGTACACGCCGCGGGCGGTTCCTCCGCCGCGGAGGAAGTCGTCGATGAACAGTGCCCGTGCGCCCTGCGGCACGGCGCGCAGCGGCAGGGTCATCTGCTGGACCATCCGCGACGACCCGGAGACGTAGTTGACGCTCACCGACGGCCCCTCCGTGACGCGCCCCCCGCGACGGATCGTCACCAGCGGCACGTTGAATGCGCGCGCCGTCATGAGCGCGAGCGGGATCCCCTTCACCTCCATCGCGAGCACGACGTCCGGCCGTTGCTCGGCGAAGAACGTGGCGAACACGTCCCCCAGCCGGGAGACGAGCGCTGGCAGAGACAGCAGGTCCGTGGTGTAGAGGAACCCTCCGGGGAGGATCCGGGCCGGGTCGCGCAAGCGCGCCGCCAGGTCGGCCGCGAGCGAGCGGACCTGCATGGGCGTGCAGGACGGCATGTAGCGGACGCCCCCCGCCGCCCCGGCGAGCGTCTCCAGACGGCCGAGCTGGAACCGCTCGCAGATCTGGCGGAGCGCGGCGATGTCCTCACTGATCGTCGACTTGGCCACGCCGAGCGCTTCGGTGAACGTCCCGAGCGAGAAGACCTTGTGCGGCTCGTGGAACAGGCGGTGACCGATGACGACCATCCGGTCCCCCCGCCGCAGCTTCCTCACGCGAGCACCGTCGCGGCGCGCCCTTCGGCCACGGACGCCCGTGCCCCCCGCCGCGCGGGCGCACTCACCGGGTCTCCATCTCCATCTCGTGGCGCGGCTGCGCGACCATGCTCCGGCGCTCCGCGAGGTGACGCTCCGCGAACTCCAGGCTCGCCCGGCCGTCCACGTCGATCGCGCATTCCGGACATCGACAGATCACCGCCCGCACGCGGATCCCCGCGATTCGCGCGACGCGCTCCTCGAGCGCAGAGAGCGTGAGCCGCCCCGTCACGATGCCTATGAGCGCCCAGGGCCCAAACAGCGTGGCGAGGGCCCAGGGGTTCTTGCGCGCGCGGATCGCCCGATCGATCATCGGCCGCGCGCGCGCAAACGCCTGCGGCCGCACGAGGATGAGGTTCCCGGCGCAGAACACGCCGTCGGCGAGCCGGATGAACGTCTTGCGCGCTCCGGGGAACTCCCGGTCCACGTCCTCGCGGGGGATGGCCGCGTACCAGGCGTCGCCGTCGAGCCGCGCGGCCCCGTCGAGGAAGGCCTCGACGCCGCGGCGGCTGAGGAGGGGGATGTCGGCCGGGACGGCGAGCACAGGCGCGTTCCCTCCGAGGGCCGCGAGGCCGGCCGCCACGTTCGCCGGGAGGCTGCCGTGCTCCTCGACGGGTGTGTCCACGCGCGCGCTGATGTCGGGTGGGAGCGGCAGCGGGCCGACGAGCGCGATCCTGCCGATCCGCGGCGTCCCGCGCAGCGCGTCGAGCACATGCGCCACGATCGCCCGGCCGCCCACGCGCGCAAAGGCCTTGGGGCGCATCGCCCCGGCCAGCGACGGGTCCGGCCGTCCGCCGGCAAGCACCACCGCATCGATCCTGGGGTACAGGGCGACCCCGGGCGGCCCGGGAGCCTCCGCACGCTGCATCGCCTCAGCGACCGGTCGGAGGGCGAACGCGTGCGGTGGCTCGCGGGCCCATGGCCTGGGGTTATCGCTCCTCCGCGAAGGTCCGCGTCACAAAGACTTCCAGCTCCGGACGCCAGGAGGACAGCGCCGTGCCGAGCTCGCGCGCGGCGGCCTCGTTGGCGGCCAGGGCAAAGAGGACCGGCCCGGTCCCGGAGAGCGAGACCCCGAGCGGGCGATGCGCCAGCATCCGATCACGGACCTCGCCGATGACCGGGTGGTGCGCGACGACCACATCCTCGAAGACGTTGCAGAGCAGCCGGCCGATGGTAGCCGGATCCTCGGCATCGAGCGCGCGCACCACCGCCGCCGTATCGGGGCGCCGCCGCACCGCGGCGTGATCCAGCGTCTTGTACGCCCACTCGGTGGAGACGGGGATCGGTGGCCGAGCCAGCACGACCCACGTGGTGGGCAGCGGCCGCAGCAGGCGGATGCGCTCGCCGCGTCCCATCGCCAGCGCCGCGCCGCCGAGGAGGAAGAACGGCACGTCCGAGCCGATCTTGCCCGCCAGCTCGATGAGCTGCCGGTCGCTCAGGCGGAGTTTCCACATCTGCGCGAGGCCGAGCAGCGTGACGGCGGCGTCGCTGGAGCCACCGCCGAGGCCGGATGAGATCGGGATGCATTTCGTGAGCTCGACCTCCACGCCTCGCGGGATGTGAAACGTCTCCTTGAGGAGCTGCGCGGCGCGGTACACGATGTTCTGCGTGTCGTCGGGGACGTCGGGGCTGGCGCACCGGATCGTGATGCCCTCGCCATCCTCTCGCAGAATGATCGAATCGTGCAACTCCACGGTATGCAGCACGGTTTCGATGTCGTGGTATCCGTCGGGGCGATCGCCCAGAACGTCGAGCGTGAGGTTGATCTTCGCGTAGGCGTTGAGGCGCAGTTCCTTCAACCCGATACCCTCCTTCCTGCTCCCTCCCGCAGGACGGGGGAGACGGCCGGCCGCGCACACCCCGTGCGGCCCCAAAATGCAACCCGCGGGGCCACCGTTCGGTGACCTCCGCGGGGGAAAACCACGGGGAGGGGAAACCGTGGGTCTATGGGCGCTGTTCGCGACCGGTGCATCTCCGGCACTCCTCCGCCGCAGCGACCGCGCCTGCCGTGGGGAGAGTTCTCGCCGCATGGGCATCTTCCTGCCCCCGCGAGTCCGGTTGAATTTTCCCCCGCATCGCGCGCCTTGACACCCCATCGAAAAGACCTATCATGTGGGTGATGGCAACGTCTCCGCCGCCTCCGGCGGCCGGCGCTCCGCGCTCCGTTCCACCTCGGCCGCCGTGGTTCCGGGTCGTGCGATGGTCGCTGTACGGATCCCTGCTCGCGTTCGCGTGCGTGATCGGCGGCGCCGCGGTCTGGATCGCGCTCCATGCCGCGCCGAGCGGACCGACGTTCGGCTGGCCCCTTCGCCTGACGGGGCGGACCAACATCCTGATCATGGGGCTCGATCGCACGGTGAGCGATCGGGATCCCCGTGTCATCTACCCGGTGAGCCGCACCGATACGCTGATCGCCGCGAGCTTCGACCCGGCGTCCCGCCGCATCTCGCTGCTCAGCATCCCGCGGGACACGCGCGCGCCGATCCCGGGACACGGCTTCGACAAGATCAACGCCGCGCACGCCTACGGCGGCGGCGCGCTCGCCGTGCGCACCGTGCAGAACCTTCTCGGCGTCCGCTTCCCGTACTACATCGAGATCAGTGAGCGCGGCTTCGTGCACCTCATCGACGCGGTGGGCGGCGTCACGCTCCGCATCGACCAGGATCTCAACTACGACGACAACTGGGATGGCCTGCACATCCACCTGAAGAAGGGCAACCGCCGGCTGGGCGGCCGGGACGCGGTGGGCTACGCCCGGTACCGCCACGACGCTCTCGGCGACATCGGCCGCGTGCAGCGTCAGCAACAGCTGCTGAACGCCCTGCTCGACGAGCTGCGCAAGCCGCGGGTGGTCCTGCGGGCGCAGCGCATCCTCAACGTGTTCCACGACGACGTCAGCACGAACCTCCGGCCGGACCAGCTCATCGCCCTGGCGTGGTTCGGCGCGCGCCTCCCGCGCGGCTCGCTCGTACGCGAGACGCTGCCCGGGAGGTTCGGCGGGTACGCGGGGTACTGGCTCCCGGACCCCGCCCAAGACCGCGCCGTCGTCGCCCGCATGTTCTACGGGGTCGATCCGGAAGTCCTGGCGCACGTCACGATCGAGGTCCTGAACGCCACGCCCGGCCGGGACGCGTCGGCGGACCCGCTGGCGCGGCTGGACGCGCTCGGCGTCCGCGTGGTCCGGGTGGCGACCGCGGCGGACGCGGCGGAGACCGTGCTGATCGTGCACCGGGGAGATCCGCGGGTCGCGAGGGTCATCGCCGCGGCGCTGGACGTCCGCCGCATCATCGCAAGGCCCGCCGGCGACGGACCGGAGCTGACGCTGATCCTGGGCCGGCACTATCTGGATGGCCCGCCGGTGATCACGGATCCCTCGCAGCCGTCCGCCGCGTCGGACCCGGCGCCTCGCCATCCCGCGGCCGCTCCGAGGCACAGCGCGCACTAGCCGGCGCGGCGTCGCGCACGTTCCGCGAGGGGATGCGGCGGGGGCTGCCCCGCGCGCCCTCCCGGGGCCCCGACGAATCGCGGGGGAACGGCGATTCGTTGGGGTGGGGCTCCGCTGCCCGACCGGAAGCGCGGGGCACCCCCGCAGCCGATCCGTCTGTGCGCGACCTTCGTCAGCCCTCGGAGATCATGCATCAGCACACCTCGCGTCGGTCGGGGCGGGCGAGAGCGGGTGCGACGCCCGTTGCTGCCACGGACCCGCCGCGCTGCCGCGCTGGCTGTGCCGTCCTGTCAGCCCAACGGCGGCGCAGGAGCATCGCGGGGGCCGCCCGTGCTCCGCTCGTCCGGCCGGAGGGGATGCAGCGCTCGCGCGAGCGCGGCGAACGCCTCCACGTCCAGCGTTTCCGCGCGCGTCCGGGGATCCACGCCGGCCGCTCCGCACGCCGCCTCAGCGATCCGGGGCCGGAGGCCCAGGCCGCGAGCCAGCGCGTTTGCGAGCGTCTTCCGGCGATGCCCGAAGCCGGCCGCCACGATCCGAAGGAACTCGTGCTCGTCCGGCACGGCCGCCGGCGGACGCGGGTGCGGCCTCAGCTCCACGATCGCCGACTCCACCTCGGGCGGCGGGAGAAACGCTCCCGGTGGGACGCGCGAGACGATGCGCGCGGCGGCCCGGTATCGGACGACGACGGACAGACGGCCGTATGCCGCGGTGCCGGGCGCGGCCGTGATCCGCTCGGCGACTTCCCTCTGCACGGTGACGACGATCAGCGCGAGGCGCAGGCCGGGGTCGAGGAGCCGCAAGAGCACCGGGGCGGCGACGTTGTACGGCAAGTTGGACACGGCCTTACGCGCCCCCCCGCACAGGTCCACGACCAGGGATGCGAGGTCGGCTTCCAGGGCATCCGCCGGCACGATCCGCACGTGCGGGTACGCATCCACGGCCGCCGCGAGCGCCGGGAGGAGACGCGAGTCCACCTCGATCGCGGCCACCCGGCCGGCGCGGGCGGCGAGCGCCGCGGTGAGGGTGCCGATCCCAGCCCCGATCTCGAGCACGCTATCGGCGGGAGAGAGCTGCGCCGCGCCGAGGATCTGCTCCAGGGCGCGCTGGCTGACGAGGAAGTGCTGGCCCCAGCGCTTGGACGGCCGGATGCCGAACCGCCGGAGAACCGCCCGGGTTCCCTCCGGGGTCGCGAGAACGGCCGGCGCGGCGCCGCGTGAGGCGGGAGCGGCGGAGCGCTTGCCGGGAGCGGCCCGGCCCCACCCCTCCCCCTCACTGCTTGCCCAGCAGGTAGACCCTGACTCTCCGGCGGCCGAAGTGGATCGCCTCATCAAACGAATTGTAGCAGAGGTCGATCCGCATCCCCTGGATCTGGCCCCCGGTATCCCCGGCGACGGCGTAGCCGTATCCGTCGATGAACAGGCGCGTGCCGAGCGGGATGACCGAGGGATCCACCGCGACGATCCCGCGCTGCGCGACCATCCCGATCGCGGTGCGCGGTCCCACCCCGCCGCCGTAGTTATTGGGGCCCGGATAGTAGGCGGTGGCCTCCATCATCAGGTACTCGCGGCCGGCAAAGGCTCCCCGCGACGCGATCATGGCGCGGGTACCGACCGCGGTTACCCGCGCGACCGGCTCCCGGACGACTGTCCAAGCCAGCGGCTCCGCCGCGATGGGACGGCCGTCGGCGTAGAGCACGCGAACGGTGCGCGCCTGGAGCCCGGGCCGGCCCGGCGAGCGGAGGATCCGGTTCCCCTTGAAGAGGCTCGCGTCGGCCACGACCCGGGAGGGGAACGGGATCTCCCTCCGCTCCACCCGCGATCGCCACTCCCGGCGCACGATCCGGATCGCCGCGCCTGGCCTCAGCGACGCCGATGGGTCGGGAGACACCTGGTCCAGGGGACGGACAGAAATGGCGAGCCGCTCGAGCGCGTCGCGGACGGTGGTGGCAGCGACCCGGATCGGCCGGGACACGCCGCCGACGATCAGGACCGCGGGCACCGCCCGGACGACGGCGATCCGGACCCCCGGCCAGATGACGGCGTCCGGGGACGGCGTCACCCGGTCTCCGTCGTGGAGCGTGATCCGGTTCGCCGCGAGCACGGCCCGGACCGTCCGGCGAAACGACACGTACGGGCGGGTGTGCCCGTCCGCGGAGACGTACACCGTCCAGCCCAGCGGGAATCCCCATGTGCCGTCGATCGCCAGCCCGGGGAGGATGAAGCAGAGCAGCGCGTAGACGAGAAGAGCGGGATACCCGGCCCCGGCGCGCAGCCCGCGGGCGAGCACGGAAGAATCGGCCAGGCGCCGGCTCAAAGCGCCTGCGCTCCTGGCAAATCCCGTTTGAAGGTTCCAGACGGGCACTGCGGGAACCGGCGACCGCCGGTTGAGAGCCGCCCATCGCCTGGCGAACTCCTCGCCGGGACGCTGAACGGCTTGAGCGTGCGCGTCCGGTGACACTGCCCTCCCCCCTTCTCCCGCGCATGAGCCCGGAGGGGCCGGCCGCAAGGAGGCCCCGCCGCCCGGATCGACGTGCCAGAGGACGGATGAGTCCGGTCTAGCCAGGCAAGGGCTACGTGCGCTGCGACGAAGGGAGGGGCGAGTCCAGTTATAGACTTCTTTCTACTGGGCGGATTATATCATATAGACTCGATTCAATGCTAGCATCTGCGTTGGCGTCCGGAGGCATCGCCGAAGAGGTGGGGGTCCGGGATTCTCTTCCCGGACGACGCTCCAAGGGGTAAGCAAGGCCGCGGCGGCCGGGAGTGCGGGCAGGTCGAGAACCCTACTCGTCGCCCGCGGGCCGCTCGACAAGCTCGACGAGCAGGCCGTGGGTCGTCGACGGGTGGACGAACGCGACCCGGGTACCCTGCGCGCCGGGCCTGGGCGCCGGGTCGATCAGCCGAAGCCCCGCGGCGCGGGCACGCATCATCGCGGCCCCGAGGTCCGGCACCTCCAGGGCCACGTGGTGGACGCCGGCGCCGCGTCTGGCCAGGAACCGCGTGAGGGCGCCATCGCCCGCCGGCTCCAGGAACTCGATCCGAGAGCTTCCGATGGGAGCGAACGAGACCCGGGTGCCCTCGGTGGGCACCGTCTCCCGACCGCACGGCGAGAGGCCCAGCCGGGGCCCGTAGTCCCGATCGGCCGCGTCCAGGGTCGGGACGACCACGGCGAGGTGCCGGAGGCGCACGGCGGGGGGGCGCTTCACCCGAGCCTCGCCTGCGCCAGAAGCTCTTCCGCCGCCGCGTAGGGGTCCAGCTCGCCGGACGCCACGCGTGCGGCGAGCTCGTCGAGACGCGCATCCCCGGCGCGCCGGAGGACCTGCGCGCGGAGCCGGTCGTCCACGATACGAAGGATCTCCCGCCTCCGGCGCGCCCGGCGCCGCTCCGCCAGGAGGCCGCGCGCCTCCTGGTACGCCCGGTGCTCCCCGATCGCCCGAAGAAGCTCCGCGACACCGGTGCCCTCGGTCGCGGTGGCGAGCAGCACGGGCGGCGTCCAGCCGTCCCGGGCCGGGGCCAGGCTGAGCGTCGCCCGGATCTCGGCGGCCGTCCGGCCGGCGTCCCCGCGATCGGCCTTGTTCACCACGAAGAGGTCGCCGATCTCCATCACCCCGGCCTTGAGCGCCTGCACCGCGTCGCCCAGATGCGGGACCGTGACCAGCACGACGGTGTCCGCGGCGCTCGCGATCTCGACCTCGGCCTGGCCGGCCCCCACCGTCTCCACCAGCACCAGGTCGCACCCGTAGGCATCGAGCACCCCGACCGCGGCGGCCGTCGCGGGGGCGAGCCCGCCGAGGTGGCCGCGCGTCGCCATGCTGCGCACGAACACGCCGGGATCGGTGCTGTGGTCCTGCATCCGGATCCGGTCGCCCAGGATCGCGCCGCCGGTAAACGGGCTCGTCGGGTCCACCGCTACGACCCCGACCCGCCTTCCGCCCCGCCGGACCTCACGCACGAGCGCATCGATGAGCGTACTCTTGCCGGCGCCCGGAGGGCCCGTGACGCCGACGACGTAGGCTCGGCCGGTGTGCGGGTGCAGCGCGCGCAGGAGGGGGACCGCCTCCTCCGGGCGGCTCTCGACGATCGAGATGAGCCGCGCGGCCGCCTGGGAGGAGCCGCCCACCACGGCCGCGGCCAGCCCCTCGGCCCTCATACCCCGACCGGCGGGCGGTAGACCCCGAAGCGTGCGCGGAGCGTATCGCAGATTTCCCCGATCGTCGCATACGCCCGGACCGCCTCGAGGATGTGCGGGAGCACGTTCTCCCGCCCGGCCGCAGCGTCGCGGAGGCCATCCAGCGCTGCCCGGACGCGCGCGCCGTCCCGCTCCGCCCGCACGCGGCGGAGGCGGCGTTTCTGGCGCTCCACGACCGCCGGGTCGACGCGGAGGATCGGCGGCGGCGGTGGCTCGTCGGCGGTCTGGAAGCGGTTCACGCCCACGATCACGCGGCGCCCGGCCTCCACTTCCTGCTGCTCGCGGTACGCCGCCTCCCCGATCTCCCGCTGCACGTAGCCTTCCTCGATCGCCCGGAGCATCCCGCCGGCCTGCTCGATCCGGTCGAGGTAGGCCTGCGCGCGGCGCTCGATCTCCGTGGTCAGGGCCTCCACGTAGAAGGACCCTGCGAGCGGGTCCACGGTGTCGGCCACGCCGGTCTCGTACGCGATGATCTGCTGCGTCCGCAGCGCGAGGACAGCCGCCTCATCGGTGGGCAGGGCGAGGGCCTCGTCGCGGGCGTTGGTGTGGAGGGACTGGGTGCCTCCCAGCACCGCGGCGAGGGCCTGCAGGGTCACGCGGACGACGTTGTTGTCCGGTTGCTGCGCGGTCAGGGCCACCCCGGCCGTCTGCGTGTGGAAGCGGAGCATCCACGAGCGTGGGTCGCGGGCCCCGAACCGCTCCCGCGCGATCCGGGCCCACAGGCGCCGGGCCGCGCGGTACTTGGCGACCTCCTCGAAGAACTGCATCTGCGCGTCGAAGAAGAACGCGAGGCGCGGGGCGATCCGGTCGGCGGCGAGCCCGGCGCGCTGCGCGGCCTCCAGGTAGGCGACCGCGTTGCCGAGGGTGAACGCGACCTCCTGCACCGCGGTGGCGCCCGCCTCCCGGATATGGTAGCCGCTGATGCTGATGGGGTTCCAGCGCGGCAGGCGGTCGGCGCAGAACCCGAGCGTGTCGGTGACGAGGCGCAGAGATGGGGCCGGGGGGTAGATGTAGGTGCCGCGGGCGATGTACTCCTTCAGGATGTCGTTCTGGATGGTGCCGTCCAGCCGCTCCGGCGGCACGCCCTGCCGCTCCCCCACGGCGATGTACATGCAGAGCAGGATCGCGGCCGTGGCGTTGATCGTCATCGACGTGCTCACCCGGTCGAGCGGGATGCCGTCGAACAGCACCTCCATGTCGGCGAGGGAGTCGATCGCGACGCCGACCTTCCCGACTTCCGCCTCGGCCAGGGGGTGGTCGGAATCGTATCCCATCTGCGTCGGCAGGTCGAACGCGACGGAGAGCCCCGTCTGACCCTGCCCGAGCAGGTACCGGAAGCGGCGGTTCGACTCTTCGGCGCCCGCGTACCCGGCGTACTGCCGCATCGTCCAGAGGCGGCCCCGGTACATCGTCGGATAGATGCCGCGCGTGTAGGGGTACTCGCCCGGGTAGCCGAGGTCGCGGTCGTAGTCGAGCGCCGCGATGTCCTCCGGCGTGTAGAGCCGGCGGATCGGGATCCCGGAGGAGGTCTCGAAGACCTCCCGCCGCTCGGGTGCGCGGGCCAGCGCCGGGCGGAGCGTCTCCGCCTCCCACCGCGTGCGAGAGTCCCCGTTCGCCATATGCCGCTCCCTCCAGAGATCCTCTCCCGCTGCTCCGGCGACGGGATCCGGCTGGAACGCCGATGGGATCTACTCGAGCGTCGCGAGAAGCTGGCCCCCCGCTACCTCCTGTCCGGCCGCCACGTGGATCTGCCTGACCGTTCCGGCCCGCGGCGCCCGGACCTCCATCTGCATCTTCATCGCCTCCATTATAACGAGCGGCTGCCCGCTCTCGACCCGCAGCCCCGCGGCGGCCGGGAGCGCCACCACGAGCCCCGGCATCGGCGCGCGGACGTCGCCGGCGTGCGCGGTGGAGCGGCCGGGTCCCCCGCCGGTGCGCGTCGAACGGCCCACCTCCACGTCGTACGTCTCCGCATCGAGCAGGACCCTCCAGCGCCCCGCCGGCGCATCCGGGCGCCGGACGCCGGCGGAGGGCTCGACCACGACCAGGCGGTGAGACCGGCCGTCGACCAGGAGCGAGAGCCACCCCGGCACCACCTCCGCCGCGTCCACACGGTATGTCGAGCCGCCGAGCGAGACGGCGAGCGTCCCGCCGGCGTCCTCCACCACGACCTCGAGGCGGTCGCCGCCGAGGCGCACCACGTAGCTGCTCTTCACCGGCTGTCTGCGCGGCAGACCGCGTCGTGCCGGGCCCACGCCGCCCACGCCCCCGCGTCCTGGGCTGGGAGCAGCGGGGTGCGGTCTCTGCGGTACGCGAGCACCGCGGCCGCGAGCGCCGCCACGGCGCGCAGCTCCGGCAGCCGACGCGGCCACTCCTCCTCCACGAACCGGGTGCTGTACGCGCCCGCGCGAAACGCCGGATGCCGGAGCGCCCACAGGTGGAACGGGATCGTCGTCGGCACGCCGGTGACGACCATCTCGCGGAGGGCCGCCTCCATCCGCGCGATCGCTCCCTCGCGGGTGTCCGCCCACGTGACGATCTTGGCCAGCAACGGATCGTAGAAGCGCGTCACCTCCATCCCCGGCGCCAGGGCGCCGTCGACGCGGACGCCCGGCCCGCCCGGCAGCAGCACGTCGCTGACGCGGCCGGCCCACGGGATAAATCCGGCCTCGGTGTCCTCGGCCGAGATCCGGCACTCGATCGCGTGCCCCCGGGGCGCCACGTCCTCCTGCCGCAGCGGCAGCGGCTCGCCCGCGGCCACCGCGAGCTGCCAGCCCACGAGATCCACGCCCGTGATGCACTCGGTGACCGGATGCTCGACCTGCAGCCTCGCGTTGATCTCGAGGAAGTAGAACTCGTCGCCGGCCACCAGGAACTCGACCGTCCCGGCGTTCCGGTACCCCACGGTCCGCGCGGCGGCCACCGCCGCGCGGCCCATCGCCGCGCGCAGCCCCTCGGGGAGCCCAGGCGCGGGCGCTTCCTCGATCACCTTTTGGTGCCGGCGCTGGATGGAGCACTCGCGCTCGCCGAGGTGGACCACGCCGCCGTGGGCGTCGGCCGCCACCTGGATCTCGACGTGGCGGGGCTGCTCCACCCATCTCTCGAGGTACACCCGCGGATCGCCGAACGCGGTCTGGGCCTCGCCGCGCGCCAGCCGCAGCGCGCCCGCGAGGTCCTCCGGCTGCCGGACGAGGTGGATCCCCTTCCCCCCGCCGCCGGCGGCGGCCTTGATGAGGAGCGGGAAGCCGATGCGCTCCGCCGCCCCGCGCGCCGCCGCGTCGTCCACCGGATCGGTGCCCGGCAGCACCGGGACGCCGGCCCCTCGCACGGCGCGCCGGGTCTCTGCCTTGTCCCCGCACAGCGCGAGCGCCTCCTCCGGCGGGCCGATGAAGACGAGGCCGGCCCGGCGGCACGCCGCGGCGAAGGCCGGGTTTTCGGCGAGGAACCCGTAGCCCGGATGGACGGCGTCGGCGCCGGCCCGGCACGCCGCGCTGACGATCCGGTCGATGCGGAGGTAGGAGTCCGCGGCCGGCGCCGGGCCCACGCGGTACGCTTCGTCCGCCGCGTGCACGTGCGGGGCGGCTCGATCGGGATCGCTGTAGATCGCCACCGTCGCGATGCCCCGGGCGCGGCAGGCCCGGATCACGCGCAGCGCGATCTCAGCCCGGTTGGCGATGAGGACCTTGCGAATCGGCCTGGATGCCACGCTGACCACTTCGCGGCAGGCGCCGCGGAGTCATGCCGCGGAGCAAGTCAGCGTAGGAGCGGTGCCGCGGCAGGCCCGGGAGGGTGCGGGATCTGTCCTCGGCCTCCCCGCCCACCCTTCCCCGCCGCCGCGAAGACCAGCAGCTCCCACGGTGCTGCACTACAGCGGGATGTTTCCATGCTTCTTCGGGGGGTTCCGGTCGCGCTTGCCCGCGAGCATCTCGAGCGCCGAGATGAGACGCGGCCGGGTCTCGTGCGGCTCGATGATGTCGTCCACGTACCCCCGGCTGGCCGCGACGTACGGGTTGGCAAACTGCGCCCGGTACTCGGCCGCGAGCCGCGCCCGCGCGGCCTCGCGGTCCGGCGCCTCCTCCAGCTCGCGGCGGAAGATGATGTCGATCGCGCCCTCCGGCCCCATGACGGCGATCTCCGCGGTCGGCCAGGCGAGGTTCAGGTCGCCGCGGATGTGCTTGCTCGACATCACATCGTAGGCGCCGCCGTACGCCTTGCGCGTGATCACCGCGAGTTTCGGCACGGTCGCCTCGCAGTACGCGAAGAGCAGCTTGGCCCCGTGCCTGATGATCCCGCCGTGCTCCTGCTCGGTCCCGGGGAGGAACCCGGGGACGTCCACGAACGTGACGAGCGGGATGTTGAAAGCATCGCAGAACCGCACGAAGCGGGCGCCCTTCACCGAGCTGTTGATGTCCAGCACACCGGCCAGCACCGCGGGCTGCTGCGCGACGATGCCGACCGCCCGGCCCCCGAGCCGGGCAAAGCCCACCACGAGGTTCTGCGCGAAGTGCTGCTGGACTTCGAGGAACTCTCCCTCGTCGACCACGTGCGCGATCACATCGCGCATGTCGTACGGCCGGTGCGGATCCTCGGGCACGAGCGAGTCGAGCGCCGCGTCCATCCGGCGCGGATCGTCGCCGCACGGACGGCGCGGGGGCGCCTCGAGGTTGTTCTGTGGGAGGTAGCCGAGGAGGCGGCGGATCAGGTGGAGGCAGTCGGCATCGCTCTCGGCGATGAAGTGGGCCACGCCGCTCTTGCCCGCGTGGACCTCCGCGCCCCCGAGGTCCTCCAACGTGACGTCTTCGTGCGTCACGGCCTTCACCACCTGCGGGCCGGTAACGAACATGTAGCTCGTCCCGCGGACCATGATCGTGAAGTCCGTGATCGCGGGCGAGTACACCGCGCCGCCGGCGCACGGCCCCATGATCGCGGAGATCTGGGGGACGACGCCGCTCGCCAGCGTGTTCCGCAGGAAGATCTCCGCGTACCCGCCGAGCGCCGCGACGCCTTCCTGGATCCGGGCTCCTCCGGAGTCGTTGAGGCCGATCACGGGCGCGCCGCTCCGGAGGGCCAGATCCATGATCTTGCAGATCTTCTGGGCGTGCCCCTCGCCGAGCGACCCGCCCAGCACCGTGAAGTCCTGCGAGAACACGTACGTGAGCCGGCCGTCGACCGCTCCGTAGCCGGTCACGACGCCGTCGGCGGGCGCCTCGACCCTGTCCATGCCGAACGCCGTGGCGCGGTGTGTGACGAACCGGTCCAGCTCGACGAACGTCCCGGGGTCCAGCAGCTCCGCCAGGCGCTCGCGCGCGGTGAGCTTGCCGGAGGCGTGCTGCCGGGCTGTCCGCTCGGGACCGCCGCCCTCCTCGATCCGGGCGCGCCGCGCCCGGAGCTCCTCGAGGCGGTCAGGGCGGTCGGGCACGCGGGTCAGGCCTCCGGGCTCTGCGCGGGCAGGATGCGGATCGAGATGATGCCGTGCTTGAAGACGAGCTCCGTGCCGGCCGGTGTCTCCACGATGAGGCTGTACGGGCCGGCGTCCTTGATGATCGCGCGGGGCAGCTCGTAGCCGTCCCGGCAGCGAAGGTGCACCGGGATCCGGCCCTCGACCAGCGGCTGGTAGAATGCGTCCTCCATGCTGGCACGGCCACGCGGCGGGGCAACATCCCCGCGGGCCGGCTCCTGGTGCACGGACATCGCGGCGCCTCCTCTCGGAGCAGCATGCGTCTGGGTTGGGCGAATCTCGCTGAGGTCCACCACCACGTCGGGATCCTCGGAGAGGCCGCCGGGAACACCTCCGTCCGCGCGCGCGCGGACGGATCCCGCGCCGGCCTGCGCCTCCGCGCGGGAGTCCGGCGGCCCGGGCGGGCTTCCTCCGTCGCCGCCGGGGGCGCGCTCGGCGGGGCCCGGCCGGCCGGGCTCCGGCGGTCGGTCGGGCGCGGCCGCGTCGGCGATGTGTCCGGTCGCCACGGCGCCGCCGCGTTCCGAGGCGCGGACGAAGTGGCGCATCTCCTCGAGCCGCTGGCGGCGGTCCGCGCCGTGGAGCGGCGCGCTCGCGAGCGCGGTCCTGAGGAGCCATCGGGTCACGCCGTCCAGGGCGGCGGCCACGATCGCCTCCGGAAGCTCGTCCTGGGGGACGGCGCCCATGCAGATCTCGGGTCCCTGCGGCGTTGCGATCGCGAGCCCGACGAGCGCAACCGGCCGGTCGAGGAACGTCGCGAAGGCGGCCTGCTGCACGGTGATCCGCCGGTGAGCTGGGTCGAGCGCCTCGCAGACCGCCTCGACGGTCGCCGCGGCCAGCGTCTGCAGCCGGTGCGCCGGCCCGGCCGGCCCCCGGGCCCGCCCCGTCGCCGCCTTCTCCTCCCCGCCCCGGACCCACGCGATCCGCACCGCAGCGGATACCTCGCCGGATGCGACGGTCTCCTCCACGCGCACGATCTGGAAGCGCGGGATCTCGGTGGGCCGGAGGCCTTCGCGGAACAGGGCCACCCGGATGCGCGAGGGGTCGACCGGCACGCCGTACGTGGAGACGAGGGCGGCGGCCACCGCCCGCCGGACCTCGCGGGTGTCGGCGGCGTTCTCTGCGGTCACGTAGATGCGGTCGATGTCGCCCGCCGGCGTCGCGAAGACGCGCGCCGACGCGACGCCCTCCACGGCCGCGAGGAACCGCTCGATCTCGTCGGCGTAGACCTCTTTGGGCATCGTCCGGCTATTCGCCCATCGCGGAGAGCGGACCTGCCGGGAGGCCGGCATGCTCGGGCGCGTCCCGGGCGCGCGGCGCGGATCAGAACGTCGGGGGCGACGCGGGCCGGCGCAGCGGCGCGCCGATCATCAGCCCCTCGCCGCCGAGCGCCGGCACGCGGCGCCCGTCGAGCAGGATCTGCACCTCGGACGCCTGCCGGAACTGCGTCCCGGTGTAGACGACCTGCCACAGGCGCGCCTGCATGCTCGTGCTGCCTCCGCCGCTCGCGAACGGCGCGGTGAGGTCCACGGTGGCGACCCCGCCCTGGATACGGACGCTCCGCAGCGCCGTGCCCCGCGGGATCTCGCTCGTGATGCCGCGGCGCTGCTCCTCGGGCGTCGGGCCGGCGATCAGGTCGCGGAGGGCGAACCGGAGGAGCGCGCTCGTCCCTCCGGACCCCGCGGCCCGGCGGACGCGGACGAGCGTCCCGGCATGCGTGGCCGGATCGTAGCGGACGAAGAACACGTCCACGGCCGCGGGCCGCGGCAGGGCGAGCCGCACCGCGACGGCCGCCGCCGCGGCGAGCACCAGCAGGAGCGCCAGCCGCCCCAGGCGAGGTGCCCTCCCGCCGGCGCGGCGTCCAGGACCCGGCGCGCGCCTCCTCACCATCGCGGCGCGGCGCTCACGGTGACCCGCCGGTCAGCTCGAGGAACCGCGTCTCGTCGAGCACCGTGACCCCGAGCTTCCGCGCACGGTCGAGCTTGCTGCCGGGGTCCGCGCCCACGACGAGGTAGTCGGTGCGACGGCCGACGCTGTCGCCGACCGTTCCGCCGAGCGCCCGCACCCGGTCGGCGGCCTCGCGCCGCGTGAGGCGCCCGAGCGTCCCGGTGAACACCACCGTCTTGCCGGCCAGGCGGCCGCCGCGGGCGGGGCGCCCCTCGGGCCGCACACCCACCGCCGCGAGCTTTCGGAGGAGCGTCCGGGTCGAGGGCCGCTGGAAGTACTCGACCACGCTCGCGGCGATCGCCGGCCCGATCCCCGGGACGTCCCGCACCGCTTCGAACGAGGCCGCGCTCAGCGCGTCGAGGTCCTGAAAGTGGGCGGCCAGTACCTCCGCCACGTGCAGGCCCACGTGGCGGATGCCCAGGCCGTAGACGAGGCGCGCCAGCGCCGGACGGCGGGCACGATCGATCGCCGCCAGCACGTTGTCCGCCGACTTGTCCGCCATCCGGTCCAGCCCCAGCACCTGCTCCTTGGTGAGACGGAACAGGTCCGCGGGGTCCGCGACCAGCCCGCGGTCCAGGAGCTGCCTGAGCAGCTTGGGCCCCACGCCGTCGATGTCGAGCGCCTCGCGCGATCCGAAGTGCATGAGCAGCTCGAGCACCTGGGCAGGACACGAGGCGCCGCCCGTGCACCGCGCCACCGCTTCGCCGGCCGGCCGCTCGACCGGCGCGCCGCACACCGGGCAGCACGCCGGCATATCGAACGGGCGCTCCGCGCCGGTTCGCTTCTCCGTCAGCACGCGGACGACCTCGGGGATCACCTCCCCGGCGCGCCGCACCACCACCGCGTCGCCGATGCGGACATCCTTCCGCCGCAGCTCATCCTCGTTGTGCAGCGTCGCGCGGCGCACGACCACCCCGGTGACGCGCACGGGCTCCAGGTCCGCCACCGGCGTGAGCGCACCGGTGCGGCCCACCTGCACCCGGATCTCCCGCACCCGCGTCTCCGCCTCCTCGGCCGGGAACTTGTAGGCGATCGCCCAGCGCGGCGCCTGGGCCGTCGCGCCCAGCTCCGCCTGCTGGTCGACGGAGTCGACTTTCACCACGACGCCGTCGGCCCCAAACGGCAGCGTCGCCCGGCGCGCCGACCACTCCCGAATGTAGGCGAGGATCTCCTCGAACGACCCGGCGCGCCGCACCTCGTCGCTGACCGGGAAGCCGGCCTCCCGCGCCCACGCGAGCGCCTGCGAGTGTGTCCGGAAGGGACGGCCCTGCGCCTCGCCGACCTGGTACACGGAGAGCTGCAGCGGGCGCCTCGCGGTCACGGCCGGATCGAGCTGCCGGAGCGAGCCCGCGGCCGCGTTTCGAGAGTTGGCAAACGGCGTCTGCCCCGCGCCGATCCGCTCCTCGTTGATCGCGTCCAACGCCGCCAGCGGCAGGTAGATCTCGCCGCGCACCTCGACGAGCGCCGGCGCCCCCTCGCGGTCGTGGAGGCGCAGCGGCAGGGACCGGACCGTCCGCAGGTTGGCCGTGACGTCTTCGCCCTGGACGCCGTCCCCGCGGGTGGCGCCGCGGGCAAACACGCCGTGCTCGTACACCAAGGACACCGCGGCCCCGTCGAACTTCAGCTCGCAGGTAAACGCCACGGCCTGTCCGCCCAGCGCCGCGGTGATCCGCCTGTGCCAGGCCCGCAGCTCGTCCTCGTCGAACGCGTTCGCCAGGCTGAGCATCGGCTCCCGGTGCCGGACCGGCCGGAACGCCGCCGCGGGCGGCGCGCCGACCCGCTGGGTGGGCGAGTCGGGCGTCACGAGCTCCGGGTGCATGGCCTCGAGGTCCCGGAGCTCCTGCATCAAGGCGTCGTACGCCTCGTCGGAGATCTCCGGCGCGTCGAGCACGTAGTACCGGTGGCTGTGGTAGCGAAGCTGCGCGCGGAGCCCCTCGACGCGCCGGACGAGCTCCGACGGCGCGCGCGGGCCTGGCTGCTCGGACTGCGCCTTCGCGCTCATGCCCGCCCCGGGCGCGCGATCCTGTCGGTCTTCCGTCTCATCCGTCCGCCGAGAGATACGCTTGTGGGGCGGGGCCTGCCCTCCGCTCCCCGCCGGCGCGGTCGTCGGGTCGGCGCGGCGACCCGACGGTAGCGGCTGCGTCGACCGGAGGGCCGCAGGCCCGGCGGGATCCAGGCCTCGCAGGGCTTCCTCCGGTCGAGGCCAAGCGTCCACCCCGGGCAGACCCCGTCCCCTCTCTGTACCGCTCTCGGATACCGGCACCAGGGCGCTGGCGGCTCGGGCGCGCGCCGCGCCCGCGATCGGGGAAGCGACACGTCATACGAGGGGCGAATTCGTCGCGGGAGGGGTGTGTCCCTAGGCGCCGCCGGCCATCGCGGGGATGATCGACACCTCGGCCCCATCGGTCAGCCGGGTGCGCAGCCCGCCGAGGAACCGGATGTCCTGCTCGTTCACGAAGATGTTGACGAACTGCAGCACCTCGCCCCGCTCATCGAGGATCCGCGAGCGGATCCCCGGGTACCGCCGATCCAGCTCATCGATCGCCTGCCCGAGATCGGCGGCGTGGACTTGGATCACGCGCTCACCGTTCGTCAGCCGGCGCAGCGGGGTGGGGATACGCACGTGGACCGCCATGCTGTCTGCCTCCTGTCGCGCCTCTCAGCGGGCGAGGTGACCATGGCTCCGATGCCACCGCTGCCATGCTGCCCTACGTGCCGGCCAGCGCCAGCACGCGCTCCTCGAACGACGCGAGCGTGGGCTTGATCGTCACCGCCGCATCCACGACGTGCTCGACCGCCTCGATCGCCTTGAGCCCGATGCCGGTGATGTACGCCACCACGACCTCGTCCGGATCGATCGCGCCGGCGGCCGCCAGCTTCCGCAGCACCCCGATCGTCACGCCGCCGGCGGGCTCGGTAAAGAGGCCCTCGGTCTCCCCCAGCAGCCGGATCGCGTCCACGACCTCGCCGTCCGTCACCGACTCGACGGCGCCGCCGGTGCGCCGCGCCAGATCGAGCACGTACCCCCCGTCGGCGGGGCTCCCGATCGCGAGCGACTTCGCGACGGTGTTGGGCTTGACCGGGAGCACCCGATCGGCGTTCTCGCGGTAGGCCGCCGCGATCGGGCCGCACCCCTCCGCCTGGGCCGCCGTCATCCGGACGGTGTGGCGGGGGATCACGCCCGCGCGCTGGAACTCCTCGAACCCCTTGTGGATCTTCACAAACATGTTGCCCGAGCCGACGGGCACGACAACACGGTCCGGCGCCCGCCAGCCGAGCTGCTCGGCGACCTCGAAGGCGAGCGTCTTCGCGCCCTCGGAGTAGTAGGGACGCAGGTTGACGTTGGCGATCGCCCAGCGGTGCTCCTCGCCGATCTCGAGGCACAGGCGGTTCACGTCATCGTACGTGCCTTCGACCTCGACGACCGTCGGGCGGTAGACCGCGGTGGTCACGACCTTGGCCCGCTCGAGGCCCTTGGGGATGAACACCACCGCGCGCAGGCCCGCCTTCGCGGCGTGCGCGGCGACGGCGTTCGCGAGATTCCCGGTGCTGGCGCAGGACAGCACGGCGAACTCGAACTGCCGCGCGGCCGCGAGCGCAACCGCGACGACGCGGTCCTTGAACGACCACGTGGGGTTGCGCGTATCGTTCTTCAGGTAGAGGTTCCGGAGCCCGAGGGCCCGGCCGAGGCGGTCGGCCCGGACGAGCGGCGTGTAGCCGGGCGCGAGGTCCCACTCGGGGACGCGCGACACCGGGAGGAAGTCCTGGTAGCGCCAGATCGACGCGGGGCCGCGCACGATCCGGTCGCGGTGCTCCCGCCCGTCGAGATCGCCCTGCGTGTACTGTACCTCCAAGGGGCCGAAGCAGCGCTCGCAGACAAAGATCGGCTCGGCTGCGTAGCGCTGTCCGCACTCCCGGCATGCCAGCCCGTCTACCGCCATCTCTCGCCTCCCTCGTCCCCTGGCTCGGAGCGCAACAAAAATCCCCCTCCAACTCCGCGAAGGGGGATCGCTCCCTCTTATCTGCCGGAATTGGATCTTCCGCGGGAATTAGCACCACACCAGCCGGGACGCTGGTAGGCTGCCGGGTGTCATCGGGCCCGTCCCTCGACCGCTCTCGATAAGAGTTGCTATTCGGTTTGAGCCAACTCTAGCACAGACCCCCCGGTGTGTCAATCCGACGAATCGCATGGACGCGGCAGCATCCGGGCGCCGGCGCGTCGAGGCAGCCCGCCGTCGCCGGCGGCCCGCTCCACGCCGCGCGTGGCGATCCTCGTGGCTCGCGCGGGGCTCCAGCGAGCCGGCCCGGAGCTGCGCGATTTGCGCCCGACGCGCGGAGACCCGGACCGCCGCGAGCCGCCGGCACGCAACGCGCGAGAAGGTGTTGTCCGCCGGCGCCACGGACTCTTCCGGACGGGGGAATCGGAGCGGCGTGAACCACGCGTCCCGGGGCGACGTCGCCATCTCGGTCCGCAACGCCCGGGCCGCGACCGCAGGGCGCGGGCACACCGATCCGACGTGGCCGGACGGGCCGACGGCCGGTTGGCGGCCCGCGATGCGCCACACGGGATGGCCGGGACAGCCTGGTTTCCACGACGACGCGCGGTCGATCGAGATCAGCCGCGATTGGGGAGGGATGGCCGATGCAGCGGGAAGCAGTGGACGTCCGGGGCGTGCACGGGACCACGGGGTATTCGCACGCGGCGAAGGCCGGCAACCTCGTGTTCGTCGCGGGGCAGGTCGCGCAGGACGCCGGCGGCGCGCTGGTGGGCCGCGGCGACATCGAGGCCCAGGCGGTGCAGGTGTTCGAGAACCTGAAGGCGGTGCTCGCCTCGGCCGGGTCGTCGCTCGACCAGGTGGTCAAGATGACCACGTACACGACGAGCCTGGCGTATCGCCAGAAGATCGCCGAGGTGCGGGCGCGCTACTTCCAGACGTACTTTCCCCCGAACACGTTCGTCGTCGTGGCGAGCCTCGCGACGCCCGACTACCTGCTGGAGATCGAGGCCGTGGCCGCCTGCCCCTGACACCGGCGCGCCGGGCTCGCCCGCGGCCGGCCCGTGCGCGCGGGTGCTATACTCGGAGCGATGCATCCCGTGCTGCTGCATCTCGGCCCGCTCACGGTCCGCTGGTACGGCCTGATGATGGGCCTCGCGCTGCTGCTCTCCGTTCCCATCACGGCACACTTCGCCGGGCGGTTCGGCATCGAACGGACGCTGATCGTGGATACGCTGGCGGTGCCCTTCCTGGCGGTCCTGCTCGCCGGCGCGCGGGCGGGTTACGTGCTGTCGCACCCCCAGGAGTTCGTCGGCAATCCCCTCGGGGCGGTCCTCCCGCCGTACGCCGGGCTGGCGTCCCACGGCTCGATCGCCGCCGGGCTGCTGTACCTGGCGTGGTGGTGTCCCCGCCACCGGGTCCCGATCTGGCGGCTGCTCGATGCGATGGCGCCGGCGGTCCTCGTGGCGATCATCCTGGTCCGGTGGGGCAACGTCATGAACGGGGAGCTGTTCGGCGACCCGACGTCGCTCCCCTGGGGCGTCGCCGTGCCCGGCGTGCCCGGCGGACCGCGCCACCCGCTGCCCCTCTACGAGATCGCCGGCACCGCGTTGATCCTGCTGTGGACCCTGCGGATGGCCGGACGGCGGCCGTTCGACGGCTTCCTGTTCTGGTCGGCGCTCGTGGCCTCGTCGACGCTGCGGTTTCTCCTCGACCTGCTGCGCAGCCAGGACCGGACGGTCGCGTTTCTCACGTGGGGACAGATGGCGGCCGCGGTCCTGATCGTCTGGGGCGCGTGGTTCCTGTGGCGAGGCCTTCGGGGCGCCACGCGCGCGGCCGCGGACCTCGGCGCCGCGCGCGGCCGGTAGCCCGGCCGGTCAGTACAGCTCCGCGCGCAGCCGCTCGGGGTCCACCAGCAGCAGCCGGCCGCGCGCGTGGCGCAGGACCCCCTTCCCCGCGTAGTAGCGGAGCCATTTGTTGACGCTCTCGCGCGTCGTCCCGACCATGGTGGCGAGGTCGCCCTGCGTCAGGCGCGAGGTGATGGCCACGCCACCCGGCCCGGGCTGCCCACGCGTCTGCCCGAGCTCGAGGAGGAGCTTGAGCAGCCGGGTCCGCACGTCCGAGAAGGCGGCGTCGTGGACGAGCCGGTCGGTGCGCCGGAGCCGCCGGCTCAGCACCGCGAGCAGGTTGGCTGCGGCCCGCGGGGTGCTCCGGATGAACCGCGTGAACTCCTCGCGCTGCAGGACCGCGAGCTGCGAGGCGACGACGGCCACGGCGTCCGCGGAGCGCGGCTCGCCGTCCAGCAGCGCCAGCTCGCCGAAGAAGTCCCCGCGGCCGAGCAGCCCCAGGACGACCTCCTTGCCCTCGGCCGATCCGAGGACGATCTTCACCTCGCCGCTCTCGACGATGTACAGGGCGGTGCCGGCATCGCCCTCGTGGAAGATCACCTCGCCCGCGCGGTACCGCCGCCGCCGCAGGAGGCGGGCGAGGCTCTCCAGCTCGCGGGGGGCGAGCCGGGCGAACAGCGGGACCTGCGCGAGGAGCTCCTGGTCGGACACGGCTGGCGGCCGTCCCGCGCGGACCGACAGACGCGGCGCCCGCGCTCGTGCTGGCGCCTTCGCTGCGCCCCGGCGTCTTCCCTCCACCGGCCCCGCCTTGCGCGGTCCCGGAGGCAGCCCGGGCGCGGCGTGCGGGGCGTGTGGTGCGTTTCACACGCCGGCTGTGACCTCGATCAATGCGGGCCGGCCGCGCCCCGTCTACGATGGAGCCACCTCAGAGGAAAGGAGGACGACGATGAGGACGCTCCTGGCTGTGGTGGCCCTCACCGGAACCCTGGCGCTCGCCGCCTCCGCCGCGCTGGCGGACGACAGCGTCAACGGGTTCGTGGACAAGCTGCCCCAGGGCA
>JAJPJJ010000111.1 GCA_021324295.1 Bacillota bacterium
CCCCTGGATGTTGCCCGAGAACTCGCTCTTCAGCAGATCCTGCTTGGCGCCGTACAGCCCCTGCCGCTCGGCGACGGCGCCGGCCGCGAGGAAGACGTCGTACGCCATCCGGTGGATCTCCTCGCTGCCCGTGCCGTGCCGGTGCGTCATCAGCAGGCAGATGTCGTCCCCGGTGTGCGTGACCCGGAAGTCCACGATCCGCTTGCCCCGCTGCGCCTCCATGAGCTCCGACGCAACCGTCAGCATCTCGGGGCTCGGCTGCGTATGCCCGCCGATGCTTCCCACGTCCGCCTTGATCGCGGTGATGGTGATCGGCGTGCGTCCGGCACTCTCGCTGGCCATGAGGAACACCTCCGCGGAGAGCAAATTGGGGCGTCGGCCCTGGGCGCATCCGGTCTGTTCGCCGGCACCCCAGGGGGTCCTGCCGCGACAGCGTCGTCCGAACGAAGGGTCAGCATCATTCGTCCGGGTGCACCGCGCGGAGCACCCCCTGCCGCTATGGTTTTTCCCGAGCACAGCCGCCCGCCGCACGGGCCGCGAGGCGGGCTCGCCGGCCGGCCGGACCCCCGGCGCCCACCACCCCTGACGCGCGCGGCGGCCGGTTGCTACGATGGAAGGGCCGTCTCGCCGGCGCGCCGGCGGGCTCCGAGGACGCACCTCGGGAGGGAGACCGGGAACGCATGCTCCTCGCGGGGGATGTGGGCGGCACCAAGACCGCGCTCGCCGTGTACACGCCGGAGGCCGGGCCGCACGCGCCCGTTGCCGAAGCTGTCTTCCGGAGCGCCGATTACCCGAGCCTCGGCGCGGTCGTTCGTGAGTTCCTGGCGCGGGCGCCGGTGCGTGTGCGGCGCGCGAGCGTGGGCGTGGCGGGCCCGGTGGTGGGTGGCCGCGCGACGATCACGAACCTGCCCTGGATCATCGACGAGGCGCAGCTCCGCGTGGAGCTCGGGCTCGAGTCGGTGCGGCTGATCAACGACCTGGTAGCGATCGCCCGAGCGGTCCCGCACCTGCGGCCGGAGGACGTCCACACCCTCGGCGCCGGCGAGCCGGTCCCGGGAGGGGCGATCGCGGTGATCGCGCCGGGGACGGGCCTCGGGGAGGCGTTCCTCACCTGGGACGGAGCGCGATACCATGCGCACCCTTCCGAGGGCGGCCACGCCGACTTCGCGCCGGCGACGCCGGCCGAGCTCGGCCTGCTGGCCTACCTGCAGCGCGGCGGCGAGCACGTCAGCTACGAGCGCGTCTGCTCGGGCCTGGGGCTGCCCAACATCTACGCGTACTTGAAGGAGAGCGGCGCGGGCGACGAGCCCGCGTGGCTCGCCGCGCGGCTCGCGGGCGCCGCCGACCCCACACCGGTGATCGTGGCCGCCGCCCTCGACGACCGGCAGCCGTGCCGGCTCGCGCGCGCCGCGCTGGACATGTTCGTCTCGATCCTGGGCGCGGAGGCCGGGAACATGGCCCTCAAGGTCCTCGCCACCGGAGGCGTGTACCTGGGCGGTGGAATCCCACCGCGCATCCTGCCGGCGCTGGAGAGCGGCCGGTTCATCGAGGCGTTCCGGCGCAAGGGGCGGATGTCCGGTCTCGTGGCCCGCATCCCCGTGCACGTGATCGTCCGCTCCGGGGTGGCGCTCCTCGGCGCCGCCTGCGAAGGGCTCGGCCTGTAGGCCGGCAGGCATCGGGCCGGCCCGCCGCCAATTGTCCTGCGGGCCCGGGCGGCCGCGGCGGCGCGCGGCGCTCTACGGAGGTGATCGGAGATTCTCTACCGCCAGCTCGGACGGTCAGGTCTGCGCGTCTCGGCGTACGCGCTCGGCACAAACGCGTTTGGTGGGCGGGCCGACGAGGAGACGTCGGTCGCGATCATCCACCACGCCCTCGACCACGGCGTCAACCTCATCGATACGGCCAACATCTACACCGGGGGGCACTCGGAACGGATCATCGGCGCGGCGATCCGGGGCCGGCGGGCCGACGTGGTGCTGGCGACGAAGTGCGGGATGCGGGTGGGCGAGGGCCCCAACGACGAGAGCGCATCGCGGTGGCACATCATGCGCGAGGTGGAGCGGAGCCTCGCCCGGCTGGGCACCGATTACATCGACCTGTACCAGATCCACCAGTTCGACCCGCACACCCCGCTCGAGGAGACCCTGCGCGCCCTCGATGACCTGGTGCGCCAGGGGAAGGTCCGGTACGTGGGGTGCTCCAACTACGCGGCGTGGCAGCTCTGCAAGGCCCTCTGGATGAGCGACCGGCACGGGCTCGTCCGGTTCGATGCCGTGCAGCCCGAGTACTCCCCGGCGGACCGCCGGATCGAGCGGGAGCTCGTGCCGCTCTGCCTCGACCAGGGGGTCGGCATCCTCGCCTACTTCCCGCTGGCCGGAGGGCTGCTCACGGGCAAGTACCGCGCGGGCTCGCCCCCGCCGCAGGGCTCCCGGGCGGTGACCCAACCGCGCTTCGCGGCCCGCCTCACCGAGCGGAACCTCGGGCTGGCCCACGCGATGGAGCGCGTGGCCGCGGAGGTGGACGCCACGGTGGCGCAGGTGACGCTCGCGTGGGTGATGCATCGACCCGGGATCACGAGCGCGCTCGTGGGCGCGACGCGCGTCGCCCAGCAGGCGGAGAACCTGCGTGCGGTGGAGCTGCGGCTGCCCACAGAGGTGATGGACCGCATCACGGAGCTCTCACGGGACTTCGTATGCCCGTAGCGCCCGTTGCCGATATCCGGCGGCGGCGCTGGGAGGGAACGGGGACCTGCCCGCAGCGGGGACCGGTCTCGACCCCGGCCACGGGAATCGGTGGGGGGTCTCGACCCCGTCGGGCGCGACGGCGCGCCCCCCGGCGGTCGCGGTCCTGACCCGGGGTGCTGGCGGAAAGCCTCGCCCCCGTCTGCGGCCCCTGCTCGACGCGGGCGCGTCTCTGCGGCCGCCGCACCGATCCGATGGGAGACCGCGTCGGCCGGGAGCGGAAGGCAGGCCCCGTCCCGCAACCGTACGCTCGAGAGGAGGAGGTCGCTCGATGGACGTACCGCAGGTGCACGGCTTTCTCTTCGCCCGCGTGCCGCCGGGACGCCGCACGCGCCACGAATCGGACAAGATCCGGGAGGCGGCGCAGGTGGCGGGGAGCGTTCCCGGCGTCGCCGCGGTCTACGCCTACGCCCTCGTCGGCCTGCGGCCCGATGCTGACCTCGGCTTCTGGATCGCGGCGGCGCAGCCCGAGGCCTACCAGGACGCGGCGCGCGCGCTGCTGGCGGCGGACCTCGAGCCGACCGCGAGCCTGTGGGGCTTCGTCGGGCCGTCGCAGTACACGGGGCGGGAGGGCACGAGCGTGCGTGTGCCGGGGAGCCGGCGCCGCTTCCTGATCGTGTATCCGTTCAGCAAGACGCACGACTGGTACCAGCTCTCGCCCGATCTGCGCCGCGGCATGATGGCCGAGCACATCCGCATCGCCCACGGGCACGACGACATCGAGCAGATCCTCCTGTACTGCACCGGGCTGTCCGACTGGGAGTTCGTCGTGGGCTACGAGGCCGACGATCTCCGGCGCTTCATGGACCTCGTCACGGCGCTGCGGGCCACGCTCGCCCGCCCCTACACGTTGCGGGACACGCCCACGTTCGTCGGGCGGTACGGCACCCTCGACGAGACCCTCCACAACGCGCTGGGCTGACGGCGCATCGCCCCGCCTCGTCGTGCGCGGCCGCGCCCCGTGCCCCGCGGCGCACCCGTCGCCCCGCGGATCGGCGCCGCCCCAGCGCATGCAGCTCGGCCAGCTGTTGTCGCTCCCGAGGCCGTTCGGCGGACCACGGCCGCGGGCGGAGGCGACCGGGACGCGCGCGCAGAACTCCCACAGGAGATGAGCTCGTCCCGCTATCGCGTCGGCCTGGACATCGGAGGCACCTTCACCGACCTCGTGCTGCTCGACGAGGCCACCGGGGACGTGCGCCTCCACAAGGTCCTCACGACGCCCGGCGACCCCGCCGATGGCGCGCTCCACGGGCTCGACGAGCTGTGCCGGGCGGCGGGCATCGGCCTGCGGGACGTCGGGATGCTCGTGCACGGCACGACGCTCGTCACCAACGCGATCATCGAGCGCACCGGGGCGCCCGTCGCGCTGCTCACGACGCGCGGATTCCGGGACATCCTCGAAATGGGAAAGGAGCAGCGGTACGACATCTACGATCTCTTCCTCCGGTTCCCGGAGCCGCTCGTGCCGCGGCGCCGGCGCATCGAGATCGACGAGAGGGTGGACAGGGACGGCCGCATCCTCGTGCCGCTGGACGCGGGGCAGGTGCGCGCCGCGGCACGCGACCTCGCCGCGCGCGGCGTCCGGGCCGTCGCCGTCTCGTTCCTCCACGCCTACGCCAATCCGGCGCACGAGCAGGCGGCCCTGGCCGTCCTCCGCGAGGAGGCCCCGGGGCTCAGCGTCTCGCTCAGCAGCGAGGTCTCGCCGGAGATCCGCGAGTACGAGCGGACGTGCACGACCGTGTGCAACGCGTACGTGCAGCCGCTCGTCGAGCGGTACCTCCGCCGCTTGGAGACGGCCCTCGCCGCGGGAGGGTTTGCGGGCCGCTTCTACCTGATGCAGTCCTCCGGCGGGACGATCGCGCCGGAGGCCGCCCGCCGGTTCCCGATCCGCCTCCTCGAGTCCGGACCGGCCGGCGGAGCGCTCGTGACCGCGTTCCTGGGCGAGCGTCTCGGCCGGCCCGACCTGGTGGCGTTCGACATGGGAGGCACCACGGCCAAGATCTGTCTGATCCGCGGGGGCCGGCCGGAGCTCGCTCCCATGATCGAGGCCGCGCGCGTCCACCGGTTCAAGCGCGGGTCCGGCCTGCCCGTCACGGTGCCCGTGATCGACATGATGGAGATCGGAGCTGGCGGCGGCTCGATCGCCAGGATCGACTCGCTCGGCCTGCTGCGGGTCGGGCCCGATAGCGCGGGGGCGGACCCGGGCCCGGCGTGCTACGGCCGCGGCGGACGCCTCCCGACGGTGACCGATGCCTGCTTGGTGCTGGGGTACTTCGATCCCGGCTCCTTTCTCGGCGGCGCGATGCGGCTGGACCCGGGCGCCGCCGTGGACGCGCTGGCGCGGCTCGGCGCGGAGGTCGGCCTGGACCCGGTCGCCGCCGCGTGGGGCGTGCACCAGGTCGTGAGCGAGAACATGGCCGCGGCCGCCCGGGTCTACCTCATCGAGCGCGGGCAGGACCCGCGGCGGTTCGCCCTGATGGCGTTCGGCGGCGCCGGCCCGGCCCACGCCTCGCGGGTGGCGCGGACCCTCGGCGCGCGCGAGATCATCGTCCCGCCCGCCTCGGGCGTGGCGTCGGCCCTCGGCTTCCTCGTCGCGCCGACGAGCTTCGACCTCGTCCACTCCCTGCCCGGCCTCCTCGACGAGTTGGACTGGAGCGCGGTGGACGCGCTGTACGCGGCGATGGAGGACCGCGGCCGGGCGCTGCTCGCCGAAGGAGGCGTCCCCGCCGGTGAGATCGTGTGTGTCCGCCGCGCCGAGATGCGCCTCGTGGGCCAGTTCCACGACATCACGGTCGCCGTGCCCGGCGGCCGGCTGGGAGCGGACGTGGCGGCCCAGCTCGCGGCCGCGTTCGAATCCGAGTACCGCCGGCTGTACGGCACGTTCCTTCCGGGCCGGCAGATCCACGTCCTCAACTGGCGCGTGCTGGCGCGGGGCCCGGTACCGCGTGTGCACCTCGCCGCGGCGGCGGCCGACCCGCGCGCCGACGCCTCCCGCGCGCTGCGCGGACGGCGCCGCGCGTACTTCCCGGAGGCCGAGGGGTTCGTGGAGGTGCCCGTGTACGACCGGTACGGCCTGCGGCCGGGCGCGACGCTGGCCGGGCCGGCGATCGTGGAGGAGCGCGAGGCCACGACCGTCGTGGGGCCCGGCGACGCGCTCCGCGTCGACGCGCTCCACAACCTCATCCTCGAGGTGCGCGCGCGGTGACGGACTTCTTCGACCCGATCTCGCTCGAGATCATGTGGAGCCGCCTCATCAACATCACCGAGGAATGCTGGATCACGATCTGGCGCACCGCGTTCAGAACGATCATCGGGGAGGCCCAGGACTTCGGGTGCGAGCTCCTGGACGCCGACGCGAACTCGATCGCGCACTCGCCGCGATCGATGCCCGTGTTCAACCTGACGCTGCCGCTCGCGGTCCGGCACCTGCTGCGGGCGTTTCCCCGCGACGCGCTCGCCGACGGCGATGTGCTCGTGACCAACGACCCGTGGATGTGCGCGGGCCACCTCTACGATCTCGCGGTCGTCACGCCGGTGTTCCGGCGGGGCGCGCTGGTGGGGCTCGTCGGCTCCATCGGCCACTGTTCGGACATCGGGGGGACCCGTGACTCGATGAGCGTGCGCGAGATCTACGACGAGGGGCTGCAGATCCCGCCCCTGCGGCTCTACCGCCGCGGCCGGCTCAACGAGGACCTCGTCGCCCTGATCCGCGCCAACGTGCGGATGAGCGATATGGTGCTCGGCGACATCGAGGCGCAGGTCTCGAGCAACCGGGTCGGCGCGGAGCGGCTGCTCGCGTTCATGGACGAATACGGGCTCGACTCCCTCGCGCCCCTGGCCCGCACCGTGCAGGACCGGGCCGAGCGCGCGATGCGCGAGGCGATCCGGGCGGTGCCGGAGGGCGTGTATCGCAGCGAGATCCAGTTCGACGGGCTCGGTGAGCCGCTGACCCTGCCGTGCGCGGTCATCGTCTCCGGCGAGGAGATCACCGTGGACTGGACCGGCGCGCCCCCGCAGCTGCCCCAGGGCGGCATCAACTGCACCTACCACTACACGGCGGCGCACACGACGTACGCGCTCAAGTCGATCCTCACGCCCGAGATCCCGTCGAACGCCGGCTGCTTCCGGCCGATGCGAGTGATCGCCCCGGAAGGATCGATCCTCAACTGCCGGTACCCCGCCTCGGTGAACGAGCGGACGCACACCGGCTGGTACCTCGGGCCGGCGGTGTTCATGGCGCTCGCCCCGGTCCTGCCGGACCGCGTCCAGGCGTTCACCGGCCTCCCGATCGGCATGGGAGCGTACGGGGTGGATCCCGCCGGACGGCCCTTCAAGGACCACCTGTTCCAGGGGGGCGGCCAGGGCGCGAGCGCGCACGGCGACGGCAAATCTGCGCTCCTCTACCCGACCTCCGCCGCCAACGTCTCGGTGGAGATGTTCGAAAACCGCACGCCGCTGCTCGTGGAGTGCAAGGAGCTGATCCCGGACTCCGGCGGCCCCGGGCGGTTTCGGGGCGGCCTGGGCCAGCGGGTCAGGATCCGCCTGCTCGAGCCGGCTCCCCAGCCCGTGCTCGTCGACTTCCGGCCGCACGGGATGCTGGTCTCGACGCCGGGGCTCTTCGGCGGCGGGGCCGGTGCCCGCGCGCGCGCGTACCTCTCGGACGGCGCGGGGGGACCGGACCACGGCGGCGCGGCCGAGCCGCCCGCGCCCGATCACCGCGGCCAGAGGACGGCGAGCCTGGCCGAGCTGTGCGATCCGGCGCAGCGGGCGACGATCCACATCGCCGGCGGGAGCGGCTACGGCGACCCCACGGACAGGCCCCTCGCGGAGGTCCAAGCGGACCTGGACGACGGCTACGTGACGCCCCGGGGCGCCGCCGCCTACGGCGTGACGGTCGGCCCGGACGGGCGCGGCCGCCGCTGAGGCCCGCCGGGCACCGCCAGCGCGCCGGGCAGGCGCGGACCGCTACCCGCCGTGCATGAACGCGGGGTACAGGGCCATGCCGCCGTCGACGACCACCGTCGTCCCGGTCACATAGGCCGCGGCATCCGACACGAGCACCGTCGCCATCCGCGCGATCTCTTCCGGCTGTCCCAGCCGCCCCAGAGGGATCTTGCGCTCTAGATCGGCTCGCTGCGCGGGATCGCTCCAGACCGCCTGGTTGATCGCGGTCTGAACCGCGCCCGGGGCGAGGGCGAGGACGCGCACCCCGTGCGGCGCGGCTTCCTGCGCGAGGGTCTGCGTGAGCATGCCGAGGCCGGCCTTGCTGGCCGTGTACGCGCTGTAGCCGCTCCACGGGATGCGCTCGTGCACCGAGGTGATGTTGAGGATCACGCCGCTCCGTTGCGGCACCATGCGGCGGAGCGCCTCGCGGGCGCAGAGGTAGGCGCCGATCAGGTTGACCTCGAGGACCCGGCGCCAGGCTTCGGGCGTGCCGGCCCAGCCCGGCGCGCGCTCCCCGTCGATTCCGGCGTTGTTGACGAGGATGTCGATCCCGCCCCAGGCCTGCTCCACCTCACCGAACATCCGGCTCACCTGGGCCGCGTCGGAGACGTCTGCGAGCAGCGGCAGCGCCGCGCCGCCCTGCGCCCCGATCGCGCCGGCGACCTGCTGCGCCGCCTGGGGATCGACGAGATAGTTGATCCCAACGCGGGCGCCGGCGGCTCCGAGGGCCACGGCGATGGCCCGGCCGATCCCGGAGTTGGCGCCGGTGACGAGCGCGCGCCTGCCTGTCAACTGGATCTCCATACGCATCTCCTCTCCGCGTGTCCGTGCCTGGTACGGACCGCTCCGTCTCGGTCGCTCGAGAGATCGGGATGGGGCCGGCCGGTCCGCTCACGCACCATCGCACGCGCCCGGTGGCATGAGAGGCGCGGCATGGGGGCCTCGTCTGAGCGCGCCTGCGAATCCGTCCCTCGACGGGAAGCGGATGCCCGCCCCACACCTACGGTACCCGGCGCAGAGGTTCGGCAACCCGGCACCGGCGGGCCTGCGGGCTGAGAGGGGTCCCCGCGGCCGGCCGCATATTGGTCTGGGCGGCGGCATCGAGCGCCCACACCGGCCGGACGGAGGGATGTCGCGGCATGGCGAGCGACCTGGGTTTCCATTGGGGCATGCTGAACGACCACGACCGGAACGCCGCTTACCGCGCCGCGATCCGGGACGCGGCGCCGGGACGCATCGTGTACGACCTCGGGGCCGGCGTCGGGCCGATGTCCTACTACGCGCTGCGCGCCGGAGCCCGGCGCGTGTACGGCTTCGAGGTCGATCCCGATGTCCTCCCCTATCTGCGCCGCCTCGCGCGGGCATACTCGAACTTCGTGCCGGTCTGGACCGACGCGCTCGCGGGCCGCCTGCCCGAGGAGCGGCCCGACGTGCTCGTCTGCGAGATGTGGTCCACCTGGCTCACGGACTGGCCGATGGTCAGGGTCCTGCGCCGGGTGCTCCGCCGCGCCCCGGGGGCGCGCGTCATCCCGGCCCGCGGCTACCACGTGGTCCAGCTCGTGCAGGCGCGCCACCGCGCCGGGATGCCGATCCGCCTGACACCGGGCACCGAGGCCACGGTGTTCGGCGAGCCGTTCGCCACCGGCGACATGTCCCTGCCGGTGGTCGCCTGCGTCACGGACTTCCGGGGCCGGATCCGGCCCGTCGACACGGTCGTGGCCCTCGCGCCGCTCACAGCCGGCACCGTCAACGCGGTCCGCCTCTACAGCTACGAGGAAGTCTCTCCGGGGCACGTCCTGCCCCGGATCGGGACGCGCTGCGACGAGCTGCTCCGGTGGCTGCCGCCGCTGCGGGTTCACCCCGGACGCCGTGTGCGGCTCCGCATCCGTCACCGGTGGGACGCCGGGTTGCGGATCACCGTCGTCTGATGCCGCAGGCGCTCACCCCTCCCGCACCGGGCCAACGGACGACCGCCGCACCTGCTGCGAGCACGTCCCGGACACCCTTCGGAGCAAGGCCAGAGGCCGATGCACGGGCCCCCACCGGCCGGGCCAGCGCACTTCGCTTCCCCGGCGGTGTGCCCGCGTCGCGAGCCCTGTGACCGAATTCGCATCGCCGGAGCCGTGCTCCCCGGGGGCCCGGCCAATCGCGCTCCGCCAGCGACTTGCGGGCTGGGAGGGTCGGCTGGCCGGGGAAGACTCTGGGTAGGGCGCGTGCCCCGGCGTCCGCAGACCCTGCGGGGGGAACCCGCCGCCGGCGCGAACGAGAGGGAGGGCAGGTGGTTCAATGCTGAGGGAGGCACGGTCATGACGCGATCGCCTCGGCTCAATCGTCAGGTTCTCTCGCCGGGTCCGTACGAGGTCGCCGTCCGGGAGCGGCTGGCATCGCTCGACGCCGGCCGATTCGTGGCGCGGCTGTGGGGAGGGGACCCCACCCTGTGGGCCCGGGACCCCGCCGGGCAGGCCGCCGTGCGGGGTGGACTCGGCTGGCTGCGCGTGGCCGAGGCGATGCGGGAGCGGCTCGATGAGCTCTGGCGGTTTGCGGCCGAGGTCCGGGGGGCCGGGTTCCGCCACATCGTGCACATGGGCATGGGCGGCAGCTCCCTCGCCCCGCTGGTGTTCCAGCGGACGTGTGCGCGGACCGCGCCCGACCGCATCAGCCTGCCGCTCACCGTGCTCGATACCACGGATCCGGCAACGATCCTCCGGATCGAGCGCGAGGTGCCCCTCGCGGAGACCCTGTTCATCGTGGCCAGCAAGTCGGGCACGACCGCGGAGCCGAACGCGTTCGGCGAGTACTTCTACGCGAGGGTGCGGGAGCGCAGGGGCGACGCCGCCGGCCAGAACATGGTCGCGATCACCGATCCCGGAACGCCGCTCGCGACGCAGGCCCGCGAGCGCGGATACCGCCGGGTGTTCCTCAACTTCCCCGACATCGGAGGGCGGTACTCCGCCCTCTCCTACTTCGGTCTGGTCCCGGCCGCGCTCGCCGGGGTGGACGTGGAGGGCGTGCTCGACGGGGCGGTGCGCATGGCGCAGGCCTGCGATCCCGGCCGCCCCGCCCTCGACAACCCCGGGGTCGCGCTCGGCGCGGCGATGGGGGAGCTGGCCCGCCGGGGCCGGGACAAGGTGACCGTGCTCGTCTCGGAGCCGATCGCGACGCTCGGGATGTGGCTGGAACAGCTCATAGCCGAGAGCACCGGCAAGGATGGCGCCGGACTGCTGCCCGTCGCGGACGAGCCGATCGGGGATCCGGCGGTCTACGGGGCGGACCGCCTGTTCGTCTACGTGCGTCTCGGGGAGGAGGACGGCACGGCGCTCGAACGCGGCGTCGAAGCGCTGCGCGCGGACGGTCACCCGGTCGTGACGATCTGGATGGACGATCCGGTGAGCCTGGGCCAGGAGTTCTTCCGGTGGGAGATCGCGACGGCGACGGCGGGCGCGATCCTCGGCATCAACGCGTTCGATCAGCCCAACGTGCAGGAGAGCAAGGACCACACGAACCGCCTGCTCGAGGTCGTCCGCGCCCAGGGACACCTCCCCGAGGAGGCGCCCGCGCTCACGGACGGCGGCCTGCGCCTCTTCGGCGACCGCGTGGAGCGCACCGTGGAGGGGACGCTCGCCCGGTTCCTCGGGCAGGCGCGCCCCGGCGACTACGTCGCGCTGATGGCGTACCTGACCGAGGAGCCGGCGACGCACCGCGCGCTGCAGGCGATCCGCACGCGGCTGCGCGACCACACCCGCCTCGCGACGACGCTCGGCTACGGCCCGCGCTTCCTGCACTCCACGGGCCAGTACCACAAAGGCGGGCCCAACACCGGCCTGTTCCTCCAGCTCACCGCCGACGACGCGGTGGACGCCGCGATCCCGGGCGCCCCCTACACGTTCGGCGTCTTCAAGCGCGCGCAGGCGCTCGGCGACCTCGCCGCGCTGCGGGCGCACGGGCGGCGGGTGATCCGCATCCACCTGGGATCCGATGTGGCCGGCGGGCTGCGGCAGCTCGACGCCGCGCTCGCCGCGGCGCTCACCCGCCCCACGACCCGGTTCCGGTGATGCGCGATGCGGTCACCCAGGCCGCGACGGCGGCCGCCGGGTCTCGGGCCGGCGCGCCGCCCCGGCCCGAGAGGAGCCCCGGGCTAGCTGCGGGAGGGGGGCCGCGAGATGCCGGGTCGGGCGGCGGCCCAGGGGCGGCGCGATCCCGCCGGGCGGAGCGAGCGGGCGAGGGAGGGAGATGACGAGGCAGGGCTGTGAGCTCGGGATGGTCGGCCTGGGCGTCATGGGGCGCAACCTCCTCCTCAACATCGCGGACCACGGGTACCCGGTGGCCGGGTACGACAAGGACCCGGACCGGGTGCGGGCGCTTCTCGAGGAGGCGGGGCCGCGCCCCGCGGGCGGGGCGACGAGCGTCGCGGAGTTCGCCGCGATGCTGCGGCCGCCGCGCGCGGTGATGATGCTCGTCCCGGCCGGCCCCGCGGTCGATGCGGTGATCCGCGATCTCCTGCCGTTGCTCTCCCCCGGCGACATCCTCATCGACGGCGGGAACTCGTTCTTCCGGGATACGGACCTGCGCGCGCAGACGCTCGCCGCGCACGGGATCGCGTTCCTCGGTGTCGGCGTCTCGGGCGGGGAGCACGGCGCGCGCCGCGGCCCCAGCGTGATGCCGGGCGGGCCCCGGCAGGCGTACGAGCGCGTGCGGCCGCTGTTCGAGGCGATCGCCGCCCGCGTGGACGGCGACCCGTGCGTCACCTACCTGGGACCCGGCTCGGCCGGCCACTACGTCAAGATGGTGCACAACGGCATCGAGTACGGCGTGATGCAGCTCATCGCGGAGACGTACGACCTGATGAGGCGAGGACTGGGTCTTTCGGACGACGAGCTGCACGCCGCGTACGACGCCTGGAACAGGAGCGAGGCGGCTTCCTACCTGCTCGAGATCACCGCGGATATCTTCCTCCGGGTGGACGAGCGGACCGGCCGGCGGCTGGTGGACGTGATCCTGGACGCGGCGAAGCAGAAGGGCACGGGGATGTGGACATCCCAGAGCGCGATGGAGCTGGCGCAGCCCGTGCCGACGATCAGCGCCGCGGTCGAGATGCGCTCGCTGTCCGCGCTCGATAGCGAGCGCGCGGCGGCGAGCCGGATCCTGCGGGGCCCGGCGCCGCGCATCGAGGCCGCGCGCGAGGCCTTCCTCCCCCGGCTTCGCAGCGCGCTGTACGCGGCGATGCTCATGACGTACGCCCAGGGCATGGCGCTCCTCGGCTCGGCCTCGCGCGCCTACGGCTACGGGCTGGACCTCGAGGCAATCGCCCGCATCTGGCGCGGCGGGTGCATCATCCGCGCGGCGCTGCTCGAGCGGGTGCGCGCAGCGTACCGCGCCCGGCCGGCCCTGCCCAACCTCCTCGTCGACCCCGACCTCGCCGAGGAGATCATGGCGCGCGCCGCGGACCTCCGGGCGGTCGTGTGCCGAGCGGCGGAGGCCGCGATCCCCGTCCCCGCGTTCTCCGCGACCCTGGCGTATCTCGATGGGTATCGCAGCGCCTGGCTGCCCGCGAACCTGATCCAGGCGCAGCGAGACTACTTCGGCGCGCACACGTACGAGCGCGTGGACACGCGGGGCGTCTTCCACACCGAGTGGAGCCGTGAGCAGTAGCCCCCGCGCCGGCCAGCGGGAGCCCGGTGCCGCCCCTCGCGCCGCGCAGGACGCCGGGGACCGCGAGGCGATGCGATCGGCGCCGGCCGCCGTCGTGATCTTTGGCGCCGGCGGCGACCTGACCCGCCGGAAGCTGGTGCCGGCCCTCTACAACCTGTTCCTGGACGGGTGGCTGCCCGAGCGGTTCGCCGTGATCGGCATCGACCACAAGATGCTGCGGGACGACGAGTTCCGCCGCTACCTGCGTGAGCAGACCGACCAGTTCTCGCGCCGCCGGCCGTCCGGTGGCGCGCCGTGGGAGGCCTTCGCCGCCTCGATCGCGTTCCTGGGCGCGGACTTCCAGGACCCGGCCGCGTACGCGGCGCTGGGGGAGCGCCTCCGGGACCTGGACGAGCGGTGGGGCGCCCCGGCCACCCGCATCTTCTACCTGGCGACGCCGCCGGCCGCCGTCACCGGGATCGCCCGCCACCTCGGCGAGGCAGGACTGGCCCAGGATCGCGGCCGCGCCCGGATCGTCGTCGAGAAACCGTTCGGGAGCGACCTCGAGTCGGCCCGCGCCCTCACCCGCGCGCTCACCCGCGTCTTCGACGAGACGCAGATCTACCGCATCGATCACTACCTGGGCAAGGAGACCGTGCAGAACATCCTGGCGCTGCGCTTCGCGAACGGCCTCTTCGAGCCCGTCTGGGACCGCCGGTACGTCGACCACGTCCAGATCACCGTGGCCGAGCAGATCGGTGTGGAGCACCGCGGCGGATACTACGACCGCGCGGGCGCGCTGCGTGACATGGTGCAAAACCATCTCCTGCAGATCCTGTGTCTCATCGCGATGGAGCCGCCGATCTCGTTCGACGGCGACGAGATCCGGACCAAGAAGGCCGATGTCCTGCGCGCGATCCGGCCGATCGCGAGGTATCGTCAATAGGTGTGGAAACGGAAAGGGCGGTCGGTTACCCTCTTGGTGGATGAAACCAAGACCGGGTTGAGGGCCCGGAAGGAGGGGAACCGCCGCC
>JAJPJJ010000041.1 GCA_021324295.1 Bacillota bacterium
ACGGTCGCCCGGATCACGTTCGTCCCGATCGCCGAGGAGGCCGTCGCGGTGGCCGCCCTCGAGCGCGGCGAGATCCAGGCGATGTGGACCCGCGGCAGCGCCGAGGCAATCCGGCTGCTTCGAAGCAACCGGAACGTCACCGTAGACATCGTCCCGCGGCCAGGGTCCAACCGCTACCTCCTCGTCAACCCGGACTATCCACCTCTGCGCGACGTGAGGGTGCGCCGGGCGCTGGCATACGCGGTCGACAAGGCACAGATCGCGTCTGCCAGCGGAGGAACGATGACGCCGCTCGACCACATCCTTCCGAACCTGCCGTGGCTCAGGGACGCCGCCAGGGCGGGCAAGTTTCCCGTCTACAGGCACGACCCGGGCCTCGCCAGGAAGCTTCTGGCCGAGGCCGGCCAGCATCCCCTGAAGGTCACCCTAACGTTCACACTCCGCTCCCCGGACCCGGTCCTCGCCCAGATCGTCGGCGAGCAGTTCCGGCGCGTCGGCATCGACGTCGCCCTGGAGGGCCTCGAACACCGTGCGTGGAGCGCGCGGCTTCAGGCCAACCAGTTCCAGCTATCGCTCCTCGGACTCGGCCGGGGTCCCGATCCGGACGAGATCGCGCGGGACCTCCTGTCCACCGCGAGCTTCCCGCCCGGCGACAACCATTTCAAGTACGACCGCGCGGACGGGCTGCTCGACGCGGGGGCCCGCGAGCGTGATCCGCAGCGCCGCCACCAGATCTACATCGCCTTGCTGAAGCAGGTCATGGCCGACCTGCCCTACATCCCGCTGGAGAACGACACCTTGGTCGCGGCCTGGCGGGCGCCGATCAAGCGGATGGTCACGGGCATCGACAACGACTTCGACGCCTTCACGATCGAGACGACGAGACCCTGAGCGCCGCGGCGGGAGCACTGCGACAGGGAAGGACCGGACCCTGCGGCCGCGCGGCGACAGCGAGGAGGCGATGGATGGTCACGTTCTTGAATAGCGAGCAGATTGCGCAGGTCCTCACACCGCAGCTCTGCCTGGATGCACTCGAGGAGGCGTACGCGGACCTCTCCGATCGAGCCGCGGTCAGCATGCTGGGCCGGGAGGTCGTGATGACACGCCTCGCCGACAGGACCTTCCCCAACGCCGATCCAGGCAAAGCCTATTACACGCTGGAGATCCAGTCCGGGCTGATGCCCCGGTACGGCGTGGGCGCGATGCGGCTGAAATCCGACATGGTCTACTTCGCGGAGACCGAGACGGGGATCCGCAGGGACAAGATCCCGGTGGCCACCGGCCAGCAATACTGCGGTCTCATCATGTTGTTCAGCATCGAGAGGGTCGAGCCGGTGGCGGTCATGCCCGACGGGTTGATCCAGCGATTGCGCGTCGGCGCGACGAGCGCGCTGGGCGCCAAGTACCTCGCCCGGCCCGACGCGAAGACGGCGGGGATCCTGGGTGCGGGGTTCCAGGCGAGCGCGCAGCTCATGACCCTCAGGCTCGTGCGGCAGATCGATCGCGTCAAAGTATTCAGCCCGACGCGCTCTCGCCGTGAGGCGTTCGCCGCCGAGATGCGCGAGCAGCTCGGGATCGACGTCGTGGCGGTAGACAGCGCCGCCGACGCGGCCAGGGGTGCCGATATCTTGCAGTCCGCGACCAACTCCAGGACGCCGACGATCGACCCCTCGATCGTCAGGCCAGGCATGCACATCGGGGTGATCGGTGTTGCGGAGGCCCACGAGGGAGTCGTTCAGAGGGCCGATGTGCTCGCCTCCAGCAGCCGGAAGCACCACAGCGGCTCGCACTTCGCGATCGCAAACGGCTCTGCCGCCGACATCTACGAGCCCGAGTTCCTCCACGGATGGTGGAAGGATGAAGCGTTGATGGACAGCTTCGTCATGCTTGGCGACGTGATGCGGCGGCGGGCCCAGGGCCGCCGCACTTCGAGTGACATCACCTTCTACATCTCGGGGGGCGGTGCGCTCCAGTTCGCGGCCGTGGGCGCAAAGGTGCTGGAGGCCGCCCGCGCGCGCGGGTTGGGCACCGACGTGCCCGTCGAGTGGTTCCTCCAACCGTACCACCCATGATCACCACCCGGTTGGCAGAGTTCGCCGCGTCACTCCAGCCCCACGACCTCTCGCCCAAGGCGCGCGCCACGGCAGGGCTGCTGGCGTTCGACCTGTTCGGGACGGCGTCGTTCGTCGGCCACCGCACTCCGTGGGGCCGGATCGTCACCGGGCTTGCGGCGGACGAGCTCCAGGGGCCACCCGTGGCGACGATCATCGGCACCGGCACACGTACGAGCTGTGCCGCCGCCGCGCTGGCCAACGGAACGCTTGCGATGGGATTCGAGTACGAGGACATGCACCCGATCTCGGGCGGGCATCCGTTCAGCATCGCCTTCCCCGCGGCCCTGGCCGCCGGGCAGTGGCAGCACCGGTCCGGCCTGGAGGTGCTCACCGCCGCAGCGGCAGGGTACGAGGTGGAGACGCGGATTGGCCTCGGGCTGCGCCCGGAGCGCGGCACATGGGTCGAGCGCGGGCTCTATCCGATCACTATGCTCGGCGTGTTCGGCTCCGCAGCGGCGGCCGCCCGCGCCTTGCGTCTGTCCCCCGAACAGACAGCCCACGCCCTCGGAATCGCTGGGTCGCACGCCTTCGGCACGATGCAGGCACACGCCGAGGGCACGATGACGCGTCGCCTCCACGGCGGCAAGGCCGCGGAGGTCGGGGTGGTCGCCGCCCTGCTCGCCCGCCGGGGGTTCACGGGGCCGACGGAGATCGTCGAGGGGCGCTACGGCTTCTTCAAGGTCTATGCGACTGCGTCCGACGCGGCGGCGGTGACCGCGGACCTCGGATCGCGCCTGATGATCGAGGACGCCTGGCTCAAGTACTACCCGGTCAACGGTCTCTTTCAAGCTCCGATCGATGCCGCCCGCTCGCTGCAGGCCGAGCACGGGTTCACGGCGGCCGACGTGGTCGAAGTTCGAGCCACGATCGCGAGGGCGAGCCGCATGCACGCGGAGAACGTACACACCAGCAGCGTGCGCGCCCAATTCAGCCTGCCCGTCTGCCTCGCGCTCGCCCTGCGGGATGGACGCCCCCGCCCGCAAGCGCTGCTGTCCGCAGTCACCGACCCCGAGGTGCTGCGTCTCGCCGAGAGGGTCCACGTGACACTCGATGCCAGGATCCCTGAGGGCCATCCCGACGCCACCCGCTTCGGCCGCGTGGAGGTTGCGCTCCGCACCGGGCAGGTGGTGCATCGGGAAGTCCTCTATCCGAGAGGACATCCCAAGAACCCGATGGGTTGGGAGGACGTCCGCAGGAAGTTCGACGAGCTGCTCGATGGTTGGGTGGGGCCGGCGCACCGGGATGCGCTCGCCGAGCGGCTGGCCGCGTTCGACCGGCTCGATGATACGTCGACCCTAGACCTCGGCGTGCGCACGGAGAGCGGATGAGAGATCCCGCGCGGCGGCCCGGCGCCAGCGGGGCCACAGCCGCCCCGCTGGCGCCGGGCCCGCAGGCATAGCTCGATGGGCGCGTACCTGGTTCGCCGCGTGCTGCTTGCGATTCCCACGCTTGGCTTGGTGCTGATCGCAACGTTCTTCCTCGTCCGCCTTACACCGGGTGACCCCGCAGCAGCATACCTGGAGGAAGTCACCGTGACACGATCGCAGCTCGAGGCGGTGCGCCACCAGCTCGGGCTCGACCGACCGGTCCCCGTGCAGCTTTTGTACTACGCGCATCGTGTGCTCCGGGGGGACCTGGGCCGGTCCTATTTCACGCATCAGCCTGTGCTCGCGATGATCGGCGCACGCGCGGGGTTCACGCTGGAGCTGGCGCTTGCTGCGACGGTGCTGTCCGTCGTGCTCGGGGTGCCCCTTGGCGTCGTCGCGGCCAGCAAGCGCAACACGCTCCTGGACTACCTCGTCTCGACCGCGGCCGTCGTCTGTTACTCGATGCCGCGGTTCTGGGTAGGCCTGTTGCTCATCTTGACCTTCGCCGTCCGGCTGCCGTGGTTTCCGGTCATCGGCGCGGGGACTCCCGGCAACCCGATCGACCTCCTCCATCACCTGGTGCTGCCGGCCGTGGCGGTCGGGCTCTCCCGCGTCGCGCTGCTCGCCCGCATCACCCGCAGTTCCGTGCTGGAGGTGATCCAGCAGGGGTTCGTCCAAACCGCCCGGAGCAAGGGGCTGGCGGAGCGCGGGGTGCTGTTTCGCCACGCGCTCCGGAACGCACTCATCCCCGTGCTCACGGTGCTCGGTGTGGGCGTCGGCCACCTCATCGGCGGCTCGATCGTCGTCGAGGCCGTGTTCGTTCGCACGGGCCTCGGCACCCTGCTGGTACAGGCCATGCAGGGTCGCGACTATCCCGTGATCCAGGGAACGCTGCTGGTCTTTGCCCTCGGCATCGTGATCGTCAACATGATCGTGGACGCGATGTATGCGCTCGCCGACCCCCGCGTCCGATACCGCTGAGGCGCCGCCGGCCGCGGCGGAACCGGTGGTGGCACCTCCGCGGTCCCGCCCGCCGGTCCTCCGCCACCGCGGAGCGACGCTCGGGCTCGCGATCCTGGCCACGCTCGCCGTGGTCGCCCTCGCGGCGCCATGGCTGGCACCCCGGGATCCTCTGGCGCAGGATTTCACCCAGGTCCTCAAGGGGCCAGGCCGCGCCCACCTCCTGGGCACCGACCAGCTCGGGCGCGACATCCTCAGCCGCCTGATCTACGGCTCGCGAGCATCCCTCCTCGTGGGGTCGAGTGCCGTCCTGCTCGGCGGCGCGATCGGCACCGGGGCCGGCCTGCTTGGGGGGTTCTTCGGGGGCTGGGTGGATCGGGGCGTCGTGGGCGCGATCGACGTGTTCCTCTCCTTCCCTACGATCCTGCTCGCGCTCGCCTTCGTCGCGATCCTGGGAAGCGGGCTCGCCAACGTCATCGTGGCGATCGGCCTCGCGGTGTGGGCGGGCGTCGCACGGGTGATCCGCGGCGAGGCGATCCGCCTCCGGGAGCAGGACTTCGTGACCGCCGCGCGGGGGGTCGGGGCCGGCGACGCCCACATCCTCCGGCGCCACATCGCCCCGAACGTCATCGGCCCGCTCATCGTCGTATTGACCTTTGACGTCGGCACCGCGATCCTCACGGAGGCGACGCTCGGGTTCCTGGGGATCGGCGTCCCTCCCCCTACGCCCACATGGGGGCGGGTCGTCAGCGAGGGACGTGATTACCTGCGCATCGCGCCATGGGCGATCACGTTCGGCGGGCTTGCGATCTCGATCACCGTGCTCGCGCTGAACCTCGTGGGCGACGGCCTGCGCGACCTCCTCGACCCGAGGCTGCGCCACGAAGGATGACGCATGAGGCGGCTCCGGTCGGGCCCCGGGGCGAGGCGCGCCCGGCTGCTCCAGCGCGACTACCGTTGACGACCTAGGACTATTGTGGCATTCTGTGGAATACCAAGGTATGTACCTCGGGCTTGCGTCGCGAGACCTCGTCTGGCCACGGGCTCAGAGCCGGCTGCCGCCCCACCACGATCCTTCGGAGGTGACAGATGTCGCAGGAGGTCGACACGCGGCACACGGTGGACCCCGACGCGCAGCGCGCGCGCGCCAAGCAGATCCGGCGGCGACTCTGGGGCGATTCAGAATCGCAGCGTCTGTCCGTGCTCGCCCAATTCGAGCCCCGACTCCGGGATGTGATCCTGCGTGAGCTGTACGGGACGATCTACGCCGATGACCGGCTGTCCCTCGAGACACGCAGCCTATGCACGATCGCCAGCCTGGTCACGCAGGGAAGACCGCACCAACTGGAGAGCCACTTCCGCGCCGCGCTCCGCATCGGCATCCCCCTCGCCACCCTGTCGGCGCTCCTGGAGCACCTCGTGCTGTACACCGGTCTCCCTCTCGTCATCGACGCGTTCCGGGCGCTGGCGAAGATCGTCGAGGATGGCCACGGGCTCGACGGGGCGCCGTCTGACCCGCCGCCGGAATCGCCTGCTGACCGGAGCTAGCGAATTTCGCACGACCTATTCCCGGAAGGAGGTGTTCGGGTTGGCGACGATCAGGGTTCGTGACGTTTCCGTCCCGCCGGGCCAGAAGACGTTCGCCGCGGTAAAGGTAGGTGAGTGGGCTGACGGGTCGGCCGTCAGCATCCCGGTGAGCATCGTCCACGGGCGCGACCCGGGCCCGATCGTCGCCGTCGCTGCCGGTATTCACGGCGACGAGGTCGTCGGCACGGAGGCGGTGCGCCGCGTCACCGCGGAGCTGTTGAACCCCGCGACGCTGCGAGGAGCGGTGGTCGGCGTGCCGATCGTCAACGTCCCCTCGTACATTTTGAACGCCCGCACCAACGTCCTGGAAGACTACATCGGGTCGAACGACGCCTCCCGCCAACTCTGGACGGCTGAGCCGACGGGATCGCTGACCGAGCGGATCGCCTGCTTCCTGCGGGACGAGGTCCTTCCGCTGTGCGACGTCTACATCGACCTCCACTCGTCGGCCAAGGGGAGCACGAACTACCCGCGCGCGATCATCGCCGGCGAGTTTGCCAAGATGTCGCCGGCGCTGCGCAAAACATGCGACGAGCTCGGAGAGGCGTGCGGGTACGAATACGTCTTCAAGCCCCGGGCGTCCTCGTGGCCCGGCATGTACTTCCCGCCGTCCACCGCGTTCGAAGAGCGGCTGGGGAAGGCCCACATCGTGCTCGAAACCGGACACGCCCCGACGATCGCCGGCGCGGATGTGCTGGTCCGGGGTATCCGCAACATCCTCGTCCACCTGAAGATGATCGAGGGCACGATCGAGCGGTACGGGCCGATGACGCTCGTCGACCGGCTGGTCGCCATTCGCGGCAACCGGGGCGGGATCTGGCACCCGCGACACGAGATTCCGCACGTGACCACGGAGGGGGAGGTGCTCGGCCACATCGCCGACCTGGCCGACTCGGTGGTCGAGGAGATCCGCGCCCCGGTCTCGGGGATCGCCATCAAGGTGGCCACCCAGGGGGCGGTCGCGACCGGAACGCGGCTGTACGTCCTCGGCATCCCGTACTAAAGCCCGCGAGGAGCCCCGAGATGGTCCGCACGGTCGCGCTCATCACGATCCTGCTCCTGGGAGACGCCGCCCTCGGATTGAGCCCGGCCCGCGCGCAGGGCGACGGGCGGCCGGCGCTGCGCGTCCGCCTCCAATTCGCCAACCCCGGCGGCATTTACGACCCCGGCCGGCAGCGCTACACCTCGGACTACTTCGTGTACCCGAGTCTGTTCAACCAACTCGTGCGCTGGAAGCCCGGCACCGACGGCAGCATCCTCGAACCCGAGCTCGCCCAGCAGTGGACCGTGAGCCCCGACGGACGGACGTTCACCTTCATCCTGCGGAAAGGTGTCCAGTTCCACAAGGGCTTCGGCGAGCTCACGGCGGACGACGTGGTCTTCACCTTCCAACGACAGATGACCCACCCCGCTATGAGCTACTACCAGCAGTCGCAACAAATCGCGCGGATCGCGGCGCCGGATCGGTACACCGTCCGTATCCAGTTGAAGGACCCCAACGCCGCGTTCCTTCCGGGCTACCTCGCCTACATCCCCGGATTCATCGTATCCAAAAGGGCGGCGTTCCAGTACGGGGACGCGTTCGCCAAGAACCCGGTCGGGACCGGCCCCTACGCGTTCGACCGCCTGACACCCGGGCATGAGGTCGTTGTCGTCGCCAACGACGCGTACTTCAAGGCACGCCCCCCTGTGAAGCAGATTACGTTCGCCCCGATCCCCGACGAGATCGTGGCGGCGGAGGCGCTGATCAAGGGCGAGTTCCAGGTCATCTGGACGCGGGGGAACGCCGAGGCCGTCAAGTTGCTCACACAGGCGCCCGGCGTCACGGTGACGCGGGAGATCGTGTACACGTCGCTCCGGCACGTCGCCTTCAGCGCGCAGTTCCAGCCCGCCCAGGATGCGCGAGTCCGGCGAGCGCTGTCCTACGCGATCAACCGCCAGCAGATCTCGGCCGCGCTGCCGGGGCTCGAGGTCCCGACGGACGTGGTGCGCACCAACAAGGTGTTCGGCGGGAGCCTGAACGTGACCCGATACCCCTACAGTCCTGAGAAGGCCAGGGCGCTGCTGCGAGAGGCCGGGTATCCCAACGGCTTCCACGTCACGCTGATGTTTCAGACCCGCTCCCCCGAGGACGTCCTGGCGAGCATCGTCCAGGCCGACTGGCGCGCGGTGGGCCTCAACGTCACGATGGATCCCACCGAGCCCGTGCGCGCTTTCGACCGCCGCCAGCACCTTGACTTCGAGGCCACGGTGGTGTCCCAGGGGCGCCCGGCGGATCCGGACCTCTCCTATTCCGCCATCTTCTACTCCAAGATCCGGGGAACGCCGGATAGCGGGGACTACATCGGATACACGGGCGTGGACGACCTGATCCTCGCCGGGCGCCGCGAGCAGAACCGCCAGAAGCGCCAGCAGATCTACGAAGCCCTGCTGAGAAAGGTCCAGGACGATCTGCCGATCATCCCGCTGTCCTTCCAGGCATTCGTGGCGGCATGGCGCGCGCCGGTGGTCCGCATGGCGAACGGGGTCAACAACGACTTCCTCTCGGATACCATCCAAGTGCAGAAGTAGACCCCCCGGGCGACGCCGGCTCCAAATCACCCGGCTCACCGTGCGGAGGTCACCGGGGCCAGCCCCGTTGTCCTTCAACCGAAGGCCCGGAAGGAGTGCACTCCCCGGGGCGGGAACCCCAGCCTGCACGATACGCCGCGCTCACCCGAGGCCGAGAGCTCGAGGCATGCGGGATGAAACCGAAGGTCGTGTGAGAGAGCCATGAGCGACGAGGCGGTGTCCGCGTACATCTCACGCCGCCGGATCGGCGAGGCGGAGATCACCCTCGTCTCGGAGGGCTCGTGCCTGTGGGCGCCCAGGCTGTCCGTCCCCGAGCCGGAGTGGCGCCGCGCGCTGCCGGAGGCCGACGCGCAGGGCAGGATCCCGATCGGGTTCGCCGTCGCCCACATCCGGCTCGGCGACGCCTCGGTCATCGTCGATCCGGGCTTCGACGATCCGGGATCGGCGTGGCAGGCGCGGTTCGACGCGGCGTTCCCGTCGCTCGCGGGCCTGGTCCGGACCCCCGGCCTCCGCGCGGCGCTGGCGCACATCGGCGTGGCCCCCGACCGCATCACGCACGTGCTCATCACGCACGCGCACGCCGACCATTTTGCCGGCGTCACCGCGGAGCGCGACGGCCGCCAGCACGCGAGGTTCCCGCGAGCGCGCCACCTGGTCGGCCGCGCGGATTGGGAGCGCAATCCGAAGCGGGCCGAGCCCGCCTCGGACCTCGCGGTGCGCCTGGCCGCCATCGAGCGCCTCGGCCTGCTCGACCTCCTCGACGGCGAGCGGGAGGTGGCGCCGGGCATCACGGCGATCCCCGCACCGGGCGAGACGCCGGGGCACATGATCGTCCGCGTGCGCTCCGGCGCCGCGAGCTTCTACTATCTCGGCGATCTCTTCCACCACGCCTGCGAGGTCGAGCACCCCGACTGGGCCCCGCCCGGCCGCGACGGCGCCGCCCTGCGCGCATCGCGCGATGCGCTCGTCGCCGATGCGACCGCCAGCGGGGCGCTCCTCGTCTACTCCCACGGGCGCTTCCCGGGGTGGGGGCGCATCCGGCGCACCGCCGCCGGACCGCGCTGGGAGGCCGCCCCGGCGTAGGCGGGGAGGGTCCCTCAGGTGACCAGGCGCGGGAACAGCCGCGCCGCCACGGTCACCAGGCAGGCGAACGCGGCCAGCAGCACCACGAAATCCAGGCCCAGCCCGAAGGTGCTGGACCCGCCCTGCACCATGAGGCTGCGGAGCGCGTCGACCTCATACGTCAACGGGTTGACGGAGGAGATGGACCGCAGCCACCCGGGCATCAGGCCCAGGGGGTAGATGGCGTTGCTCGCAAAGAACAGCGGCATCGTCAGCACCTGGCCGAGGCCCATGAAGCGCTCCCGGGTCCTCACCAGGCAGGCGATCACCATCGAGAGGGTGGAGAACAGCGCGGAGCCCAGCACGATCAGGACCAGGACCCCGAGGATATGGACGGGCTGCACGCTGATCGCCGTCCGCATCAGCAGGGCCAGGAAGTAGACGATCACGGCCTGCGACAGCCCGCGCATCCCCGCCGACAGGGCCTTGCCGAGCACGAGCGCGGTGCGGGAGGCCGGGCTCACGAGGTACTTGTGCAGGATCCCGAGGTCCCGCTCCCAGATGATGGACACGCCGTAGAAGATCGCGATGAACAGGACGCTCTGGGCCAGGATGCCCGGCGTCATGAAGGTCAGGTACGGCAGCCCGCCCGTGGGGAGCCCCCGGATCCGCGCCATCACCTGGCCGAACACGATCAGCCACAGCGTCGGCTGAACGGCCCGACTGAACAGCTCGAACGGGTCGTGGCGAAGCTTGCGGACCTCGGCCTCCGCGATCGCCAGCACGTGGTTGATGAATCGCGCGGCTCCCCCGGGCTCACGATAGGCGGCGCGCGGTGCGGCGGGTGCGTAGGACCTCACGGTAGCCTCCTCCCGGCTCGATGCTCGTCCCTGTCAGGTGGATGAACGCGTCGTCGAGGCTCGCGTCGGGCCCGGCCTGGGCCCGGAGCTCCGCCGGCGAGCCGACCGCCACCACGCTGCCCCGGTGCATCACCGCGATGCGATCGCACAGGGTCTCGGCCTCTTCCATGTAGTGCGTCGTGACGAAGATCGTGGTCCTGAACCGGTGGCGGAGCTCCCGGATGTGCTCCCACACCGCCCGCCGGGCGACGGGGTCGAGGCCGACCGTCGGCTCGTCCATGAAGAGCACGGCCGGCTGGTGCAGCGTGCTCTGCGCGATCTCGAGGCTCCGGATCATGCCCCCCGAGTAGTGGCGCGCCTGCGTGTCGGCGGCGTCGCGCAACCCCATGAGCGCCAGCGCCTCCTGGGCTCGCCGGGCGCGCTCCCCGCGCGGCACGTCGTACAGGCGGGCAGACAGGAGCAGGTTCTCATAGCCCGTCAGCGCGCCGTCGGCGGACAGCGCCTGCGGGACATAGCCGATGCTCCGCCGGACGCGCGCAGGCTGCGCGGAGATCTCGTGCCCGGCGACCCAGGCCCGGCCCGAAGTCGGCGGCAGGAGGGTGGTCAGCATCTTGATCATGGTGCTCTTGCCCGCGCCGTTCGGACCGACCAGGCCGAAGATCTCGCCGGGCCGGACCGCGATGGAGACCGCGTCCACGGCGACGAGGTCGCCGAAGCGCCGGGTGAGCGCGGCGGTGCGGATAGCCGCGCTCGACACCTGCGCGCCGTCCGCGGCCTGCGGCGCGGCCGCGCTACCGCGTGGACCTGGTGGGGACGTCAACGGACGGCTCTCCTCCCTTCTCTGAAAACGCGGCGGCAAGGATCTCCAGACCGAGGCGGAGCGCCTGAAGCGCCCGCTCCGGCAGCGCCGACAGCCGCTGCTCGGTCCGCCGGCGGGCAGCGTCCTTGGCCCGCTCGAATCGCGCGACCCCCTCACGCGTCAGCTGCAAGGCCACCTGACGGCGGCTGCGCGCGCTGGGATCGCGGGTCACGAGCCCGCTGCGCACGAGTCGATCCACGAGCGACGACGCGGTCGGCAGCGTCACCCCCAGGTGCTCGGCCACCTCGCTCAGCGAGCACCCTCCCCGGCGGTAGATGAACGCCAGCGAGCGAAACTGCGGCATCGTGAGGCCCGGCATCTGCGTCCGCATCTCGGCGCGAATGAACCGGAAGACGAGGGGGGCCACCTCGACGAGGCGCGACGCGCACTCGCCGACCGCATCGCCGCTGCGGGACTTGAGCAGGCGGACTGTCACCGCGTCTCCAAAATGTATCTGGGACTAATTGTTTCTGATGCTAATTATATCGCTTGCGAACCGAGAGTCAAGGCCGTGCCGCGGCCCTGGGAACGGGCGTCACCGCCTGCCGTCCCTACGCGACCGGGGGCCCGGCGGTGCGCGGGGCGGGGGTGGCCCCCGCGTCCCCCATCACGAGCACCGCAGTCCCCTGCACGTCGCCGCGGCGCACCGCCTCGAGCGCATCGTTGGCGGCGCCGAGCGGGAACGCATGGACCGCCGTGCGGACCGGCACCCGCGGGGCGAGGGCCAGGAACTCCTCGCCGTCCTGCCTCGTCAGGTTCGCGACGGAGCGGACCGCGCGTTCCTGCCACAGGAGCGCGTAGGGGAACGCGGGGATATCGCTCATGTGGATCCCCGCGCACACCACCACGCCGCCCCTGGCAAGGGCACGGAGCGCGGCCGGGACGAGCGGTCCGACGGGCGCGAAGATGATCGCCGCATCAAGCGGCTCCGGCGGCGCATCCAGCGAGCTGCCGGCCCACGCCGCACCGAGCTCCCGCGCAAACCGCTGGGCCGCCGCGTCGCCCGGGCTTGTAAACGCGAAGACCCGCCGACCCTGATGCAGCGCCACCTGGATGATGATGTGGGCCGCGGATCCAAACCCGTAGAGGCCCAGGCGCCTCGCCTCGCCGGTCATCCGCAGCGCCCGGTAGCCGATCAACCCGCCGCACAGGAGGGGAGCCGCCTGCAGGTCGGGATAGGCCTGCGGGATGGGGAAGCAAAAGCGGTGATCGGCGACGGCGTACTCGGCGTACCCGCCGTCGATCTGGTAGCCGGTGAACCGCGCGCGGTCGCAGAGGTTCTCGCGGCCGGTGCGGCAGTACTCGCACTCGCCGCACGTCCACCCCAGCCACGGCACGCCGACGCGGTCGCCGGCGGCGAACCGCCCGACCGCGGCCCCCGTCCGCACCACCGTGCCGACGATCTGGTGGCCGAGCACGAGCGGCAGCTTGGGATCGGGGAGCTCGCCCTGGGAGATGTGCACGTCGGTGCGGCAGACGGCGCAGGCATGGACGCGGATGAGGACCTCAGCCGGCGCCGGCTCCGGCACCGGGAGATCGGCCTCCCGCAGCGGCGTCTTCGGAGCGTCCAGCACCATGGCGCGCATATTCCCTCCAGTCCGCCCCGCGCCTTGCGGGCCTCCTCCGGCGACCCCGTATCGATTACGGGATCCAGCCCCGGATTCCGGCCGCGATGAGGAACAAGAACCCGGCCAGTTGAACCGCCCCCGCGAGCGCGAGCACGAGCACGATCGTCCGACGGCTCCAGGCCAGGCGCAGGCGGACAACGAGGTACGCCAGCACGAAGTCCACGAGCAGCAGGACATAGACGATCGACAGCACGAGGACCGGGGCGATGCTCACGGTCATATGGACGCGCGGCCGGCGGCGGTCGATGCCCGCGCGGCCCGCGGCCGGCCGGGGCGGGCCGCGGCTACACGATCGGCCTCAGGAGCTCCCCGATCGGGTCCCCGTAGAGCTCCCCGTGCTTCATCACGACGTGTCCGCGCACGATCGTGTACACCGGCATGCCCCGCACACGGAAGCCGTGGAACGGGGTCACCTTGCTCTTGCTGTGCAGCTTGTCCTTGTCGATCACGCCCTCCCGCTGCAGGTCCACGATTGTGATGTCGGCGTCCGCGCCACGGCCCAGGTGGCCCTTGCGCGGCCACAGGTTCCAGGCGCGGGCGGCGCCTTCGGCCTGGACCTTGACGTAGTGGTTGAGGCTCATCCGCCCGGCGCTCACCTGGGTGAGCATCAGCGGCACGTTCGTCTCCACGCCCGGCCACCCCGCGAGCGCCTTCCAGATGTCGCCCATCGGCTGCTCGGCCATCTTCTCCTCGGGCGTATGGGGGGCGTGGTCGGTGCCGATGACCTCGATCGTCCCGTCCAGCAGCCCCCGCCACAGCGCCTCGGCGTGCTCGCGCGACCGCACGGGAGGGTTCACCTTGAGGAGCGAGCCGAGCCCCATGCGCACCATGTCCTCCGCTTCCATGATGAGGTAGTGGGGCGCGGTCTCCCCCATCACGTCCACGCCGCTATCCTTGCCGCGGCGCACGAGCTCGACGCCCTCGGCCGCGCTCATGTGGAAGATCATGAGCTTGCTCCCGGCCTCGCGGGCAAACAGGATCGCGCGGGAGATCGCCTCCGCCTCGGCCACGGCCGGGCGGGACTCGAGGTGGGCCAGGGGATCCGTCCGCCCCTGGGCCTGGAGCTTCTTCCGCAGGTAGAGGATGATCCCGTTGTCCTCCGCGTGCACCCCGCAGCGGAGACCCGTCTGCGCCACGATCCGCCAGGCATCGATGATCTCGCCGTCCTGGGGCGCGGGGATGGCGCCGACCGTCTCCCCCAAAAAGATCTTGTACCCGACGACGCCCGCGTCGGCGAGCGGCAGGATCTGGTCGCTGTTGCCCTCGACGATGACCGCATAGAGGCCGTAGTCGACGTAGGAGCGTCCGCGGGCAGCGGCGGCCTTGGCCTGGAACGCCTCCACGGTCGCGGTCGGCGGCACGACGTTCGGCATATCGATGACCGTGGTGATCCCGCCGCACGCCGCCCCCTGCGAGCCGGTGTCGAAGTCCTCCTTGTACTCGAGCCCGGGCACCCGGAAGTGCACGTGCGGGTCGATGAGCCCCGGCAGCACGTGCAGGCCCGCCGCGTCGATCACCTCGCGCGCCGGCGGCAGGTCGTCCCGGACCATGATCTCCAGCACCCGACCGTCCCGGACGAGCACGTGCCCGCGGTAGCTCGCCGCCGTGCTGACGATCGTGCCGTTCTTCACGATCAGATCGACGCCCATGCGGCGCGTGCACCCTCCTGGTCTGCGTCTGTCGGCAGCGCTCCAGCCGCCCGCGGTGCCGTCGGAGTACTTCCACACCGGCGTCGGCCGCCCCCGCACCGCGGGGCGCCGGCGCCGCCGCAGGCCCTGGCCGGGCGCGCGATTGCACCTCCTCCAGCGCGTCGAGGAACCGGCCCGTGAGCTCCGCGTGCGCGCTCTCGACGTCGTACCCGATCAGCAGCGTCATCGCGCCACCCTCGCCGGCTCGCGCCCGAGCGGCCGCCCCACATGCCATTCCCACCACGCCGCGATGTGAGGCCGCGCGGGGCGAACACACGCATGGGATTGACAGCCCGCGCCGCGCCGGCGCAGAATGGCGAGGACAACCGAATAGCGTGGTCGCACTCCGATCAGGGCAAACCCGAAGCGATTCGGGGACGCAAAGCCACGGGACCCTCGAGGTCAGCCGGGCCGCCGGAGTATCAGAGAGTTCGGACAATGCACGCGAGTGCGCCGACCGCCGCTCGCGGCTTTTTTGTCTGCGGCACGCTCCGCTTCCTCCGGCCGACACGAGCACGCGCCGTTCACCCTGCACGACGGACCGCGACGGCGGTCCGAGCGGCCCGCGGCATCGCATCGACAGAGGAGGCCGGCCCATGCCACCCACACGCGGCAGGAGGACTCGAAGCGGGGCGAACCTCGGCTCATCCGGCCGCGCGCCGGATGCGACGGCTCCGGCAACAGACGGGGCGACGACCGGCACGCCGATGAGCGCCGCAGCGGCCGGGAGCGGCCCGGCGCGCGGGGGCGCCATCCTGCTCCGGCGCGTCCCGCTGTCCGTGGACCTGCTGGACCCGCGGGCCACGATCCCCGCCGAGACGCTGCGGCAGAACCGTATTCAGGCGGTCACCCACTTCCACCTGGCCCTCGGCGAGGCCAAGGCCCACTTGGGTCTCATCGCCCAGCTCCTGGTGCCTCGCGCCCTCCCCGAGCAACTGCTGGGCACGCTCGTCCAGCCCGACGATGGGGCGCCGGCCGCGCGCGTCCAGGTGAGCATCGATCTCGGTCCCTTCGGGCTTCCGGGCACGTCACGCGCGGCCCTGACGGACGACCACGGGGCGTTCCTCTTGCCCCTGCCCAAGGGCAAGACCTTCCCCGAGGACAACACGCTGACGTTGAGCGTGCACGGGGCCAACGGCACCGCGCCGGTGGCGGTGAGGGCGGATCGGATCGCGCCCAACGGGATCGTGGCCGCGATCACGCTGCCGGAGCACCTCGCCCCGCTGCCGGTGAGCGTCATCGCCAGCCTGCGAGCGCTCCTCCCGGCCGACGGCGGGGCGACGCCCGCCCCGCAGCCCGCTCCCGCGCCGAAGCCGACGACGGTCACGCTGGGCGAAGACGGCGGCTGCCAGCTCGTCTACCAGAACAACACGTCTGTCGATCGGTTCCCGTTCGGCGTCTTCGTGCGGCTGGTCGAGCCGCGGACCAGCATCCTGGCGCCGGTCTTCCGCCTGGCCGGCGTCGAGAACGGCTTCTACGACATCACCAACTGGGGCGGCAAGATCCCGTTCGGCAACGTGACGCAGTACGTGGATCGGGTCCCGCTGGAGCAGCCGATCAGCGTCGACGGCTTCCGCGACGACATCGTCGGCGTCCGCAACAGCGACGTCGTCTCCTCGCAGGAAACGGTCCCCATGGCCGGGACCCTCGGCCTGGGGTACGTGGTGCGCCTCGCGCAGCTGTGGACCCCGAAGGGGCTGGCGCTCGGCGACCTCGTCTACTCGCTCCCACTGGCGCCGGGCGAACAGCAACGGGTGGCCATCTTCGAACGCCGCGACACCTCGACGGTGCTCGAGACCGAAGCGCTGACCGTCGAGGAGCAGCAGGCCTTCCAGGAACAGGCGGACACGTCCGCCCTGGGGGTATTCGCCTCGGCGTTCAACGAGGTCGCGCGGGGCGGCAGCAGCTTCCAGACCTCGTCGAGCAACTGGGGCGTGGGCGGCTTCCTCGGCCTGTTCGGCGGCGGCGGCGGAGGCGCCTCGTCCAGCGGCAGCTCCACGAGCTGGCTGGAGGGCCAGCGCGACTACGTATCGTCGGCGGCGGAGACGACGCACTCCTCCGTGCAGCGGCAGGCCGCGGCGCGGCGCAGCGCCTTCCGCACGGGCATGCGCCTGGCGTCCGCCTCGGAGTCCGAGAACGTCACCACCAAGGTCATCACGAACCACAACCACACCCGGGCCCTCACCCTGCAGTACTGGGAGGTCCAGCGGCTCTTCGAGGTGACCACGACCGTCGAGGGCGTCACGCTCGTCTGCATGGTGCCGCTGGAGGTGGTGCGCTTCCTGCCCGCGGGCCAGCACCTGACGCTCACCTCCGCGACGATGCCCAACGACCGGCAGGGGGTGTTGGACCGATACGCGCAGGTGCTCAAGCACGCCGACATCCTGGCGCCCAACCTGCCCAGCGAGCACCGGTACGGGCTCACGCTCCTGAAGCAGTTCGCGGCGGATCCGGCCGCCACGGTGCAGGCCGCCGACAGCCTCGCCGAGGACGTCATCCAGTTCACGCTCACCGGCACGGTCCTGCCGTTCGAGGAGATCTACGTCAGCGCCGTGACGCGCCAGGGGATCCGCCTCGGGCCGGTTCGGCTGGCCGGGCCGATCGACCCCATCCCGAGCGTGCACGGCAAGCCGGAGGACCTCGGGAAGGCCTTCTCCAGCGAAGACGCGCTCGTGAGCTACCTGCGCGATCGCCGTGCCGGCGAGACGTCGTTCTTCGGGATCCCCATCCCGACCACGCCGCCGACGCTCCGGGGCAGCCTGGCCGTGCCGCCGTCGCTCGGCCGCAACGATATCATCGGGTTCGAGCTCAGCCGCCGCTTCGAGCCCTTCACCTACGAGCTCGTCAGCGAAGAGGTGCAGACGTACGCAGCCCTCGGCCTCCCCTGGCCGGCCACGTTCACCAAGACGCAGCTCGTCGCCCGCACGATCCGGCTGTCCTCGCAGGACCTCGAGCAGCTCATCGGCGGGCCGCGTCTCGGCAGCTTCGCCGCCGAGATCCTGACGGTCGACACGCAGGGGCACCCCACACCCGACCCGCATCAGACCTACGTCAACGATTCGCTGGGCGGGATCGAGATGCCGGCCGACCGGATGCCGATCCCTGCGGCGCAGCTGCCCCCTGAGCTGCGTTACTCGCAGCTGCTGCAGATCGAGCAGATGCTGCAGCACGTCGTCCGCAACACCATCCCCTACTCCAAGATCGTCTGGCAGTCGCTGACCGCCGAGGAGCGCGCGATCATGCTCGAGCAGTACACGATCGGCGTCCCACCCGGCGGCGTGCAGGACGAGACGCAGACGATCCCGCTGCTCAACTGCGTGGAGAACCGCGTGCTGGGCTTCTACGGCAACTCCATGATCATGCCGTTCATCATCCCCCGGTCCGTCGCCGACACGATGGGCATCACCTCGGGCCAGATCCAGGATATGCTCACCGCGTTCCACAAGAACGCGTTCGATCCGCCGCGGGCCACGATCGCCCTGCCGACCCGCGGCGTGCTCGGCGAGGCCGTGCTCGGGCACTGCCCGTCCGCGGAGTAGATCGACCTCACCCGGTTCTGGAACTGGGCCGACTCGCCGGCCGACACCGCGACCGCGATCGCGGACGTCACGGTGCCGACGACACAACCATCGCTCGTGGCCGGCGCGCAGGCGCCCGGCACGCTGGGATCGCTGCCGGCGCTGATCAACAACTTCAACGCGAGCGGCGGCGCTCCCACGCCGCAAACCGGTCTCCTGCAGGCCCTCGCGAGCGCGGGCGGCGCGCAGAAGGACTTCAGCACCGATCTCACGGGCGCCACGCAGCTCGCCGGCCTCATCCAGAGCACCACCCAGGCCGCCACCTCCGCGCGCAGCGACGCCGTGAAGATGGTGAAGGACCTGAACGCCCAGGCGCTCGCCACCGCGGGCAACATCATCGGCGGGATCTACGGGGGGAACCCGACCGCCGGCTCGGAGGCCGCGAAGGCGGTGTACGGGACAGGCGGCGGCGACGATGGCGGGTCGGCCAAGAGCACAGGCAAGGCGAGCGGCGCGAAGTCCAAAGGCGGATCGGGTGGCGCCGGCGGGTCGGCGGGATCAGGCAGCGGTGCCGGCGGGTCGGGAGGGTCGAGCGGAGGCACCGGCGGCGGAAGCGGCTCCTCGGGCACCGGCGGCGGGAGCGGCTCGGGAGGAGGCAACAGCTAGCAGGTACCTGCGGGCCGGGGCCCGGACGCCGGGCGGCGGCGCGCGGTCGCGGCGCCCATCTCGGGACGGCAGGCCGGAAGGGAGAGACAGCCATGGCGGACACGACGGACACCTCCGAGCAGCGCGCGCTCGACGCGCTGATCAGCATCCTGCAGGCAGCCGGCTCGCCGGACGCGCAGGAGGCGCAAACGATCCTGCTGCGCCGGCTCGCCCTCGAAGGAGACGTGACGCCGTCGCGCATCCCGGCGCCCAAGAACACCACCGAGATCGGCGGCTACCTCAACCTGCTGGCCGACCTCAGCCAGCCGGAGATGCGGGCGCAGATGCTGGCCGGCATCCTCGGCGTGGCCGGCCCCAACCCGCCCCTGGGCTGGCTCACCGCGCAGCCGATGCTGTCGATGGTGTCCCTGGCCAACGACCGGCCGAGCAGCCCGGCCCAGCCGGCGATCCCCCTCACGGTGGCGGTGCGCAGCGACTTCGTGGCCGCCCTGCAGGCGGCGCTGAAGACCCTGCACGACCAGGGCGCGACGCTGCCGCTCCTCTCACCCCTGCGGCCGCTGCCACCGTCCGCGCCGGGCGTGAGCCCGCCCGACGACGCTCTCCCGTACCTGGGTCGCACCCTCGATCTCGTGCCCGCGACCGCCCTGCGGGATCCCACGACCGATCCCGTCGCGCTCGTGCGCGCGCAGGGCTCCAGCGATCCCTTCCTGCCGGCCTCGCAGGTGATCACCGCCGGATCGGTCGCCGTCGCTCCGGCGAACTACGACGCGCTGAAGTGCGACGCCACCGCCTGCGCGGCCGTCCAGCTCAACGGCGCCAGGTTCGTGCCGATCGCTCCTGTGCTCGCCGCAGCGGGCTTCTACCCGACCGCGCCGTTCCCTCAGCCCACATCGGTGGCGTCGGTCGCGTGGGCGCACTTCACGAACGTCACCGGCCTCGTCTCGGGGGTCACCAAGCTGGGGGACGAGCTCAGCCTGCTGTACCCTCCCGCGGCGATCGCGTCCAGCGTCTTCGCCGACCGCCTCTACTGGGTCTGGAACGGAACCGGCTTCGCGCAGCCATAGGGGCTCACGCGTTCCACTCGAGCCCCCACGGGGTATCGATCACGAACCGCCACGTCCCATCCGCCTGCCGGCGCGATACCTCGGCGCTGTGGCCCGCCATCTTGACCGGGGTGCCGTCCGGCGCCGTTCCGGCTAGCTCCCATCTCGCTGACGTGAGCGCGATGTCGCCGGTCTGAGCGAGGATCTTCACGTCCACGGTGAGCGTCGGCCGCGCGGCGAGGAACTGGCGCAACGCTTCCCGGATCGCGTGCGTTCCCGTGACGACGTGCCCGGGCTGGGCCGTCAGGGCTGCGTTCGGCTCGTACAGAGCCGTGAGGGCATCAAGGTCACCCGCGTTCAGACCTTCCGCAAACAAGCGATCCAACTCCTCAGGACTGCGGGCCGCCATGCGGTCACCTCCCGGTTTCGAGCGCGCGAGCCGCCCCACTCAAGGCATCCCCGCGGGGTCGCCCTCGACTTCGCGACAGACCGCTGCCGCGACCCGTCCCGTCGCGGCAGCGGACGCCGCCCCGGCCTGCGACACCGCGCGGGGCGGTCCGCGCCAGCCGGCACTTCCACTGCGAGCCCGCGAATGCCTCCCCTGCCGCGCTCGCCATCGCGCCCCGCAAGCGCCTATAATGAAGCCATCAACGCCGAAGGGGGCACCAACATGGCCACCGTTCGACGCGCGGATGCGGTCTGGCAGGGTGACCTGCTCTCGGGGTCCGGCGTGGTGACGGCCGGCTCCAGCCGAGCCTTTACGGAGTTGCCGGTGAGCTGGGCGTCCCGCACCGAGGCGCCCGGGGGACGGACGAGCCCGGAGGAGCTGCTGGCGGCCGCCCACGCGAGTTGCTTTGCGATGGCGCTGTCCTTTGGCCTGGCGAACGCCAAGACGCCGCCCCGCAGGCTGGAGGTCAGCGCTGCCGTCACGTTCGACCGGGTGGACGGCGGATGGCGGGTCGTCTCGAGCGCCCTCACCGTGCGGGGGCAGGTCCCCGGTCTCGACGCGGAGGGCTTTCGCCGGGCGGCGGAGGCGGCCAAGGACGGCTGCCCCATCTCGCAGGCGCTCAAGGGGAACGTCGAGCTGAGCGTCCAGGCCACGCTAGAGCCATAGGGGGCGCCGCGTGGCAGGACACCTCGCAGGCAGGGCCGCGATCGTCACGGGAGGAGGCCGGGGAATCGGCCGCGCGATCGCTCTGAGGCTGGCCGCGGACGGCGCCGACGTCCTCGTGGCCGACCAGGACGGCGAGAGCGCGGAAGCGGTCGCCCGCGAGGTCGCAGCGCTGGGCCGACGAGGGGTGGGCGCGGACGTAGACGTCGCCACCACGGCGGGACGGCGGCGTCTCGTCGCCGCGGCGATCGAGGCGTTTGGTCGCTTGCACGTTCTCGTGAACAACGCCGGCATCGTCCGCGTGCACCGGCCCGAGGCCGTCACGGAAGAAGAGTGGGACGAGATCATGAACGTGAACTGCAAGGCCGTCTTCTTCGCCTGCCTGGCCGCCCGCCCCCACCTCGCCGGCGGCGGGTGCATCGTCAACATCGCCTCGATCGCCGGCAAGCTGGCGACGCCGTGGTGGGCGCCCTACGGGGTGAGCAAGGCCGGGGTCATCTCGCTCACGCGGAGCCTGGCGGTCGCCTTTGCGCCGGACCGGATCCGCGTGAACTGCGTGTGCCCCGGGCCGGTCGAGACGGCGATGTGGGCGCAGATGAACGACGAGGGCGCGCCCCGGGTGGGGCTGCCACCGGGCGAGTTCACGCGCATGCGGCTCCAGGGCACACCGCTCGGTCGCCTCGGCCGAGCGGAGGATGTCGCGGGGGTCGTCTCGTTCCTCTGTTCGCCGGACGCCGGCTACATGACCGGGCAGGCGCTCAACGTGAGCGGCGGCTTGCTCTTCCACTGAGGCGTGGTCGTCGTCCGGCACGTGGGGCCGCGGCCGTTACTCGGCGCTCCGCGAGGGGAGCCGGATAAGCCCTCGCCGGAACGCCTCCCTCACGGCCTCGCCGCGCGTGCGCGCCCCGAGCTTGGAGAGCACCGAGGAGACATGGTGCTCGACCGTCTTGGGCGCGAGGAACAGCCGGCGCGCGATCTCGGCGTTGGGCAGGCCGTCCGCGACCAGGCGAAGGGTCTCCGTCTCCCGCTCCGTCAACCCGGCCGGGCTCGCAAGCGTGGAGCGGCGCGGCCCGCGCGGGATATCCCGCACCCCCAGCCTCCGTAGCTTCTGGGCCACGATCGCCGCCATAGGGCGGGCGCCGAGACGCTCGCATGTCCCGAGGGCCCGGCGCAGCGCCTCGGGGGTGTCGGATTCCGCGAGGGCCAGGGCGGCCTGGTAGGGGCAGCCGATCTCGGTCCACAGCTCCGCCGCCCGCTCCCACCGGCCGGCGATCTGGAGAGCGTACGGCCGAGCGGCCTGGGGCGGGATGCCCTCCCGGATCCCGGCGCGCCAGCGCCAGTAGGCCAACTCGCCGATCGGCCACGGCTCGCCGGCGCGCAGGGCCAGGCGAAATGCCCTCTCGGTCTCCTCACCGATCGCCTCCGGGCGGCCCCCGATCCACGCCGCCTCGGCCCTCGCGGCCGCTACCGGCCACAGGCCCTGCAGCTCTCCCCTGCCGGTCTCGAGCGCGAGCAGCTCATCGAGCACCGGCCACACCTCGGGATCGCCGCGGCGTGCCCGGACCAGTCCCAGCACCATGAGGGGAAGGCCGCGGAAGAAGCTCGTGTGGCTCTGGCGGAGGATGGCGAGGGCGCCGTCGGCGGCCTCGGTCCACCGGCCCTGGTCGAGCGCGAGGCAAGCGCGAATCGCGAGCAGGCGGAGGCGCCACGCGTCGAGGTCGCGCCCGGCCATATAGCGGATTCCCTCGTCGATGTATCGTGTGGCGAGCGCGTGCAAGCGGGTGTCGACTGCGGTCATCGCGAGGCTGGCGAACGCCCGGCCCACGTGGTACTCGAGCCCCGCCTCCTGCGCGATCTTGAGGCTCCGTTCAAGCGTACCGGGATCGCCCCGGCGGAATTCGATGCAACCGAGGGTGCTCAGCGCGTAGGCGCGTATCTCGACGTCGCCCAGCCGCTCCGCGAGCTCGAGCGCGCGCTGAGCCCAGGTAACCGTTCCGTCGCTGTCTTCCGTGTTCAAGAGGAGGTGCGCCATATTGGCGTACGCGAGCGCAAGCTCGCGCCCCGGTGGGAGCCGCTCAAGCAGCGTCACCGCCTGCAGGCCGACCTCGTTCGCCCGCGCGATCGGGCCGGCGAACCAGAGCAGGCGGGACAGCCACCGAAGCGAGTCGCCCTCCTTCCGAAGGTCGCCGACGCGGCGGTAGCACTGCAGCGCGTGCTCGAGCGCCTTGATCGCCTCGTCGTGCTGCTCGATCAGGTGGCACTCGTACGAGCGGCGCTTGAGCAGGTCGGCCAGCGCCGCCGGCGGTTGGGTGTCGGCGAACCGGAGCGCCCGCGCGTACTGGGCGGCAGCTTCCCGGTGGGCTCCCAGGGCCGCGGCGCGCCGCGCGGCCTCAGGGGCGTGCTCCGCGACCGCACCCCGGTCGCCGGCCGCCTCAGCGTGGTGCGCCAGCCGGGCCGGATCGCTCGCGGCCAGAGGCGACGGGCGCAGCGCGGCGAGCACGGCCCGGTGGAGGGCGAGGGCTCGTTGGACGGACAACGACCGCAGGATCGCGTCGCGCTCCAGCTCGTGGCGGAATGCCAGCAGCGTGCCCTCCGCCCGGAGCATCCCGCGCGACAGGCATTCGTCCACCGCCCCCGTGGCCGGCGCCGCGATGCGCTCCAGCAGCCACGGCTCGATTCGGGCCCCGATCACGGCGCAGGCCTCGAGCGCCCCCCGCGCCGGCGTCGAGAGCCGGAACGCGCGGGCCAGGACGGCGTCCGCCACCGTGGCCGGGATGTCCGGCGCCCCGCTGGCCAGGATCTCCGTCACGAAGAAGGGGTTGCCACCGGTGCGGCGGTGCAGCAACAGCGGGTCCAACGCGCTGCCTTCGGCGAGCGCCCGGACCGCCGCCTCCGACAGCGGCGGCACCGTGATCCGGTGCACGGCCGGGGACGTCGCGAGATCCCCGAGCAGGACACGCACCGGGTGCCCGGCCCCCACCTCGTCGTCCCGGTAGGTCGCGACGAGCAGCGCCGCGGTCTCGCCGATGCGGTGGCCGGCAAACCGCAGGAAGTCGATCGTCGCCTCGTCCGCCCAGTGCACATCTTCGACGACGAGCGCCGAGGGCTTCGCCCGGGCGCGGAGCAGGTCGAGCAGCGAGCGAAACGCCAGCCGGCGTCGGCGCGGGGCGTCAAAGAGCCGCGCGACGTCTGCGTCGAGGGCGGCGGCGATCTCGACCACCGGAACGAGCGGGCTGGGCGTGGACAGGGGCTCGCAGACCCCCCAGGCGATCCGGGCGGTGGCGCGGGCGGCTTCGCAAAACCTCCGCGCCAGCGTCGTCTTGCCGACACCGGCCTCGCCGCCTACGAAGACGAGCGCCCCGCTCCCCTTTCTCGCCTCGTCGAGCTTGGCCGACAGGTCGTGGAGGAAGGTGGCGCGCTCGAGAAATGCCCCCATCCATGCGCTTTTCGGCGCCAATATGGGGGCCCCTCCATGCACCTGCACAACGTGCCACGACGCGGTCAATGCGGGGAACCACTCGATAGCGGCGCCGTCAGCGCCAGCCTGGCCACGCAGGGCGGCTGCAGGGTGCTCGCAGGGCGTCCCCCCTATCGTTGGCGCCACGCGGGGGCGGCGGGAGGCGGCCCCGGCGGATCACGACGGCGGGAGGGATCGGAGATGATCGACGAGGCGAAAGTAAACGATTTCCTGGGCCGGATGGTTGGGGAGCTGGGAGCGGTGTGGTCCGCCCCCCTCATCGTCCTGGGACATGACCTCGGCCTCTACACGGCGATGGCCGAGATGGGTCCTGTGACACCCGCGGATCTCGCGAAGCGCACCGGGACGGAGGAGCGGCTCGTCGCCGAGTGGCTGGCAAACCAGGCCGCCGGAGGGATCGTCACCTATGACCCGACGGCCGGGCGTTTCACCCTGCCCGCAGAGCAGGCGTTCATTCTGGCGGATCCCGGTTCTCCGGTGGACCTCGTCAGCGCGTTCCGCATGGGCCTCCTGGTCGCGGACGACCGGCAGCGGCTGGCCCGTGCCTTCCGGGGCGAAGCACCGCTCGGCTGGCACGATCACCATCCCGACTTCTACGGGGCGAGCGACCGCTTCTTCGCGGCGGGGTACCGGGCCGCGCTCGTGCGGGACTGGATCCCCGCGCTCGAGGGGGTCGAGGCGAAGCTGCGCCGCGGCGCACGGGTGGCCGACGTCGGCTGCGGCCTGGGCTCCTCGACGTTGATCCTCGCACGGGCCTACCCCGCATCGACTTTTCGGGGCTTCGACTTCCACGCTCCGTCCATCACGGCTGCTCGCCGGGCCGCGGCCACAGGCGGGATGGCGGACCGGGTGACGTTCGACGTCGCCTCGGTGACGGACTACCCGGGCCGGGACTACGACCTCATCCTGTACTTCGACGCGCTCCACGACGTGGGGGACCCGACGGCCGCTCTCGCACATGCGCGCGCTGCGCTCGCCCCGGATGGCACGGTGGCGATCATCGAGCCGAACGCGGGAGAGACCCTGGAGGAGAACCTGAACCCCGTCGGCCGGTTGTTCTACGCCGGCTCGACGATCCTGTGCGTCCCGTCGGCGCTGGCTCAAGAGGGCCGGCTCGCCCTCGGCAACCAGGTCCCCGAGAGACGCTGGCGGGAGCTGGCGACGCAGGCGGGCTATGCGCGCTTCCGTCGCGCGGTGGCGACTCCCTTCAACCGGATCTTCGAGCTGCGCCCCTGACCGGACGCCGGGCCTCGCGCGAGGACGGCTCGCAGGCGGGGGACGGTATCGAGGTGCCCGTCGGTCTCGGCGGCGACGATCGCCTCCCGGGCGAGCGCCGCGGCGCGCGGGTCTCCGAGCGCGGCGGCCACTTCCGCCTCGGCGCACCGCGCCAGGTGGTAGGCGCTCTGGTTCCGCTCGCTCGCGGCGCGGGCCTGCGCCACGTAGGTCGAGGCTTCTCTCGATCGTCCGACCGCCACGAGCAGGGCGGCCAGGCCGGACGCGGCGACCGCTGTGTGGATCGGCATGCCCCTGGCCAGCTCGAGCGCGGATCGGAAGTCCGCCTCCGCGCCCGCCAGAGCGCCCAGCGCCTGCCGGGCGCTCGCCCGCGCCGCATTCGCCGCGCTCAGCCACTCGCGGTGCCCGAGGCGGCTGGCCATCGCGACCGCCGCGTCGGCCGCGGCCTCGGCCTCGATAGGGCGGCCGAGGCCCACGAGGGGATAGGCACGCTGGAGCAGCGCGTAGCACTCTCCCTCCGGGTAGCGGAGCATCCGCGCAAGCGCGACCGCGCGGTCGGAGTCGGCCAGAGCCTCCTGGTACCGTGCCATCTGGCTCAGCGCCCGGCTGCGCGTGGCCAGCGGCATGACGGCCCGGAAGAGGTCGCCGCGGCTCGTAAAGAGCGTCGCCGCGCGCTCGAACAACCCCACGGCCTCGCGGAGCCGTCCCTCCTCGAAAGCAACGATCGCCTGGATATCGACGACACGCGCGATGCCCTCGGCGTCCCCGATGTCCTCGAACGCGCGCAGGGCCTCCTCCACGCGGGTCCGGCACCGGCGCAGCTCGCCCAGGTTCAAGTCGATGCGCCCGGCCACCGCGAGCGCATGCGCGCGGGCCGCTCGGTCCCGGCCGGACGCGGCGATCGCCGCCTCCGCCATCTCCAGGCCCTCGGCGTAGTCGCGTCCCCCCGCCACCAACCAGGCCAGCCGGGCCGCTGTCCTGGACCACCCCGCTCCCTTCGGGGTGCGTCCCAGGACCCGGCGCAGGTCGGCCTCCGCGCCCGCCAGCTCCCCGCGCCGGGCCCGCGCTTCGCCCCGCGATTCCAACAGGACAAGCTCCGTGGCCTCGTCCGGGCCAAGGGCGAGCCCGGACGAGGCCAGGCGCTCGGCATCGTCGTTGTCGAACCGCCCGAGCGCGGCGACGGCGGCCTCCGCGTAGGCCCGTGCCGCCGCCGGGCGGTCCCCCGCGCCCACGAGGTGGCGCGCTACCTCGCTGGGGTCGGCGCCGTCGGCTCGTAGCGCGCCAGCCAGTCCCCCGTGCAGCGCGATGCGGTCCGCGGGCGAGAGCATCGCGGTCACCGCCTCCGCCACGAGGTCGTGTGATGTCGCCCACCCGTCGCTGCCCAGCCGCGCCAATCCGGTGCGGATCAGGGTGTCGAGAGCTTCGAGCGTCTCGGCCTGTGTGGTCCCGGCGGCGCGTGCGAGCAGCCGGGCCGGTGCCTCGCGCCCCAGCAGGGCGAGCCGGGCCAGCACCTCGCGGCGATCCGGCGGGAGGCGCCCGGCGCGGAGGATGATCGCGCTCCGCTGGCCCGCCCGCGCCGCCTGCCGGGCCCGCTGAACCGCCTGCCTGCCCCGGCCGAACCACCGCCCGTCGCCGCGGCGCGCAACCGCGCCCTCCCGGGCCAGCGCGCGGAGCACCTCCATCACGGCGAGCGGGGTGCCGTCGGTCTCCTCGGCGACGACTTGTGCCAGCCCACTGTCCGCGATCAGACCCTGCAGCGCCTCCAGGGAGAGCGGGCCCAGCGCAATCTCGCGGCATCCTCGCCGCCGCAGGGTCTCGAGGGCCTGGGCCAGCGGACTGCGCACCTGCACCTCCTCCGGGCGGTACGCGATCGCCAAGCCGCCCGCGGTGCGCTCGGCGGCGAGCGTGAGGAGGCGGAGGCTGGTCGCGTCGGCCCACTGCGCGTCGTCCGCCAGGATCAGGCGCGCCCGCGAGGCGGCGACGATCTGGACCGCGCCCTCCAACGCCAGCGCCCGCCGGCTCTCGGGATCGAGCGTCAGTCGCGGGAGAGGCCGTAGCTCCGCGAGCTCAGGGAGTTCCTCGGCGAGCGCGACCGCGGCGTGATCCGCCGCGGCCCGGGCCGCTTCGACATCGAGTCCCAGCGCTTCGCGCACCAGCCGCCGTCCCAGGCTCCAACTCTGCTCCTGCTCGGCCACGAACGCACGAACCGAGAGGACGGGCACGGGTGACCGCGCCGCCGCCTCGGCCAGCAACCGCGACTTGCCGGCGCCCGCGGGCCCGGCGAGCACGACGACCGCATGGGCCTCCCCGGAGGCCGTGGCCAGGACGGCATCGAGCTCGACCTCGCGGCCGACGAAGAGCGGCTCCTGAGGCGCGGCCGGCGAGGAGCGCGCCCGCCCGACCGCGGGAGACAGCGGAGCGGGCGGGGATAGGGGTTCTCCACGAAGGATGCGCGCCCGGAGTTGCTCCGACTCGGGGGAGAGAGCGAGACCCAACTCGTCTGCGAGACGCGCCTCGAACGCAGCGAGCACGTCGAGGGCCGCCGCGCGGTCCCCCGAGGCGGCCAGCGCCTGGGCGAGCAGGAGGTGCGCGGTCTCCCGCAGCGGTTCCTCGGCGATGGCGCGCTCCGCGTGCGCGACCGCCTCCGCCGGCTCGCCCACGGCGAGCGCAGCCGCCGCGGCTCCCTCCAGCACGTCGACGTAGCGGCGCTGGAGCTCCCGGCGGGGTTGTTGCGCCCAGTCCGCGTAGGCGTCTTCCGGGAGCGGCTCGCCGCCCCAGTGGTCGAGGGCGTGGCGGAGCACCCCCAGCGCGGCGGCGGGACGGCCGGCCAGCAGGTGCCGGCGCCCCGCGTCGGCCAGCTCGGCGAAGCGCTCCGCGTCAACCTCGCAGTCGGCGGTCCGGCGGAAGACATAGCCGCCGGGGGCGGTCGCGATCATGGTCGCGTCGCCAAGGGCCCGCCGTGCCCGCACCACGAGGATCTCGACGTTCCGCACGGGATCGGCCGGCGGCCGGTCTCCCCACAACGCTTCCACGAGGACGTCCTTGGGGACGAGCTGCCCCCGGCGGGTGAGGAGCAATCGCAGCAGCGTGCGCGTCAGCCGGCCGCCGAAGGCGGCCGACGGCACTTCCTCCTCGCCGCGGCGCACGGAGAACCGGCCCAGGAGCGCGATGGACACGGGTGCCGCAGACACAGGTGGATTCTGGCACCACGGTGGCTGCCGCGTCAAGCCGCGACAGGGCTCGGCGCAGTGCCCGTCCTTGCGCCGGGCGGCGCGGTCGAGCTCGCGCTTGCGATCAGTGCGCCATGGCTTGCGGTGCGCCGGGGGGAAGTGAACCATGAGTGTTGACGCCGCCGACCCGATCCCGTGCCTCGAGGGCCTGCGGCGGTCGCGGATGCTTCGCACCTCGGAGAAGTCCGGACCGCACCGCCGGAGGCCGTAGGGCGGGAGGCGTGCGCACGCCTGGCCAGAACGTCCGCGGAGCTGATCCAGGCGCTGGCACGCTACTGTCAGCGGGGGCGGGACTGTTAGAAGCGAACCTCGATGACGTTCCCCCGGCACGTTCCGCAGGCCACGCTGACCGCCGGTTTGGGGGGCGCCGGCCCCACCTCGAACCTCATTGCCTCGGGAGCGCGCGCATGGGCAACCGCCACATGGATGACCCCGCCACGCACCGATTCTCCCGACGCGGAGAGCCGGATCTCCCGGGGCAGCTTTCGAGGTGCGTGCCGCCCGCGCCGGTCAGCCGCGGCCACTTTGACGGCGGCAGGGTGCGCCCGAGCGAATTGCTTGGGGGGCGCCGGAGCTGCCCGCGCCGGCAGCGCCGCCGGCCCGACGCGCCCGGGCGCACGGCTGACCGACCAGCCTCCCAGCGCTGCGGCGGCAACCACTACCGCCCCTCCGACCGCGACGAGGATCGGCGTCCGCCAGCGTGCGTTCCTCATCCCTCTTAATGGTCCCCCGCGGTCACTCTCGCTTAACATCCGGGTGGCCGCTCATCGTCCCGCTGACGGCATCGCCCGACTCCGCCCGGCCCGGCGCGCCAGCGTGGAGGATCTGCGGCGCCAGTACACGCAGCTGGACCGCCTGCGGAAGGGCACGGAGAGGCCGACCGATCGGTTGACGCGGACGGCCCGGCCGCGACGCCCACCCGTCCCCCTTTCGCGTGCCTCCCGGCGCGCGCGCGGCGACCCGCGCGGCGGTCCAGCGCGCGTAGCCCCCGCGCACCGAACGACGCGGCCCATGGGCGCCTGGCGATCCCCCGGCCCATCAGACGCGCGTGGTCCAGCGGGCCCCGGGCTTCCTTTCCGGGCGGTCGCGTGAGACAATGATGCCAATGCCGAAGCCAACACCAGCATCCCGCCGGCCGCGCGTCGACCCCGTGCGCCAAGCCCTCGAGCGCCTCGCGGACGCGCAGCTTGAGACCCAGGCCGAGCTTCGCACTCTCTCAGAGGCGCAGCGTCGGACGGAGGAGCGGCGCAGCGAGTTCATTCGGCGAACCGACGAGCGCTTTGGCCGACTTGAGTCCGCCGTCGAACGCCTCGCTGAAGCCCAGCGCCGGACCGAAGAGCGGGTCGAGCGCCTGGAAGCGGCCGTCGAACGCCTCGCCGAAGCCCAGCGCCGGACCGAAGAGCGGGTCGAGCGCCTGGAAGCGGCCGTCGAACGCCTCGCCGAAGCCCAGCGCCGGACCGAGCAGGCGGTGGCGCGGCTCGCCCAGCAGGTTGGGCGGCTCGGCGAAACGATCGGGTTTACGCTGGAGGACCTCGCTCGCGACCTGACGCCTGATCGGCTGGCGCGGCGCTACGGCATCCAGGTCGACGCCCTGGACCGGGCGTTCTTCCAGCTCGACGGGGAAGAAGTCGAAATCGACCTCTACGGCATCGGGCGGCGCAACGGACAGCCGGTCGCGATCGTCGGCGAGGCCAAGAGCCGCATCTACGACCGTGACGTGGAAGCCCTCGTGGGACGCGCCCAGCAGCTCGGCCCGCAGCTCTCGGCGGCGCCCGTCCCGGTCCTCTTCGGGTTCGTCGTCCACCCGTCGGCCAGGGAAGCGGCGGGCCGGCTCGGGGCGATCGTCATCGCCTCCGGCGGCTAAGCTGAAGCAACGCGAAGGGGAGAGGGTCCTACAACCCCCACCGGCGGCACGCCGGGCCGGGGCCCTTGTCGCAGACGGGGGTACGAGCGCCGTGGTGACAGCAGCACGACACGAGCCGAGAAGTCGTGGCAATCGGAATCGGGAGTACGGCATGGGGGATTCTGCGGAGTCTCCAACCGGTACCTGACAGAGGTACTTTCAGGTAGTAGGACTTTCGGTACTTTGTTGTCGTTGAGCCCGGAAGATGAGCGGGGGACAGGCCGGCCGCCCGGGTGCGCCTGACCGCCGACAGGCCCAATCCTCCTACATTCGTTGCGATCGCCTCCACGCGGATCTCCGACGCCCCTTCGGGTGCTGGCACGTTCGCACTCCCCAGGGGGGGTCTCCCCGATCGGCCCTCACACTCCCGGAAGGAGTGCAGGCACCAAGGCGAAAACCTCAGGCTACGCCGCATGTCACGAGACCGGGGAGGTGAGGTGGGATGGGGCATAGGCGGATGGCGGAGGGCGGGACGACGCGCCGGGAGTTCCTCGCGCGGGCGGCGTTGATGGCACTGTCCGCCTCATCCGTGGGGCCGGCACGCGCGGCGGCCGCGCAGGCCCCAAGGCGCGGCGGCACGATGGTCGTCACAGGCCATCAGGAGATCTCCAGCTTGAGCCCCGATGACGCGGGCCCGACCGTGCACTGGACAGCCGTCACGCAGATCCACAATGCGCTTCTGGAACTGGACGAAAACTACGCCCTCGTGCCGACGTTGGCGCAGTCGTACACGGCGTCCCCGGACGGGCTGTCGTACACGTTCAAGCTCCGCCGGGGAGTGAAGTTCCACGACGGGACAGAGTTCACCGCCGAGGACGTGAAGTACACCTACGAGTGGTACATGAACCCCGCCAACCACGCGATCAACGCCAACAACTTCAAGGACGTCGACGCGGTGCAGGCCGTGGACAGGTACACGGTCCGCGTGCGGATGAAGCAGCCCAACGCGGCGTTCCCGGCGAAGGGCGCGTCCACGTTCATCGTCCCCGCCGCGTACCACAGCAGGGTCGGGGAGAAGGGCTACAAGAGCGCTCCGATCGGGACCGGGGCGTTCAGGCTGAAGGAGTGGAAACCTGCCGAGCACACCCTCGTGCAGGCCTTCGACCAGCATTTCCGCGGCCGGCCGTATCTCGACTTCTTCCGCGTGGACATCGTCCCCGAGGCCTCGGTCCGGGCGATCGGGTTGCAGACCGGCACCTCGGATTCCGCCGTGTGGCCGCTCCTGGTCGAAGACAACCTCAGGCTCGCGAAGGACCCGAACTTCACCACCTTCGTGACCGTGACGACCGGCGTGAACCACTTCCCGATCAACAACAAGCGGCCGATCTTCGCCGACAAGCGCGTCCGGCAGGCGATGATGCATGCGATCAACCGCCAGCGGCTGATCGACGACATCTTCAAAGGAACGGCGGTGATCGCGACCTCGCACCTGTCGCCCGCATTCAAGACGTACTACGAGCCGAACGTCACCAAGTACCCGTACGATCCCGCGAAGGCCAGGGCGCTGCTCGACGAAGCGGGCTGGAAGCCCGGCAGCGACGGTGTCCGGGAAAAGGACGGGGTCAGGCTCTCCTTCACCTGCGTCACGATCACGGGCGATCAGGCGCGGCGGCCGGAGGCCGAGGTCGCCCAGCAGGATCTCAAAGCGGTCGGCATCGAGATGAAGCTCGCGGAAGCGCCCGTGGCAACCATCACCGAGAAGATGCACAAGGGCGAGATGGACGCGTCGCTCTTCAACTGGACCTACGGCGGCGGAGGCGGCGACCCCGATCCGTCCGTGACCCTCCGCTCCAACGGGGGCAACAACTGGTCGCATTACGAGAACCCGAAGGTCGATAGCCTGATCGACGCGGGCCTCCGGGAGCCCGACCCGAAGAAGCGCCGGCCGATCTACAGCGAGATCCAGAAGATCGTGGCCGAGGACGTCCCCTTCCTTTACATCATGTACTGGAATTGGTACACGATCTTCACGAAGCGCATCAAGGGGCTGCCGAAGTCCGCGTTCAACGGGCCGCAGCTCTACCGGAAGGCCTACCAGTGGTGGATCGGGTGACCCGGGCGCCCGCAACGCAACGATCGGCCGCCATGCCTAACGCCTCACGCCGTCGGCCCAGCGGCCCAGCGCCGGGGCGCGGCGCGGGGACGCGCTGACGCCGGGCGCGTCGGCGCGGGCCGATGTGGCGCTACGTTGCCACCCGGTTGCTGCAGGGCGCGGCCGTGATCTTCCTGGTCGCGACGGCCACGTTTCTGATCCTCCGCCTGACGCCGGGTAACCCGATCGATGTCCTGGTCGGCGAGGCGGAGGTGACACCCGAGCAGGTCGCGGGGATCAAGCAGCTGTGGGGGCTCGACCGGCCCTGGTACGAGCAGTATCTCACCTGGCTCGGCAACATGGCGCGCGGGAACTTCGGCGTGTCGGTCATCCGAACCGGGGTTCCCGTGGGGACGATGCTGGCGCAGGCGGCGCCGGTGACCATCACGCTGAACATCGCGGCCCTGGTCGCTTCCGTGGCGATCGCCATTCCCGTGGGAATCCTGGCGGGGATCCGGCGCTACTCGGCGTTGGATTACCTCGGGACGGTGGGAGCGACGTTGGGGGTCGCGCTGCCGAGCTTCTGGGTCTCGCTCATGGCCATCATCCTCTTCGCGGTGAAGCTCCGCTGGCTGCCGCCGTTCGGCCTCCACTCCTGGTCGGGATACATCCTCCCCGCCGCCGTGCTCGCGACGGAGCAAACCGCCGTGCTCACCCGCATGATGCGCGGCTCCGTCGCCTCGGTCCTGCACCAGGACTACGTCCGGACCGGGCGGGCGAAGGGTCTGCCCGAAGCGGCGGTGGTCCTGCGCCATGCCGTGCGCAACGCGTTGCTGCCGGTGATCACCGTGCTCGGGTACCGCATGGCGTTCCTCCTCAGCGGGACGATCATCGTGGAGACGGTGTTCGCGCTGCCCGGCATCGGCCGGCTGCTGACGGACTCGGTCTACCACCTGGACTACCAGGTCGTCCAGGCGATCGCCCTTCTGCTCGCGGTGATTGTGGTGGTGGCCAACATCGCGACGGACCTCGTGTACGCGCTGGTGGACCCGCGGATCCGCATCGGATGAGCGCAGGGCGGGGGTGAGGAGGCTGCACGCACCGGGAGCCGGCCTGGGGGCCGCCGTTGCCACGCGATCGACCGCGACGTCGCACCGGCGGTCGGAGGCATGGCGGGCATGGCGTCGGTTCACCCGCTACCGCCCCGGGGTCGCCGGACTGATCGTCGTCGCGCTCATCGGCCTCGTCGCGATCTTCGCCAACGTGCTGGCTCCCTACTCGCCCACCGCGGTCCACCCGTCGATGCGGGGCGCAGGTCCGACGCTGGCCCACCCGCTTGGCTACGACCACGTCGGGCGCGATATCCTCAGTCGGCTGATCTACGGGTCCCGCATCGCCATCGTCGTCGCCGTCCTGGCGACCGGGATCGCGGTCGCGATCGGGGTCGCGATCGGCACCACAGCCGGCTACCTGGGCGGCCGCGTCGACGCGGTGCTGTCGCGCATCACCGACGCCCTGATGGCGTTTCCCATCCTCGTCCTCCTCATCGCGCTCGTCGCAGTCCTCGGCCCCAGCCTGGCCAACGTCATCCTCGTCATCGGCACCACCGCGTGGGCATCCTATGCGCGTGTCGTCCGCGCCGAGGTGCTGAGCCTGCGCGAGCAGGAGTTCGTGCTGGCCGCGCGGGCGACCGGAGCCACCGATCGCCGCATCATCTGGCGGCACCTCGTGCCCAACGTCGTCGGCCCGGTCATCGTCCTGGCGACGCTGTCGGTCGGAAACATCATCATCCTCGAGGCGGCGCTGTCGTTCCTCGGCCTCGGGGTGCGGCCGCCGACCCCGGACTGGGGCGGGATGCTGGCCGACGGGCGGGCGTTCATCACCATCTATCCGCAGATCGTCATCGCCCCCGGCGCCATGATCGCCATCACCGTCCTCGCGTTCAACCTCCTGGGGGACGGCCTGCGGGATGCTCTCGATCCGCGCCAGCGGGACTGAGGGACGAGTCCCCGATGCGCATCGCGGGTTCGTCAGTCCGGCGACGCCAATCACGACGCGTGAGGAGAGCACCCCGGCCCGGGACCCCGTCCACGAGCGCCCTGGTCCCGTCACCGCGCTGCCCGCGTCGCCCTTGGACGCGCCCAAGACACGACCGCCCCGGATCCCCCGTCATAGCCCGGTCCGTCTGTCGCCGGGCCACGGCCGCCGGCCGCCTATGCATGTCGGCGGCACCCGCCCCCGGACGCGGATCCTCGAAGGGCCGCTTCGGACTCTTGACACCGAAATGCGACGTGCCCGCGCAGCGGACGCCGGGAAGGACGCGGCTTCGGCCGGGCCGAGCCCGTGCCGATGGGGCCAGCCCGTCTGAACGATCTCGCACTCCCCGAGGCACCGCTGAGCGATCTTCGAGCGCTCACCAGGCTGACCGCCGAACCGGAAGCGGCGAGGGCGCTTGGGGTCGACTTGGCGCAGGGGCGATCCTGTACGGGCTCCCTCGCGGCCAGCGTCGGGCTCGATGCGTCCGCGTGGGCTGCCCGGCTTAGGATGCACACGGTGCCGCTCTTAGCGACGTTCGCCGTCGCGCTGCTGGCAACGCTGTGGCCGACCGCGGCCGCCACGCCTATCCGCCAGTGGACCGGGTCCCATCCGCGGAAGATGCAATCCTTTGGCCTGAAGCGGACAAGCGAGCCGGCCTGATGAACCGCGATCCAGCTAGACTAGGATGCTTGATTGATAAGGCTTGCCACGAATCTTGGCGGGCCCGGAGGGAATCGAACCCCCGACCAGAGGCTTAGGAGTCCCCTGCTCTATCCACTGAGCTACGGGCCCGAGACACCGCCGAGCAGTCGCGGCGCGCGGCCACACAGGCCTGCCCGCGGCGGCTACCATTATAGCATCTCTGAAGGCTCTCTGAAGGCCGATCGCCGGTGGCGGGGCAGCTCTCAAGACCGGGCGACGGCCGCGCCGACCCGTCGCGGCGCAGCGCTTGCCAGCGCGAGCGACGCGTGCTAAGGGGAAAATGGAAGGGGTCACCGACGGGCACGCTGCGGGATCTCCCGTGAGGGCAGCCATGCGGCCGTTCGAGACGTTCGAGCATACCGCGGACATCGGCTTGGTAGCGCGTGGCCGAAGCCTCGAGGAGGTTTTCGTCCACGCCGCCGAGGGCCTGGTCGATCTCATCGTCGATCCGAAGGGGCTCACGGAGAGCCAGCGCCTTACCGTAGACGTCTCCGCCGCGGACCGTGAGGCGCTCCTGGTCGCGTGGCTGAACGAGCTGCTCTACCACCTCGATACGCGGAGCTTCCTGCCGCGCCGCTGCGTCATCACGCGGATAGGCGATACCGAGCTCAGCGCCGAGCTCGCCGGGGACACGGTCGACCGATCCAGGCATGCCGTGCGCCGGATGGTGAAGGCCGCAACCTACCACGGGCTCCGGCTCGCGCACACGGACGGACGGTGGGAGGCACGGGTGATCCTCGATCTGTGACGTGCCCGGGGGAGGCGTGGTATGGCTCAGACGATACCGAGCCTGCGGCAGATCGATGAGTACCGGTGGGAGATCCCGCAGGGGGCCATCCCCGGCATGCGCGTGCCCGGACGCATCTACGCGGACGAGGAGTTGATCGCGCAGATCCGGGAGGACCCCGCGGTCTTGCAGGTGGCCAACGTGGCGACGCTTCCCGGCATCGTTGCGTGGTCGGTCGCGATGCCGGACATCCACTGGGGCTACGGCTTCCCGATCGGCGGCGTGGCGGCGATGGACCCGGAGGAGGGCGTGATCTCCCCTGGTGGAGTCGGGTACGACATCAACTGCGGTGTGCGTCTCCTCTCGACGCACCTCACCGAAGACGAGATGCGGGCGCCGCTCGAGGAGCTGGCGGCCTGCCTGTTTCGGAACGTCCCATCCGGAGTCGGCGCTGCCGGCCGGCTGCGTCTCTCGCCGTCCGAGCTCGACGACGTCCTACGCCACGGTGCGGCGTGGGCCGTGCGCCGCGGTATGGGGCGCTCAGGCGACCTCGCCCGCATCGAGGCGGAAGGCGTGATCCCGGGCGCGGATCCCGAGCAGGTCAGCCGTCGGGCGAAGTCGCGCGGGGCTGATCAAATCGGCACGCTCGGGTCGGGCAACCACTTCCTCGAGATTCAGCGCATCGACGAGATCTTCGAGCCGGAGGTGGCCCGCGTCTTCGGGCTGCGCGACATCGGGCAAGTGACGGTCCTGATGCACTGCGGCTCCCGCGGGCTCGGCCACCAGGTCTGCGACGACTACCTGGCCACCAGCGGCCGCGCGCTCGCGAAGTACGGCATCGCCCTGCCCGACAGGCAGCTCGCGTGCGTGCCGCTCGCCTCGCCGGAGGGGCGCGCGTACCTGGGGGCGATGGCGGCCGCGGCGAACTTCGCCTTCGCCAACCGCCAGGTGATCACGCATTGGGTGCGGGAAAGCTTCGAGGAGGTGCTCGGGCGGAGCGCGGAGGATCTCGGGCTCGATATCGTCTACGACGTCGCGCACAACATCGCGAAGATCGAGGAGCACGTGGTCGACGGACGCCAGGTCGGGGTATGTGTGCACCGGAAGGGTGCGACGCGCGGCTTTCCGGCCGGGCATCCCGGGGTCCCCGCGGAGTACCGCGCGGTGGGGCACCCCGTCCTGGTGCCCGGGGACATGGGGCGATACTCCTATGTGCTGGTCGGGACGGAGCGCACGCTCGCGGAAACGTTCGGCTCGACTCCCCATGGGGCGGGACGCGTACGGAGCCGGGGCGCGGCGAAGCGTCTCCTGCGCGGTGTGGACCTCGTGGATACGCTCGCCCGGCGTGGCATCGTCGTCCGAGCCCAGAGCCGGGAGCTGCTGGCGGAGGAGGCCTCCGAGGCGTACAAGGACGTCGCGGAGGTCGTGCGCGCGAGCGACGGAGCCGGGCTCACCCGCAGCGTGGCCCGGCTCCGGCCCCTCGCTGTCGTCAAAGGCTAGCTCAGCGATCCGTCACTCGCCGGGCTCACCCGCGGGGACGCCGCTTCGCTCGGCGCCCGCTTCCTCGAGCTCCGGCACCTGGTCCCCGTTCCCGTAGGCCGGCGCCGGCCGCGGGATCGCCTCGAACCTCGACGTCCGCACCGGCTGCCGGCCGCCGAACTGCGACTGCCGCCGCACGCGCACAGCCTTGGGGCGGCCATCTTTGCCCGGTGCGATCTCAAACGTGACGACGTCTCCGGGGTCCAGGGACCGTAGACCCGTCCCCTCGATGTCGCTGTAGTGCACGAAGAAGTTGCGGTTCATCGCCTCGCATTCGATGAATCCCCATCCGTGCTCGAACCGTGACACGACACCCGTGTAGCGGCGGCCACCCTCCGTGGGGAGCCCCTCGCCGCTGCCGTTCCCGCCCTGCTCGGTGTCTCGCACGCCAAGATGGGTGCACAGCGCGCGAAGCATCTGCTCAATGCGGTCCAACTGCGTGGACATTCCTCAACCCTCCGCTGATATGGCCGGCCAGACCAGCGCCAGCGTGATCCACGTTCATGGGGAGCGAAACGATCAGTGCAAGGAGTACGCGTGGACGTGCTCGCTCAGACGTTCCCCACACTACCGAATTTGCCCTCATCTCTAAGTGTACAAACTTTCACACGGGCGTCAAGCGTGCGAGCGATCTCGCGATCTCGACGATCCCGCGCCGATGGAACCGGCGCCTCGATCGTTCGAACGGCGCCCGGCGAGCGCCGCGCCGGCGCCATCCGGCAGCAATAAAGGCGCGTCCGCCGTCGTTATCCACTGTATGGCGGGCGCTCGCCGGGCGCGCCCACGGAAACCGCTCCTGTGGCACGAGCAGGACGGATTGTCGCTCGCGGAGGTGAAATCGATGGCTGCGCCGATCGAGGTCACCATCGAGTATTGCACGAGCTGAGGGTACCTGCCGCATGCCGTCCGTGTGGCGGAAGAGATCCTGAAAGCCAAGAAGAACGAGATCGCGTCCCTGCGCCTGATTCCTTCTTCCGGCGGGGTGTTCGAGGTCACCGCCGGCGGGCGCAGGATCTTCTCCAAGGCGCAGACAGGGCGCCGTCCGGAACCGGGCGAGGTGCTGAGCGCCCTCGAAGCCAAGCCGCGCGGCTAGTGCCGCGTCGCGCACTGTCGAGGAGGGGACGCGGCGGGGCTGCCCTGCGCGCTCCCGGGGTCCCCAACGAATCGCCGTGCTCCCGCGACTCGCTGCGCTGGGACGCCGTTCCTCGGCCGGACGCGCGGGGCACCCCCGCGGCCGATCCATCTCGCCCCTCGTCAGAGTCGGAGATCCCGACGCCACGCATCGTCTCCGGAGATGTAGGCGCGGGGGGCCGGGGCTTCTGCCACCCCACGCATTCGCGTTCTCTCGGCGAACGCGTGGGGCCCCGGGTCTCCGGCGGGGTGCTCGGGGCATCGAGCGAGGCTGACCGGTTAGGCCTTCCGGTTTCGCGCGCGGGCTCGCTGGAACATCTGCCAGAGCTCGTCGACGGTCGTCGCGTCTTCCGGCGCCTTGTCGTCGCGAAAGCGGCCGGTGAACCGCGGGAACCGCAGGGCGAGCCCGGCGTTCTCCTGCGCCCTGCCCCACGCCGCGGTGTGGATCGGGGAGAGCGTCAGCTCGGCCCCGATCACCTCCAGCACCAGCGTGGGCTCGAACCAGATGTCCGGCTCCATGCGGGAGTCCACGCGCCGCGGACGGTGGGAGGCCTGATAGGGTGCGAGCCGCTCGAAGATCTCCGCGAGGTGCGCGTCCGTGAACCCCGTGCCCACCTTCGTGACGGTCGGAAAGGCATCGTTCGCGGGATCGTAAGCCGAGAGCAGCAGCGCGCCGTACTTGCCGCGGCGCTTGCCGCGGCCGTGGAGGGCGCCCACGACCACGAGGTCCAGCGTATCCTGGAGCGCCGTTTGGTACTCGCGCTTGTACTTGATCCACAGCCACCCTCGGGTCCCCGCCTGATAGACGGAATCCGGGGCGACGGACTTGCACATCACGCCCTCGCAGCCGTCGGTGACGGCCTGCTCGAAGAACGCCTGAAGCTCCTCGGGCGTATGGACTGTCTCCTGCGTGGCCATCCGGAGGTGGTCTGACCGCTTGATCGCCTCCGCGAGCGCCGCCCGGCGCTCTGGGTACGGCCGGCGGGTGAGATCGTGCCCCTCCGCATACAGCAGGTCGAAGGCGAAGAGGCCCACGGGGTACCGCCGCATGGCCTCCTCGATCCCGTACTTCCGCCGGCGGTGCATCAGCTCCTGGAACGGGCGCAGGTCGCCGCTCTCCGGGTCGATGGCCACGACCTCGGCCTCCAGGATCGCGCGCTTGGGCCGCAACCCCTCCTCGAGCAGCTTGATCGCGTCCGGGTACTGATCGGTGATCCGCTCCAGGCGCCGCGAGAAGATGAGGAACTCCTCGTCACGGCGGTGGACCTGCACCCGCTCCCCATCGTACTTGTACTCCGCGACGCACGCGCCCTTGAACCGCCTGAGGATCTCGCCTGCGCTGGACACGCGCTGCGCGAGCATGGGGCGGACGGGGTTCCCGGGACGCACCTCGAGCCGCTCCACGGCCGTCGCCCCGCCACGGGCGACCGTCGCGGCCACGAGGCCCAGGTCGGACGAGATGTTGTAGGCGCGCTCGAGCGCAGGCCTCTGCGCCCGGCCCCCCGCGTGCACCTCGGCCAGCGCGTCCAGGATCGTCGCATCCCCCACCCCAAGGCGGAGCTTGCCGGTCGCGGTCCGCACCAGGTACCGGGCCTCCAGCGGCGAGGCCCGCCGGATCAGACGGGCCAGCCCGGAAATCTTGTGCGCCTGGGCGCCCTTGCCCGACGCCGTCGCGATCGCGCGGAGCTCCTCGAAGACTTCCCTCACCCCGAGCGCCGGGTGCCCGTCCGCGCCCCGCCGGCCCAGCAGGTGCTCGGCCGCGCTCCCCAGGTCACCCGTCCGCCTCAGCGACGCGGCCACGCGGTCTTCGGTGGCCCCCGCTGCATCGGCCACGGCGCGCGCCGCGAGCTTCTCGGCAAGCCCGATCTCGACGCCGGCGAAATCCGGAGCGATCTTGCCCTGGCAGAGGTAGGTCACCGGGGTGAGCAGGTCCGGTGGAGTGTGCCGGAAGAGTTCCGCCAGGGTGGCGATCATCTTGAGTCGGCCGCTCGCCTCCTCCAGCTGCTGGTAGGCCTCGGCCATCACCCGGTACCGCATGGAGATCACCCCGATCCACTGTACGCTGGCCGCGTGGACAGGGCAACGGGCTCGGGAGGCCGCCGGCAGGGCCCGGCAGCGGACGTCTGTTCGCCGTGGTTGCGGCGGGCCACCGGCCCAGGCGGGTGTACTGTGGACGCCAGCGCGCAGTCTGGCCCAACGGGCGGCGCGAGCGGGCAGCTTGCGTCCACGCCCCACAGCGGCACACGGTACACGTACGAACGAGCGGCGCGAGCGCGGACCTTGCCCTTTCCTTGACAAGGGAGCGGCGCACCGTCCGGCGAAGGCCTGGTCACAGACGATGCCTGCGCGTATCCTCGCGCCCGTGCGGCTCACGGATCTCCCACGCATCGCGGAGGGTACGAGGGCAAGGAGGCGAACGCGATGGTTGATATCCCGCGGTGGGAGCTCCGGGGCGACTGGTTCGACGTCTGCAAGTGCAACATCCCGTGCCCGTGCACGTTCGCGCAGCCGCCGACGTCCGGCGACTGCGACGGCGTACTCGCCTACCACATCCGCGAGGGCCGGTACGGCGACGTCCGGCTCGATGGCCTCAACCTCGTGTTCGTCGGTGCCTTCACGGGCAACATATGGGCGGGGGCAAGGGGAGTGGGCGCGGGCTTCATCGATGCGCGGGCCACCGAGCGCCAGCGCGAGGCGCTGCAGATGATCTTCGGCGGCCGGGCCGGCGGGTGGCCGGCGGAGTTCGCCAAGATGTTCGGGGAGATACGCGGCATCGAGGTTGCGCCTATCACCTTCGAGATCGCCGACGACCTGGCCCACTGGCGCGCCGAGGTACCGGGCAAGGTGGCGGCCCGGGCAGAGGCGCTGACCGGGCCGACGATGCTCCCGGGGCAGCGCGTGCAGTTGCACCACCCGCCGGGATCCGAGGTGGGGCCCGGGCCCGACGTCGTCGCCACGTGGGGCAGGGCGGTGGTGGACCGCGCGGATGCGTTCGGGTTCCGGTGGGAGAGGAGCGGGAAGTCGAGCAAGCACATGCCCTTCCACTGGACGGGACCGTGATGGACCAGCACCCGCCCCATCCGACGGCTGCCGCCGGCGAGACGACACCGGCGTCCGCGGGGCCCTCGCCCCGCGCGCAGCCCGTGCTGTGGCTGGCCCTGCTGCTCCTTGCCGGCCTCGGCTGGGCGATCACGGCGCTCCAGGCCGGCGACATGCGCAGCATGACCCAGATGCCCGAGATGGGGATGGCGCCGGCACCGGCCCCGGTGTTCCTCGCCGTCTGGATCAGCATGATGGTGGCGATGATGTTCCCCTCGGTGGCGCCGGTCGCCTCGCTCTTCACCACGATGAGCCGAGCGCGCCGCCGGACCGGCGCCCCGGTGGCTCCCACGTGGGCCCTCCTCGCGGGATACCTGGCGGTGTGGACGCTGTTCGGCGTCGGCGCCTATCTACTCTCGCTCGCCGTCCCGGCTGTGGGGATGCGGGCGCCCGGGCTGCGCGCCTACAGCCCCGTGGCGGCAGGCGTCGTGCTGATCGCGGCCGGGCTCTACCAGTGGAGCCCTCTCAAGAACCTCTGCCTGAGGCACTGCCGGTCGCCGCTGGCGATCATCGTGCACGGGTGGCGGGACGGCTACCTCGGGGCTCTGCGCATGGGGATCGTGCACGGGGCCTACTGCGTCGGGTGCTGCTGGGGCTTCATGGTGATCCTGTTCGCGGTCGGGCTCATGAACCTGGGGTGGATGATCCTGCTCACCGGCCTGATCTTTGCGGAGAAGGTCGTCCCGCGCGGTGTGCTGATCGGCAAGGCGGCCGGCGTCGTCCTCGTGCTCTTGGGCGTCGGCGCACTCGTCGCGCCGCTGCTCGGGCGGCTGCCCGGTCCGCACCCGGTGTGACGCTCCCCGGCGCCCCCAGCCGGGCGCCGCGCGCAGCGAGCCAACGGGCGGCGCGGGCGCCGCGCGGCGCCCGCGCCGCGTCCGTGGACGGGGCCCCTACATCTTCGACAGGCTCGCGAGCTGCACCTGGATGATGTGCGCCGCGGCCTTGGCCTGCTGAAGGTTGCCCATGGAAAGAGCCTGGTCGGCGATGTGCGCCAGCCACCACGCCACCTGGTACTCCTGGTCTTCGCCCATCTTGGCCTTGATGTCCGGCATGATACCGTTGCCCTGACCCTGGCACGGGTTCCCGGCCGCCTTGTCGAACATCTTGTCGTTCGGACCCACCAGGCAGTTGACGACGTGGTGCAGGTGCAGGCTCACTTCCTTCATCGTATCGTACTTGGCCGCGAACCCCGCATGCGTGATCGCGGTCTTGAGCTCGTCCGCCATCCCCATCGGCGCCGCCGCGATCGCCTGCGCGCCGAGCGCCATCGCGGCCAGCACAGCGATTCCCAGCACCGACCACCGAGCCATTCGCATGTTTGCCTCCTTGATCCGGCGTTTCGTGCCGCCGGTATTCCCATCGACCGATCGGAGTATATCCGGTGGTGTGTGACGATTGAATAAAGGCCAGGCATCCGGCGCCCTTCGCGACCCCGCGGGCGGCCGCGCTCACCGCGCCGAACGCGTGCTCGCAGGGCCATCACAGCCGGGCGTTCCACTCCCTCGCCGCCCACTCAAGAGCCCGCTGCGGCGTCATGCGGCCGAAGAACGCGTTCTCCACCGCCTCGCGGAAGATGCGGAAGAGTTCGTCGCTGTGGGGCGTGACGACGGTGAGGTCCCGCGCGATCCCGAGCTCCCGCGCGGCGACCATCCGACCCCGGTCTTCCGGAGTGGTCCCGGCCCGCGTGAAGTACGGGTCGGCCGCGGCGGCCCGGGTGGACGGAAAGGTCACGATATCGTGCGCGAACGCAAGCTGGTTCTCGTCGTTCGTGACAAAGAGCGCAAACTCCACCGCCTCAGGCCGGTGCCGGCTCGCGAGCGGCACGGCCAGGTCCATCGTCGGCAGGTCGAGCACGCGGCCGCGCCCGAGCGGCGCCGGGGCGACCAGGGTCTCGCGGTAGGCCTCGGGGCCGTCCTGGCGCACCCGCAGCAGAAACTCCGGCCCGGTGACGAGCATCGCGAGCTGTCCGGCCGCGTATCGCTCCGTCGCGCCGAGGTAGCCGCGCTGGAGCGTGTCGGCCGGGAACATGTCGCGCTTGAACAGGTCCACATACCGTGCGAGCAGCGCCACGTGGGCCGGGCCGTCGAACACCGCGCGCTTCCGGTCCGCGCTGAGCACCGGCAGCCCCTCCTCCTGGAACAGCGTGAGCAGCCGGATCGTGTCCACGTTCGGCATGAACCCGTACACGCCGGTCCGTTGCTTGATCATGACCGCGGCCTGGATGAACGCATCCATCGTCGCCGGCGGATGGGCAGGATCGAGCCCGGCGCGGCGGAACAGCGCCCGATTGTAGGCGAGGACATCGGGCTCCACGTACCACGGGATCCCGTAGGCACGCCCCTGGACGCGCAGCGACGCCCAGATGTTGGGGAAGTAGCGGGCCCGCACGGCCGCCGGGACGGCGGCGTCCATGTCCACGAGCGCGTGCGCCTGCGCCATCCGGATCGTCGTCTCGGTGTTCAGGTTGACGACGTCGGGCGCCACGCCTCCCGCGATCGCCGCGAGCAGCTTCTCGGCCAGGGCCTGCAGCTGGACGTCGATCCACCGGATGCGCACGCCGGGATGCGCGCGCTGGTACCGGCCGATCAGGCCCTGGATGTAGGCCGTGGAATACGGCTGGAGGGAGATCGTCCAGAACTCCAGCAGCACCTGCGGGGCCGCGGAGGCGGCGCCGGTCCCCAGCAGGAGGGCGAGCACGGCGGCGGTGCGCAGGCGTCTCATCGTCGGCTCCCCGGAACGTCCGATCGCGCTTTCGGCGCCACGGGGGCCGGCTCCTTGCGCCGCGCGCCCCGCGAGATCGGCGCCTGCCCCGTCCGCGCGCTCCCATCACGACCGGTGGGCGCGGCACACGCGACCTCTGGAGCCGCGAGAGGTGGCCACAGACGCCCGGGCGGGCCAGGGGCGCAGACCACCCACGCCTGCCCCACCCAAGGCGCCAGCCGCGCCGGCGCCGATGCCGCCGGTCCGGGCCATCGCCGACGCCGCGACGGCGTCCCTCGCTCCGGATCAGAGCGGGGCTGCCCGTTGACGAGATGATTTGGTTATTTTAGAATAAAGAAAGCACGGCCTCCGCAGGTGGCGTCCCGATGAGGACCGAGGCGAAGAAGGAGGGCCGCACAGAGGACATCGCCCGCTACGCGGACATGTTCTCGGCGATCGGCACGGAAGCCCGGCTCGGCATCGTGCGGCTCCTCCTGTCCGCCCATCCCGAAGGGATGGTGGTCGGGGAGATCCAGGCCGAGCTGGGCATCCCCAGCTCCACGCTCTCTCACCACCTCGAGAAGCTGCGCCACGAGGACCTGGTGACGGTCCGGCGGGAAGGCACCTTCCTCCGATACGCGGCCAACACGGAGACGCTGCGTGAGCTGCTGAGCTTCCTCTACGCCGAATGCTGCACGCGAAGCCGCGCCGTGAGCCCGCGAGAGATCGTGTGGACCGGACGGCCGTCCGGGAAGGACCGGTAGAGAGGCCGGGGGAGGGACGCCGTGGACATCAAGGAAGCCGTGCGGGAGAGGTACGCCGACGCGGCGCGCCGCGTGCGGACAACCGAAGCGGGCTGCTGCCGAATCGCCTGCTGCGGATCCGCCGCGCCGGAGGGGCTCGGTGAGCCCGTCGCCCTGCCCCTGTACGACGCGGCGCAAGTCGCGGGCCTGCCATCCAGAGCCGTGCAGGCCTCCATGGGCTGCGGGAATCCCACCGCGCTGGCCCAGCTGAATCCCGGAGACGTCGTCCTCGATCTCGGATCGGGCGGCGGGATCGATGTCCTCCTCTCCGCCAGGCGCGTCGGCCCCACGGGCAAGGCGTACGGGCTCGATATGACCGATGAGATGCTCGAGCTCGCACGCGAGCATCAGCGGGCGGCAGGCCTCGAGAACGTCGAGTTCGTCAAGGGAGAGATCGAGCACATCCCGCTCCCCGACGGCTCCGTGGACGTGATCATCTCGAACTGCGTGATCAACCTCTCCGCGGACAAAGACCGGGTCTTCGCGGAGGCATTCCGCGTGCTGCGGCCCGGCGGGCGGTTCGCGGTGTCGGACGTCGTGGTGCGCGGCGCGGTGCCTCCCGGGATCCGGCGCAACATCGCGCTGTGGACCGCATGCATCGCGGGGGCGCTGGAAGAATCCGAGTACATCGCGAAGCTCGCACGCGCGGGCTTCGAGGAGATCACCATCGAGCCGACGCGCCTCTACGTGCCCGGGGAGGCGCGGGAGTCCGTCGCAGCACGCGGCATCGATACCGACGGGGGCGCAGGGGTCGCGGAGGCGACATTTATGAGCGCGTTCGTCCGCGCGCGAAAGCCGGGACTCGCGCAAGGATAGCCCAATGGGCCCCGGCGGCCCAGAAGACAGCGGCCGGCGCGCGGTCGAATTCGTGAGGACAGGGGCACGCCGCACCGCCGATCGGCACGCGCCTACGCCAGCAACTGCGGCGCCGCGCGCTCGATGTCCGGGCGCATCTCGCCGAGCGCGTCGCCGACCGCCGCGATGCACTCCTCGATCTCGGCATCACCCATCGGCACGCAGAGGCTGAGCGAACCGCGCGAGATCACGTACACGCCGCGGTTGAGCAGGTGCAGGTGGAGCAGGGACTGGAGGCTCCCCGGGACGGCCGCTCTCGAGCGGTAGTCGGTCACCGGGTGGTCGGTAAAGAAGAAGCTGGAGAGCGAGCCGACGCCGACCACCTGCACCGTGACCCCGGCGGCGCGGGCCGCCTCGCGCAGCCCGGCCCGCAGGCGCTCGCCCATCGCGTTGAGGCGGGCGATCTGTGCCTCGTCGAGCACGCGCAGCGCTGCCGCGCCGGCAGCCATCGTCGCACGGTTGCCGTTGAATGTCCCGGAATGGTGCAGAGAGCCCGGCCGCGACGGGTCGAACAGGTCCATGATATCGCGCCGGCCGCCAAACGCCCCGACCGGAAACCCGCCGCCGATGATCTTGCCCATCGTCGTGAGGTCGGGCACCACCCCGAACAGCTCCTGCGCCCCGCCTCGGCTCAACCGCAGAGTCTGGATCTCGTCGAAGATCAGCAGCGCCCCATGGCGCCGGACGGCATCGCGCACGCCAGCCAGGTAGCCCGGGGGCGGAGGGATGTATCCCATGACGCCGGGGACAGGCTCGATGACCAGCGCGGCGATCTGGCCCGGATACCGCTGGAACGCCCGCTCGACCGGCTCGAGGCCGCCGTACGGGACAACGACGACCTCGTCCCGGACGCGCCCCGGGACGCCGTCCGAGGCGAGCACCGGCCGGGGATCGTCCGCCGGGCCCGCCGCCTCGAGGGACGGCGAGACGCTGACCTCGACGGTATCGTGCGTGCCGTGGAACCCACCTTCGATCTTGATGACCTTCTCGCGCCCCGTGAAAGCGCGGGCCGCGCGGATCGCGAACAGCGTCGCCTCCGTGCCGGAGTTGCAGAAGCGGACGGACTCCAGCGACGGCACCCGGTCCACGAGCATCTCCGCCAGCGCCACCTGCGCCCCGAGCGGCGCAGCGTACGCCGTGCCGTGCCGCAGCTCGCGGGTCACCGCCTCCAGGACCGCCGGGTGCGCGTGGCCGAGGATCAGCGACGTGTAGTTGTTCACAAAGTCCACGTACGCGTTCCCGTCGGCGTCCCAGATCCGGCACCCGTCGCCGCGCTCGATGAAGACCGGGTACGGGGCCCAGTACGCGGATGTCCGGGTGTCGCCGCCGGGCATCACACGGCGCGCCCGCTCGTGCAGGCGCCGGGATGCGCCGGTGCGGGCCAGGTAGGTCTGCAGGGCATCGCCCATCGTCGGCTCCTTCTCCGGCCGGCAACGTCGGGAATCGGGCCGGTCATGCCGCGCGGCTCGCCTCACGCGCAGGGCGGCACGACCGCGGCCCGCGCCGAGCGTGGCTGCCGCCGCATGGCCACGCGGCGCGTACGAGGACGTTCTGCTGGAGACGCGGAACTCCTGTCTCGTTCCCGACCCTCATAGGGCCGCTCGGCCCGGCGGCCGCTCCCGTAGCGGTCCCCGTCGCGCTCGGGGGAAGGGAATGGAGCCACGGCGCAGGAACGGGTAGTCGGTGGCCGGCACCCGCCGCATACGGTCCCTAATACCCGGGAGGAGGCTGGGACACGTGAAGGACACCGTGCTGCTGGAAGAACTGTCGTGGCCGGAGGTCCAGCGAGCGCTCGACGCCGGCGTCCGGACGATCGTGATCGTCGCAGCGTCGGTGGAGCAGCACGGACCGCATCTGCCGACGATGACCGATGCGGCCATCGGTCTGGCGGTCGGCGAGCGCGTGGCGCGCAAGCTGGGCCGGGCGCTCCTCGCGCCGGTGATCCGCCCGGGGTGCTCGGACCATCACCTGGCCTTCCCGGGCAGCCTCTCCCTCCCCCGCGAGACGTTCATCCAGACGGTCATCGCCTACGTCCGGTCCCTCGCGCCGCACGGCTTTCGGACCTTCGTGCTGCTCTCCTCCCATGGCGGAAACTTCGACGCGCTCGAAGAGGCGGCCCGACGCCTCCGAGAGGAGCTCGCGCGGCAGGACGTCCGGATCGTGGCCTACGCCGGCCGATCCGCCCTCGCCGAGATGATGCGGGTGATGGTCGCCGCCGCGGCGTCCCTGGGTGCGGCCCAGGACGTCGACGCGATCCATGCCGAGGCGACGGAAACCTCGATCATGATGGTTCGGCACCCGGACCTCGTCGCCGCGGACCGGCTCGAGCGCGGGCTCACCGGCCGGATCGACACGAACGAGCTGTTTCGGCGAGGCCTCAGGGCGATGACACCGAACGGCATCCTGGGCGACGCGACGCTGGCGACGCCCGAGATCGGCGCGGCCGTCCTCGAGCGCCTCGCGGACCATCTCGCCGCGTTCGTCCGCCGAGAGCTCGAGGCGGGATAGCCTCGTCCCGGGCGGCGAGGGACGATCGAGTCCACACCGGAGGGCGCGGGCGCGTCCGCGCGCGCAGGGCCTGAAGAGAGCGGGGTGCCGGGCTGCAGTTTCGGAGCGATGTCATCGTCGTGGGGGCCGGCCCGAGCGGGTCCGCGGCGGCGTACTTCCTGGCTGCGCGCGGCGCGAGGGTCATGCTCGTCGACAAGGCGAGCTTCCCGCGCGACAAGGCGTGCGGGGATGCCCTCACCCCGTGCGCCATCGCGGCGCTGCAGGAGATCGGAGTCCTGCCGGACCTCCTCCGGACCGGCCAGCGGATCGCCGGCATCGAGGTGGTCGCGCCCGACGGCTCCGCCACCACGGCACCGGTCCCCGCCCCGGGTGGCCTCCCGGTCCCCATGCTCGTCGTGCCCCGCGTCGCGCTCGACAACGCGATCAGGGAGCGCGCCCTGCGCAGCGGCGCGGGGTTCGCCGGTGGCGTGCACGTCGGCGACATCGACCGGGACGGCGCCGGCGTGATCGTGCGAGGAACCAGTCACGAGCGGCCCGTGGCGTTCGCCGCGCCGGTGGCGATCGTCGCCACCGGCGCGTCCGTCGCGCTGCTCCGCCGCATGCGGGTCCTCGCCCGAACGCCCGAGATGATGCTGGCGGCCCGCGCCTACGTCAACGGGATCACAGGGCCGAGCGACCGCGTCCAGGTGCGCTTCGATGGAGTCCCGCTGCCGGGCTACGGCTGGATCTTCCCGGTCTCCGGATCATCGGCCAACGTGGGAATCGGTGGCGTCGCCGGCCCCGCAGGGCTCGGCCGCGTCGGTCCTCCCCCGGCGGCGCTCCGAAGCTTCCTGCGGAGGCTCTCGCATCTCGGCGCGCTCGGCGGCGGGCGTCCGGAAACGCCGCCCAAGGGCTATCCGCTGCGCGTCGACTTCCCCCATGCTCCGACGTCCGCCGAGCGCGTGCTGCTGGTCGGCGAAGCCGCCGGGCTGGCGAACCCGTTGACCGGCGAGGGCATCGACTACGCGCTCGAATCCGGGCGGATCGCCGCGGACCACGCCGTCCGCATGCTCGAGGCCGGGGACCTCTCGCAGGCGCGGTTCGAAGAGTACGGCCGGGCGTTGCGCGCTCGTTTCGAGCGGCTGTTCGCCTTCTGCCGGTGGCTCCGAGGCTGGTCTCTGCGCCCGCCCCTGGTCAACCGGCTCGTGCGGGCCGCGTCCCGGCACACGGAGCTGCGGACGCTGCTCCTCCAGATCGTGCTGGGCTCCCGGGCCGTGCCCGAGACGCCGCCGAGCAGCGCGGTGCTACGCGGGCTCCTCGCGCGCCTCTCGTAGCATCGCCGCCCGGCGGGAGGCCGCGCGCCTTCACCGCCCGGCCGCGAGGAGCCGCTGCTGCTCCTCCCAGAGCGCATGCAGGGGAGAGCCCTGCGCCTCCAACGCGACGTCGTCGAGGTGCACGAGGCCGTCTTCGGCGATCGGCCGGCGCACCCGGGCACCGTGCGACAGGCCGATCGGCAGCAGCCGCTCGTCCCGGGCCGTCCGCGCGTCGTCGATCAGGCCGTACACCGTGGCCCCTCCCTCCCCGTCCAGCACATCGCCGGGTGCGAGGGCGCGCTTGGCAGCGCACACGACCGTCGCCCCCGGCACCGGGAGCGGCGCGCCGGTAGCTTCGCGCTGGAGGACCGCTCGCGCGATGCTGACGGGGAGTTCCATGCCGACGAGGTGGTACGGCCGGTAGAACACGGCGTACCTGCCGCTACGGTCCACGGGCAGGCCGTACTCGGCGAAGCACCGCCGGAGGTACGGCCGGGGGGAGGTGATCACCACGTACACGCCCCACCGCAGGTCGTTCGGCACCGGCCGCCCGTCGCGGTCGATCGAGCTCACGACCTCGACCACGCCGGTCCGCTGCAGGATACCGCCGTCCTGCCGCGGCTTGAGCACGTCCGCGAGGTTGTGGATGCCGGCCGGCGGGAAGTGCATGCCGCGGCAGTCCGGCCGCAGGCCGGTCATGTTGGCCGCGGCCGCCATCTCGATCGCGGACTTAGTACCGTCGGTGAACGAGTTGTACATCCTGGGGTTGAGGCCGTCCCGCTCACCGGGGGCAATCCCGTAGCGGTCCCACACGTCGTCCGGCGTGCCCTTGCGGTAGCCCGGCAGGTACTTCGTCCCCTTGCCGGCGGCCACCACCTCGAACCCGAGCCCCGTCGCCCACTCGTAGAGCTCGTGGATCAGGGCCGGCTGGTCGCCGTATGCCGCCGTGTAGATCACGCCGGCCCGGTCGGCCGCGCGCCGCAGGACCGCCCCGACCAGCACGTCGGCCTCCACGGTGACCATCACGACGTGCTTGCCGTGCCGGATCGCCCTGAGGGCCGTCGCGGCGGCCGCCCCGGGCACCCCCGTGGCCTCCACGACGACGTCGACGTCGCTCTGGACGAGGAGGTCCGTCTCGCCGGTGAGGGCCGGCACGCCCCGGGCGATCGCGTCGTTGATCTGGCCCAGGTGACCGGCGCGCACGACCGCGTCCCGGGGATAGCCGGCGTGCGCCAGCGCTTCTAGTCCCCGGATCTCGTTGAGTTCCGCGACGACGGAGGGCCGCATCCCGCGCATCGTGGCGAGCTGGCAGACGATCATCGTCCCAAACCGGCCCGCGCCGGCGATGCCGACGCGGATCGGCGTGCCCTCCGCCTCGCGCGCCGCGAGCCGTGCCTTCAACGACATCCCTCGCCCTCCCGCGCCACGTCCGAGCGTAGGCCCGCGGCCGTCGTCGAGCCCGACGTGGACGAGCCCCTCTCCACTCTACCTCAGCGCGCGGACGATAGGGATGCGGCGGAGCGCACGGGCTGCCGGGTGCCTGTGCCGAGGACCGCGAGCGCCACGCTATAATAACGGCGACCGGCTTTGCCGCTGTGGAAGACGCGATTCGGAGGCCCGTGATGGGTGCCGTTCGCCGCGGGCAGAGAGGGTCGACGAAGGCAAGGCGTGCGGGGGTGGGTATGAGACTCTCGGGCGACGCGCGGGACCGGTGGACCGACGCAGAATTCGCCGCGGAGTGGGACCGCGCCGCGGACGTCGGCAATCCCGCGCGCGCCGAGCAGCTGGACCTGCTCGCCCACCTCGTGGCACGCAGGTACCGTCCTGGCGGCGTCGTTCTCGACCTCGGGGCCGGGTCGGGGCTGGTGGCGGCCCGCGTGCTGGCGGCCGTCCCCGAGGCCCGGATCGTCGCGGTGGACTCGTCGCCGGCGATGACCGAGCTGGCGCGGCGCCGGCTCCAGGGAACCGGGGACCGCGTCGTCTTCATCCAGGGCGACATCGCCGACCTCTCCGCCGTCGCGTTGCCGCGCGCAGACTACCAGTTCGTGCTGCTGGTTCAGGTCTTGCACCATATCCCGCACCCGGCCAAGGAGCGCCTGCTTACCCGCCTCTACAGCCTTCTGCCGGCCGACGGGACCGCGATCATCATGGACCGGATCGGGCTTGCGCCCGCGAGCCTGGCACCGATCTTTGGGGCCGCGTGGGAATGGGAGGAAAGCCGCGCGGCGCAGAAGAGCGGGTGGGACGCTCGGACGTTCCTCGGCCGGTTGGCCGCGAAGGACGATCACCCGGCGACCCTGGATGAGCACGTCGCCATGCTGCGCGCGGCCGGGTTCGCGGCCGCGTGCATTCACCTCCGCCTGAATCGCGCGGTGTTCGTCGCGACGAAGTGAGCGTTTCGGGCGGCAGGGTGCGCTCGCCTGACGGCGTCGGCACCCTTGCGGTCCGGAACCCCGCAGCCCGCCCCGGTCACTGAACGTACGCGGAGAGCGCGCGCTCCACCTCATGGAGATCCGCGCCGATTTCGAGGGCATCCAGCGCCGGAACCAGGTGCTGGGGCGCTTTGAGCGCGGAGCCAGTGATCAGGACCACCACGTGCTCGTTGGCTCGGACGAGCCCGGCGGCCAGCGCGCGTTCCAGTCCCGCAAGCGCTGCCGCGCCCGCTGGCTCGGCCAGCACCCCGGCTCGAATCGCGAGCACCTGCACGGCCTCCAGCATCTCGGCATCGGCCACCGCGACGAAACTCCCGCCGGACTCCCGGACATCCCGCACAGCCACCGGCCCACACACCGGCGTGCCGACGGCGATGCCGTCGGCAATCGTCGCCGGACGGACCGGCTCGAGCGTGGATCGTGTCTCCCAGGCACGCTTGATTGGCTGGCACCCTTCTGCTTGGACCCCCACGATGCGGGGGATGCGTCTGGCGACACCGCAGGCCACGAGCTCGCGGAACCCCTTCGCCATCGCGCTGAGCGTCACCCCGTCACCCGCGGGCACCACCACTGCATCCGGCACCGTCCGACCGAGCTGCTCCCAGATCTCGAACGCCACGGTCTTCTTCGCGTCCAACGTGAAGGGATTGACGCCGGTGTTGCGATCGCACCAGCCGAACAACGCGGCGGCCTGCCGGGAGAGCCGGAACGCCGCACCGTAGCCCTCTCGGACCTTGAGCACGGTCGCTCCCGCCGAGAGCATGAGTCGGAGTTTGAACTCCGCCACGCCCGTCGGGACAAAGACCACCGCGCGCTTGCCCGCCGCGGCGGCGCCGACGGCGAGGGAAACGGCGACGTTCCCGGTGGACGCGCAGCTGACCGTGTCGATCCCCTCGTTCATCGCATGCTGCAGAATGAGCGCCGTGGCGCGATCCTTGTTCGACCCCGTGGGGCTTCGCGTCTCGTCCTTGAGCCACAGGTTCGCCACGCTGAGGGCCCGGCGCAGCTGCGGCGGCGCGACAAGCGGCGTGTCCCCGACCGGCAGCGGGTAGCGTACCGGCCCCGGCTCAACCGGGAGCAGGGCCCGGTACCGCCAGAGTCCTCGCGTCTCGTCACGCGTCGCCGGCACCGCGGCTGCGTCATAGCGGTAATGGAGCTCCACCCGCCCGCGGTCGGTCTCGCGGAGGGCTGCGCCGACATCGGAGAATCGACGGGTCGTGCCGTCCTCGTACACGACGCTGGCCCCGATCGCCCGACTCACCGGCTGTCCCGTCCCTTCGCGCTCACCAGTTGCCGGACGATCGCGGGATAGGCCCGGGCAGCGGCGGCAAGCTCTTGGACGTCCACGCACTCGTCGATGCGGTGCGCCTGGTCTTCATCGCCGGGGCCGAATCCGATGGTCGGGATTCCCAAGTGGCCCGCCGTGGCGCTCCCATTGGTGCAGAAGGCATACTGGCCGAGCACAGGAACGAGCCCGGCCTCCCTCAGGCCGCGCACGGCGGCCGCCACGATCTCGGCATCGTCGTCGAAGAACCATGCGGGCGCAAAGTTGGGGGCCGTGACCCGGTGGCCGGTATATGTCGCGAAGTCGTCCGCCGCGATGCCGACCCGCGCCGTAGCGCCGCTGCGGGCGGCCGCACGCGCTGCCGCTTCACGGATCGGGCCGAGCACGTCTGTCTCGCGCTCCCCCGGGAGTGTCCGTCGGTCGTACGTCGCCACGCAGCGATCCGGCACGACAGACAAGGCCGGGTACGGGTCCGACTTGATGTCGGTGAGGACAAGAATCCCGGCGCCCAGCACGGGATGGCGCGGCGGCGGGAGCTCGCGCAGCGCGACGATGATGTCCGCCATCGCCTCGGCGGCATTGATGCCCAGGTCCGGCCGGGACGAATGGGTCGGCCTGCCGGCGACTTCGATCCGCACCTCCGCGCGGCCGCGTTGGCCGCGCGCCAAGCGCAGCGAGGTGGGCTCGCAGACGATGACGTAGTCCGGGTCCACCTGTTCCGCCACGCGGCCGAGCGCCGGGCCCTCCACGAACTCTTCCGCGACGCTCGCCGAGAAAACCACGGTGCCGCGGTCCAGGCGGCCCACCAGCGTCGACAGGCCGTACACCGCGGCGGCGAGCGGCCCCTTCATGTCCACCGCTCCGCGACCATAGAGCCGCGTTCCGACGCGCTCGCCCCGGGGGTCGTGCTTCCACACCGTCGTATCCGTGACGCCGACGGTATCCATGTGGGCGTCGACGAGCACACGCGGCCCGGGACCGTCGCCGATCGTGCCGAGCACGTTGCCCCAATCGTCCACGCTCGCCTCGAAGCCCAATCGGGCCAGCTCCTCGCGGACCAGCGCGGCCACGCCTTCTTCCTGCCCGGAGGGACTCGGGACCCGGATCAGGCGCAGGGCGAACTCCGCCACCGCGTCGGCGGCGAGGATGTCCGTGCGCGCCTGCCCGTTCACAGGACCGGCCTCTCGGCACGGCGGGGCTCCCGCCACACGCCTCCGGGCCGCGCCCCCGACGGGGTCCCCGCCCGCCACACCGAGCGGCCGGCCACCCACACGCCCACGACCCCGTCGGGCGTCCGGGCCGGCTCGTCGTACGTCGCCCGATCGATGAACGTCGCCGGGTCGAGCAGCACGAGGTCTGCTCGAAGCCCCTCGCGGATCCGCCCCCGGTCCCCGAGCCCGAGCCGGTCGGCGGCGCGCGCGGTGAGTCGCGCGACGGCCTCCTCCGCCGGGATCAGCCGCTCCCGCAGCGCGTACCGTCCCAGCACCCGGGCGGCGGTTCCGTATAGCCGGGGGTGCGGGTGGTCCCCGAAGATGCCGTCCGATCCGACGAGGTGCAACGGGTGCCGGAAGATCGCGCGCACCGTGTCCTCCGACGCATAGTGGTCGATCATGGTCACGTCGAGCGCCGTGTCGGTCAGCAACTCCATCGTCGCCGCCACCGGGTCGCACCCTCGCGTCTCGGCGATCGCCGCGAGGGAGCGGCCGACGTCCGCAGCGCGCGGGGGCGCCGCGTGTGCGATGACGATCGCCGCGGGGCCACACGCGCGGTAGAGGTTCTCCCAGCCGGCGAGCCCCTGCGCGACATCGCGCGCGATCGCCGCCCGAGCATTTGGGTCACGCAAGCGAGCGAGGGTCGCTGCCGGGCCCCCCTCGTGCGCCCACGGCGGTAGTAGCGCCGAGAGCATCGTGCTCCCGGCACCGTACGGGTACTGATCGAACGTGACGTCGATCTCCGATCTGGCGCGATCGATCATGGCCAGCAGCGGTTCAACCAGGTGCGGGCGACCGACCACCTTGAGGTGCGACAGGTGCAGGGGCGCTCCCGCGCGGCGTGCGACCTCGATCATCTCACGCACCGCGTCCAGGACGCCGTCGCTCTCGTTGCGGACGTGCGGCATCAGCGGCACGCCGAAGCGCGCCGCCTCGGCGGCCAGCGCGACCAGCTCGTCGGAGGCCGCGAACGCCCCGGGCATATAGATCAGGCCGAACGACAGCGCGCGCGCACCCGCCTCCAGCCCGAGGCGCACCTCCCGCCGCATCGCCTCCAGCTCCGCCGCGGTTGGCGCGCGCCTGTCGGCTCCCATCACGAAGTCGCGGACGGCATTGTGGCCGACCGAGGGGACCAGCGTGGTTGCCGGGCGGGCCGCCGCCAGCGCTCCCAGGTATTCCGGGATCGACGACCACGACCACTCCTCCGGTCCCGCCCCCTCCAGTGCCCGCAGGTACGCGCGGCGCTCCGTCCAGCGCGCCCGATCCACGGGCGCGGGGGCGAGGCCATCGGGGTTGATCAATTCCGTCGTGAACCCCTGGGCAACCTTCGGGATGAGCCGCGGATCGACGAACGGCTGGAGTGCGGAGTGCGCGTGGAGATCGATGAATCCCGGACACAGCATCAGCCCGTCCGCGGCCACCACCTCGGTGGCCTCCTCCGCGGGGAGCTGGCTGCCCACAGCGGCGATGTGGCCGTCGCGCACGCCGACGTCGCCCCGATACGCGGCCGCCTCGCCCGCATACACCTGCGCGCCCCGGATCAGCAGATCGAACACCACGGCTGTGCCTCGCGCGGCGTCACGGCAGCATCGCTCGCCCCACCGGCGCGCGAGGGATCAGGCGACCGTGCCCTGCGGGCACCGTCACGTCCGTCCCATCGTAGGCGACCTCTCCCCGCAGCACGGTCGCCGCGACTCGCCCGGCGACGGCCATGCCGTGATAGGGCGAATACCCCGCCGCGCTGCGCACGCTCCGATCGTCGATCGTGCCGTGGGCCGACGGGTCGTAGACGACCAAGTCGCCGTCGGCCCCCTCGAGGACCGTTCCCTTTCGCGGGAAGAGACCGAAGGTGCGGGCGGGATTCTCGCAGCAGAGGCGCGCGAGGTCGCTCACCTCCAGCCGCCCGGCGCGGACGCCGTACGTGTACAGCAGTGGAAACAGCGTCTCCGTGCCCGGAATCCCGGGCGCGACACGCGTGAGGTCGCTGTAGTCCGTCCGTTGTCGGAGGGTGTACCCGCAGTGGTCGCTCGCGACCGTCTGCAGGCCGCCTTCCCGCAGCGCCTGCCACAGCTGCTCCTGATCCTGCTTCGACCGCAGCGGCGGCGTGTGGATGAACCGCGCCGCGCGGTCGGTCGCGTAGACGGAATCGTCGGCGACGAGAAACTGCGGGCACGTTTCGCCCACGACGCGTGTCCCCTCCGCGCGGGCGGCCGCCACTAGCCGCACCGACGCCCCAGCGGACAGGTGCACGGGATACACCGCGCACCCGGTCGCCCGGGCGAACAGCAGTACCCGCTGCACCGCCTCGACCTCGGCGATCACCGGGCGCGACTGGGCGTGATACGCAAAGCCGACGCGGCCTTCGCGGAGCAGCCGCTGTCGAGCGCCTTCCACGATTGCGTCATTTTCGCAGTGCACCATGACGATCCAGCCGGCGGCGGCGGCGGCTTCCATGAGCCGTAGCAAGGTATCGTCGTCGCAGTAGAAGCCCGCCGCGCGGTACGTGGTGTACACTTTGGCGCTGGTGAATCCCCGGCGTGTCAAGGCGGGCAGCTCCCCCAGCTGGCCCGCCGACACATCCGTCACGATGAGATGGAGCGAGTAGTCTGCCCGGCTACGAGCGGCTTCCTCGAGCCGCGCCTCGAGCGCCGCCGTCAGGCTCTCCCCGACGTGCTGGTGCGCGAAGTCGAGGAACGTCGTGACACCGCCGGCTAACCCGGCGGCGCTGCCTGAGGCGAAGTCATCCGCCGTGCGGTGCGGCGCCGCCACGAGGGCGAAATGCAGGTGGGGATCGAGGATCCCCGGGAAGACCAGCGCACCGCCGACATCGAGCACCGGTTCGCCGCGCGGCTCCAGATCTGTCCCGATCTCCGCAATGCGGCCGCCCGCGCAGCGAACGTCCGCGCGGCGCGCCCCGGCGGGTGTCACCAGCGTGCCTCCCCTTACGAGCAACCGGCCGGCCTCTCTCTCAGGCATCGGCCTGCGCACCCGGCCCGGCCGGCGGTTCCTGCCGTCCGGCACGCGGCACGGCCACCGCGCGCTCCCCGCCGGCGACCCGCACGACCTCATCCACCAGCTCGTCCACGGTCAGCGCGTCGGCGCGCACGCCCGCGCCGGCCCACGCCCGCGCAAGCCGAGTGACCTGTGGGGGCTTGACGAAAGTCTGCGCCAGGAGGTCCGGCTGCGCGAACACCTCTCGCGTCGGACCATCCGCGAGGACCCGGCCGCGGCACAGCGCGATGACGCGCTGGGCGTACGCGGCCACGATCGGCATCTCGTGCGTCACGATGATGATGGTGTGGCCCTGCTGCCGCCACAGGCGGGTCAGGAATTCCATCACGTCGATCGACTGGCGGTAATCCTGTCCGGTCGTGGGCTCGTCGACGACGATCACCTGGGGGCGGATCGCAAGCGTCGAGGCGATCGCCACGCGCTGTCGCAGCCCTTTGGAAAGGAAGAAAGGATGCTCCGAAAAGAGCTCCGGCCGCACGCCAGCCACCGCCGCGACCTCGCGCACCACCGCGTCGCGCTCGCGCTCAGGGACACCGAGGTTCTTCGGGCCATAACTGATCTCGTCGTAGACCCGGGTATTGAAGAGCTGATGGTCGGGGTTTTGGAACACGTAACCGATCCGGCGCACAAGGGCCTTCATCACGCCCTTCGCGGCCGTGTCGATCCCGCCGACGACGACGCGACCGTGGGTCGGGCGGAGCAGGCCGGCAAGGCACTTCGCCAGGGTCGTCTTGCCGGCGCCGTTCTGACCGATGAGGGCCACGAACTCGCCCGCCGCAATCGTCAGCGTGACCCCGTCGAGGGCCGGCGTGCCGTCCGGATAGCGAAACGCGAGGCGCTCTGCCCGAATCATCGCCACCGCCCCGCGCCCTGGAGCAGCCGGGTGCCCGCCGCGACGCCTTCCTCGTCGGTCAGAGGCAGGGGCCCCGCATAGAGGCCGCGCCGCTGCAACCGCGCAAACACCTGCGTCACCTGTGGCGGGTACACTCCACAGTCGATGAGCGACTCGACGTCGTCGAAGAACGTACGAGGGGCGCCCTCCCGCTCGATGCGCCCGTCGCGCACCAGCACCACCCGGTCGGCGAGGGGCGCGAACGCCTCGACGTTGTGCTCAACGACGATCACCGTCATCCGCCGATCTCGCTTGAGGCTCCCACAGATGTCGACAATCAAATCCTTGCCCAACGGATCGATCATCGAGGTCGGCTCGTCGAGGATCAAGATCTCCGGATCCATAGCGAGGACCGACGCGATAGCGACCCGCTGCTTCTCGCCGCCGGAGATGTCATACGGTGGCTTGTCGAGGAGGTCGGAGATCATCGTGAGTTCGCTCGCCCGTCGGATCCGAGCACCGATCTCGGACGTCGGGACGCCGACATTCTCCAGCCCAAAGAGAATCTCTTCCTCGACCGTGAGCGCCGTGAACTGCGCGTCCGGATCGCCGAAGACGTAGCCCACCTGCCTCGCCAGCACGGCGGCGTTCTTCTGCGCGACCGGCTCGCCAAACACGCGAACCGTGCCGTCGTGCCGTCCGGCGAGCGAGTGCGGGATGATGCCCTTGATCGCCAGCATCAGGGTCGTCTTACCCGCCTCGTTGGGGCCGACGACCAGCGTGAACTCGCCTGCGGGGATCGCGAGCGACACCTCCCGCAGGGCGTCACGCTGCGCGAACGGGCACCGCCACGAAAACCGCTCCACCTCGACGGCGAGCCTCATCGCGCAGCCACCATGCCGACGACGACAGCGCGCAACGGCGAGAGGTGATCGGAAAACACCCCCGTGGTCTTGCTGAGCGCCGCCACGAGCGCGAACGCGCCCACCAGCCCAACGCTGACCGCCCAGTCGCGGGCCCGGACCGGGTACTGCGCGCGGAGGTAGTCCGTGCGGCGCCCGCCCCCTGCGGGACGCCCGGACAGGGTGTAGCCTTTGGCGAACAACGCGTTGGAGATCTCGTCCGCGCGGCGCAGCGCGACGGCGAAGAGCGGTACCGTGTACATCGTGTACAGCTTGGCTTTTTCGACAACCGACAGGGATTCCAGATCCAGCCCCCGCGCCTGTTGGGCCTCCCGGATCGTCTTGAAGTCTTCCATGAACATGCCAGCGCTCCGCAGCGACAGCGCCGCAACGTAGCTGACCGCAAACGGCACGCCCAGGGAGCGGAGCGCCACGAGCGTGTCACGCTCGCGGTTGGTCGAAAAGTAGAGGATGGCGCCGAACAGCATGGCGATCAGCCGACAATAGCTGACGAACGCCCACCACATGGGTTCGAAGTAGAACGTCGCTCCAACGGACCGGATCGGGGTGAGCGCCGTGCGATTGCCCGGTGCCAGAAACGCGACCCCAAACATGAAGATCGCGACTGTCACGAGGAGGGGCAGGTACCGCCTGACCTGCTGCATGCGGACCCGGCCCCACCACAGGAGGCCAAGCGTCACGAGGATCAGTCCTAGGTTGACCTCTGGCATATCGATGAAGAGTGGCGTGACCGAAAGAAAGATCAGCAGCGCCATGCGGCCGACCGGGTGGAATCGGTAGAACGGCGAGTCCGCCGGCACCATCCCGAGCAGGGTCTTTTTGGCGATCTGCGCTTCGCCCAAGCGGCGCCAGCCTCCCCTCAGGACGTCCCGGCCGTCAGCCTACGCCCACCACCCTTTGGCAAAGGCCTTGCTGCGCAGCACCATCGGAGAGACGTACTTGAGCAAGATCGAGCCGAAGATCAGCGACGGCACGGAGTTGCCGAAGAACCATCCAAGCAGCGCGGTAGGCCTCGCGGATGCCGTGATCATGCCAAACCAAGTCAGCACGTAGGTCCCCCAGAACGCACCGAGAAAGTTCGCCAGTAGCACACCGATGACGACCCAGACGAACCAGTCGCGAGAAGTCTGCAGGCGCGGATCGACCCTGAGCCAGCGAAATGCGGCCCCGGCAAGGAACGACTGCAGGAAGTTGGCGGGCAGGTACGCCGCAGAGACCGGGAGGGGCGCGGATCCGCTCAGGGCGTTAGAAATGAACGGGAAAAACATCCCGGCGAGCACGCCCCACCAGCCAAACCACACCCCGCCGACGGCCTGGACGGCCTGCCCCGGCCAGAACGCGGAGACGAAGCCGATCGGAACCGCGAGGCTCCCCAGGGTCCCGACGACGATCCCGATCCCGATGAACAGCGCCAGCATCACAACGTGCACGATGCCGGGCTGTCGACGCTCGCCACGCTCAGTCGCCCAAACGGCCTCACCCGACGGGCCTACGGATGCCGTTCTCGGTACAGACATGGCCGCTCCTCCTCTCCCGCGCACCGGGCACGGATCCCCGCATGTACAGCCCCACCCATCCCGACTCACACAACCGTCCCGCTCGTGTCGCCCCACCCCACTCCGGCCGCAACACCCGCTGCCGACGGGCGACCTTGCCAGCGGGCCGATGTAGAATGTAGTATATCAGTTACCATCCCGCAGCACAAGCCGCTCACGAGAGGGGACGCATGCCGCTGCCGAAGCACGTGGATCGCATTGGACGGCCACTAGTCCGCGAACGCGTCTATACGACGCTGCGCGAGTGGATCGTCAGAGGCACGTTGAGGCCGAACGAGAAGATGCGAGATGCGGAGCTCGCAGCACGGCTCGGGGTCAGCCGGACGCCCGTCCGCGAAGCGCTGCAGCGGCTAGAAGACGAGGGGCTCGTCCAGACCGCGCCGAATCGCTGGACCCGTGTTTCTCCGGTGGATGTAGCCGACGCCCGCCGACTGTACCCCATCATTTGGTCGCTGGAGGTGCTCGCGGTCCGGATCGCTGGGGCGAGGTTGGACGCGCAAGACCTGAGAGAAATGGCCGAGGCCAACGACCGTCTCGCTCGAGCGCTACGGCAACGGAACGCTCCCGAAGCGTCGAACGCCGATCGCAGTTTCCACGCGGTGGTGGTGCGGCGCGCCCAGAACGTGGAACTGACCAGGATCCTTGGAGACCTTAAGACAAAGCTCCGCCGCCTCGAAAACACGTATTTTGAAGGCAGCGTCGTCGCGAGACCATCGGTAGTCGAGCATCGTCGTATTCTGGAGGCGCTCCGGCACCACCGGATCGAAGAAGCTGCACAAGCCCTGGAGGCCAACTGGCGGAACAGCCTCGGCCGATTGGCGCGCCACATCAAGCGAACAGCGATCCCGACGTCGCTCGCCTCCAAATCCACGGACAGCCCCCGGCGGGAAGCCGAAACGCCCGAGATATGGCAGTCAGGCCGGAGAGGGCCGCGACCGCGTTCATGAACGTCGGGGAGGGTGGGGATCAGGACCCGAGCGCAAACCGGCCGGGGTCAGCGACCATCGTCCCATTGGGACCCCCGGCCGTCAGGGCCCGGCAATCGTCCACGGGTATACCCGGTGCGGTTCCTCTTCCGGAGACCCCGATGCAGCAGGGCGGCTGCGCCCCAAGTCCGAGAAAGCTGAGCGACGACGCGCCCGGTACCTCCGGACCCGGACGCGCGGGGCGCACCTGCCGGCGGTCTCACTCCTCATCTGGTCGCCCACCGAGCCTCGTCCGTGTCAACCGCGCATTCAGTCTCACGCTCGAGAGGATCCGGGCGATCGATCGAGTGGTTATCGGAGGCACCGGCCTGCTACGGAGCCACCCCCAGAGCGCTCACGGCACGATGCGGCTCCCGAGGGTCCTGTCGTAGAAGTCTGTTCGCCGATCCTGCATAATGCTATTCAGTTCGTTCAACGTCTTCATGCGCCGCGACTCGGCGAGGTTGCAGTCGGCATAGATCGTCTCCGGCTCGTCTGCGCTTGCCGGGCCCGCCAGCGGCCAACCGGCCGGGCTGACGACGACACTGCGCCCCAGGAATAGCTGTCCTCTTTCCGTTCCAACACGATCGGCTGCTGCAACGTAGACGGCATTAGAGTGCGCTGCCGCCATGCACAAGTATACCGCCATGGGCCGCTCGTCAGGCGGCTGCGCTGGCATCGGAACCCAGTTCGTCGGGACACAGATGACATCAGCGCCCTGCACGGCCATCAACCGCATCGTCTCAGGGAACCAGACGTCGTAACAGATGGCCATACCGACGCGCCCCAATGGAAGCGCAAAGACAGGAAACCCCAGATCCCCCGGTTCAAAGAACAGTTTCTCCTCGTACCACAGGTGCATCTTGCGATACGTCCCAACATAACCGTCCGGGCCGACGAGCACGGCGGAGTTATATAGACGTCCGCCGGCCCGCTCCGCGATCCCGGCGGCGATGAACAAGCCCCGCGTCCGAGCGACCTCGATCCATGCCTGGGTCGTGGAGCCCTGAGGCACCTCTTCCGACAGCGCAAATGCCTCAGCCCGGGTATTAAACAGGTAGCCCGAGTTGCAAAGCTCCGGCATGACGCATAGTCTTGCGCCCCGGTCGGCCGCCAAATGCAACAGGCGAACCGACTCGGCTACGTTTTCCTCCTTGCGCCCGACGCGAGGCTCGAACTGAATGCACGCGACCGTGATCAGACTCTCAGAACCACGCATGCGCTCATGATCACCCTTCACACCCATCGCCTCCCGTGACACATGAGCGGTCGTCCAGCAAGCGATCTCGCTCTCATAGGTTCTATCCTCTTCTCGCGGCATGTGTCTCTGCGGGTTCTTCCCTCTCACCGGGCATAGAGGGCCCTGTCCAGTTCGCGGAGGTATGCCAAGATGGCGTGAAGCGGCATCACATCGGCGCTAATCATGTCCATGTCGAAGAGGTTCACCTGATGGGGCACTTCTGCCCGGTCTGCGACGGCCTCCACCGGTATGATGACCCGATAGTTATACGCAAACGCGTCATCAACGGTCGCGCGAACGCACCCGGACGTAACCATTCCAGTCACGATCAGCGTATCGACCCGATGAAAGGTCAACATACTGTGCAATTGCGTACCGAAGAAGGCGCTCGGCTTGGCCTTCACGATCACCGGCTCATGCGGCCGTGGCGCGATCTCCAGAGGGATCTGGCTGCCCTCTTCCGCCTGTGGATCCTCGGCGCTGCCGAAGATGCCTGGGGCGGCGTCGAGCCATCGCCCTCCCTCAGCACGGGTCTTGAAGGGCACCATGCGCGTATAGAAGATGGGGAGGCCGATCTCTCGAGCAACGGTCAGGAGTTCACGGATCGCCCCCAGGGCTACTTGTCCCATCTTCGCACTGCCCAGCGCGAAGCGGTCCTCCACAAATGCGCGCGTCATGTCAACGACCAGCATGCCGAGCTTCTGACCAAACCCGATCCGATGCCCGAAGCCAGCTTTGCGGTACATCGCCAGATCGCTCTCGGGGATAAGATCCGGTACGTACGCGCTACGCCGGTCGAGCGGCATGTGGTCTTCCTCCTCGGAGACGCTCCCGTTAGAGTTCAAGATCTGGCGGATGCTGACTGCGCCACGGGGTCGCCTGCTCGTATGCGTATGCAACATGCAGCACCGCAGCTTCATCGAACGGCCGCCCCACAAGCTGCAGCCCCACGGGCATGCCGTCCGCGAAGCCGCACGGCACGCTGACAGCCGGCAGCCCGGTCAGGTTGAACGGGTGCGTGTACCGCCAGCAGGCGTGCAGGACGTGCTCGTCCTGGTCACCGATCCGTGCGGTCGTCTGATCTATCTGCCACGCGACGAGCGGCAGCGTCGGCGTGGCCAGGACGTCGACGGTGCGCAACGCGGCCCGCACCTCGTCCATAAGGATCTGCCGGAGCCGCTGGGCCTTGAGAAGGTCCGTTGCAAAGACGAACTTCCCCGCGTTCAAGAGCACCTGGACCTCCGGTGTGTACCGTCCGCGGGTCGCGGGATCGCGCAGGTATCGTTCGTGCCAGGCGGAGGCGGAGGCCAGCTCGATAACGAGAACCGCGGCAAGCGCGTATTGGATGTGGGGAATGGAAACCTCCTCCAGCCGGGCGCCGCGCTCTTCCAGGTCGCACAAGGCCTGCCGCACCGCGCTCTCCACACCCGGTTCCAGGCGCTCGAAGAAGTGCTCGCGCGGGATTCCGATCCGCACACCGGCGATCCCCCGCCGGAGCTCGGCCCGGTAGTCAGGAACCGGCACGGTCGCCGCGCTGTGATCCCGAGGGTCGGGCCCCGCGATTGCCTGCAACACGATCGCCGCATCCTCGACGCTGCGGGTGAGCGGCCCCACGTGATCCAGCGACCAGCTGTGCGGGAGTACCCCGAAGCGGCTCACGCGTCCGTACGTGGGCTTGAGTCCCACCACGCCACAGCACGAAGCGGGGATGCGAATGGAACCACCGGTGTCGGTCCCCAGGGCTGCGAAGCAGAGGCCCGCTGCGACCGCGGCACCTGACCCGCTGCTCGACAAGCCGGGCGTGCGCCCGATGTCCCACGGATTGCGGGTGGGAGGGACGTCGACCCCCCACGCGACTTCGTGCATATGCACCTTGCCGAGGAGCACCACGCCGGCCTCCCGAAGCCGCTGCCACACCGCAGCGTCGCGCGCTGCCGTGCGGTCCGCAAACACCTGCGAGCCGTTGGTGGTGGGCGTTCCCTCGACCTCAACGTTGTCCTTGAGCGCAACCGGAATCCCGTGGAGAGGACCCCGGTATCCACCTCCCCGGATCTCTCGCTCCGCTGTGCGCGCAGCGGCGAGCGCGGCAGCGGCATCGAGATATACAAATGCGTGAACGGCGGGATCGAGGCGCTCAATCCGATCAAGGCACGCCCGGGTCAGTTCGACAGGAGAAGCCTGCCCCGCCTCGATCGCGTGCGCGGCGTCGGCTAGGGATCTGTACGCCCATCCCGGGTCCGGCATTCGGCCTCCTCAGGCGTCACTCCCAAGGTTCCATACGCACCTGCGTGACAGGCTCGATATCATCAGGGAGATCCAGCTCCCGCAGCCGTTGAATCTCCGCGAGATAGAGCTCGAAGAAGCGACGGACCGCATCCAGGTCCTCACGAGACAGCGGGTGCCCAGCCAGGTCCGCCGCCGCCCCGAAGGCCACCTTCATGCGTGAGCCATCCCCTCCGTCGGGCACGCTCGCAGCTGCGGATGCGATCACGCAGGTGTGCGAAACCGCAGGATGACGACCGAGAGAATGACGATCGTCAGCCCACCGAGGACAGGGTTCCCATAGGAACTGACTAGAACCTGGGCGCCGCCCAGCAAGAGCGTCGCGACGGCCAGACTGCCGAGCGACACGCCTGCCACCAGAACGAGCATGAACGCGTTGATCAGCCAGGGCACCCCCATGAGAGGATGCACGCTCACGAGAGGCGTGAGCAGGGCACCGGCGAGGCTCGCCAGCCCCGCGCCCAGACAGAAGGTCACAAAGCGCACGAGCCGGGTGTTAATGCCCAGCCCTTGCGCCAGCTCCTCGTTCATGATCACGGCACGAGCGATTAGCCCCATCTGCGTCGTTCGCATTACCACGGTCACCATAGCCCCCACCGCCACGGCGATGAGGAGCAGGATGAGACGGTACTCCGAGTACGTCAGCCCTCCCAGCGTCACCGCGCCCGTGATCGCGCTCTTCGCGAACTGCATCTGCCGACCGAAGTACAGGGTGATGAGCTGGACGATGACGATGTTGAGACCCCACGTCGCCAGGATGGTATCGAGCGGGCGCGCGGCGATCGGCCGCAGGACGCTTCGCTCGACGAGTGCTCCGAGCGCGATCCCGACCGCCAGCGCGACAAGGAGGGCCAGCCAGGGGTCCCAGTTGAGCCGGGTCGCCACGACGGTGGCATAGCTGCCGACCACGAGGAAGGCGCCGTGCGCGAGGTTGATGATCTTGAGGATACCGAAGACGAGCAGGAGGCCGATCGCAACGATGAACAGCTCCCCCGCAAAGGTCACGATATCGAGGAACTGGGTCATGCGGACCGACCTCCCCGCCGATTACCGCGCGCCCGAGTCACACACGCGCCGGGACCCGGTGAAGGTGTTCGCAGAGCCTTCACTTCAACGTCGGGCATTGGTTCCCCGGGTCGACGAGGCCATAGCTCTTGATGATCTTGGAGCTCCCGTCGGCCTGGACCTGGGCGAGGTACATCGGCAGCGGCGCGTGGTGTTGCTTGTTCATCTGGACGACGCCCCGGGGTCCCTTGAATGCCACCTTCGGTAGTGCTTGGATGACCGCCTCCGCCGCCGTGCTCTTCGCTTGCTGGACCGCCATCGCATACGCGTAGACGCCATCGTACTCCGGCTCGGACAGGTCGTTGGGGGTCAGGAGCTTCTCGCCAAACTTGCGCTTCATCGCCGCGAGGAACCTCTTGTTCTCCGGATTGTCAAGTGTGGTGAAGTAGTCGGCGGCATAGTACACGCCCTGTGCCGCCTGCCCTGCCTTCTGGGCGGTTAGCTCATCGATGCTGAGGCTGCCCACCGGTAGCTTGAATCCCGCAGCCCTGTACTGCTTCATAAGGTCGATGTTGGGCGCCCCACCCGAGGTTGAGTAGATGATGGCGTCCGGATGCGCACCACGTACCTTGCTCAGGATGGGTGTCCAGTCCGATTGATCGAGGGGGTTGAACTCCTCACCCACCACGGTCCCGCCGTGCTGCTTGATGAATGCTTCCGCGGCCGCGATCATCCCACGGCCGAACGCGTAGTCGCTCCCGACGGCGAACCACCGCTTCGCCTTGTAGCGTTCGTCCATGTAGTTGATCGTCGGCGGAACGACCTGCTCTGGGACCCAGGCGTTCACGAACAGGTACTTCCCGCATGCGTGCCCCTCGTAGAAGGAAGTGTAGATGAACGGCACCTTCGCCCGTTCAGCGATGGGGGCGCCCGCATTCCGGGCCGCGCTGGTCTCCATGGCGATGATCACGTTGACCTTGCGCTGGTAGATCGCCGTGTTGAAGGCTTTCACGGCGCCATCCGGACCGCTGTTGTCATCGAAGGTTGCCATCTCGATCTTTTGGCCAAGCACGCCTCCCTTCGCGTTAATCTCGTCGACCGCGAGCGCTGCAGATTGCACAACCGCGGGCGCGACGACGCTATTCACACCGCTGAGGCCCGCGATGACACCGATTACAATCGGCCGCGCCGCGTGGGCGGGCGGGAGTCCCACGCCGACCGCCACCAGAGCGCCGATTGCGAGCACGATATTGAACCCTCGAGCGAGCGTTCTCCCCATGGCACACCCCCTTCTCGTGACGCTTTCGCCTCTCGCGTGCCAGGCGGTGCCTCAAATGACGAGGTGCTGTTCGACCGCCTCACGGGTACCCGCGTCGGATACGCGCCCTGCCTCCACGATGGTCCCCAGCTTCAGCACCGCGTAGTGATCCGCGAGTGCGAGGGCGAAGTCGACGTTCTGCTCCACGAGCACGATCGTCAGGCCGGTCCGCCCGCGCTCCTCGGCGAGGATCTCGCGCAGCCGCCAGACCATGAGCGGCTGCAGCCCCTCGCTGATCTCGTCAACGAGAAGCAACCGGGGCCTAGCGAGAAGCGCCCGTGCGATCAGGAGCATCTTTTGCTCGCCTCCCGAGAGTGTGCCTGCGCGCTGTTGGAAGCGCTCCTTGAGCACGGGGAAGCGCGCCGCGACCGCCTCGAACCTGCTATGGAAGTCCGACGACTTCGGGAGTGCGAGCCGGAGGTTGTCCCCCACCGAGAGGTCCTGGAAGATCGACTTCTCCTGGGGCACGTAGCTCACGCCGTGCCTCACCAGCCGGTACGTCGGCCATCGGGTGACGTCGTATCCCAGCAGTTCCACGCGGCCACTCCTGGGAAGCAGGAACCCCATGATCGTCTTGAGCAGAGTGGTCTTCCCCATCCCGTTCTTGCCGAGGATGGCGTAGATCGTCCGCGGTTCCACGGAGAGGGAAACGCCGTGCAGGACATCCGACTCCCCGTATCCGCTCCGCAATCCGCGGACGCGCAGCGCGGGCCCTCCGTCGCCCTTGCTCCCCACCCAAGGCGTCTCCGCCGCGTGCGCAGTCATACCGTGCCGCCAGCCGCTACGTGACGGTTCCTCCGCCGACGTACACCTGGCGGACGACCTCGGACCCGACGATTTGCGAGACCGGACCATCCGCCACGATCCTCCCCAGATGCAACACCACGAGCCGCGAGCTGATGTTCCGGACAAAGTCCAAGTCGTGCTCGATGACAAGGATGCAGAGCCCGTGGCTTTGCGCCAATCCGGTCAGCACCGCCCCGATTGCCGCCCGCTCGGTGGACGTAAGCCCCGCCGTCGGCTCGTCTAGGAGGAGGACGGCCGGCTCCAACGCCAGCACCATCGCAAGCTCAAGAGCTTGCTTCATTCCGTGCGGAAGCGTCCCGGCCGGCTCATCGATCAGAGCCGCCAATCCCGTCGCCTCGATCGTGCGCTGCGCCGCCTCCGGCAGCTCGAGCGCCCGCGACCGCCGCCAAAACGACGGCGTGGCGCGATAGGATCGTGCGACACGCAGGCAATCCCCAACCGTCAGAGCTTCGAAGACGCTCGGAGCTTGAAACTTCCGACCAAGGCCAAAGGCCACGCCGTCCTGTGGAGGCAGACGACCAATCCGCGCCCCGTTGATGATCACTTCCCCGGCCGAGCGCTCCCGGCCGTCGCTGATGCACCGTAAGAGCGTGGTCTTCCCCGCGCCGTTCGGGCCCACGATGCCCACAACCTCACCCCGGTGGGCCCGGAACGTCACGTCTTCCAGCGCCCGGAGGCTGCCGTAGTGCTTGCTGACACCTCGCAGCTCAAGGGCGACCTGGGAGCCGCCGTGGAGCACCGGCGTGCCTGCGGGCTCGGGTCGTACGACGACGGAGAATCTATCGCGGCCAATCGACTCCGGTGCCTCGCTCGCGACAGCCCGTACCCGGGCCACCCCAAGCGCGTCGGCGACGATGCGGCCCAGTCGCAGGGCGCCCGAGAACACGGGCGGCGCGAGGCCCGCAGGGAGGTACACCACGACTACGATGAAGATCAGCCCAACGAGGAGAAGCCAGACGAATGGGAAGTTCCCGCCGAGGACCGCCGAGACGTAGTTGATGAACACGGTGCCGAGAATCGGGCCGATGAGAGTGCCCCGGCCGCCCAGCGCGGTCCACACCACCAGCTGCGTACCGAAGACGAAGTCGCCGTATGCGGGCGCTGCAACGTTTGCAAACATCGCGTAGCATGCCCCGGCGAGAGCCGCTACGGCACCACATACGGCCATGAGGCCGGTTTTGATGCGGGACGTCTTGAGGCCAAGATAGCGACAGCGTTCCTCGTTCTCGCGGATTGCAACGAGCAGTCGGCCCGCGTCGCTCTTGACGAACACGTAGGCCGCAGCGCCGATCAGGAGGAGGAGACCCCCCGATATCCAGTACCATTGTTCGATAGAGATATCGGGCACGGGAAACGGTAGGCCGCTGCTCGACCCCGTGAACGCGTGGCCGCTCAGGATGACCTGCGTGAAGACGACTGGAAGGGCCAGCGTGACAACCGCGACATAGATCGGAGACGCGCGGTCCCAAAACGAGAGCCAACCGACCGCGATGCCAACCAACGCAGCCACCACCATGGCACCGATCAGCGCCAGCGCCGTAACGGGGATTCCGCTGCTGTAGTACGCGCGCGTGATCGCGATGGCATAAGCTCCGATCCCGAAGAAGGCGGACTGGCCAAACGTCAGGATGCCCGTGTGCCCCCACAGCAAGTCCACGGTCACCACCACGATGGCATAGAAGAACGCCTGGGAAAGAATCTGCTGGCCGAAGGTCCCGAGCACAAATGGGCCGGCGAGGTAGGCCGCTGTGCAGCCGCTCAAAGCGAATGCGAGGCCTCTCCACCGGACGGTCCGCGGCAGATGGCCCGCCGCCGTGAGCTCGGGCGCCGGTGTCACGAGCGACCCGCCGCCGTCGTCATCTTCAACTCGCGATTGCGCCGACACTGGATTCCTTTTGCACAGCTCCCCGGAGGCCCAGCACGCGCAGCCTCGCGCCTATATCACCATCTAAGCGGCTGGAGGGAGCCGTGGTCAAACCTATTCTCGTTATAGGCCGATAAAGAACTTTGATCCAAGCGTCCAAAATGTATCCGCGGCTACTTGGCCGAGGCCGAGCAGCGGACAGGGAAAGTCGACCGCGGACGCACGAGCGACCAGGAGCAGGGGTGGCTTGTGGTGTTGCCGGACGTCGAGCCGCGGCTACGCCGCGTGCGGGGCTGTCGAGCGTTGCCGCAACTGCGCGAGACGCTCAGGATGGGACGAACGAACGGAACCAAGGCTGCGGTGGCGTGAGGATGCGTCCGGTGTTGTCCCGCCAAACTTCGATTTGGCCCGGGACACACGTGGCCCGCTGAACCAGGAAACACTCCCCGCAGCCCGGAAGGGGTAACCGTTCGCCGAGGCCGCCGTCCGAAGCCGGCGACCCTTCCGTCGATTCGAGTTTAGAAGTGGCCCCAGAACTGGCCGTTGCTGTCTGCGTCACGAACACGGAGAAGGCCACCGGTCGGGTGTCTCCATGTGGCCCGCCCACGCCGAGCGAGACACCCGCGCGCCAAGGGTCGGCGGTGACTCACGCGCGTTGCGATAGGTCGTGCCAAGCGGGCATCGGCTCGACCGCCTGGAATGATTGCACTTCCTCGAACATGTCGTTCACACCGGTCCAGTTCTGGCGGACCCGCATCAGATACGACGGCAACACAGCCTGATTGTCCTGGGCGCGAATCCGGATCGAGCCCTGAGGCGCCCGGTCGAAGGCCAGGCCCCGCAGGGCTTCGCGGAGGGCGCTAGTACGCACCGCTCCTGCCTTGGCTGCCGCGATCGCGGCCATGTGAGCGCCGTTGTACATGGCAACCCCCACGGTGTTGATCAGCTCGTTCTCGCCAAACTTTGTCCGGAACCGACGCAAGAATGCTTCGTTGTTGGGATGCGCGATCGACATGAAGTAATCGAAGGTGGCGTAGTCCCCGGCCGAGGCTTCCGGGCCAATCCTGCTCGTCACAAGCTCCTCGTCATCGAGGCTCCAGAGCACGATATCCTGCCGCATCCCGGCGGCGTGCAACTGCTGGCGAAAGTTGATGCTATCGTACGCCGTCAGGCTGTGCAGAATGATATCCGGCTTGGCGGTCTTGATGACCCGAAGCACGGCGTCATACTCGCGTGTCGAGAGCGGCACGTAGACTTCTCCTACGATCTCCCCGCCCAGTTCCAAGATGCGTCGCTTCGACAACAGGTTCGTCCCGTGTGGCCAGATGTAGTCAGAACCGATGAGGAAGAATCTCCGTCCGTGCTTCCGGATCATATACTCAGCGTGCGGCCACACCTGCTGCGTTGGTTCCAGACCGAGCATGAAGATGTTCTCGTTGCAGACACCCGGGTAATAGGCGCGGTCCTGCCCTTCGTAGAACGTGGGGTACAGGAGCAGCTTGTCCGCCGAGCGAACGACGTGGCCGACAGCGTTTCGCTCCGCGCTGCTGAACGTCCCGATCAGAAAGTCGACTCCCTCCTCCTGGATGAGGCGGTAGGCTTGCGTTCGTGCGATCCGCGGCTGGGTTTGGGAGTCCGCCACAACAATCTCCAACCTCCGACCGAGCACCCCGCCCGCCGTGTTGATCTCGTCGACGGCCAGCATGACGCCGAGCAAATGCGCTTTGCCATACGCGGTCCACGGGCCGGTGAGAGGAGAGATCACCCCGACGCGGATTGGGAGTTCGGCGCGCGAGGGACTATCGGTCCGAGGGGCCCCTGTGGTCCTTTCAATCATAGTGGGCATGTCCATGGGCAGTCGGGCACCTCAAGGAGTAGGTTAGACGTGCGTTCCTGCTTCTTCGGAGTCCTCTAGCGCGGCGCCACGGGCCCCCGCCGCGCGGGAACCGGCGCGCGAGCGCCTCCGGCGGATGCTCCAGGTCGCAGGACGGGCAGGCGATCGGGTTCGGGGGAGGCACGGTGCGCCGGAACATCTACACCACCCGCTCCTCGCGCAGGGCC
>JAJPJJ010000073.1 GCA_021324295.1 Bacillota bacterium
GATCTTCGTCAGCGTCCTCGGCGGTGCCGAGGAGAAGGCGCGGACGATGGAGGCCCTCGCGCGCGCCCAGGGATTCATCCGCACCGAGCTGGCCCGGCGGATCCGCCTCCGGCACATCCCCGTGGTCGCGTTCAAGATGGACGAGTCGATCGAACGAGGCGCGCGGGTCGATCAGCTCCTGCGCCAGGTCTCGGAGTCCGGCCGCCGGCGGGGGGACGCATGACGCCGGCCGCCCGGATCGCCGACGCGCTCCAGAGCCGGCGCCACATCCTCCTCCTCAACCACGTCTCCCCGGACGGAGACTCGCTGGGGTCCACGCTCGCGCTCGCCCGCGCGCTGTGGGCGCGCGGCCGGCAGGCGACCGTCGGGAGCGCCGATGGCGTCCCCGGCATGTACCGGTTCCTGCCCGGCAGCGACCGCGTCGTGCGGGACATCCCGGAGGGGGCCGGCGTCGACGCCGTGGTGTTCATGGAGTGCAGCACGCCGGAGCGCGCCGGCGGGCTGGCGGTGCGGGCCGCCGGCGTGCCGCTGTGGGTCAACATCGATCACCACGTCAGCAACGCCGGGTACGGCGACTTGATCCTGTACGATCCGGGCGCGGCCGCCGTCGGGGAGCTCGTCTACCCGATCGTCCAGGCGCTCACCCCGCGGCTCGACGCCGCGGCGGCCACGTGCCTGCTCACGGCGCTCATGACCGACACCGGTAGCTTCCGCTACGCGAGCGTGACGCCGCGGACGCTCGCGATTGCCTCGGAGCTGGTGGCCGCGGGGGCCCACCCCGCGGAGATCTACACCGAGGTCTACGAGAACCGGCCGCCCGCCGCGCTGCGCCTGCTCGGCATGGCGCTCAGCGGGCTCGTCGTGTGCGAGGACGGAAGGGTCGCGTGGACCGCGGTGACGCAGCAGATGCTTCGGGACGCCGGCGCCGCGATGGAGGAGGCGGAGGGGATCGTCGGCGCGCTGCGCGCCCTCGGCGGCGTCCAGGTGGCCGTGCTCTTCAAGGAAGAGGAGCCGCTCACGTTTCGGGTGAGCCTGCGCGGCCGGGGCGCCGTGCGCGCGCACGTGATCGCCGAGGCGTTCGGCGGCGGCGGTCACGCCGCCGCCGCCGGGTTCACCGCGCACGGGACGCTCCCCGACGTGGTCGCCCGCACGCTCGAGGCCATCCGGCGCGAGCTGGGCGCGGCCGCTGCATCGTAGGGCCCGTATGGACGGCGTGCTCTGCGTGCTCAAGCCGCCCGGGATGACGTCGCACGACGTCGTGGACGTCGTCCGCCGCCTCGTCGGGCTCCGACGGGTCGGCCATACCGGCACGCTCGACCCCGGTGCTGCGGGCGTGCTGGTCTGCTGCGTCGGGCGGGCGACGCGCCTCAGCGAGTTCCTGATGGAGGCGGACAAGGCCTACCGCGTCGAGATGCGCCTGGGGATCCGGACCAGCACCGGCGACGCCTACGGCGAGGTCCTGCCGGAGCGGGACGCGGGGCTCGCGCCGGGCGCCCCGCTCGGTCCTGTGGATCGTGCAGCCGGCCCCCGGCCGGCCCGTCCCTCCCGCGCGGTCACCCGGCCGGCCTTCGAGGCCGTCCTCCGCCGGTTCACCGGGGAGATCCTGCAGGTGCCGCCGATGGTCTCCGCGATCCACCACGAGGGGACCCGGCTGTATCGCCTGGCGCGGCGCGGCGAGGTCGTGGACCTGCAGCTGCGCCGCGTCGTGGTGCACCGCATCGACGTGGTGTGGGCCGACCGGGAGTGGACGCGCATCCTGCTCGACGTCGTCTGCGGCAAGGGGACGTACATCCGAAAGCTGTGCGCGGACATCGGCGACGCGCTCGGGGTGGGCGGGTACGCCCACTTCATGGTGCGGACCCGGGCGGGCCGGTTCGAGCTCGCCGATGCCCTGACGCTCGAGGAGCTGGAAGACCTCGCCTCCCGTGGGACGCTCGCGGACGCGCTCCGCTCGATGGACCAGGCCGTCGGCCACCTGCCCGCGGTGGACCTCCCGGACCGCAGCGTCTCCGACGTGCTGCACGGCCACGCCGTGCCGATCTGGAAGGTGGGCGCCGCGGCGCCGGAGGATACGCCGGTCCGCCTCCGCAGCCGGCGCGGGGCGCTCCTGGCGCTGGCTCGCGTGGAGGGCGGGCTCCTCCGCCCATTCAAGGTGCTGGCGGGTGCCGAGGGGAGGGACGTTGCGCACCGCGTTCGGCCTCGATGAGCCCCTCCCCGGAAGTGCCTGCCCGGTGCTCGCCCTCGGCACGTTCGACGGCGTCCATCTGGGGCACCAGCAGGTCATCAGGCACGCGGTCGCGCGAGCGCGCGCGGTGGGCGGAAGCGCGGTCGTGGTCACCTTCGAGCCGCACCCCCTCGAGGTGCTGCGGCCCGGCGCCGACCCGGTCCTGCTGACGACGGTCGAGGAACGCCTGGCCCTCATCGAGCAACTCGGGGCCGATGCGACGATCGTGGTCCCGTTCGACCTGGCGTTCTCGCGCATCCCCGCCCAGGTGTGGCTGGACGGCATCCTGCGCGGGCGGCTGGGCGCCTGCGAGATCGTGGCCGGCTCCTCGTACACCTTCGGCCACCGCCGCGAGGGCACGGCGGCCAGCCTGCTCGCCTGGGGGCGGGCGCACGATGTGCCCGTGCACCTCGTCCCCGCCGTTCTCGCGTCCGGCGAGCCGGTCAGCAGCAGCCGGATCCGCAGCGCGCTGCGGGAAGGGCTGGTGGACGAGGCGGCCCGCCTCCTCGGGCGCTGGTACCGTCTCCCGGGACGCGTCGTGCCCGGAAGCGGCCGCGGCCGGACGATCGGGGTGCCCACCGCGAATCTCGAGCCGTCCCCCCGGAAGGTGCTCCCGGGGCGCGGCGTGTACGCGACCCTCGTCGAGGTGGGAGGCCGCCGGTACGGCGGTGCGACGAACATCGGCTATCGCCCCACCTTCGGCGGCACGGTGCTCGCCATCGAGACCCACCTGCTGGCGTTCGAGGGGGACCTCCGCGACGCCGCGGTGGCGCTCTCGTTCGTCGGACGCGTCCGCGACGAGCGCGCGTTCCCCGGGCCCGACGAGCTCGTGCGACAGATCCGCGAGGACGTCGCGCGCGTGCGGCAGTTGCTCGCCGCGGCCGGACCGGATATAATACAGTAGTGCAGCGAGCTCGCGCGCGACCGGGGATGACAGCGGGGCCGCACACGGACCCGCGGGCGACGTGTCTGACCACCGCGAGGGTGGTCAGTTCGTTTTCATCCCGGTGCGCGCCGGAACGCCTCCTCAGGTGCTGGGCCCGGCGGCGGTGAGCGACGATGCGGCGGCGGGCCCGGGAAGCTGCTCTCGGCGTTCTGTTCCAGATGGATCTCGGCAAGCTTCCCCTTGAGGAGGCTCTCGATACCGTCGCGGGGCCCGAGTGGTCTGCCGACGACTGGGCCCTGATCGTCGACCTGGCGCGCGGCACCCGTGAGCATCTCCCCGCGATCGACGCGCTGATCAGCCACGTCGCGGAGCACTGGACGCTGGAGCGCATGGCCACCGTGGACCGCAACATCCTCCGCATGGCGGTCTTCGAGCTGATGCGGGGCGGGACCCCTGTCGGCGTCGTCATCAACGAGGCGGTGGAGCTGGCCAAGCGCTACAGCACGGAGGAGTCCGGCCGGTTCGTCAACGGCATGCTTGGCAGGATCGCCCGCCAGGGCGTGCCGCCGCTGGTGCGCCAGGCGGCCGACGCATGAGAGGGCGGCCGTGCGGGTTCACGTCCTCGTCTCCGGGCGGGTGCAGGGCGTGGGGTTCCGCTACTTCACGGCGCGCTGGGCGCGCCGGCTCGGCCTCGCCGGCTTCGTCCGGAACCTGCCGGACGGCCGGGTCGAGGTCGTCGCCCACGGGGAACGCGGGGCGCTGGAGCAGCTCGTCGGGGCGCTCCGGAGCGGTCCACCCGGTGCCAGCGTGCGAGGCGTCAGGGTGGAGTGGAGCGACGCGCCCGGAGACGCGCCTGCGGAGCGGGAGTTTGCCGTCCGCTAGCGCCGTGCCCCGGGACGCCGCTCCGTCGCCTCGCCGCCGGGCGCGGGCGGGATGAGAGAGGCGCCGCGGCGTCCGGCCGCCGAGGCGTTCCTCGCCGAGCACGGCCGCCTGGTCGAAGAGGCCCTCGACCGGCACCTCCCCTCGGTGGACACGCCCCCCCAGATCGTCCACCGGGCGATGCGATACAGCGTCTTCGCCGGCGGCAAGCGGCTGCGGCCGATCCTCGTCATCGCCGGCGCCGGCGTGGCCGGCATGGCGCCGCGCGACATCCTGCCGGCGGCCTGCGCGGCCGAGCTGATCCACACGTACTCGCTGATCCACGACGACCTCCCCGCGATGGACAACTCGCCGATGCGGCGCGGCCGGCCGACGTGCCACGTGGTCTTCGGCGAGGCGATGGCGGTCCTGGCCGGGGACGCGCTGCACGCGCTGGCCTTCGAGCTGCTGGTCCGCACCGCCGAGCACCCGGGGTGCCCGCCGGAGCGCATCGTCCGGGCGGTCGGGGAGTTGACCCGAGGGATCGGGACCGCGGGGATGGTCGGCGGCCAGGTCCTCGACATGATCGCCGCCGGCGGGCCGCCGGACGAGGCGTCCGTGCGGGAGATCCACCGGCTCAAGACCGGGTCCCTGATCCGCGCGTGCCTCCGCATCGGGGGCATCCTCGGCGGGGCCTCTGAGGCAGACATCGAGATCCTCACCCGGTACGGCGAAAACCTCGGCCTCGCCTTCCAGATCATCGACGACATCCTCGACGTGGTCGGCGAACAGGCCAAGCTGGGCAAGGAGACCGGCAGCGACGTCAACAAGGTGACGTTCCCGGCGGTGTTCGGCCTGGAGCGGTCGCGGCAGCTCGCCGACGAGGCGACCCGGCAGGCGATCGCATCGGTGGAGCCCCTGGGCCCCCGCGGGACGCACCTGCGCGACCTCGCGCTCTTTCTGCTCCAGCGAGAGCGATGACGCCGCGCGCGGCGGGCTCCGCCCGGACGGTCCGGCTCGACCAGTGGCTCGTCGCGTACGGGCACGCGGCGAGCCGCAGCGAGGCGCAAGCCGCGATCATGGCCGGGATGGTCCGTATCGACGGCGCCGTGGTGGACAAGCCGGGCTACCCCCTGCGGCCCGGGGCGCGGGTGACCGTGCACGCTGCCACCCGCCGCTACGCCAGCCGCGGCGGCCTCAAGCTGGCGCACGCCCTGGCCGTGTTCCGCGTGGACCCGCGCGGTGTGACCGCCGTCGATCTCGGGGCCAGCACCGGCGGATTCACCGATTGCCTGCTCCAGGCCGGCGCGGCGCGCGTCTACGCGGTCGACGTCGGGCACGGGCAGCTCGCCTGGAGGCTGCGCACCGACCCGCGCGTCGTCGTGCTCGAGGGGACCAACGCGCGCTATCTGACCGCGGCCCAGGTGGGCGGGGGCTCCGATCTTGTAACCGTGGACCTGTCGTTCATCAGTCTGCGCCTCGTGTGGGAGGCGATCGCCCGCGTCCTCAAGCCGGGGGGCGACGCGATCGCGCTCATCAAGCCGCAGTTCGAGGCCGGCCGCGCGCAGGTCGGGCGGGGGGGCGTCGTCCGCGACCCGGCGGTGCACGAGGCGGTGCTGCGCGAGGTGCTCGCGGCGGCCGACCGGGCGGGGCTCTCCCCGATAGGCCTGACGCCGTCCCCGGTGACCGGGCCGGCCGGCAACATCGAGTACCTGGCGCACCTGCGGCGCCGCGACCGCTCGGGGCCCGCCGGTGCCCTCCCGGCCCCCCGGATCGCCGCTGTCGTGGCCGAGGCGCACGCCCGCTTTCCGGCGAGGAGGCGCGCGTGAGATCCGTCGGGCTCCTCGTCAACGTGGAGAAGCTGCACGCCGATCCGCAGGTGGCGCGCGTCGCACGCGAGGCGGTGAGGTTCCTCGAGCAGCAGGGCGTCGCGGTCGTCCTGAACGAGGCGAGCGCCGGCCCGCTCGGGCGTCCGGCGCGGGGGGTGCCGGAGGAGCAGCTCGCCGAGCGCGCCGAGGTGCTCGTCGTGTTCGGCGGCGACGGGACGATCCTGCACGCCGCGCGCGCCGCCGCGCCGCGGGGCATCCCGATCCTCGGCGTCAACCTGGGCGGCTTCGGCTTTCTCGCCGAGGTCAACGACCTGGAGGTCGGCGACGCGCTCGCCCGCCTGCGCGCGGGCGAGTACCGGCTCGACGAGCGCATGATGCTGCGGGCGCGGGTCCTGCGGCGGGACGTGGTCGCCGGCGAGTTCCTGGCGCTCAACGACATCGTGATCACGAAGAGCGGGTACGCGCGGCTGGTGCGGCTGCGCACCGACGTCAACGGCGACCATCTGGCGACGTACCTCGCGGACGGCCTGATCGTCGCCACGCCCACCGGCTCGACCGCCTACTCGCTGTCGGCGGGGGGCCCGATCGTCCACCCCGCCGTGGAGGTGATCGTGCTCACGCCGATCTGCGCGCACTCGCTGAACGCCCGGGCGGTCATCGTCGCGCCCACGGACGTGATCACGGTGCGCGCGCGCCCGGTGGGGACGCCGCCGCCCGCGCCCCCCGTGCTCACCGTGGACGGGCAGCAGGGCTTTCCGCTCGAGGGCGACGACGAGGTGCGGGTCGAGCGCTCCCCGCACCGGACCCGTCTCGTCCGGCTGGGCCGCGGCGGCTTCTACACGGTGCTGCGGAACAAGCTCATCTGGGGAGAGCGGTGAAGACGAGGCCGATGCGCACGAGACGCGGAGCGGGGGGAGGACGCGGGCGATGACGCTGGAGACGACGAAGTACATCTTCGTGACCGGGGGCGTGGCGTCGGGGCTCGGGAAGGGCATCACGTCCGCGTCGATCGGCCGGCTGCTGAAGAGCCGGGGGTGGCGGGTGACGCTGCTGAAGTTCGACCCGTACGTGAACGTGGATGCGGGCACGATGAACCCGTTTCAGCATGGCGAGGTGTTCGTCACCGACGACGGGGCGGAGACGGACATGGACCTCGGCCACTACGAGCGGTTCATCGACGAGCACCTCGGCCGGCAGAACAACACCACCACGGGCAAGATCTACGGCGCCGTGATCGCGCGCGAGCGACGCGGCGAGTACCTGGGCGGGACGGTGCAGGTCATTCCCCACGTGACCAATGAGATCCGGGACGAGATCACACGGGTGGCGCGCGACGCGGCGGCGGAGATCATGATCGTCGAGGTGGGCGGGACGGTTGGCGACATCGAGAGCCTGCCGTTCCTCGAGGCGATCCGCCAGTTCAAGCGCTCCATCGGGGAAAGTCACGTGATGTACGTGCACGTCTCGCTGGTCCCGTATCTGCGCGGCGCCGGCGAGCTGAAGACCAAGCCCACCCAGCACAGCGTCCGGGAGCTGCGCAGCATCGGGATCCACCCCGACGTGGTCGTCTGCCGGACCGAGCGCCCGCTCTCCCGGTCGGTGCGGGAAAAGCTCGCGCTGTTCTGCGACGTCGCCGCGGAGGCGGTGATCCAGGCGATCGACGCCCGAAGCATCTACGAGGTCCCGCTCATCCTCGAAGAGGAGGGGATCGCCCGCGTCATCGAACGGCGCCTCGGCCTGCCCGAGCGCACGCCGGATCTCGCGGAGTGGCGCGAGATCGTGGACCGCATCCTCCATCCCACCGCGACCGTGCACATCGCCCTCGTCGGCAAGTACATGGGCAACGAGGACTCCTACGTCAGCATCGAAGAGGCGCTGCGACACGGCGGCATCGCGTCCGGGTGCCGGGTGCTCATCACGAAGCACGATGCGGAGGAGCTGGAGGCCCTCGACGACGCCGGCGTGGCGGCGCGGCTCGCAGGGTACGACGGCGTCCTGGTGTGCCCGGGGTTCGGCGCCCGCGGCGTGGAGGGCAAGGTCAAAGCCGCCCACTACGCTCGCGCCCACCGGATCCCGTTCTTCGGCGTGTGCTATGGCATGCAGTGGGCCGTGGTGGAGTTCGCGCGGAACGTCTGCGGCCTCGTCGGCGCGAGCACGACGGAGGTCGATCCGGCGACCCCGTATCCGGTGATCGACCTTCTGCCCGAGCAGCAGGCGGTGACGCACAAGGGCGGCACGATGCGCCTGGGGTTGTACCGCTGCCGTCTCGCGCCGGGCTCGCTGGCCCGGGCGGCGTACGGCGTCGACGAGGTGCAGGAGCGGCACCGCCACCGGTTCGAGGTGAACAACGCCTACCTTCCGCTGCTGACCCAGCACGGGCTGCGCGTGACCGGCGTGTACCCCGATCGCCAGCTCGTCGAGATCATCGAGCTGACCGGCCACCCGTGGTTCCTCGGCACGCAGTTCCACGCGGAGTACCGGTCGCGCCCCAACCGGCCCCACCCGCTCTACCGCGAGTTCATCGCCGCCGCGCTGCGCCACGCGCGGGCGACCTCTCCGGCCGGCATCGAAGCATCGATCGGCGACGCGAGCGTCTCCGACGCGCGCTGACCCGTCCGGCCGGGCGGGCGCGCGTCGGGCCTGCGCGGCGCCCGGGGCACGTCCTCGCCGTTCCCGGGCGCGGCCTTCAGCCGTCGGCGGGGCAGGCGTGAACGTTGCGCGCCCGAAGGGCCCCTCGTCGGGGACGCGCCCTTCGGGCGTCTGGCGCAAGCCGCTCGCGCGCTGCCCGCCCTCCGACGCCGGGGCCCACGCCCTCGCCGAAGGGCCGCGCCGGCTCCAGGCGTCACCGCGCGCCTGGAGCCGGCGCCGCGGGGGACGACGTCGCCCCGCCCCCGCGTGGGAGGGCGACCCTCCCGGCGTTGCAGAGGAGCGTCCGCCGCCCGGGGCGAAGGAAGCGACGTCGACGCCCCGCGTGGTGTGAGGCGCTTCTCCGGGGAGGGTCCACATGAGCCTCGTGACGTACGTGAACGGCCGGTTCGTGCCCAAAGAGGAGGCCACGGTGTCGGTCTACGACCACGGCTTCCTCTACGGGGACGGGGTCTTCGAGGGGATCCGCGCGTACAACGGACGCATCTTCAAGCTGGAGGCCCATGTCGACCGCCTGTTCGAGTCGGCGCACACGATCGGCATCGCCGTCCCGATGACCCGCGAAGAGATGGCCCAGGCGATCGTCGAGACGGTGCGGCGGACCGGCCTGCGCGATGCCTACATCCGGCCGGTGATCTCCCGGGGCCCCGGGGATCTCGGCATCGATCCCCGCAAGTGCCCCCGGCCCAGCGTCGTGATCATCGTGGACGCGATCCAGCTCTACCCCGAGGAGGCGTACCGCACGGGGCTGCGCCTGATCACGACGAGCACGCGGCAGCGGCCGGTCGACGTGCTCAACCCCCGCATCAAGACGTGCAACTACCTCAACAACATCATGGCCCGGATCGAGGTCAACCTGGCCGGCGTGGACGAGGGCCTGATGCTGACCTCACAGGGGTACGTCGCGGAGTGCACGGCCGATAACATCTTCATCGTGGCGCAGGGGCGCGTCCTGACCCCTCCGGCGCACCTCGGCATCCTGCGGGGGATCACCCGGCAGACCGTGCTCGACCTGTGCGAGAGGCTGGGGATCCCGGCCGGCGAGCAGATCCTGACCCTCCACGACATGTACACGGCCGACGAGTGCTTCCTCACCGGCACGGGCGCCGAGTTGGGGCCAGTCGTCCTCCTCGACGGCCGCACCATCGGGACGGGCACGCCCGGCCCGGTGACCCTGCGCATCCTCGGCGCGTTCCGCGAGCTGGCCGCGCGCGGGGGTACGCCCATCTACGAGGCCTCGGGCGCGCCGGCCGGGGCCTAGTGCAGCTGTGCAGCAGTTCCGTGGCAGCTACGGCGGGGTGGGGGGGCTTGCCTCCGCGGGCCGTCGGGGAAGGGATTCCCACCCCAACGAATCGCAGCCCGCGATTCGTCGGGGGCCCAGGGGCGTGCTCAGGCGAGCCCCCACACCCGCCTCACCTGCCTCCGGACGAACGCAGCGACGCCGTAGTGCATGATCTCCGAAGTCTGACGGGAGCTGCAGCGAGACGGATCGGCCGCGGGGGGCGCGCCGCGCAGGCCCGGCGCGTCCCCCGGTCGACCGTGCGCGACGCCGCGCTACGAGCATGGCGCCGGAGATCCTGCGGCTCCTGTGACCGATGTCGCCGCGCCGGAGCCGATGCGGGGGGTGGGCGAGCGTGACGGGCCGCCTCCTCGGGAGCCGCCGGGTGTTCGGGGGCCGTGTCATCTCGCTGCGCCTCGACGACGTCGAGATGCCGAGCGGCCGGCGCGTCACCTTCGAGATCGTCGAACACCCAGGCGCCGTGGCGATCGTCCCTCTCCTGCCCGACGCCCGCGCCCTGCTGGTCCGGCAGTTCCGCCGCGCGGTCGGCGCCGATCTGTTGGAGGTGCCGGCCGGCACGCTGGAGCCGGGCGAGAGCCCGGACGCCTGCGCCCGACGCGAGCTGGCCGAGGAGGTGGGCCAGGCCGCGGGGCAGTGGGAGCGGCTGGCGTCGTTCTACACGGCGCCGGGCGTGCTCACCGAGGAGATGCACGTGTTCCTGGCCCGGGACCTCCGCCCGATCGCCGCGGAGCGCGAGGAGGAGGACCTCCGCGTGGAGGCGCTGCCGCTCGCGGAGGCCCGCAGCCGGATCGGCGCCGGTGAGATCCGGGACGGCAAGTCGATCGTCGGGATCCTGCTGGCCTGCGAGCGGTTCGGCATGTGAGCGCGGTGGCGTGCGACCGCGTCGTCCTCATCGTCCTCGATAGCGCCGGGGTCGGCGAGGCGCCCGACGCGGCGCGCTACGGGGATCGCGGCGCGAGCACGCTGCCGCACGTCGCGCAGGCCTGCGGCGGCCTGCACCTCGCCGTGCTCGGCCGCCTCGGGCTCGGCTGGCTCGCGGCGATCCAGGGCGTGCCGCCCGACCCGGCGCCGGCCGGGGCGTTCGGGAAGATGGCGCCGGCCTCCGCCGGCAAGGACAGCACGACCGGGCACTGTGAGCTTGCGGGCGTCCTGCTCGAGCGGCCGTTTCCCACGTACCCGCACGGGTTCCCTCCCGATGTCATCGAGCCGTTCGAGGAGCGGATCGGCCGTCGGGTGCTCGGCAACCGGCCCGCCTCCGGCACCCAGATCATCGCCGAGCTGGGCGAGGAGCACCTGCGCACCGGCCGGCCGATCGTGTACACGTCGGCCGACAGCGTGTTCCAGATCGCGGCGCACGAGGAGCGCGTGCCGGTGGAGGACCTGTACCGCTACTGCCGCATCGCCCGCGAGATCCTGGCCGGCCCGCACGCGGTGAGCCGCGTCATCGCGAGGCCGTTCACCGGCCCCCCGGGCCGGTTCGCGAGGACCGACCGGAGACGCGACTTCTCGCTCCCGCCCCCGGAGCCGACGGTCCTCGACGGCCTCGCGGACGCCGGCCTCAGCGTCGTCGCGATCGGCAAGGTCGCGGATCTATTCGCCGGGCGCGGGATCACCGGCACCGTGCACACGCACGACGACCTGGACGGGCTCAGGCAGACGCGCCGAGCCCTCGACGGCGTGGCGCACGGGTTGATCTTCACGAACCTCGTGGATCTGGACACCCTCTACGGCCACCGCAACGATCCCCGCGGTTACGGGGAGGACCTCGAGCGGATCGACGCCGCGCTCGGGCCGATCGCGTCCGGTCTGGGGACGCGCGACCTCCTGATCATCACCGCGGACCACGGGAACGACCCCACCACGCCGGGCACCGACCACACGCGCGAACTCGTGCCGCTGCTCGTGGCAGGTCCCCGCGTCCGGGCCGGCGCGGACCTGGGCCTGCGCCTGACGTTCGCCGACGTCGGCGCGACGGTGGCGGAGGCGCTCGGCGGCCCGCTGCCCCGGGTCGGAATGAGCCTGCTCGGCGAGGCGATCGCCGCATGACGCAAACGGGCGCGGCCGTTGCGTGCGCGCGCGCCGGGATCGGGAGGGCCCCGTGACCCTGCGTGAGCGGCTCGACGAGGCACGCCGGGCGGTGCGGGCGCGCGCTGCGCTCGTCCCCGAGGTGGGGCTCGTGCTGGGCAGCGGGCTCGGCGCGCTCGCCGACGCCGTGGAGGGGCCGGACGCGATCCCCTACGCGGAGATCCCCCACGTGCCCGTGCCCACCGTCCCCGGCCACACCGGCCGGCTGATCCTCGGTCGCCTGGAGGGACGCGCCGTGGCCGTGCTCCAGGGCCGGTGTCACCTCTACGAGGGCTACAGCGCGGAGCAGATCACGCTTCCGATCCGCCTCCTGGCCGCGCTCGGCGCCCGCACGGTGGTCGTCACGAACGCGGCGGGGGGCCTCAGCCGGGAGTTCCACAGCGGGGACCTCATGATCATCGCGGACCACATCAACTTCTCCGGGACGAACCCGCTCGTGGGAGCGAACGACGAGACGCTCGGTCCTCGGTTTCCGGACATGCGCGAGGCGTACGATCCGGCGCTCCGCGCGCTGGCCGAGGCCGCCGCGCGCGAGGAGCGCCTCCCGGTCCGCACCGGCGTCTACGTCGGCGTGCTGGGGCCCTCCTACGAGACCCCGGCGGAGGTCGAGATGCTGGTCCGCTGGGGCGCGGACGCGGTCGGGATGTCCACGGTCGCCGAGGTGATCGTCGCCCGCCACGCCGGCCTGCGGGTGCTCGGGGTCGCGGCGATCACCAACGCGATCCGGCGGGCCGGCGCCGCCCCGGCACCGGTGGGGCACGAGGACGTGCTCGCGGCGGCGCGCGCGATCGCGCCGCGGCTCGCCCGGCTCATCCGCCGGGTCGTGCGGGACCTGCCGTCCTGACGGGGTGAACGGCCTGTCGTGATCCACCGCCGGGTCTCGGCGACGTGGAGCGATGATGCGGGCCTACGATCTGATCAAGAAGAAGCGCAACGGCGAGGAGCTGGCGGCGGAGGAGATCGCCTGGCTCGTCGGGGGCTACGTCCGTGGCGAGGTGCCGGCCGAGCAGATCGCGGCGCTGCTGATGGCCGTGTACTTTCGCGGGATGAGCAGCCGCGAGACCGCCGCGCTCACGCTGGCGATGGTGCGCAGCGGCGAGACGCTCGATCTGAGCGGGATCCGCGGCCGCACCGTGGACAAGCACAGCACCGGCGGGGTGGGGGACAAGACCTCGATCGTGCTCGTGCCGCTCGCGGCCAGCGCCGGCGTCCGCATCGCGAAGCTCTCCGGGCGGGCGCTCGGGCACACCGGCGGGACGCTCGACAAGCTCGAATCGATCCCCGGGCTGCGGACCGAGCTGTCCCCGCGCGAGCTGATCGACCAGGTCAACCGGATCGGCTGCGCCATCGCCGGCCAGTCGGCGCAGCTCGTGCCGGCCGACAAGCTCCTCTACGCGCTGCGGGACCGGACCGCCACCGTGGATAGCGTTCCCCTGATCGCGTCGAGCGTGATGAGCAAGAAGCTCGCCGCCGGATCGAGCGCGATCGTGCTGGACGTGAAGGTTGGGAGCGGGGCGTTCATGAAGACGCTCCCCGAGGCCCGCGCGCTCGCCGAGGCGATGGTCGGGATCGGACGCGAGGTCGGCCGGCGCACCGTCGCCGTGGTCAGCAGCATGGAGCAGCCGCTCGGCCGGGCCGTGGGCAACGCGCTCGAGGTAGAGGAGGCGGTGCGCACGCTCCGGGGCGAGGGCCCGGAGGACCTGCGCGAGCTGTGCCTCGCGCTCGGCGCGCGGATGCTCCTGGTCGCCGGGCGGGCGCCGGATGCGGCGGCCGCCCGGGCCGCGCTGGAGGAACGGCTGGCGCGGGGCGACGCCCTGCGGACGCTTGCGGAGATGGTGGCGGCTCAGGGAGGGGACCCCGGCGTCGTCGCGCACCCGGAGCGGCTGCCGCGCGCGCCGATCCAGGAGCCCGTGGGAGCGGAGGCGGAGGGGACCGTCGCCGCGGTCGATGCGGAGGCGCTGGGCCACGCCGCGATCCTGCTGGGGGCCGGGCGGCCCCGCGGGGACGAGCGCATCGACCCTGCGGCGGGCATCGTGATCCACCGCAAGCTCGGCGACCCGGTGCGTCGGGGCGAGCCGCTCGTGACGCTCCACGCCTCACAGGCCGAGCGCCTCGCCCCGGCGGCGGCCCGGGTGCGGGCCGCGTACCGGATCGGGCGGGATGCGCGGGCGCCGGGCCCGCTCGTCCTCGACACCGTCGAGTGATACGGGCCTCCGAGAGGGGGGTCCGCCATCGAACCGACGGATGCCGGCCGGGGACGCTGCGCGCGGGCCACCACGCCGGGGAGCAGGTCGAACGCCTCCGGTCCGAGGAGCGATCAGCGCGCGCGTCGAACAGCCGTCTCGGTCCAGGAACTGTGTTCCCCAATCGGAACGCGGGCGGCGGGCCGCGCGCCGGCGTCCGAACGGCTCGCGGGTGCCCGGCCGCGCACGCACGCCTCCCGCGGGTGAAGGGGGGATGGCCGTGGCTACAGCGGTGGCGCCGACGCGACGGCAGGTGTGGGCCGCCGGCTTCGCCTCGATCGCGGCGTGGTCCTTCGACCTCTTTGATCTCTTCCTCATCCTGTTCGTGGCGCCGACGATCGGCGCCCTCTTCTTTCCATCCAAGGTCCCCACGCTTTCCCTCGCCGGCGCCTACGCGTCGTTCGCGGTGACCCTGATCATGCGCCCGGTCGGGGCGGCGATCTTCGGCCCCTACGCTGACCGGTACGGGCGGAAGCGGGCGATGACGACGGCGGTGTTCGGCGTCGGCCTCGCCACGGCGCTCCTGGGGACCCTCCCCACCGTCCCGCAGGTGGGCCTCGCCGCGGCGGCGCTGTTCATCGCCCTGCGGCTGATCCAAGGCGTCTTCGTCGGCGGCGTCGTCGCGTCGACGCATACGCTCACGACCGAGACGATCGCCCCGCGGTGGCGCGGGCTGATGTCCGGTCTGATCGGGGGCGGGGGCGCGAGCATCGGCGCCCTGCTGGCCTCGCTCGCGTTCTACGCGGTCTCCTCGCTCTTCCCCGGGCCGGCGTTCGCCACGTGGGGATGGCGGGTCATGTTCTTCACGGGGATCGTCGGCGCGATCTTCAGCTTCTTCATCTTCGAGGCGGTGGAGGAGTCCCCGCTGTGGACGCAGCTGCAAGCCCGGAAGGAGAAGATTCAGCGGGCGCCCCTCCGCGCCGTGTTCTCCCGGCCGTACCTCCGCGTCGTGCTGGTGAACCTGATGATCGTGGCCGGAGCTGGCACGCAGTACTACCTGACCTCGGGGTACCTCCCGTCGTTTCTGGTCGTGATCAACGGGCTCCCGCGACCGGTCGCGGGGCAGGTCCTGATCTGGACGAGCCTGATCGTCATCCTCGCGGTCGCGATCTTTGGCCAGCTCAGCGAGATGATCGGGAGGAGGAACACGTTCCTGCTCATGGGCAGCGTCAACCTGATCCTCATTCCCCTCGGGTACCTCCAGCTCGCGCGCCTCCAGGCCGGCGCCTTCGGCGCGATCGTCGGCTCCGCGCTCCTGCTGGCCTTCCTCGGCAACATGGCCTACGCGCCCATCCTCGTGTTCCTCAACGAGCGCTTCCCCACGGCGATCCGGGCGAGCGGGACGGCGCTCTCCTGGAACATCGGCTTTGCGATCGGCGGCATCGTCCCCACGTTCGTGACGCTCGCCAGCCGGTCCATCCAGCGCATCCCGGTCAGCCTCGTCTCCTTCCTGGTCGCCGCGATCGTGCTGTACCTGATCGGCAGCGCGCTGTCCCCGGAGACCCGGGGCCGGTTCGAGTGAGGGGCGGGGCGGGCGGCCTCGATGGACGCGGCACGACTGGCGGGGCGGGCGGCGATCGTCACCGGAGCGGCCAGAGGGATCGGGGCGGTCTACGCGCGGGCGTTGGCCGCGGCGGGGGCGGATGTCGTGATCGCCGACGTCCTGGAGTCCCCGGGCGAGGCGCTGGCGCGCGAGCTCCTCGCCACCCGTGCGGGTGCTCGCGCCGTGTTCGTCCGCACCGACGTGACGAGCGAAGGCGACACCGCACGGATGGCCCGGGCCACGATCGAGGCGTTTGGGAGGATCGACATCCTCGTGAACAACGCCGCCATCTACCTGGACCTGGAGCGCAAGAGGCCGTTCGATGAGATCACCGTCGAGGAGTGGGACCGGGTGCTGACCGTCAACGCGCGCGGCGTCTGGCAGTGTGTCAAGGCGGTCGCGCCCACGATGCAACGCCAGGGGTGCGGAAAGATCATCAACATCTCCTCGGCCGTCGCCTACGTGGGCACGCCGGGGTTCGTCCACTACGTGGCCTCGAAGGCCGCCGTGATCGGGCTCACGCGCGCGCTGGCGCGGGAGCTCGGGGGTTGCAACATCTCGGTGAACGCGGTCGCCCCCGGGCTCGTGTCGAACGACGCGTCGGCCCGGCTCAACCCGCCCGAGTACCTCGCGCAGGCATCCCAGGCTCGGGCGATCAGGCGGGCGATGGTGCCGGAGGACCTCGTCGGCACCGTCCTGTTCCTGGCCTCGCCCGAGAGCGACTTCATCACCGGCCAGACCTTCGTCGTGGACGGCGGGGCGGTGATGGGCTGACCGTGCGCCGCGCGAGGCTCCGCGTCAGTCCGACGTCGTCTGGGGGCGGGCTCCCGCCTGCTCCTCCATGGGGGCCACAGGCTCGTACCTGCCCTCGCGCAGTTCGCGGCGAAGGATCTTCCCCGACGCCGTCCTGGGAATCGTGCGGACGAAGACGTAGCGGCGCGGCCTCTTGAACGGCGCGAGCCGCCGGCTCTCCAGGCACAGCCGGTCGAGCTCCTCCGGCGTGGGCGCCTCCCCCGCGGGCACGACGAACGCCGCCACGATCTGGCCCCACTTCTCGTCCGGCAGCCCGACCACGGCCACGTCGAGCACCCCGGGGTGGGACGCCAGGACGTCCTCCACCTCGACCGGGTGGACGTTCTCCCCGCCCGTGATGATCATGTCGTCCACCCGGCCGGTCACGTGGATTTCCCCTCGATCGTCCAGGTACCCGGTATCGCCCGTGAAGTACCAGCCGTCGCGCAGCGCCCGCGCGGTCGCCTCGGGGCGGTTGTGGTACCCGCCGAACGCCTCCGGCGAGCGGGCATCCACGATGATCTCTCCCACCTCGCCCTGCGGTACGACCTCCTCCGGACCGACGCGCCGGTCGGGATCGGCGGCCACCACGCGCAGGCGGGTGTGGAACGCCGCGCGGCCGGCGGAGGTCGGGGACGCCTCGAGGCGCGCGTTCGTGCTGTGGATGTAGACTTCCGTGCTGCCGTAGTGATTCACGAAGGTCTCGGGGCGGAACCGGTCGATCAACGCGCGCACGAGCGTCGACGTCATCGGCGCGCCCGCGAACGCGAGCTTGCGGACGCAGGAGAGGTCCGCGGGCACCTCGGCGCACCGGCGGACCAGCTCGTGGAAGAGCGTGGGGACGAGATACAGGGAGCCGATCCGCTCGCGGGCAACCAGCCGCAGCGCCGCGTCGGGGTCGAACTGCGACATCACGATGAAGGCGCCGTTGAGGAACACCATGCTGAGCAGCGAGTGGAGGCCCATGGTATGGTAGAGGGGCATGACGCCGAGCGTGCGCTCGAAGCGCCCGAGGCCGTGCTCGATGATCATCGCCACCGTCGCCGCGTAGTCGTTCCGGTGGGTGCGCGGCACGCCCTTGGGCCGCCCGGTCGTCCCGCTCGTGTACAGCATGACGTTGATGTCGTCGTCGCGTCTCGCGGCGGTCGGCCGCCGCGCGCCGCTCGCGACGAGCTGCGCAAACGACACGGCGCCATCGGCGGCCGGGCCTGCCTGCACGCGGATCCGGCAGCCCGGCGCCTGCCCGAGGGCCTCCGCGACCCTGCCGGCCGTCGTCTGCTCGTACAGGACGCCGACCGCGCCGGAGTCGCGCAGCGCGTACGCCAGCTCCCCCGCGCTCCACCGGAAGTTGAGCGGGACCGCGGCCGCGCCGAGCCGGTGCAGCGCGAAGTACACGGTCGCCATCGCCTCGGAGTTCCGGGTGACGCAGGCGACGAACTCGCCTGCGCGCACCCCCAGCTCCGCCAGGCCCGCGGCGACGTGCTCGATGCGCTCGTGCCACCGGGCGTACGTGTACCGTCCACGCTCGTCGACGATCGCCTCGGCCTCCGGATGGCGTTCGGCCGCGAGTTCGAGCATCGTCGCCAGGTGCATCCCTGTCCCCCCTACGCCCGCCGGCGTGGCCCCGCGCCCCGGGAGGTCGCCGCGCGCGCCTGGGTCGGGGGCGTCCCGTCCCCCGGGCACGCCCTCCCCGCGCCGGGGATCGTCGCGCGGCGGCGTGAGCCATGGGGCGGCGCCCCGGGCGCGCTGGAAGCCTGCCCCATCGCGGCCTCGATCCCGCGGACGGCGCGGAGGAGCAGCGGGATGTGGTGCCTGAGGCGCGCCCGGATCCGTCCGGTCGGCCCGATGACCGAGAGCGCCGCCACCCGCCCCGGAGCGTAGCGGATCAGCGCGGCGATCCCGCTGGCCCCCACGATGCGCTCGTCCACGGTCAGCGCGAACCCGCGGGCGCGGATGCGGCGGAGGTCGCGCAGCAGCGCCGCCGGGTCGGTGATGGTCCGCGGCGTGAACCGCGGGAGCGCGCGCCCCCGCAGGAGCGCGCGTAGCGCGCCGTCCGACAGGCTCGCCAGCAGCATCTTGCCGGCCGCCGTGGCGTGGCTCGGCCGGCGTTCGCCGAGGTCCGCACTGTAGCGGATCGCGTGCGGGCTCTCCACTTTGCCGACGTAGATCGTCTCCATCGGGTCCGCCGCGGGGACGCCCAAGAAGCAACTCTCGCCGGTGTCGCGGACCAGCCGCTCCAGGAACGGGTACGCCGTCTCGACGAGCTGGCGTTGGCCTCCGGCGGTCACGCCGAGCTCGGCGAGTTTGGGACCCAGGCGGTAGCCTGCGCGGTCGGACAGGAACTCCACCATGCTCCTCCGGCTGAGCGTGCCCAGGATCGCGTGGAGCGTGCTCTTGGGGACGCGTAGCCGCCGGCTCAGCGCGGCGAGCGTCAGGCCGTCCGGAGCGTCCGCCAGCGCGTCCAGCGCGTCGATCGCGCGCGCGACGGAGGGGACGATGCGCGCCATCGGCCTACGCGTGGACCCCGGGGGCGGCCCGCGGGCCCGCGGCGCGGCGCGGGGCCGTCACGGCTGGAACTCCTCCAGCGGGATCCGGATACGGAGGAACCGCTCGGCCGGCGCGTCCAGCGGGATCGTCGCGTCGATGCCCATCTTGGCGCCCAGCCCGTCTGCCGACGAGGGGTCGAGTTCGGATCCCTTGGCGCGCGGGACGATCAGCACGTCGCGGTCGGCCTGGCATCGGGTCGCCACGGCCCACTCGACCTCCTCCGGATCGTAGATGTCGACGTCCTCGTCGACGACGATCACGTGCTTGACCTCCGGGATCGTGGCAAACGTCGCGAACAGCACCGTGCGCGCGTCCCCCTCGTGCCGCTTGCGCAGGGCGACGACCGCGTGATACCGGCACGCGCCTCCGGGCGTCAGGTGCACGCCGGCGACCGCGGGGACGCTGGCCCGCAGCGCCCGCAGGAGCGACGCCTCGCGCGCGATGCCGCCGAGGAGCAGGTGCTCCCGTCCCGCCGGAAGGATCGTCTGGTAGATCGCGTCCCGCCGGTGCGTGACCGCGCGGACCTGAAGGACCGGCTTTTCGGAGGGCGGCCCGTAGTACCGCGGGAACTCGCCGAACGGGCCTTCCACCCTGCGGAGGTGCGGCGGGATCACGCCCTCCAGGACGATTTCCGCCTCCGCCGGCACCTCCAGGTCCACGCTGACGCACCTTGCAAGCGGGAGCGGCGATCCCCGCAGCGCGCTCGCGATCTCGAGCTCGTCCACCCCCGGCGGTGTGATCGCCTGGGAGGCCAGGAGGGTGAGGGGGTCGAGCCCGATCGCCACCGCCACCTCGAGCGGCGCGGACCGCGCCTCCCGCTCCAGGTACAGGTGCCACAGGTGGCGCGGCAGGATGAGGATCCCGAGCGTCTCGCGCTCCAGGACCTGGAGGCGGTGGATGGACGCGTTCCGTCGCCCGGTCTCGGGGTCGCGGGCGATCACCACGCCGGCCGTGATGTACGCGCCGGCGTCCCGCTCGTGGTGGAGGGGAACCGGGAGGAGCGTGCCGATGTCGATCGCCTCCCGGATCACGACCTCCTGCACCCGAGCCTGCTCGACGATCCGGCACGGCCGGGGGGCGTCGATCGCCGCGGCGAACCGGTCGAGGAGCTCCGTGGGCTCCACCCCCGCGGCGGCGGCGTACAGGTCGCGCCGGGTGGCGCAGTTCGCGACGACCGGCATGGCGTGCCCCTCGACGCGGGGGCACAGCACCGCCTTGCGACCGTCGAACCGGTGGGCGAGGGCCGCGATCTCGAACCGCCGCGACACGGGACGGGAGACGAGCTCCAGCTCGCCGCGGCCGCGGAGCCACTCGATCCACTCACGCAGCGAGGCCACAGGGCTCACGACGCGGCCCTCCGGCGCCGCGCCCACGCCGCGAGCCTGTCGGGCGTCAGGGGCAGCTCGCGGACGGGAATCCCGAGCGGCCGCAGGGCGTCCGCCACCGCGTTGGCGAGCAGGACGGGTGCCGTCATCGCGCTGCTCTCGCCCAGCCCCTTCGCGCCGAGCAGGCTGAGCGGGGACGGCGTCTCGACGTGTTCGACATCGAACGCGGGCGCCTCCGCCGCGGTGGGGCAGAGGTAGTCCATGAACGATGCCGTGAGGAGCTGCCCGTCGGCATCGTAGGCGAGGTGCTCGTACAGCGCGCCGCCGAGCCCGTGGACCGCGGCGCCGTGGACCTGGCCCAGGGCCAGCAGGGGGTTGAGGATCGTGCCCGCATCGTGCACGGCGACGTACCGGGAGCACCGGACCTCCCACGTCTCGGGGTCCACCTCCGCGACCGCGAGCTCCGCGATGAACCCGTAGGTCCCCGAGGAGTTGACCTCGTCGGCGTCGGAGACGCGGTCCACGGTGGGCAGGGTGAAGAACGCGGTCACGTGGAGACCTGGCTCGGTGCCATGAGGCAGGCTCCGTGCATCCCAGTGGGCCGCCCCTGCGATGCGCCGGATCGAGACGGCCCGCTGCGGGGCGCCCCGCACGCGGCATTCCCCCCCGGCGACCTCGATGTCCTCCGGGCCGGCCTCGAGCAGGTGGGCCGCGATGCGCACGATCTTCTCGCGCAGCCGTCGCGCCGCCTGCGCTACCGCGCTGGCGCCGGCGCCGGCGAATCGGCTGGAGTACGATCCCGAAGAGATCGTCCACGCGTGGGTCAGGGTGTCCATGCGCGCCACGACGCGGATCTGGCCGGGGTCCACGCCGAGCTCGTCGGCCACGATCTGCGCGGCCACGGTCTCGTGCCCCTGTCCTTCGGGCGCCGTGCTGAGCAGCAGCGTCACCGCCCCAGTGGGATCCACGGTCAGCGTGGCCGCCTCGGCGGCGCCGCTCTTGGCGCGCTGTCGCCGCTCCGCCGCCGGGTAGGCGAGGTCGACGTACCCCATGTTGGACACGGAGGGGTCCACGGCCGCCGCCAGGCCGATCCCGACCAGGCGCCCGCCACGCCGGGCCTCCGCCTGTGCGCGCCGGAGGCCCGCGTAGTCGGCCCGCTCGAGGAGGCGCCGGAACGCCCGCGGGTAATCGCCGCTGTCGTAGAGCCCGCCGGTCGGCGTCCGGTACGGGAAGGCGTCCCGCGGCAGCAGGTTGCGCGCCCGCACCTCCGCCGGGTCGAGTCCCAGCGTCTCCGCGATCGTGTCCATCAGGCGCTCCAGCCCGAAGGAGAGCTGCTGGTTGCCGTAGCCGCGGTTGAGGCCCGTCGGCGCGGTGTTCGTGAGGACCGCGCGGAGATCCAGGCCGACCGCGGCGATCGCATACGGGCCGGTCGTGTTGCCGTGGGTGCGGAAGAGGCATCCGGGCTCGGGGGCTCGGATGTAGGCGCCCACGTTGTCCGTCGCCCGAATCCGGAGGCCGCGGACCCGACCGTCCCGCGTCAGGGCCGCCGCGAGGTGCATCTCGCGGTCGGCGCCGCTGCTGCTCGCCAGCAGGTGCTCCCGCCGGTCCTCGATCCACCGGACCGGCACGCCGGCGATGCGTGCCGCCGCGGCCACGAGCACGGCATACGGGTACAGCATCGTCTTGATGCCGAACGATCCGCCGATATCCGCCGGGATGATCAGGCGCAGCTTGTGTTCCGGCACGCGGAGCGCGCGCGCCATGAGCGCGTGCATCGAAAACGGGCCGTGGAAGTTGCACCAGACCGTGTACGCGCCGTCGGCCGGATCGTACGCCGCGATCACGCCGTAGGTCTCGATCGGGGTCGACGCGTATCGCGGGAACCGGTAGTCGTCCTCGACGACCACCTCCGCCCCGGCGAACGCGCCGTCGAGGTCACCGTACGTGAAGGTCCGGTGCAGCACGACGTTGGACGGCAGGCCGTCGTGCACGCGGGGCGCGTCCGGCGCGAGCGCGGCCTGAATGCTGGCGACGGCCGGCAGCGGCTCGTACTCGACGACCACGGCGTCCACCGCGTCCTCGGCGGCGTAGCGGGACGTGGCGATGGCGACCGCGACCGGCTCGCCCGCGTAGCGCACGCGGTCGACCGCGATCGGATAGTAAGGGGGAGGGGCGGGCACGCCGAGGGTGTCCCAGGGTTAGTTGAAATTCGAAATTCAAGGAGCAGCGCCCAGCGTGGTGAATCGGAGATCTTGGCAGACAACCAAGACACCACGGGAGGGGAGGC
>JAJPJJ010000022.1 GCA_021324295.1 Bacillota bacterium
CCTGGTTGATCCGCCGCCACTTGCCCAACGTCCTGACCTACCATCGCCACCGTCTCACCAACGCGGGCCTCGAGGCCGTGAACGCGACGATCCAGTGGGTGAAGAAGCGGGCGATGAGTTCGGCAGACTGTTCGCCAATCACGTGAACGCGGTCAAGGACTACTGCCTGGCGGACCTCAAGGGCGACGAGGCCAGGAAGAACGCGGCGGCGGCGAAGATGACGAAGAACGGCGACCAGCTCGCGACACTCCTGAGTTCAGCCAATCCCAACCTGCCGAAGAACGCCGTGCTGTCCTTCCTCGGCGCGCACGTCGCGCAGCATATCGCCGAGCGCAACGCGGTCGCCTCCGGGAACTACGAGCAGGAAGCGAAGACGTGGGGCGCGATGCTGAGCAACATCTACACGATCTCGGACGCGCTCGCCGGCGGCATCGCGAAGCAGTTCCCCAATGAGTTCATGTAGCGTACGGCGGACGGACGTCCGGCCTCACCATGCCATCGATCGCACACCGGCCGGGCGTTCCTCCCTGCGGGCCCATCGAGTCCGCGAACGTCGGATGACGGAACGGATCGGGACAGACGCACGCAGCAGACGGAGGCGCACAAGTGCAACGGCAAATCGGGTTATGCGGCACATCCTCACACTCTGCTGCGGTGAGCTGCGGGAGCGTCGCGCCCCGGCCCACCGGGACGCTCCCAGATCACGATGAAGGGCCGCTGGTCGGTATCGACCGTGGGGTGCCGAATGAGCGGCCGCCGCCCGTGGCTCATCATCATGGCACAGTACACGCCAGCCGCCGTCGCCGGTATCGGGTCGCGGCTGTATTTCGCGTCCGGACGCCCGGCGGCCGGTGCGGCCCGCGAGCGCCGGCGTCGGCGGCAGCAGGGCCGGGAGTCCGCCGAAGCCCTCTCTCAAGCGGTCACGGGTCCGCCGGCGTGATGCCCTCACGCAGCGCGAACCGGATCAACTCCGCGCGCCGGTGGAGGCCGAGCTTGTTCATGATGTTCGTGCAGTGCCGTTCCACCGTGTTGGGGCTGAGGGACAGGCGAGCCGCGATCTCCTTGCCGGTCAGGCCTTCGGCGATCAACGCGAGCACCTCGTGCTCCCGGGCCGACAGCGCGGCGAGCCCGGCGAGGTGCGGCTCCCGGTCGGCCCAGCGACGGTACTGGGCCAGCACCCGCTGCACCTGATCCGGGCTCAAGTACGCTTCGCCGTGCGCCGCCGCGCGGATGGCCACCAGCAGCTCTTCCGGGTCGGCTCCCTTGAGGATGTACCCTTCCGCCCCGGCGGCGAGGGCTTCCGAGAAGAAGCGCTCGTTCTCGTACATGGTTAGCATCAACACGTGGACCTCTGGGGCGGCCGCCTTGATGCGGCGGGTCGCCTCCAGGCCGCCGATCCGGGGCATGCTCACGTCCAGGATCGCGATGTCCGGGTGGAGCGTCCCCGCCAGGGCGACGGCCTCTTCCCCATCGCCCGCCTCCCCAACGACCTCGATGTCGTCCTGGCTCTGAAGAAACGACCGGATGCCGGTCCGGACGATCCGGTGGTCGTCGGCGATCAACACCCTAATGGCCATCGGCTCCTCCCTCCCCGACGGGGAGGGTCACCGTGACGCTGGTGCCGTGGCCCGGTTGGGACGACACGGCCATGTTCCCCCCCAGCAGGGCGGCCCGCTCGTGCATCCCCACCAGGCCCCATCCGCCGCGCTGGCCCGGCCGGGCACGCCGTTCGACGTCGAACCCGCAGCCGTCGTCGTTGATCGAGAGCGCAAGCGCTCCGTCCTTGCGTTCGAGGGCGATCGTGACGCGGGTCGCCCGGGCGTGGCGCACCACGTTTGTGAGCGCCTCCTGGGTCAGGCGGAACGCCGCGAGCTCCAGATGCTCGGGGAGCCGCCCGCGCTCGTCCAGCCCGGCCACGGACACCTGCGCCTCGATGCCCGCCGGCCGGAGATACGCCTCCGCGTACCACCGGATCGCCGGCACGAGGCCGAGGTCGTCGAGGACGGCCGGCCGCAGGTTCAGCATCAGCCGGCGCACTTCCCCCACGGCGTGGGACGTCATCTCCCGGATCGCCACCAGCCGGTCGCGCAGCGCGGCCGCCTCCGGCGGGAGCGTCCCCGCCACGCCTCCGAGCTGCATCACGAGCGCGGTCAGCGCCTGTCCGATTTCGTCGTGAAGTTCCCGGGCGATGCGGCGCCGCTCCTCCTCCTGCGCCACGACGATCCGCGCCAACAGCTGACGGCGCAGCGCGTCCCGGTCCCGGACCTCCTCGTACAGCTTGGCGTTCTCGATCGCGACGGCGACCTGGCTGGCGATGATGCGGACCAGGGCGGGGTTCCCTTCGGCGAGCCCGGCCGGGCCGGGATCGAGCCACAGCGTGCCGGTCTGGCGCCCCTGGAGGACCAGGGGCTCGCCGACCAGGCCGGCGTGCGTCCGCTGGTCCTCGCCCTGGGGGGACCCCGTCGAGGCCGTGGGCGCCTCCTGCGGGCGGAGGTCCCGGGGTTCGAGGTCGAGGCGGCAGTGGCTTCCGGTGGCCGCGGTGATCCGCTTCACGATGTCCCGGGCCGTCTCCTCGACCGTTCGCAGCGGGACCAGGTTGAGCGCCTGCGCGACCTCGTGGAGCGCGGTGAGCTGGCGGATTCGCTCCCGGAGCTGCTGCTCGTACGCTTCCTCCGTCGTCATGTCGCGGATGGTGATGATGAAGTGGGTCGGCTGGTCGGTCTCGTCTCGTCCCAGGCCGGCCGTCAGGGACACGGGGAAGGTCTCCCCGCCGCGGCGGCGGGCGCGGAGGCGGATGCTCCGGACGGCCCGTCCGGTCTCCAGCGCCGCCTCGAGGAGGCAGGAGGATCCGGGGTGGCCTTGGGCGCACCCGGGACAGGCGAGCAGTTCTCCGCACATCAGCCCCCGCGCCTCCGCGCTGGTCCACCCGAGGAGACCCTCGGCCGCGGGGTTGAGGGAGAGGATGCGGCGGTCCAGCGTCAGGGTGAGGAGCCCATCGCTCAGCAGATCGACCGTGGACGTCAGGTTGCGCTCCTCGCGCCGGGCGACCGCGAACAGCCGGGCGTTTTCCTCCGCCATCGCCCGAAGCGCCCGCGTTCGCTTGGCGACGCGATCCTCGAGCTCCTGGTTCCAGGCGGCGATCTCCTCCCGCGAGGCCCGAAGCGCCGTCCGCATCGCTTCAAAGGTCCGCGCCAGCGCTCCCACCTCGTCCCTCCGGTCCATCTGCACCGGGCGATCCAAGTCGCCTCCGGCGATCTGCTCCGCCGCCTGCCGCAGGCGGGCCAGCGGCCGGACGACGCGCCGGACGTCCAGGAACGCCAGCAGCGACATGCCCGCGACGATGGCCACCCCCAGGAGCACCATCCGGCGCTCCAGGCCGTACGGGAGGGACAGCACGAGATCGCGCGGTTGTTCGACGTCGATCGCCCATCCGGGATATCCGGGCAGCGGCGCGTGGGCGATGTAGTGGGGGTACCCGGGGAGACCGTGAAACACCACGCCCGCGCGGCCTTGCCCGGCGAGCGCCGCGATGACCGGGAGGTGCTCGCTCGGCCGGCCCACCGCCCGCTGCTCCGACGAGGCGAGCACCACGCCGTGGGCGTCGATGATCTCGGCGTTGAGCGGCGCGCCGTCGTGCGCGTGAAGCGCATCTGCGGGCCCCGTCTGCGCGAGGTCGACGGCGCCGATCAGGAGATGGTTCGATCCCCGTAGCGGCAGGACGAACGCCGCCAGATGGCTGCCGGGGAGCGTGGTCAGCGCGGGGCGGGCAGCCGCCCCTGACGGCGCGAGGCGAAGCACGGGGGACGCGACGCCATGCGCCAGCCATCCCGAGGGGCGCGCCCAGAGGGGCACTCCCGCCGGGGTCGTCAGCGCCACCGCCGCGAGTCTGCGGCTCGCGGCGGCCTGCTGCAGCACGCGCTCCTGTCGCTCGAGCGCCGAGTACGGCGACAGCGTCTGCGCCAGGTCCTCCAGGGCATCGCGGTCGCCGTCGAGGGCGGTCGCGACCTGTCCCGCGAGGACCTTGGCGATCTGGACGCGCTCATCCAGCACCGTGGACGTGCTCTCCCGGATGGCCCAGGTCGCACTATACCCGAAGGCGGCCAGGATCGCGGCCACCGCGCCGGCGACGCTGAGCGTGATGCGCGCTTGAAGGCTCATCGCTTAGCCCCGTCCGCCGGACCTTGCAACACCGTCCCCGCGGCGATCACCGCTTCCCTCTCGCCTGAGATGGACCGGCACGACGATCTTACACCGGCGCGCCGGCCCGGGCATCGGGTCGAGACCCGATGCCCGGGCCGAAAAGATGCCACGCCGCCCTCACGGGAATGCACCATGCGCGATTGGGGTGCTCGGGTCATCGCCTTTCGGAGAGCCCCCATCATCCCGGACCTCACGGCAAGACGCGCGGGGCGTGGGGCCATTTGGCGATGCGCGCCCGCGCCGCGGCAGCCTATGCTGCAGGTCGGAAGGCTCTACACGATAGCACGTGTGAGGAGGGAGATCGACAATGCGGATACCGCGCTGGACAGGCGCACTCATGGGAACGCTCGCCCTCGCCGCTCTCGTCGCCATCGGCGGTCCCCGCTACGGCGCTGCGGCCCCGTCCGGCTATACGCCTCAGACCCGGGCGCTCACCGTGACCACGGTGCCTCTCATGGTCCACGAGATGCAGGCGAGCCTGCCGTTTCTGAAAAAGGCGTTTGCGGCGGGCGGCGTGCTCGGTCCCAAGAAGGAAGTCTACGGCTTCGTCCCCAGCACGCTGGTCGTGTACCAGGGCGACACCGTGAACCTGACGGTGGTGAACCCGGAGGACGATGACCACACGTTTACGATTCGCGAGATGGGGGTCAACCTCGAGGTCAAGGGGCTGGCCTCGGCCAGGACCTCGTTCGTCGCGAAGAAAGTGGGCGTCTTCTCGTATACCTGCGCCTACGACGAGCACCTGCCGTACATGTGGGGGCAGCTGGTGGTGCTGCCTGATTCAGCCGCCCAGTAGGGGCGCCGCGCGGCCGCCGGCATCCTGCCTCACCGGCGGAGGGCGGCGGCCGCGGGACGGCGCTCGGGGTCGGAATCGGAAGGGGAGACGCGAACCATGAGGCACCGGTGGTGGATCCTGGGAGTGGCGGCGGTTGCGCTCGCCGCCGGGTTCTTGGCCACGCGCGTCGGGGCAGGCCCCGTGGGTGCCTCCACCCGGGTCATCACGGTCGAGGCCGGCCAGTGGGAGTACTCGCCGGGCATCATCACCGTCAACGAGGGCGACCGGGTGACGCTGCGCTTCGCGACCGGCGATGTCACCCACGGCTTCTACCTCGACGGCTACGGGATTGAGCAGGCGATCCTTCCCCACGAGACGGCCGAGGTTCACTTCGTCGCGACCAGGGCCGGGCGGTGGATGTTCCGGTGCTCGGTGACGTGCGGGCCGTTCCACCCGTACATGGTCGGGTGGCTGCGCGTGCAGCCCAACACAACCCTGCGCTGGGGGTGGATCGCCGTCGGCGCCGTCGGGCTCGCGGCGCTGTACGCGGCCTGGGAGGAGGCGTGGAGACGATGAGCGTGGAGAACCGACCGACGAAAGCGGCCGACGTCGGAGCGGCGGCCCCAGCCCTGCCGGCCGTCCGGCCGGAGGTGATCCTGGGGGCGATTCCCCTCGCCTCGCGATTTGAACTCACGCGCATCTCGCTCGTGCGCCGGCTCCTTCGGAGCCGCTGGACGACCTTTCTCCCCACCGCCGCGAACCTGTTCCTCTTCGTCATCATCCTCCTGGCCGGCGTCGTGGGGACGCCCGTCGGGAACGCGAACATCGCGATCGTGTTCATCTGGATCCTCTGGTGGTCGGCCCTGATGCTGCTGCTGGTCCCGTTCGGGTCGCGCATCTGGTGCGGGCTGTGTCCGCTGCCGGTCCTCGGCGAGTGGCTGCAGCGGCGCGCCATGGTCCAGCGCGGCGGCCGGCCGACCGGCAGGGCGTGGAAGTGGCCGAAGCGCCTGCGGAACATGTGGCTCGTCAACGGTGTGTTCCTGGGCGTCGCGGTGTTCAGCGGGATCATCACGACGCGCCCGTGGGCGACCGTCGCGCTCCTGGGCACGATCATGGTGCTCAGCACCGGGCTCTTCCTCCTGTACGAGCGGAGGACGTTCTGCCGCTACCTCTGCCCCGTCGGCGGCTTCCTGGGCCTGTACGCGAACTTCGCGGCGCTCGAGGTGCGGCCCAAGAGCGCCGCGGTCTGCGTCGGGCACAAGGAGAAGGAGTGCATCCTCGGGAGCGCCGCGGGCTACGGCTGCCCGTGGCTCGAGCAGCCGACGAACCTCAAGCGGAACACCTACTGCGGGATGTGCTTCGAGTGCTTCCGCACGTGCAGCAAGGAGAACATGGGCCTGTTCCTGCGGCCCTTCGGGACGGACCTGCTCGTCGAGTCGCACCGCGGCCCCGACGAGTCGTGGAAGGCGTTCATCATGCTCGGGGCGGCGGCGGCCTACTCCGCGACGATGATGGGGCCGTGGGGCACGCTCAAGGACTGGGCCAACGTCCGCTCCTTCGGCGGCTGGGCGCTGTTTGCCGGCGGGCTCGTCGCCCTGCTCCTCGTGGGCCTGCCCGCCCTGCACGGGGCGTTCGCCTGGCTGTCCTGGCGCCTCGCCGGCCGGCCGGTGCCGCTGCGGCGGGTCTTCGTGAACTTCTCCTATCACCTCGTGCCGCTGGGGCTGCTGGCCTGGATCGGGTTCAGCTTCGCGATCCTCCTGCCGAACGGTTCGTACATCCCCCGGATCCTCTCCGATCCGTTCGGGTGGGGGTGGAACCTCTTCGGGACCGCCCACCTCGCCTGGACCCCCGTGCTGACGGCATGGCTCCCCTTGTTGCAGGCCGCGAGCCTCCTGTTGGGGTTCGTGTACTCCCTGGAGATCGCCTGGAAGATCGCCCGGCAGACGTTCAAGGGCTCGCGGGAGGCCGCGCGCGCGGTGATTCCCCAGGTCGTGCTGCTCGGCGGCGTGACGGCAGCGTTCCTCTGGCTGTTCGTCGGATAGGGAGGGGACGTGCGATGAGCGGGAGACCAATCGGAGGCACAGGCGGGGGGATCCGGCGGATCGCGGCCCGGGTGCCTCTTCCGGAGTGGGCCGCCATCGTGATCGCGGCGGTGGCGCTGGCCATCGGGCCGGCGGCGGTGCTCGGCTACGGCCGGTGGGCAAGCCGGGACGTGATCACGATCAGGGCCCTCCAGTCGGGGTACGAGCCGAAGACCGTCTACCTCACGGCGGGGGTGCCGGCCCACTTCCGGCTGATCTCGGAGGACGTGACGCACGGGTTCGCCGTCGACGGGCTGGATGTCAGGGTCGACGATCTGCTGCCCGGGCACGCTGTCGACATCACCTTCACGCCCCGCGAGGCGGGCACCTACGACTTTACGTGCACGCGGTACTGCGGCACCAACCACGGGTTGATGTTCGGACAGATCATCGTACGGCCCACCCAGCTGCCTCAGCGGTGAGCCAGCCGGGCCTGGAGGGAGGAGATCCCGCCATGGCGCTGGCCGAGTCGCTGATGACCCTACGGACGAAGGTGGCTCCACGGGACTTCGCGGGGCTCTGCGGCCTCTACTGGGAAGGCGACGCCGCCTACGAGATGAGCGCCGCCACCTGTCGCACCCAGGAGGAGGGGGACTTCGGCAACCTCTGTCCCGTCTACGCGTGCGCCAGGGACCGCGGCGTCGCCCACTGCGGGGTGTGCCCGCACTTCCCGTGCCCGCTCCTGGTGAACATCGCGGCCGAGAGCGGGCCCGACGACCCGCGCATCGAGTCCGCCGCGGTGCGCGCCGAGGTGGGGGACGAGAAATGGGCGGAGTGGGCGCGCCGGCGGCAGATCTGGCGCAGGGCGTTCTGCCCCAGCTCGACGGGGAGTACGCCTCCTGGGACCACGGCGTGTTCAGCACAAGCGACAACGGGTGGCGGACCAACGTGACCTGGGACCTCGACAGGCTGATGCACACGGGGCACAGCCTGACGGTCCAGACGGGCTACGTCGACTACGGCCAGAACTTCTACCCGCCCTGCGCGGTGACGACGAAGACGACGCCCGGGCGAGCAACGGATATGATGACCCTCGCCGGCGATGGGGCCCTGGACCGGCTCGGGGCAGCGGGGCCGGGGCCCGCCGGACGAGATGGAGCATTTGCATCAGGCGAATGAGCCACGCGACGCATGGACGCCGGCCGCTCCGCCACGCTACGCTCGGGTCGGAGGTTTCGGGCGAGCGCTCGATCAAACCCGATGGCGTACGACATCCGGCAGGAGGCGATCCTGAAGGCGGCCGCCGCGCTGTTCGCGACGAAGGGGTACGAGCGGACGTCGATCCGCGACATCGCCCGCGCCGCGCGGATGAGCGTGGCCGGGCTGTACTACTACGTGCGGAGCAAGGAGGAGCTCCTCTACCGGATCTGCGATCGCAGCTTCTCGGTGATCCTGGACACCCTCGAGCGGGAACTGGCGCGCACCCCGGATCCGCAGGCCCGGGTGCGCGTGCTCATCCGTAACCACCTCGAGCACTTCCTCCACCACATGAACGAGATCAAGGTCATGACGCGCGAGCTGGGCGCGCTGCGGGAGCCGCACGCCACGGACATCGGCGCGCTGCGCCGGCGCTACTACGCGATATGCCGGGACGTCCTGGCCGGCCTGGGCTCGAGCGTGGTGTCTCCGCGGCTGGCCGCGATGAGCCTGTTCGGCATGATCAACTGGATCCAGATGTGGTACCGGCCCGGGGTGGACGGCGGCGCGGACACGCTCGCGGAGGGGATGGCCAGCATCTTCCTGGACGGGTACGCCCGGACGCGGGGTGAGGGCGATGGACGGCGAGACGAGGGCGATCGGGTTCAGCGTGAATGGGCGGGCCGCGAGGATCGTCCTTGACCGGCCCCCGCTCAACATCGTGACCCTCGAGATGCTCCGGCAGCTCGAGGCCGTCGCCGAGCGGCTCGCGGCGATGCCGGAGGTGAGGGTCGTGACCCTCGCGGCCGCGGGAACCCGCGCGTTCTCCGCCGGCGTGGACGTGGCCGACCACGCCGGCGACCGGGCGCCCGCGATGCTGGCGGCGTTCCAGTCCGTGGCCGAGCGGCTCCTGGACCTCGACCAGGTGCTCGTCGCGTCGGTCCGGGCTCCGGCGCTCGGCGGGGGGTGGGAGCTGGTGCTCCTGTGCGACCTGGTGGTGGCGGCCGACGACGCGCGGTTCGGCGTCCCGGAGATCGCGCTGGCGGCGTTGCCGCCGGTTGCGGCGGCGGTCCTGCCTCGCGTGGTGGGGGAGGCGCGGGCCCGCCGCCTCGTGCTGACCGGGGAGCCCCTCGCCGCCGCGGAGGCGTACCAGTGGGGCCTCGTGAGCCGCCTCGTCCCGGCCGCGGACGTGGAGCGCGTCACCGAGGAGCTGGTCGGGCAGCTGCTGGCCCACAGCGGTATCGCCCTGCGCCTCGCCAAGCGGGCCATGACCGCCGCGGGCCGCGGCCCGCTGCGGGCAGCCATCCGGGAGGCCACGGAGCTGTACCGGTCGCGGCTGCTGCCCACCGCCGACGCCGCCGAGGGGATCGCGGCGTTCCTCGAGAGGCGCCAGCCGGCCTGGAGGCACGCGTAGCATGGGACGTCGGTGCCGGCGGCGCCAGCAGGCGAGTGCGCGACCGGCGGGCGTCGCGAGCATGGGCTCGTGGACGGCATGGCGGTGGACGCCGAACCGGCGAGGTGAGCACGGGTGAGCGGGTCGGGAGAGCGCGAGGTCGCCGCGATCCTTGAGGAATGCCGGGTGCTCGTGGAGGATCCAACGTACCCGGCGGTGCGGCGCTGGCGGGAGGCCCATCCCGGGGGCAAGGTCCTGGGCCACTTCCAGGTCTACTTCCCCGAGGAAATCCCTCACGCCGCCGGCATGCTGCCGGTCAAGATCATGGGCGCCGGCAGCACCGTTCAGATCCGCAAGGCCGATGCGCGGATCGCCGCCTTCGTCTGCTCCATCATCCGCAGCTCCCTGGAGCTCGCCCTCACCGGCCGCCTGGACTTCCTATCCGTGTTCGTCACCCCTCCGATCTGCGACGCCGCCCGGAACGCATGCGCCGTATGGGTGCGCAACCTGCCGAGCCTCAACAGCCAGGTGCTCTACCTGCCCCAGAACGCCGCCTCGCCGCACGCGGCGGCGTATCTCCGCGACGAGTACCGGCGCATCGCCGGCGTCGTCGAGGAGGCCGTCGGGCGCCCCATCACCGATGACGGCCTGCGCCGGAGCATCGCGCTCTACAACGAGAACCGGCGGCTGCTCCGCGACCTGTACCGGGTGAAGCGGGAGACGCCGTGGCTGCTCTCCGCTGTGGAGGCCTACACGCTCGTGCGGGCCGGCGGGCTCATGCCCCGCGAGGAGCACAACGTCCTGCTCCGGCGGGTGCTGGGCCTGCTGCCCGAGCGGGAGGCCAAGCGCCAGGACAAGATCCGGGTGGTCTTCGAAGGCGGCTACTGCGAGCAGCCCCCCCTCGACATGCTGGCGGTCATCCAGGACGCCTGCTACATCGTCGACGACGACCTCCTGATCGGGCTGCGCTGGCTCACCGGCGACGTCCCCACCGATGGGGAGCCGCTGGCCAGCCTGGCCCGCGCGTACCTCGATGGGTCCAGTTACAGCCCGGTCCAGCACGATCCGCGAAAGCCCAAGCCGGAGATGCTGCTCCGGCGCATCCGGGAGTCGCACGCCGACGCCGCGATCGTCGCCGCTCCCAAGATGTGCGAGCCCGGGCTGGAGGATCAGGTCAACCACATCCGCGCGCTCGAGGCGGCGGGGATCCCGCACCTGGTGCTCGAGTTCGAGGAGAAGATGACCGTCTTCGAGCAGATGCGGATGGAAGTCGAGACGTTCGCCGAGTCCCTGTTGTTCGATTTCGCGTGACGGCCGGCGCGGGAGGGCAGGGAGGTCCGATGACGACCAAGACACCGACCATCGGCTCCATCCGGAACGAGAGCCGCCGTCTCCTGGAGCAGTGGTGGCGGGAGATGGCGGCCGCCGACCACGCGGGGCGTCCCACCGCGTACGTGTTCGTGATGGGCTCGCTGGGCGAGCTCCTCAGGGCGTTCGACCTGCCGGTCAACTGCCCCGAGATCACGTCGCTGCAGACGGCCGTCCGGGGCGCGTCCCTGCAGTACCTGCAGGCCGCGGAGGATTCCGGCTACTCCCCCGACATCTGCGGGTACGTCAAGGCGGACGTGGGCCTGCACCTCAAGGACCGGCAGCATCCGAACGGGAGGATTCCGAAGCCCGCCCTGGTGATCGCCACGAACATGTGCAACACCTACGTCACGTGGGCCGAGATCTGGGAGCAGATGTACGGCTGCCCCGTCTTCGTCCTCGACCTCCCGGCCTGGCGGGGGACGCGGGCCGGGGCGGGCGCCGACGGCGAGGCCCTCCGAAACGATCGCCGCTACGTGGAGGCGCAGCTGCGCGACCTGATCGCCCTCTGCGAGGATCTCACCGGGACGGCGTTCGACATCGACCGGCTGCGTGAGGCGATGGCCCAGGTGAACCGCATGGCGGCGAGTTACCACGCGGTGCTGGCCCTCAACCAGCACCGGCCGGCGCCGTTCAGCGCCATCCGCGAGGGGATCACGTTCCAGGGCATCTCCAACCTGTACCGCGGCTCGCCCGAAGGGACGCGGTTCTTCGAGCTCGCCCGCGAGGAGATCCAGGACCGGATTCGCCTGGGGATGGGGACGCTCGAGGAGAAGTACCGCCTCCTCCTGGCCGGGACCACCTGCTACGCCGCCCTCAAGCGGTTTGCGGAGATGTTCGAGCAATGGGGCGGGGTGTTCGTTCACAGCACCTACATGGTGTTTGCAGGGGGCGGCTTCGCCCCCGGGTTCGCCTACGACCTCGCGCGCCCGATTGAGAGCCTGGCCGAGACGCTTCTCCTCTCCGCCTGGCGGGGGTGGAGCATGCCGATGTTCTACGCGCAGGACTGGCTGGCCGAGACGGTCCGGGAGTGGTCCGTCGACGGAATCTGCTTCCACGGCGTGAAGTCCTGCCGCACGACCTCCACTGGCCTGCCGGACGTGCGCGAGTGGCTGCGGACCCGCTGCGACATCCCGGGGCTGTTCATCCAGTCCGACCTCGTGGACCCACGCCTGTGGTCGGACGCCCAGCTCAAGAACCGCATCGACGCCTTTATCGAGTCGCTGGCCGGCCGCCGGGCCACGGCCGGGAGGTGACGGGATGCTGGTCGCGGGGGTCGATGTGGGATCGACGCAGACGAAGGCCGTCGTCATGGACGACACCCGGATCGTCGGCCGCGCGCTGCTCGATACGGGCGCCCGGCTGCATGAAGCGGCCGCCGCCGCCTTCCGCGAGGCCCTGCTGGCGGCGGGGGCCCGCGAGGCGGATGTGGCGTGCATCGTCGGCACCGGCTACGGGCGATTCCGCGTCCAGTTCGGGCACGCCCAGGTGACCGAGATCTCCTGCCACGCCCGCGGCGCCGTGTACCTCTTTCCCCGCACCCGCAGCGTGCTGGACATCGGCGGCCAGGACACGAAGGCCATCCGCGTGAGCGAGACCGGCCAGGTGCTGGACTTCTGCATGAACGACAAGTGCTCGGCGGGGACCGGGCGCTTCCTCGGCGCCGCCTCCCAGGCGCTCGAGATCCCCCTGAGCGAGCTCGGCCCGCTGGCGCTCCGGTCCAAGAACCCCGTCACGATGACCACGACCTGCACCGTCTTCGCCGAGTCGGAGATCCTGGGCTGGCTGGCGCGGGGACGGAGGATCGAGGACGTCTTGATGGGAGTGCACGTCGCGATCGCCTCCCGCAGCCTCTCGCTGCTGCGGCGCGTCGGCGTGGAGCCGGAGGTCACGTTCACCGGCGGGGTGGCCCGGAACGTGGCGATGGTCCGGTTGCTCGAGGAGCTCACCGGCTCGCCCGTCAACGTCAGCGAGGAATCGCACTATTGCGGCGCGATCGGCGCGGCGCTGTACGCGCTGGACCGCGCGCTCGTCGGCGCCCAGGCCGCCACGGTCGCCGCCGAGGCCGTTGACGGAGGGCGCGGCGCATGAGCCTGACCCTGGGACTGGACATGGGATCCACGTACACGAAGGCCGCCATCGCCGGAGGGGAGGGGCAGGTGCTCGGCACCGTGACCTTCCCCAGCGGCTACAACTTCGCCCGGGCGGCGGAGCGCGGGCTCGAACTGGCCCTCGCGGCGGCCGGCGTGCCGCGCGAGCAGGTGAGCTACATCGCGGCCACGGGCTACGCCCGGTACATGGTCCCGTTCCGCGACCTGGCGATCACCGAGCTGACCTGCCACGCGCGCGCGCTGTTCTCGAAGTTTCCCAGCGTCCGCACGGTGCTCGACGTCGGCGGGCAGACCGTGAAGGCCATCCGCCTCGACGGGCGCGGCCGCGTCCGGGCGTTCCGCCTGAACGACAAGTGCGCCGCGGGCAGCGGGGCGTTCTTGGAAAAGACGATGCGGTACCTGGGCTACCAACCGGCCGACATCATCCCCCTCTGCGCCGCCGCGGGCGACCCGGCGCCGATCTCGAGCACCTGCGCGGTGTTCGCGGAGTCGGAGGTGATCAACCACCTGACGGCCGGGCGCAGCGCCGAGGACGTGTGCGCCGGGGCCGTCGTCGCGCTGGCCGAGCGGGCGGGGCAGGTGTTCAAACGGGTGAGGCCCGAGCCGGAGTACGCCCTGAGCGGCGGCCTCACCCGGGTGCCGCTGATGCGTCGGGTGCTCGAGGCCTCGCTTCGGTGCACGTTCCACGTGGCACCCGACGACTACGGGGTCTACGCGGGGGCGATCGGCGCGGCACTGCTGGCCCACGAGCGGCTCCGCAGGCTGGCCGAGGCGAGGAGCGCCTGAGGGCGCCGGAGTCAGACGGGGAGGGGGAACTGCCATGAGCACGATCCAGGAACTGACCGGCACGCCGGTCCGGCCGCGGTCCCCGGGGAGCTTCCACTTCCAGGACATCGTGTACCAGAAGCACGACTGGGTGGCGCGCGTGACGATCAATCGCCCGGCCGTCTACAACGCGTACCGCACCCAGACCCTCGTGGAGATGCGGGACGCCTTCCGGGACGCCGCGTTCGACGACGGCGTCGCGGTGCTCGTCCTCACGGGCGCCGGCGAGAAGGCGTTCTGCACGGGGGGAGACGTCGCGGAGTACGCCCGGGAGTATACCCGGCGGCCCCGCGACTGCTGGAAGTACATGAGCCTGTTCATCGAGTGCCACGACGCCCTGCGCAACATCGGGAAGCCGACCGTCGCCCGCCTGAACGGCATCGTGGCGGGAGGGGGCAACGAGTTCAACATGGCCTGCGACCTCGCCGTCGCCGCCGAGGACGTGACCATCCGCCAGGTGGGGACGCGGGTGGGCAGCGTCGCTGCCGGCGGAGCGACGCAGTGGCTGTCGCTCCTCATCGGCGACCGGCGGGCGCGCGAGATGCTGCTGCTCTCCGAGCCCATCACGGCCCAGCAGGCCGAGGAGTGGGGGCTGGTGAACCGCGTGGTGCCGCGGGGGGAGCTGGACCGCGCGGTCGACGAGCTCTGCCAGAAGCTCGTCGACAAGTTCCCCGAGTGCCTGCGGTACACGAAGCAGCAGGTGAACTTCTGGAAGGACCTGGCGTGGCACCTGACCGCCGGCCACGCGCGCGACTGGCTGAGCCTGCACTTCGCGTGCCGCGAACCGTGGGAGGGAATGACGGCGTTCGTCGACAAGCGGCCCGCCGACTACCGCGGGCTGCGGGAGCTGGCGCGCGACGGCGGCGCTCCCGAGTACCTCTGGGGCCCGCCGGAACGGACCTGCCCGGCGTGCGGCGTCCGCGGCCTGCCCGCCGACATGGCCTACTGCGGCAGGTGCGGGCAGCGGCTCTAGCCGCGGGCGGGGGGGGAGGACCAGATGACCTTCCGCGACTCGGTCGTCCTCGTCACCGGCGGCGCTAGTGGCATCGGGCGGGCAGTGTGCCTGGCCTTTGCCGCCGGGGGCGCGAGCGTGGCGGTCGCCGACATCAACGCGGCGGGGGCCGATGCCGTGGCCGGCGCGGTGACCGAGGCCGGCGGAGGCGGCCTCGGGGTGACCATGGACGTCACGAGCCGGGCGAGCGTCGCCGGGGGCGTCGAGCGCGTCCTCGCCCGCTGGGGCCGGATCGACGTCCTGGCCAACGTCGCCGGGTGGGACCGGATCACACCGTTTGTGGACACGACGGAAGCGTTCTGGGACACGGTGATCGCGATCAACTTCCGCGGCATCCTGGCGACATGCCACGCGGTGCTGCCGCACATGATCGAGCGCAAGCGCGGGGTCATCGTCAACGTGGCCTCCGAGGCCGGCCGCGCCGGCTCCTCCGGGGAGGCGGTCTACTCCGGCGCGAAAGGCGCCGTGATCGCCTTCAGCAAGGCGATCGCCCGCGAGGTGGCGCGGCACGGGATCCGGGTCAACGTGGTGGCCCCCGGGCTGACGGACACCCCGCTGCTCGCGGCCATCGTGGCCGAGGGCAACGAGAAGCTCGTGTCCGCGATCGTCAAGGCGACCCCCCTTCGGCGGCTCGCGGCGCCCGAGGAGGTCGCCGATGCCGTGCTGTTCCTCGCGTCGGAGAAGGCGTCGTTCGTGACGGGCCAGACGTTGAGCATCGGCGGCGGGCTCACCATGATCTGATCGCGGCGTGCCGCGGGCGCACGCACGCGGCGGCCAGCGGCCCGGGCCGCGGTGCGGCGGGACCGGAAGACGGGCGTGCAGGCGCGGGGTGCGGGCCATGCGGTCGACGGAACAGCTGGCGGCAGATCACGCGGGGATCCTCGAGGTCCTCGAGGCGCTGGACGGCGTCCTGCGCGAGGCCGAGCGGACGCGGACGGTCCCGTCCGACTTCCTGCGCACGCTGGTCGCGTTCAGCCAGTCCTTCGTCGACCGCTGCCACCACGGCAAGGAGGAGGGGTGCCTATTTCCCTGCCTCGCGCGGCTCGGGATGCCCACCGACGGAGGACCCATCGGCGTCATGCTCCAGGAGCACGAGCAGGGGCGGGCGCTCATGCGGGCGATCGCGGCGGCGCTGGACCGGTATGAAGCGGGCCGCGCGGCGGTCGACGACGTGCTCGCGCCCTGCCGGGAGTACGCGGACCTGCTCCGGCACCATATCGAGAAGGAGAACGCCATCCTGTTCCCGATGGCGGAGGCCGTCATGAGCGAGGACGACGACGGCGCGACGGTGACGTGCTTCGCCGACAAGGACGAGCGCCCCGGGGAGGCCGCCCGCGAGCGCCTCCTGCAGCGTGCGCGGGGACGCCCTCCCGCGACGGGAGACCCCGCGTCGTGAAGGGGTTCGTCCGGCGCGCACGACGCCGGACGGTCAGCGGAGGAAGGGGGAGTCTGACGTGGCGACCGTGGCGGTGGGCCTCAGGGATCTGAGGCACCCACATCGGGTTCCTGGAGTCGGTCGTCGGGGGCCTTCCGGGCGTCGGCAGCGTCGACCTGAGCCCCGTGTGGACGCCCCCCGGCGGCCGGAGATGATGTCGCGCCGGCTGCGGAAGATGCTGGGGTGGTGACGGGCGGGTGGACCGCGCGCTCGCGGCCAGGCGCGCAGGCGCCCGGCCGTGGGCGGACCCTCCGGGTGGAGGGGGGGAGCGAGGGGACGGTGTGAAGTGAACGACATCCTCGATCGTATCGAGGCCTGGCTCGCCCAGGGCAGGAGGGTGGCGCTGGCCACCGTCATCGCGATCGAAGGCTCGGCACCCCGGGATCCCGGCGCCGCGCTGGCGGTCACCGAGGATGCGCAGGTCGCGGGGTCGGTGTCGGGAGGGTGCGTCGAGGCCGCGGTGATCGAAGAGGCGGCGGAGGTGCTCCGGACGGGTCGCCCCGCGCGCGTGGCGTACAGCATCTCCAATGAGGACGCGATGGCGGTCGGGCTCTCCTGCGGCGGCACCGTGCACATCTTCGTCGAGCCCCTGGGTGCGCTCCACCGCGACGTCCTGGCCGCGCTGGCGCGGGCCGTGCGGGAAGAGGGACCGGTTGTCCTCGCCACCGAGGTAGCGGGCCCGCGGGCCGGGGCGATGCTGCTCGTGGCGCCCGGCCGGACCGTGGGCGGCCTGGGGGATCCGAGGCTCGAGCGGGCCGTGGCCGCCGACGCCCTGGCGGCGCTGGACCAGCCGGAGGTGGGCGTGCATCGCTACGTCCACCCGGCGGACGGGGGCGAGGACGCGGAGGTGTTCCTCCACCCCTTCGCGCCGCCGCCGCGGATGTACGTCTTCGGGGCCACCGTCCACGCCGCTGCGGTGGCGCGGATCGGCAAGTACCTGGGATACCGCGTGACCGTGTGCGATGCCCGGGCGGCCCTCGCCACCCCGGAGCGCGTGCCGGACGCCGACGCGCTCGTCGTCCGGTGGCCGGACGAGTTCCTGGCGGGGGCGCCCGTGGACAGGCGGACGGCCATCTGCGTGCTGACCCACGACCCGAAGTTCGATCTTTCCCTGCTCAGGGTCGCGCTCGCGACGCCCGCCGGGTACATCGGGGTCCTCGGGAGCCGCCGCACACACGACGCCAGGCGCCGGCAGCTCCGGGAGGCAGGCGTCGCCGAAGAGGCGCTCGGCCCGCTCCGGGCTCCGATCGGTCTCGATATCGGGGCCCGCACGCCGGAGGAGATCGCCGTGGCGATCGCCGCGGAGATCATCGCGCTTCGATCTGGTGCACCGGTCCTGCGCGGTCCGGTGCCGGCAACGCCTCGAGCCGGCCCGGGCCCGTGAAGGCATGCAGCGCCCGGGAGGTAAATACCGAACTTGCGCAAGTCGCAGGAATTTGGGCCTGGGGGACGTGGAGTGGAAGCAACGCAGCAACCATTGCAGCTTCGACGGAGCAGGAGACGACGATGTGGCCGGTGGTGGGTATTCCGCCCATGTGGGCAGAGCTGCTGGACCGCTTCCGCGATTGTTTTCGTCGATCCGACCAGTTCCAACACTTTGCCGAGTACGTGATCGGGCTGATCGTCTCGTCCCGGTTCTCGGTGCAGGCCCTCAATGATCTGTTGCCTCTACCGGCTTTCGAGTGGGTATAGGTCCAGACCCCCACAGTGAAAATAGATCGCTGTCTTGAAGTTCTCGGCGTTGCGAAAGCCCCGCGCGGTCTTCTTCAC
>JAJPJJ010000086.1 GCA_021324295.1 Bacillota bacterium
GCCGCGGCGCACCTCGCCGGGGAGGCCCGCGCCCACGGCCCCGCCGCACGCGTCTCGCACGGCCGCCCACGCGAGTGGGGCCACCTGCTCCCGCCGGGCCAGCGCCAGGATCGCGTTCCACTCCGCCTCGGAGGCGGACGGCAGCGGCCCGGGGCGGAGGCGAAGGAGCTGCAGCAGCGCGCGCTCGGCCCCGGACACGGACGGATCCCCTACCCGGCCGGGATTCCCGACCGCCTCGCCTCCGCCAGCGCCACGCGGCCCGCGACGAGCGCGACGGGTGAGAGGACCAGCACGAAGAGCAGGAGGGCGCGCAGCTCGGTGCCGAGCGCCGCGACGCCGTCGCCCCGGAGCAGCGCCAGCCGGAGCGCGCGGAGCGCATGGGTGAGCGGGAGCAGCTCGGCCGCGCGCTGCAGCGCGGACGGCAGGACGCGCGTCGGATAGAACACCCCGGCGAGGAGGACGGACGCGCTCGTCACCAGGCTCGTCAGGACGTCCGGACGCCTCAGGAGAAGGACGAGGGACGCGGAGAGCACCCCCAGCGCGGCGCACACGCCCATCGTGAGGACGAGCGCGGCCGCGGCGCCGGCCACGTTTGCGCGGCTGAAGTCGAGGTGGAATGCGATCGCCGCGAAGACAAGATAGAGACCGGTCTGCCCCGCGGCCACGAGCATCGTCCACAGCGAGGCGCCCGCGGCCAAGGCCCATACCGGCGCCGGCGACAGCAGCAGGACATCCAGCGTGCCGCCCATCTGCTCCTGCCGCACGGCGGCCGCGCACGCGCCCATCCCGGCGGAGCACAACCCGAGGCACGCCACGCCCACGCTGACGAACGCGAAGTAGTCCCCGCCGGATGCGCCGAGGACCGGCGCGGGAGGCCGCAGAAGACGCCCCAGATAGTACATCGTCGGGACCGTGCAGGCGACGCTCACGATCTGCCAGGCCAGCGCGAGACGTGCCGTGCGCGCCAGGCGGTAGTCGCGCCTGAGGAACGCCCACATCGCGCCGCTCATGCGCGCGCCCCCATCAGCTCGCGGTAGCGGCCGGCGAGGCCTCCGTCCGGCGTGGGGAGCGACAACACCTCCCGGACGGTGCCGCGCACGAGGACTGCCGCGCGGTGGCACACCGCCTGCGCCTCGTCGAGGTTGTGCGTGGCCAGCATCACCGTCTTGCCCTCGTCCCGGGCGAGGCGTCGGATCAGTGCCCGGACGCTGTCGGCCGCAACCGGATCGAGGCTCCGCGTCGGCTCGTCGAGCAGGAGCACTGGGGGGTCGCCGACGAGCGCCCGTGCGATCGCGAGACGCTGGCGCATGCCGGTCGAATACCGGGCCACCGGCTCCTCGGCCATCGGCAGCAGGTCCACGAGCCCGAGCACCCCGGCCACCCGCCGGCGCGCCGGCGCGCCGGCCAGGCCCACGAGCCCGGCGAAGAACTCGAGGTTCTCGCGGCCGCTGAGCCGCCAGTAGAAGCTCCGCTCCTCCCCGGCCGCCAGGCCGACGGCCCGGCGCACGAGACCGGGGTTCCGGCCGACCTCGGCGCCGGCCACCCACGCGCGGCCTTCGGACGGCGCCAGCAGCGTGGCCAGCACCTTGAGGAGCGTCGTCTTGCCGGCCCCGTTCGGGCCGACGAGGCCAAAGACCTCGCCGCGCTCGACCTGGAGGGTGACGCGATCAAGCGCGCGGATCGATCGGCCGCGCCGCACCCGCGGCCATCCCGCGGCGGCGAAGACCTTGCCCACGCATTCGGTCTCGATCATCATCCGGATCAGCGCATCGTACGAGGACACCGGGCGCGACACCGTGCTCGCGCACCGGCGCATCCCCGACACAAGGGGCATTCGGGCATTCGACCGAGCGCGGCGTGCGGCCCTGCAGAGATCGGCGCGGCCGGCCGATTTTCCCTCCTGAGAGCAGCCGGAAGTAGTCCAGTGATAGGCCGGAATCCGTCGTTTGAACGAGCGATATCCCGGTTCCCGCGGCGAAATTCGCGGACCATCCGGGACCGATCGGACGATGGCCCGTCCTCGTATCGACACCAGGCGCGCCCGACCAGGAGCAGACGATGGCGGCGGACCGAGGAGGCGTGACGGTACAACCGCTGCTCTTTCACCTGGGCGCTGTCACGTCGTTCTCGCCCGTGGTGCCGCCGCCGCCAGCGGGCCCCGGAGGCGGCGGATCGAGCGCAGGATGGGTCGCACCGCTCCTCGCGCTCCTCCTTGCGCCGTTCCTCGTCGTCGTCGGCGCGCATGCGCCGGGGCCTCCAGCCGCTGGCGGTCCCGGACCGGCGGCTGTCCCCGCACCGCCGCCTGCGGCAGCGCCCGGACCGGCTTCCCCGCCGGGGATCGCGCCTCCGCCCGCCCCCGGACCCTCTCCGTCGTCCGCGCCTCCACGCGCCCCCGCTGCCCGGCCGCCAGGCCCGCCGCCAGCGGCGCCCGGGCAGCGCGCGGCGGCCCCAACCCTTCCTCGCCCGCTCGCCGCGCGCTTGCGGGCTCCCGTGGCGCCCCGCCCCGCCGCGCCGCGGGCACGGCGGTTGCCGTTCACCGGCGCGAACATCTGGATCCCGGTGGTCACGGGGCTCGCGCTCATCGCCCTCGGGCTGCTCCTGCGGTGGATGCGGCGTCCCGTGGTCATCCGCGCCCCCGCCTGGTCGGCTGAGCGAGCATCGGCGCGCCAGGGTCCCGCCCGGCGAGAGGATCCGGATGCGCCGGATGAGAGGTGAAGCGCATCCGCTCCCACACCGGGGTGCTGACCTGGGTGTCCGACGCCTGCGTCGTGGGGGGAGTCGTGGTCCTGCTCTCTCCGCTCGTGTGGATCGCGTGGACAGGGTGGGCGGCGACCGATGCGCAGACGGCGGCGCTCGCGGCATGGGAGCGCGGCGCCCCGAGGCACGCTTCCCGCTCCGGCCGGCTCGCAGCGACCTCGGGCGGCTTCGTGCTCACGATTCCCCGCCTCGGGCTCCGGCGGTGGGTGCCCGAGGGCGCTACCGTCGACCACCTGCGCCGGTACGGCGTCGGCCACATCTCATGGACGGCGGAGCCGGGCGGATGGGGCGTCGTCGGGATCGCCGGACACCGCACGACCTACGGCGCGCCTTTCTTCGCCCTCGACCGGCTGCGGAGCTCCGACCTCATCCAGATCGACGATGGACGCCGCCGGTACGTCTACTCCGTCGTCGGCCATACGACCGTGACACCCGATCGCGCGGGTCTCCTGCAGGGCCGGCCGGCCGACCGCGAGGTGGCCCTCGTCACCTGCGCCCCCCCGTACAGCGCCGCGCTCCGCCTGGTCGTGTTCGGCACGCTGCGCGCGACCGCGGACGATGCCGGACCGTAGCTTCGCCGCGATCGCGCTCGACGACGAGGTCGTGCTCCTCGACCCGGAGCACGGCCGGCTCGTGCTGCTCGACGCGTGGGCGCGGCGCATCTGGCAGGCCTGCGGGACCGACGGCGGCAGCGACCGCCTGCGGACTCTAGGGCCGCGCCGGCGCGTCTCCGAGACGCTGGACGCCCTCCGCGAGGCCGGGGCGATCCGCCGCTGCGGCTCCGGGTGGTCGTGTGCGCCGGTGAGGTGGCTATGAACGCCGCCCAGACGATCGACGTGCTGCTCGGGACGTGGATCGTCCGCGTCTCCGGCCCCCCGTCCATCGCCCCGCACCTCGCGGCCGTCCTCGGCAGCCTCCGGATCGAGGGCGAGGATCCCGCGCCGCTCGAGGTCACGATCGCTGCGGACGAGCGGACCGCGCTCGGAGCCGTGGCGGGACGCCCGCTGTGGTCCGTCTCCCTGCCCGCCGGCCGGGGGCTCAGCGTCCTCCTCGGCCAGGTCGTCGCCACCTTGACCTCGCTTCTCGAACGCTTGCTGTTCGTCCATGCCGGCGCCGTGGTCATGGAGGGCCGTGCGTGGGTGCTGCTCGGCGGGAGCGGCGCAGGGAAGACCTCGGCCGTCTGCTCGCTCCTGCGGCGAGGAGCCGTGTACCTCTCCGACGAGCTCGCGCTGCTCGATCCGGACGAGGGCACGGTCGTGCCGGCCACGCTCCCGATGGCGATCAAGCCCTGGACGGCGTGGGCCGCCGGGTCGCTGCCGCGGGGCCGGGAGGTGGCGTGCGACGGCAGCGCGCGTTTCTGGCTTCCGATGGAGCGCGCGGCGGGCCCGGTGCGCGCGCACGCGTTCGTCCGCCTCGGGCGCGCCGGGCGTGCGGCCCGCCTCGTGCCCCTCTCACGAGCGGGCATGCTGCTGGCGATCGCCGGCCACCCGTCGTCGTTCTGCTACCGGCACCGCGTCGAGGATGCCTTCGTTGGCTTCGGTCGCGTCCTCCGGACCGCGCAGTGCTTCGCGCTCGAAGCGCGCAATCCCGCAGCCTGCGCCGACATGCTCGTGAGCGCGGGCCGGGCAACCGATGGCCCGGCGACGCTGCGCCGGCGCGCGCTCTGATTTTCGGTACGTTCGGCTCAGGGGACAACTCGACAGGGGGGGAGCTCGTGGAGGCAACGAGGGGGCACCGAGATGTCACTGCGCCCTGAGGACGTCGCCGCGCAGCGTTTCTCCCGCAGGCTCTTCGGGGTGGACCCTGAAGAAGTCAGGGAGGCGCTCTCCCGGGTCGCCGCCGCCGCGAGGCAGGAGATCTCGCGCGCGGAGTCGCGGATCGCCGGTCTCGAAACCGCGCTGCGCGAGGCGCGCGCCCGGGCGCAGCAGCTCGAACAGGAGCTGGATGCCGCCAGACAGCGCCTGGCAGCCGCGCAGGACAGCCTGGCCAGCGTGCAGGAGCGCGTCGCCGCCTACCAGGAGCGCGAGAGCCAGGTCGCCCGCGTGCTCCTGAACGCGCAGCGTGTCACCGATGAGATCGCCCAGCGCGCTAGGGCTGAGGCCGACGAGGCGATGGCCGAGGCCACGCGCACGGCGCAGGAGACGATCGCCCGCGCGCGGCGCACGGCCGCCCATACGCTGCGGGACGCCCGCCGCCGCGCCCGGGAGACGACGCGCGCCGCCGAGGCCGGCGCCCGTGCACGCGAGTCCGAAGCCCGCGGCGAGGCCAGCCGCGTCGTCGCCGCGGCCCGCGAGACCGCCACCCGGGTGCGCGAGGCCGCCGAGCAGCGCGTCCACGCCCTCGCCGCGCGGGTCGAGGAGGTCTTGTCCCTGCGCTCGGGACTCGCGCAGGACCTCGACACGCTCATCCGCCGCCACACCGAATCCCTGGAACGCCTGGCACGTCTGCTGGCCGAGGCCGAGCACGACGTGCTGCCGTTCCTCAGGAACGTGAGGGAGGCGCTGCGGGAACCGCGGGCGGCGCCGCCTGCCTGCCCCGTCCCGGAGGCGCCGCCGCCCGCCGCCGTGACCCCGGCGGAGCCCCGGGAGCAGGTCGAAGTCCTGGCCGGCCCGCTGCGGACGCTCCTCGATGCCACGAAATTCTCGATCGCGATCTCGCACGTCCCCGGCGTGCGGACCGCGCGCTTGCGGACGCTCTCTGGGGGGACGGCGACCGCCGCCATCGATCTCACGCTGGACGAGGGAAAGGCCCCGGCGGACCTGGACGTCGCGCACATTCCCGGTTACCCGGTCGAATCGGCCGAGGTGGCGGCCTCGCGGATCGTGCTGCGCCTGCGCGAGCCGGGGGCGTGACGGTGGGAGCCTCCGCGCGCCGTTTGACGACCGCCCCGGCGTGGGAAATCCCGTAACGAGGGGGGCGGAGAACCCACATGGAGGTGTCTCCCTTGAAACGCGCGATAGCTCTCGCCGCGATCCTCACGGCGCTGGCTGTGGTCGCCGCTGGACCCTCGGCGCTCCTCGCCCAGCAGGCACCGGCGCAGCCAGCGCCCAACCAGCCAGGCCCGAACCAGCAGCAGACGCCGCTGCAGCCACCCAGCCAGACGCCGCCTCAGCCGACCCCGGCTCCCGGTCAGACACCGGCGCAGCCAGCCCCGGCTCCGGTGGTGACACCCGTGACGCCGGCGCCCGCCACGCCGCCCGCGGGTGCGCCGACCAGCTCGATCGAGGGCGTCGTGGCCGAAGCCCAGCTCGTCGGCTGCGGGACATTCGGGGCGGCCGCGGCAACGCCCCCGAGCGGCACACCGGCGACCGGGGTCGGCGCGATGGAAACGTGTCAGGCGACCCTCGAGGTCACGCCAGGGATGTCGAACGTCGTGCGGACGATGCAGGCGGACCGGATCGCGTTCTCCAAGTTCAACACGGTCCTCGTCAGCGTCCCGCCGACCTCGACGCTGACATGGGCCGGTGGCCCGATCATGGTGAGCGACCTCAAGGCGGGCGACCAGGTCCGGATCGATTACTACACGGTCGACAACGCGAACATCGCCACGTCTGTGACGGTCAACGCACGGATGGGCGCTCCGTAGCACCGCCCGCGCCCCGCAACGCCCCGGCGGGCTTCCGCCCCCCAGCGCCGTCCGCCGGGGCGTTGCCGTCCCCGGCGGACGATCAGGGACCGCCGGGCGGGTACCAGGTATAGACGCGGACGTCCAGCGCTCCGGCCTCGCTCAGGATCCCGCGGATGCGCTCGGGCTCCCGGTCGGTGTGGATGACCACCATCGTACGGCCCTGCTCGACCTGGTTCTGGAGCCACTGCGCCGCGTCGTGCGGCACGCCGTGGGCCTCAAGCGTCGCGTGCGGCTCCGGCATGCCGAAGACGCGCTCCAGCACGCCCCGCGCGCTCACGGTGTGCTGCGGGGCCTTGACCATCGCGACCGTGTAGGGAACGCCCGCGGCCTTCACCGCGTCGATTCCCCGACCGGCTTGCGCGCGGTCGGCAAACAGGCCGATAACGTACTCCACGTCCCGCCCCTCCCACAGCTGGCCGGAGATCACTCTCCTTATGCCCGGGGAGGGACACAGGCAAACGCGCCGCTCCACCGCGGGGCGCGCCCGGGAACGCGGTCCGCTACAACCCGAGGGCGCCCCGCAGGATGCCGATGTTGCGCAGGATGTCCAGGAGCGTGAGGCCGCGGCGGGGGATGTAGATCAGATCCCCGTTCCGGAGCTTCACGTTTTGCGCGGCATCCTTCCCCTGGATCAACTGGTTCACCTTCACCGGGATCGCCTTGCTCTTGCCGCCCTCGACCCGCGCGATGTGTGTGCCGTCGAGGTTCGCCCGGTCCGTCGTGCCGCCTGCAAGGCTGAGCGCGTCGAGCACGGTCATGTTCTCCGTCATATCATAGCGTCCCGGTTTCGCCACCTCGCCCATCACGTAGATGTGATCCATCCGGAACTGGCGGACGCTGATCGAGACCGACGGCGCCTTCAGATACCTCGAGTACAGCCTGGTCAGCTCGGCCTCGAGCTGGGACGCGGTCTTGCCCGCGGCCTTCACTTCCTTGATGAGCGGGAGGGCGATCACCCCGTCCGGCTTGATCGTCACGGTCCGGCTGAGATCTGGATCGCCGAAGACGGTGACCTCGATCTGGTCGCCCGGCCCGAGGACGTAGTAGTCCGGCACCCCGGGGGCCGTGGTCGTGGGGGTCGGGTTTGCCGGTGCCGGCGCGGCGGCCGCGCCGGTCACGAGGCCCCCGACCACAAGCAGCACGGAGAGGACCAGGACCACCTGTGCGCGCCTCATCGCCTTCCTCCGGATCCCGGATTGAGGGGGGCAAGGCATCCCCCGTCCCGGTGGGGTCCTTTGACGTCGTCCCGCCGCGCACCATCCTCATTTCTCACAGTTTCGCGAGATCGCTCGAACGAGCGTGCGCGCGTCCGGCTATCCCGTTCGCGCGCCCCTTCGCGCGGCAGCCCCATGGAGCGGGCCAGGGACACGCGGCGGACCACGAGTCGGCGGATCGGGAAGCCGGCCGCCGCGAGCAGCGCGAGCCCTCCGAGCGGCCACGGCAGACCGCCGCGCCTGGACCGCCCGTCGTCCTACGGGCGGGGACCAGGCGCGCTCCTGTTCCCGCCCGCGGAGCTACGGGGCCTCGACCCAGAACGTTGAGATGGGCGCGGCTCGCAGCCTACGGCCCCGGGGCCAAGGGCTGGCCCGGCACGCTCGCGGCGCTCCGGCCGCCGATCAGATGCGGGTTGGGGAACTGGGGCAGGCGCTCAGGGTATGCCCCCCTCGCGTGGAAGGACTGGAGGGCCATGGGGGTCGTCAGGAGCACCGTACGGACGTATTCGCGTGTGTTGGCGACCGCCTCCGCAAACGCCGCGCCGAACACGAGCGGGGAGTCGGGCGGCTGCTGCGCCAGTGCCCTCGTCAAGTAATAGGTGAACGCTCCCCCCGCGATGAGGCGACCGGGCCCGCCGGTCCCCCACAGGTCCCACTCGTCCCCGCCGACGGAGGGGAGCGCGATCCCCGGGATCCCCAGCACCGCCATCGCCAGCCGCTCGGCGAAACACGTTTCCACGATCAGCACCCGCTGAGACGTCGGGATCTGCCTCCACAGCGCGGGCATCGCGCGGGCCCAGAGGAGATCCCGCGCGAAGAACTCGTACTCCCCGGCGACGTAGAGGAGCGCCGTGTCGCCGGGGCGAACGCGGGCCGCCAGCCAGCCCAGCGCGCGATACAGCAGCCCCGGGGCGAGGTCGTCTCGGACGAGGAGGATGTGGTCGGCCGGCCATCCCCGCCGGGTCAGGAGCGTGAGCATCCGCGTCGAGTTGACGTAGCCCACGGGTAGGTCGGCGTACCGGCCGCCGTACCAGTCGTTCTCGATCAGCACGGCCCATCCCGGTGCGCCGGCAGGCGAGGCCGAGGCGCCCGACAGTGGCCCCGCAACGAGCGCCACGGCGAAGGAGACGATGATCACCCGACCCGCCGCCTTCATGGTCCCGAGGCACACCCCCTGCTCTCCCTGCAGTATCACCTGGCGCGTCGCGGTGGGCCGCGGTTCCCGCCATTGGTGGAATTACCCCGCACCGGCCCCACCCGCCTCGACGGTGCCGTGTGAACGTTCGGCCCGCGCCCGGCGCCGCCCTGCGTCGGGGTCCCCAGCGCCTCAGCAGCGGGCCCCTGGCCCGGCCTGGCTGCCCCGCTGCGCTCTCTGCGGTACGTTCACGGCGCAACCGACCGCGGGATTCGGCCGCCAGGGGCAATGAGGCAATAATGGTAATGAACAAGGCTGGGAGGTTGACTCTGATGGGTAAGAAGGGCGCCACCCGTTGTCCGGGCTGCAACAGTACGCACGTCGAGTACCAGGGTCAGGACGAGGCCGGCAACCAGAAATGGCACTGTCGCGAGTGCGATCACCGGTTCACCTATAGACCGGCCGACGTCAAGAAGGGGTAGCCGGGGCACGCGAGGTTGCCTCAGCCGGGGAAGCGCAAGTGCCTGTGCGGAGTACGCGCAACGCGGCCCCGTGGCGGCACGAGGTCTCCGCGCGGGACGACGGCGACTCAATACCTCGACGCGTCGGGGAGCGGGGGCTCAAGAGACGGGTCCAGGAGACGCGCCGCGCCGTGACTCGATCCCGGCCTGCCGCGCGAGCTTGCGCAGCGACGGGGAGCGCGCCTTCTGCTCCTTGCGGCGTGCGCGCGTACATCCGGTACGCCTGCTCACGCCGGGCCGTGCGCTCGAGCTTGATCGATCCGGGCAAGTGGTGGTGGAGGCGGCGGGAATCGAACCCGCGTCCTGACGCCGCGAGGGCAGAGCTTCTACGCGCGTAGCCTGCGCTTTGCGTTCGCGGGACCGACCTCCCGCAGGCCGGATTCCGATCCCGCTAGCCCCTGTGTCTTAGCCGGCGCTCCCGGAGCGAGGAGCGCCGGAGCAGCCGGCTCGGTGACGCCCACTCCCCGCCCGCCGGCCCTGCGGGGGGAGCGACGCTACTTAGTTAAGCAGCGTACGCGAGCTGTGGTTCGGCGTGTATGCGCCGTCCAGTTGTTTAACGAGGACCTGGACCACCTCGGCGCGCCGCCCTGCTTCTGCCTGCGCAGTCGAGACCGTTCGCCCCCGTGCGACGACATGTGAGGCCGGGCGGGAATGTCCCGGCCGGCTCACACACATTATACCACACCGCGGTCCCGAACCGCAGCGCCGGCGGCGTGCCCCACCGGCGGCCGGGCTCTCGAAGCCGCGGGCCGGAGCGCCCACCGCAGCAGGACCCGACCGGCGCCGTCTTCGAAGTTCGAAGGGCAGGCGGCCCGCGGCGGGCCCGATCGATCCCTGGGGGGAGGACGATGGACGCGACGGAGCTATCGTATCTACCCGCGACGGAGATGGCCCGGCTCATCCGCACACGCGAGCTGTCGCCGGTCGAGATCACGGACGCGATCCTGGACCGGATCGAGCGGCTCAACCCGGCGCTGAACGCCTATCTCACGGTCACGGCCGACCTCGCGCGGGCGCAGGCGAAGGAAGCCGAGGCGCGGGCGCGCCGGGGGGACCTCCGCGGACCGCTCGATGGCATCCCCTACTCCATCAAGGACCTGGAGGCCACCGCCGGTGTTCGGACGACGTACGGCTCCAAGTGGTTCGAGGATCACGTCCCGGACGAGGACGGCGTCGTGGCCGAGCGCCTCAAGGCGGCCGGCGGCATCCTGCTCGGCAAGACCAACACGCCGCACTTCGGTCACAAGGACATGTGCGACAACCTCCTCGGTCCGCCGTGCCGCAACCCCTGGAACCTCGACCGGACCTCGGGCGGCTCCTCCGGCGGCGCCGCCGCGGCGGTCGCGGCCGGCCTCGGCCCGCTGGCGCACGGCTCCGACGGCGCGGGCTCGATCCGGATCCCGGCCGCGCTGTGCGGGGTCTTTGGGCTCAAGCCGTCGTTCGGCCGCGTGCCCTACCATCCAAGCCCGGACTACTTCGCCACCCGCTCGCACAACGGGCCCCTCAGCCGGACCGTGCGGGATGCGGCCCTGATGCTCTCGGTGATCGCCGGGCCGGACCCCCGCGACCCTCTCACGATCGACGCGCCGCCCGAGGACTACGTCGCGCTCTGCGACGGAGACCTGCGCGGCCTGCGCCTCGCGTGGAGCCCCGATCTCGGATACGCGGCCGTCGATCCGGAGGTCCGCTCGATCGCGGAGCGCGCGGCCCGCCGCTTCACCGACCTCGGCTGCACCCTCGACGCTCCGGCGATTCGCTGGCCCAACCCGCGGGACTTCCACAAGATCATCTGGGAGGTCGGGGTCGCATCGCGCCACATCGATCGCGCGATCGAGCGGCCCGACTGGATCGAGCCGAGCCTCGCGCAGATGATCCACAACGGCAGCCGCGTGAGCGCGATCGAGTACGGGAAAGCGCTGCTGGCCCGCACGGCGCTCTACAACGCCGTGCGCGCGTTCTTCGAGAGGTACGACCTCCTGCTCACCCCTCAGATGCCCGTGGGCGCGTGGTCGGCCGAGCCGGGGCCGCACCAGGGGCCGCGGGAGATCGGCGGCCACCCCACGCCGACCATCATGGACCGGCTACCGTTCACCTACCCGTTCAACCTGACGGGGCACCCCGCCGCCTCGGTCCCGTGCGGGTTCACCGCCGAGGGCCTGCCGGTCGGACTGCAGATCGTCGGCCGGTGGCACGCCGATGCCACGGTGCTGCGCGCGGCGGCCGGGTTCGAGCAGATCCAGCCGTGGGCCCAGCACCGGCCTCCCCTGGGCTAGGCCACGCCCGGCTTGCGCCGGCGACGCCTTCCCCCGTGGAGGGGCGCGCCGGCTGCGGAGTCACCCGTCGCTGCGGCGGCGCGGTGCGCGACCGCCGCGCGCCCCGAGGGCGCGAGCGATCCGGCGCTCGGCCTCTCGTTCGGCGATCCGCTCGCGCTTGTCGTAGAGGTGGCGGCCACGGGCCACCCCCAGCTCGACTTTGGCGATGCCATGGCGGAAGTAGATCCGCAGGGGGACCAACGTGTAGCCCTGCTGCGACACGCGGGACCCTAGGCGGAGGATCTCGCGGCGGTGCAGCAACAGCTTGCGCGGGCGCAGGGGGTCGTGGTTGTGGATGTTCCCCTGGGCATACGGGCTGATGTGCAGCCGGTGCAGCCACACTTCCCCGCGCTCGACCCGCGCGTAAGCGTCCGCGAGGTTGGCGCGGCCCTCGCGGAGCGACTTCACCTCGGTGCCGGTCAGCGCGATCCCCGCCTCGTACGCCTCTTCGATCGAGAACTCGTGGCGGGCGCGGCGGTTCGTGGCTACCGTGCGGACGCCGTCGCGCTCCTCCACCCGCGCCGGCATACCCCCTACCTCCGCGCCGGCGGGCCGGGCCGATCCCGCCGGGCGCGCGCACCGGACGCGCCACCCGCGTCGCGCGTCGGGCCCTCCGTCGCCTCCTCGAACGCGGCGTACAGCGACGCGAGCCGGGCGCTTACCTCCTCGTACCGCTGAACGGCGCGGCGCGCCCGCTCGGCGTCCCGGTACAGCTCCGGGTCGCCCATCAGCCGGCCGAGGTCGCCCTGCTCGCGCTCCAGCTCGCCGATCCGCGCCACGAGATCGTCGGACGGGTCGTCGGACCCCGTGCGTTCGCGTGGGCTGTCCTCGCGGCCCGCATCCACCGCGTCGCGCGGCGCCGGCCCCGCTCGACCGCCGGCCTCGCGCGCCGAGGGGCTCTCCCCACGCGCCGCCGCCCCGGCGACGCCGGCGCGGTAGACCTGGTAGGACCCGGCCACTTCCCGGACCTCCCCGTCTGCCAGGACGAGGAGGCGGGTCGCGAGGCGCTCGAGGAGATAGCGGTCGTGCGATACGAGGAGCATCGCTCCCGGAAACGCGCGCAGCCCCGCCTCGAGGGCCTCGAGGGACGGCAAGTCGAGGTGCGTCGTCGGCTCGTCCAGCAGCAAGAGGTCCGGCCTGTCCAGCACGAGCTTGGCCAGCGCCACGCGGCGCCGCTCTCCACCGCTGAGCTGCCGGATCTCCTTGTGCGCCGCGTCGCCCGAGAACAGGAACCGCCCCAGCAGCGTCCGCACCTGCTCGGGTGCGAGCGGGCGGCTGCCCAGGACCTCCTCGAGCACGGATCGATCGAGGTCGAGCGTCTCCTCCGCGTGCTGGGCGAAGTAGCCGACCCGAACCCCCGGCCCAAGCTCGACCACGCCGGCGGTCGGCGGCTCCATCCCGGCGATGATCCGCAGCAGCGTCGTCTTCCCCGCACCGTTCGGACCGATGAGGCCGAGCTTCTCGCCACGGCGCACCTCGATCGTGACGCGCCGCAGCACCTCCTGGGTCCCGTACCGTTTCGTGACGTGGCGGGCGCGCAGGACTGTCTGCGGCGCGCGGCGGGGCGCGTCCAGGCGAAAGGACAGCGTCCGCGCCGTGCGCGGGGCCCCGATGGGCTGGAGGCGGGCCAGCCGCTTCTCCCGCGACTTGGCCTGCCGGCTCTTCTGGCCGGCGCGGTAGCGCCGGATGTAGGCCTCGAGTCGCGCGATCTCCGCCTGCTGGCGCTCGAACGCCTCCCGCTGCCGTTCGCGGCGCGCGGCGCGCTCGACCACGTAGTATGAGTAGTTTCCTCGGAACTCCTCGACGCGGGCCCCATCCAGGTCCAGCGTGCGGCTCGTCACCGCGTCCAACAGCGCGCGATCGTGGCTCACAAGCAGGATCGCGCCCCGATACCGCTGGAGCGCTTCCTGCAGCCACTCGAGCGCCTCGAGGTCCAGGTGGTTCGTCGGCTCGTCGAGCAGCAGCAGGTCCGGCTCCGCGAGAAGCAGGCGGGCCAGCGCGCCGCGCACGCGCTCCCCGCCGCTCATCGAGGCGACCGGCTGCCGGAACTGCTCTTCGCGAAACCCGAGGCCAGCGAGGGTCCGGCGGATCTCGGCGTCGTACGTGAATCCCCCGCTGCGCTCGAAGCGGTCGCGCAGGAGCCCGTACTCCTCCAGCGCCGCCTCGAGACGCGCCGCGTCCCCGTGCACCTCCGGCGACGCGAGACGCGCCTCGGCCTCGGCCAGCCGCCGCTCGATGTCGCGCACCGCCGCGAAGGCGGCGGCGGCCTCGTCCCACAGGGTGTGGCCTGCCTCGGCATCGGGGAGCTGGGGCAGGTAGCCGACCGTCGCGCCGGGCCGAAGCGTAACCGAGCCGCGGTCGGGCGCCTCGCATCCGGCGACGAGCCGCAACAGCGTCGTCTTGCCGGCGCCGTTGCAGCCCACGAGCGCGACCTTCTCTGCGGGCTCCAGCGCGAACGACACCCCGGAGAGCACGGGGGTGGCGCCGAAGGACTTGGTGAGATCCGAAACAGCGACAAGCGGCATGATCGGTCCGTCCGAGCGCGCGGTGGCGGGGCGGCCTGCCCGAGTGTACTGGGCCTCCGCCGCCGGTGTCAAGGCCGCGACGAGGCTCCCGCCGCAGGGGACGCAAGGCCAGGACGCGCGCGCCCGGCGCGGGACGGCCGGGCCTACGGCCGGTGCTCGCGCCCCCACTCGAGCTGCCGGTCCTGCAGCAGCTCGACCGCGTGACGGAGAACCGGGAGGATGACCTCCATCCATTCGCGGACGCCGCGGGGGCTTCCGGGGAGGTTCACGATCAGGGTGCGGCCGCGGATGCCGGCGACCGCCCGGGACAGCATCGCCAGCGGTGCCCGCGACCCCGTGGCCACCCGCGCCGCCTCGGGAATGCCCGGGACCTGGCGCTCGATCACGCGGAGCGTCGCCTCCGGCGTGACATCGCGGGGCGCGACCCCGCTGCCGCCGGTCGTCAACACGAGGTCCACCCGAAGCGTATCGGCCATGTCGGCGAGCGTCCGCGCGATCGTCTCCAGGTCATCGGGGACCACGACGTGCGCCAGGACCTCGGCGCCCTCCGCCCCCAGCGTCTGTGCCAGGTACTGGCCGCTCTCGTTCTTCCCCTGTCCGCGGCTGATCCGGTCGCTCGCCGTGAGGATCCCGCACCGGATGCCGGCCAGGCGCTTCTCCTGGCTCATCTCTGCCCGCGCCTCGCTGCGCCGCGGCGGGCCCCCCGTCGGGCCGGCTCGCCCGCGCGAACGTACACTCCCGATTTCCCGCCCGATTTGCGCACCAACCGGATGCGGTCGATCACGATCCCCCGCTCCAGCGCCTTCAGCATGTCGTAGATCGTGAGGCCGGCCACCGCCGCCGCGACGAGCGCCTCCATCTCCGCGCCGGTCCGGGCCACGGTGCGCGCCCGCGCCTTGATGTGCACACACGAGCGCGCGGCGTCGGGCGTCAGGTCGACGGCGACCCCGGTGAGCGGGATCTGATGGCACAGCGGGATCAACTCCCACGTGCGCTTGGCGGCGGCGATCGCGGCGACCTGCGCGACCGCGAGCACGTCGCCCTTCGTGGCCGCGCCGGCGGTGATCGCGCGCAGCGTCTGCGGGGCCATCAGGACCTCGGCGCGGGCCACCGCCTCCCGCACGGTCTCGGCCTTCGCGGCCACATCCACCATGCGCGCGCGGCCGCGGCGGTCCAGGTGGGTGAGCGCGTGGAGCGACCCGGCGCGGTCCGCGCGGACGTGCAGGGGAGCGAGCCCGCGGCGCGCGGCGCGGCTCACGACGCCTCGAAGAGGCGGACGTCCACCTCCGCCCCCTCCGCCACGTGATCCTGGCCGAGGGGCACGATCACCACGCCGTCTGCCCTGGTCATCGTCGTGATGATGCCGGACTTCCCGAGCACCGGGATGGCCCACGGCGCGCCGTCCCGCTCCTCGAGGAAGACCCGGATGTGGTCCTCGCGGACGCCGGCCGAGGGGACGCGCCTGGCCATGCGGGCTCGCACCGTGCGCCCCAGCGGCCTCGCGGGGGCCCGCCCCGCGAGGCCGCGCAGCACGTCCCGGACGAACGCGTCGAAGATCACCATGCCGCTCACCGGGTGCCCGGGCAGCCCGATGACAGGCGTGCCGTCCACGACCGCGAGGATCGTCGGCTTGCCGGGCTTGATGCGGATCCCGTGCACGATCACCCCCGGGCGTCCCAGGTCGGCGATCGCGCGGGCCACGGCATCCTTCTCTCCCACCGAGCTGCCGCCGCTCACCAGGACGAGGTCGCACGCCCTGCGGGCGTCGGCGAGCGTCCGCAGAAGCGCGCCGTACTCGTCCTCGACGATGCCGTACGGCTGGGGGATGCCGCCTTCCTGCTGCACGAGCGCCGAGAGCGCGACGGTGTTGACGTCCCGGACCTGACCCGCCGCGGGCCGCCGGTCCGGGGCGACGATCTCGTCGCCCGTCGCGAGGACCGCGACGCGCGGTCGCAGGAAGACCTCTACCTCGACGGCGCCGATCGCGGCGAGGAGCCCGACGTCCTGGGGCCGCAGGCGCACACCCTGGCGGAGCGCGACCTCGCCGCGGCTCACGTCCTCCGCGCGCCGGATCACGTTGTCGCCGGGCCGGACCGGGCGCCGGACCACGACCGATGGCCCGTTGCCCGCCTCGACGTCCTCGAGCATGACGACGGCGTCGGCGCCGGGAGGGAGCATCCCCCCGGTCGGGATCCGCAGCGTCTCGCCGGGCCCGATGGGGCGCGGCGCCGGCGCCCCCATCTCGACCTCGCCGACGATGGTGAGCGTAGAGGGGTGCTCGCCCGATGCGCCGGAGGTCTCCGCGGCCCGCACCGCGTAGCCGTCGACGGTCGACCGGTCGAACTCCGGGAGGTCCTCCGGGGCGACCACGTCGCGCGCGAGCACGCGTCCAAACGCCTCGGCGAGCCCCACGCGCTCGGTGCCTCGGGGCCGCGGGGTGTAGGCGCGGCGGAAGCGTTCCCTCGCCTCGTCCGGGGTCAGAAGCGTGGAGAATCCCGGCATGGCACCTCTCAGTATAGCACGGCTCTGCGATCCGCCTCACGGGCCGGCTGGTGCAGCAGTGCCCCAGTCCGTCGACTGCGGGGGAGAAACGCGGGGGGGTCGGACCGGGGCGCACCTTCGGATCCGTCCCTCGACACGAAGCGAAGGGCCGACCCGCGGCGCCACCGGACCCGCCGCCTGGCTGGCCGGATGCCGCGCTAGCCGATCACCCCGGTCTCCCGGCCGGCGCGGCCGCATGCATCGAGCGCCCGGGACAGATCCTCGCGCGTGTGCCCGGCGGTCACGATCGTCCGGACGCGGGCCTTCCCGCGCGGCACGGTCGGATAGGCGATCCCGAGCGCGAAGACGCCCTCCGCGAAGAGACGGTCGGAGAACTGCATCGCGCGCACCTCGTCCCCGACCATGATCGGCGTGATCGGCGTCTCGCTCGCCCCGGTATCGAACCCGAGCGCGCGCAGCCCCGCCTTGAAGAACCGGGTGTTCTCCCACAGGCGCTCGATGAGCTCGGGGCGCTCCTCGATCAACTCCAGCGCGGCGAGCGCCGTGGCGGCCACCGACGGCGGGTGCGAGGTGCTGAACAGCAGCGGCCGCGCGCGCTGCATGAGGAACTCGCAGACGGCGCGGCCGCCCGCGACGTACCCGCCGAGGCACGCCCAGGCCTTGCTGAGCGTCCCCACCTGGATGTCCACGAGGCCGTGCACGCCGAAGTGCTCCACCGTCCCCCGCCCCCCCGCGCCGACCACCCCGCTGGCGTGGGCGTCGTCGACCATCATGATCGCCCCGAACTCGCGGGCGAGCGCGCACAGCTCGGGTAGTGGCGCGAGGTCCCCGTCCATGCTGAACACGCCGTCCGTGATCAGGAGGACCCGCCGGGCGCCCCGCGCCTCCTCGAGGCACCGCCGGGCCGATGCGACGTCCCGGTGCGGGTAGATCCGGCGCGCGGCGCCGCTGAGACGACAGCCGTCGATGATGCTGGCGTGGTTCAGCTCGTCGCTGACGACGACATCCTCCTTGCCGAGGATCGCGGACACGGTCCCCGCGTTGGCCGTAAAGCCCGATTGGTACAGCAACGCCGCCTCGGTGCGCTTGAACGCGGCCAGCCGGCGCTCGAGCGCCTGGTGGATCGCCATGTTGCCCGCGATCGTCCGGACCGCGCCCGAGCCGACCCCGTACGCGTCGATCGCCCGGCGCGCGGCTTCCTTGAGGCGCGGATGATCGGCCAGGCCCAGGTAGTTGTTGGAGCAGAGGTTGATGACCCGACGGCCGTCGTAGACGCAGACCGGGGCCTGCGCCCCCTGCAGCTCGCGCGGCCAGCGGTACAGGCCCTGGGCGCGGAGCTGGGCCAGCTCCTCGGCCAGGAACGCAAGCGGCGCGCGGCCGGCGGGCCGCGCCTCCGGGGCGCCGCCCGTCTGCGGGGATCCCGTGCCGGACGTGCTCATCGCGGGACGCGCTGCGGTGAGATCCGGCGCGGGCGGCCGCTCACGCGGAGGCCGACGGGGCCGCGAGCACGCGCCGGTAGTCGTCGAGGGCGAGCCGGACGGCCCCGTCGCGTCGCGAGATCGCGTACGCGATCAGCTCCATCGTCCGGGCGACCGCTTCCTTGAGGCCGCGCACCGCCGGATCGGTCGTCAGGACGGTGTTGAGATCGTAGCACCGGCACGCCTGGTGCAGGATCCGGAACAGCTCGAACTCCTCCGCCAGCGTCTCGGGTACGTCGGGACGCCGGAGGAACGCATCGTACAGCGCCTCGGCGCCGCCGCCGGCGCGCGCCGCTTCCTCCTCCAGCCGTGCGATGACCGCCCGCTCGGCCTCGTCGTCCACGGCGCGGTAGGCGTTGTAGGCGACCTCCCGCTTGCGGTCGGGCGTCTCACCGAGCAGGAGCCGCCCCATGAACCGGCCGAGCGAGAGCGTCTCGAGTACCGCGCGCTGGCGCGGGTCCCGCTTGAGGAGGATCACCGTCGACAGCGGCGTGGGCTCCATGGGGTTGGTCACCACGCGCTCCGCCGGCAGGATCCGGGTGATGTCCAGCATCGCGCGCGCGTTGTCGAACGCGATCAAACGGGCCAGCAGGACGCGCGCCTCCTCGCGCGGCAGCCCGCGGAAGTAGTCCTCCACGGCCCGCGAGTAGTCGCCACCCCGCGCCGCGGCGTCCAGCACGTCCTCCAGCAGCGCATCGAGCTCGGCCGCGTGCCCGCGTAGAAACTCCTCCGTCACGTCCGGCACGTTCTCGAGCGGAGAGCGCAGCATCTCGTACGCCGACAACGGGAAGTTGGCGACCAGGTTCGTCCGCAGGTAGAAGATCTTCTCGCTCGTGTACGCGTACGCTTCCATCGGTTGGCCCAGGTCGAGCTCGCTGAGGGCGACGGTGGCCTCGACGTTGCCCAAATCGAGCCCGCGGACCTGTCCCGACGCGCCCCGGTGATCCTCCAGCCATCGGAACACCCGGTATCCCCGGACCGGCTCCCCGTGGGCCGGGACGATCTCCACGGGGGCGATCCGCCGGCCGTCGCGCGCGGCATACGTGTACCGGACATACACCCAATCGTCGGAGTGGAACCGGGTGTCCGGATACGTCGCCTGGAGCCCGTACGAGGAGGTGGATTTGCCGGTCCCGGTGGGCGCGATGTACAGGACCCCGCGGCCGCCTTTCTCCACGCACGCGCCGTGGATGCTGTGGATCCCCCACTCCTCCGCCAGGACCCGGCCGACCGCGCCGAGCACCCAGGATTTGAGCTGGCCGTAGTACGAGGTGTTGAAGAAGATGATCGTGTTCGTCCGACGGCTGTAGTACGCCGCCTCTTGCTGATCCTCCACGCCGCCGAGCGCGTACACCGTCACCTGCGGCCGCGCCGGCGGGGCGAGGCCGGTGATCGCGCGCCACTCCTCGGGGCTGTACCAGTTGGCGACCCAGAACTCCGCCAGGTGCGGCGAGTTGGTGATCGCGCGCACGCGTACGCCGTGGATGACGACGTCGTGGAGGCTCAGCGGCTCCGCCCCGGCCCGCCGGACGATGTGCTCGACCGCCGCCGCGATGAGCTCGTCGCGGCGCCCCTCGTGACGATCGATGGACTTGTCGTGGACGGCCGTGCGGGTCTTGGTCCGCGTGATGGTGTTGCTCGCGCCGATCGGTGTCCCCGGCCACTCGGGCGCCTTCGCGTCGGGCGCCGGGGAGAACGTGAAGAGATCCACAGCGCGCCTCCTCAGCGACGTGCGTCGGGCACGTGCACTCGTCTTCGGTCCGGTCTCGCTGGACCCCTGCCGCCACCGAGCGCGGAGCGCCCGGCGGCGGCCGCGAACCCGGCGACCGCGGCGTCGGGAGTGGCAAGGGACGTGAAGCAGCCTGCCGCCGCGCGACGGGGGCCCGGGCCTTGTCACCGGCGCCCAGGATGGCGAGGCCGGCGTTACCGTGCCGTGACGCGATCGTGACGGCCTCCCGACAGCCGCGTCGCACGATCGGGCCGGGAGCGCGGCGCGCCCCACCGTGGGGAGACGTCGAGCGCAGTCGCGGAGGGAAGGGGACGCCGAGACGGTGGAGAAGCGATGGGACGCGCCCATTTAGGACCCGAGGCCCCGCCAGAGGAGGGCCCGGGGCCCCCACGAATTCGCATCGCCGGAGCCGATTCGTGGGGTGGGCGAGGCGGCGCGGAGGTCGCGGAGATGGCAACGGCGGTGAGATCCGACCGGCCGGCCGGAGGCCGCATCCTGGTCGTGGACGATGAACCGCACATCGTCGAGCTCGTGCGGTACAACCTGGCGCGCGAAGGGTTTGAGGTCTCCGTCGCCTACGACGGGCACGAGGCGCTCCGCCAGGCCCGGGAGCAGGCGCCCGACTTGATCGTCCTGGATTTGATGCTCCCCTACGTCGACGGCCTCGAGGTCTGCCGCCACCTGCGACGCGAGTCCGGCGTCCCGATCCTGGTGCTCACCGCCAAGGACAGTGAACAGGACCGGGTGCGAGGGCTCGAGCTCGGCGCGGACGACTACGTGACCAAGCCGTTCAGCCCCCGCGAGCTCGTCGCCCGGATCCGCGCGATCCTGCGGCGCACCGTGCGGGACGGCGGACGGCCGCTCGAGGCGCCCGTGGCGGCCGGCGGGCTCGTGCTCGATCCCGGGACGCACGAGGTGCGCCTGCGCGGGCGGCTGGTCGAGCTCACGGCAAAAGAGTTCGACCTGCTCCGGTTGCTGATGAGCCACCCCAACCAGGTGTTCACCCGCGATTTTCTGCTCGAACACATCTGGGGGTACGAGTATTTCGGAAGCACGCGCACCGTGGACATGCACATCAGCCGACTGCGCGAGAAGATCGAGGACGATCCCAACGCTCCGACGTATATCGTGACGGTGCGCGGGGTCGGCTACAAGTTCAAGAAGGACGCCGGCGCGCCGGGGGCCGCCTGACGCGCGGCGCCCGGCGACCCCCGGCGACGGCGATGAGGCGGAACCTGCGGTGGAAGCTCACCGGCAGCTACGTGCTGCTGGTCCTCTTCTGCCTCGCCGTCGCGGCCGCCTACCTCGTCCCCGCGATCACGCGGTTCTACCTCGCCGCCTACCAGCGGGACATCCTCAACCAGGCACAGGTCGTGGCCCGGATGCTGCAGCAGTACGAGCAGGAGGGCGCGGACCTCCGCCACCTCGATGAGCTCGCCAACGGTTTCTCGTGGCGGCGCGGGGTCTACATCGGCGTCCGCGACGGCTCGGGGCGCCCGCTGCCGGGCAGCCGCTGGGAGAGCGCCGCGGAGGAGACCGTGCCGCCGGAGGTCTCGGCCGCGCTGGCGGGACACCCGACGACGGCCGTGCGCTATGATCCGCCCCGGCGCGAGGACCGCCTCTTTGCCGCGGTACCCCTCCGCTCCGGGGGGGCCGTCGGCGGCGTGGTGCAGGTGAGCGTCCCCCGGGCCTGGGTCGACCGGGCCCTCCGCCCGGTGTGGATCGCCCTCGGCACGGCGCTCCTGCTCGGGCTGGCCGCGGCGCTCATCCTGGGCTCCTGGCGCGCGCGCCAGGTCGCGGCCCCGGTCCTCGAGCTGGCGCAGGTCGCCCGCGGCATCTCCGGGGGCGACCTCACCCGCCGCATCCGCGTGCGCGGGGAGGACGAGATCGGGCAGCTCGGCGGCGCGTTCAACGCGATGGCCGACGAGCTGCGCCGGAAGCTCGCCGCCGTGAGCGAGGAGCGCGGCAAGATCGAGGCGATCATCTCCAGCATGAACGACGCCGTCGTCGCCGCGGACGCGCGCGGCACGATCCTGCTGCTCAACCGCGCCTCCCGGGATCTCCTCGGCCTGCCGCCCGACGCGTGCGGGCGTCGCCTCCGCGAGGCGCTGGGCGATCATCCGCTGTGCCGGTGGATCGAGCACGTGTCCTCCCGGGGCGTCGACGTGGAAGAGGAACTGGCCCTCGCGCCGCCCGAGGAGCGGATCCTCGAGGTGCACGCGACCCCCCTGCGGGGCCCGGGGAGCGAGGCGGTGGGGGCCGTCGCGGTCGTGCGGGACGTCACCGAGCTGCGGCGGGCCGAGCGGCTGCGCCGGGAGCTGACGGCGAACGTCTCGCACGAGCTGCGGACGCCGCTCACCTCGATCAAGGGGTTCGCGGAGACGCTGCTGGCCGGGGCGATGGCCGACGCGGAGACCTGTCGGCGGTTTCTCGCCATCATCGACAGCGAGGCGTCCCGTCTCATGAAGCTGGTCGATGACCTCATGGACCTCTCGCGGATGGAATCGCGGGCCGTGGCGATGGAGCCGGCCGCGGTGCGCCTGGACGAGCTCGTCGCAGAGGCGCTCGGCCGGATGCGCCCGCAGGCGGACCGCCACCGCATCGCGCTCCGGTCCGCCGCGATCCCTCCCGCCGCCGTCTTCGTGGACCGCGACCGCATCCTCCAGGTGCTCACGAACCTGCTCGACAACGCGATCAAGTTCACGCCGGAGGGCGGGACCGTCGAAGTCACGGCGGCGCTCGACGCGCACGAGGCGACGATCGCGGTCGCCGACTCGGGCCGCGGGATCCCGGAGGACGACCTGCCGCGCGTGTTCGACCGCTTCTACCGTGTAGACCGCTCGCGCAGCCGCGAGGCCGGCGGCACGGGACTCGGCCTCGCGATCGCGAAGCACATCGTCGAAGCTCACGGAGGGCGCATCGCCGCCCGCAGCCGGCCCGGGGCCGGGAGCACGTTCACGTTCACGCTTCCCCGCGCCGGCCGCCTGTCAGGGCACGCTCCGCCCCGGGACGCCGCGCCGCCCGCCATCCCCCCCGGGCCCGAGGGGTCCCCCGGCCCCGGGGCGCACGCCGCCGCCCGCGACTCTCCCGGCCGGCCTGCTCCCGCTAGCCCGCCGCGCCCGTCGGGCACCGGCGACTAGTGCCGCGGCCGGTCCGTCTGTGTGCACCCCCCGTCAGATTCCGGAGATCACGCGAGTCGGCTAGTCGAAGACGCGGCGGTCTTCGCCGGGCGAGACGTACTCGCGCTGCGCGACTACCTGGTAGACGCCCCGGGGCAACGTGATCGGCTCGTGCTCGTCGTGTACCACCCGGGACGGCTGCTCTAGCTTGAGGTACAGCTCGGTGTCCTGCCGCCAGATCTGCCCCTGGCCTTCGAGCCGGTGCGCGTGCCCCGTCCGCTCGCCGTAGGCCAGCACGGGGCTCACCTGCCGCTGCACACCCGCGGGCAACCGCCGCACCTCACGGATGACGATATCGCCCTGCCGGTAGAGCCTCACGCTCGTTCCCTCCCCTCGCCGATCGGATCGCCGCCGCGCGCGGCGGCATCGCCTGCCATCGTCACGTCTCCACCGCCGGATGCCAGTCGGGCTCGTCGATCCCGAAGGTCCAGGCGACGGCCTCTCGGGCACGGCGCATCTGCGGGGGAACTCGCAGCAGGGCGGGTTGCCCCGTCGAGCGGTCCACCACGTAGACGAACGCCAGCCGCGCGCTGCGCGACGCGCGGCCATACACGTGCAGCAGCACTCCCGCCTCATCGCGGTGCACGACGCGCACGGAGCCGCCGTCGTGCATGAAGCGCGGGCACCCCGGACCGACGCCGTCGGGCTCGAAGAACAGGCGCATCGACGTGCGGCCCTGGGGCAGCTCCAGGGGGACGATGAAGCGATTGCCCTCCAGCCGCGCGCGCCCCGACGCCACCGTGCCCCCGTCGGCGCGCTCCGGCCGCGCGGCAGTCCACAGCGCGCAGACTAGCACCAACGCCGCGAGCGCCGCCACCGCCAGGAGCAGAGAGGCCATCACAGGATCCTGCCGACACCGGTGGTACGACTACACCAGTATTTTCCCCCGGTCGCCACGGAGCCCGCGCCCTTCCAGCGGACCCGCCGCGTCTGCCCCCCGGGCCGATGGGAGCTCCGCTCCAGGCGCGCTAGAGCTCACCGAGGTAGCTCTTCCGGACCAGGTCGTTCTCTCGCAGCCGCTCCGCCACGTCCGTCAGGACGACCCGCCCGGTCTCGAGCACGTATCCCCGCCGCGCCACCCCGAGGGCCATCAGCGCGTTCTGCTCCACGAGCAGGATCGTGACGCCCTGGGCGTTGATCTCCTGGATCGTCCGGAAGATCAGCTCGACGAGCACGGGCGCGAGCCCCATCGAGGGCTCGTCGAGGAGGAGGATCCGTGGCCGGGACATCAGCGCCCGGCCGATGGCGAGCATCTGCTGCTCCCCGCCGCTCAGCGTGCCGGCGGTCTGGCCCAGGCGCTCCCCCAGCCGGGGGAAGAGCCGGCACACGCGGTCCAGGTCGTCCTGGATCTCCCGCCGGCCGCCGCGGGCGAAGGCGCCCATCTCGAGGTTCTCCAGGACGGTCATCCGTGGGAAGATGCGCCGCCCTTCCGGGACGAGACACACGCCGCGCCGGGTGATCTCGTGCGGCGGCAGGCCGGCGATCGGCTTCCCCTCCAGCAGGATCCGGCCGGGGCGCGGCCGCAGGAACCCGGCGATCGTCTTGAGCGTCGTGCTCTTGCCCGCGCCGTTCGCCCCGATCAGCGTGACGATCTCCCCGGGCTGCACCGTGATCGACACGCCGTGGAGGGCGTGGATGTGCCCGTAGAACGCGTGCACGCCGTCGACGACGAGGCTCGTCATGGGGGCCTAGGCGAGCGCCGCCTTCCCGAGGTACGCCTCGATCACCCGCGGGTCGCGCCGGATCTCGTCGGGGCTACCCTCGGCGATCTTCTCGCCGTGGTCCAGCACGGTCACCCGATCGGCCACGCCCATCACGACGCGCATCTGGTGCTCGATCAGCAGCACGGTCAATCGCAGGTCGCGCCGGAGGCGGCGGATGAACTCCATCAGGCGGCGGGCCTCTTCAGGGTTCATCCCGGCGGCCGGCTCGTCCAGGAGCAGCAAGCGTGGGCGCAGCGCGAGGGCGCGGGCGATCTCGAGCCGCCGTTGATCGCCGTAGGCGAGGTTCTTGGCCATCTCGTCCTCGCGGCCCCGCAGCCCCACGAACGCCAGAAGCTCGCGCGCATCCCGGTGCGCGGCGCTCTCCTCCGCGGTGACGGCGGGGGAGGCCAGGACGATCCGCAGGGGGTCCGCGCTCAGATGGGTGTGCATGCCGATGAGCACGTTCTCGAGCGCCGTCATGTTGGCGAAGACCCGGATGCTCTGGAACGTGCGGGCGATGCCGAGCCTCGCGATCTCGTGCGCCCGGCGCCCGGTGATGTCCTGGCCGGCGAAGGCGACGGTGCCGGCATCGGGGCGGTAGAGGCCGGCGATGAGGTTGAAGAACGTGGTCTTGCCGGCCCCGTTGGGCCCGATCAGGCTGACGATCCTCTCCGCGGGGACCGTGAAGTCGACGCGGCTTACCGCGACGAGCCCGCCGAACCGCTTCGTGATGCCCCGCGCCTCGAGCAGCGGCGCCCCCGCCGGCACGGAGGCGGCCGGCGGCCCTCCCGCGGGGGTGGGGCCCGTGCGTGGGTGGGAGGACATCTCCCTCACTCCTCCCTCGCGTACTCGCGGGGCGGGGTCCCCTCAGCCGCCGGCGCGCTCCCCGCGACCCCGGCCACCTCGGTGACGTCGCCCGGCGGGATCTCCTCCGACACCCGCTCCGTGATGATCGCCTTGATCCGCCGCTCGGGGAACAACCCCTCCGGCCGCAGCAGCATGAGGGCGATGAGGCCGAGGCCGTACAGCAGAAACTTGAGGTTCACGAAGTTGAGCCGGGTGAGGAGCGGGAGATGCAGCGCCGCCCCGAGGCTGTGAGACCACTGGGTCAGGTCCGTGAGGAACAGCGTCTGGAACTCGTACAGGATCCCGGCGCCGGCGATCACGCCGAAGACGCTCCCCATGCCACCGAGGACGACCATCGCGAGGATCGTGAACGAGACCGTGAAGTTGAACTGGTCGGGGCTGACGATGCCGAGCTTCGCCACGTAGAGCGCGCCGGCGAACCCGGAGAAGAACGCGCCGAACGAGAACGCCAGCAGCTTCGTGGTGGTTAGGTTGATCCCCATCGAGGCGGCCGCGATCTCGTCCTCGCGCACGGCGAGCCACGCCCGGCCGAGCCGGGAGTCGCGCAGGCGCAGGACCGCCACCACCGAGAGCATGATGATCCCCAGGAGGGTGTAGTAGTACGGCACCGGGTTGAACCCGAAGTGGTACCCGAAGAGCACGGGCTGATCGATCCCCACGATCCCGTTCGTCCCGCCGGTGTACTTCTGGAGGTTCAGGAACACCGTCGGCACGATCTCGCCGAACCCCAGCGTGACGATCGCCAGGTAGTCGCCTCGGAGGCGCAGCGTCGGCGCGCCCAAAAGCGCCCCGAAGACCCCCGCGATGATCGCGGCGACGAGCAGCATCGGCCAGAACGGCAGGTGGAGCCCGTAGAACGGCGATGCCGCGAACGCGTAGGTATACGAGCCGATCGCGAAGAACGCCGCGTACCCGAGGTCGAGCAGCCCCGCGAACCCGACGACGATGTTCAGCCCGAGGGCGAGCAGCACGTAGACCGCCGCGTCCGCCGCGGCGTTGACGTGCCCGGCGTTGTGATCGACCAGCGGGTAGAGCAGAAACAGGAGGAGGACGAGGAGCGGGGACCGGTACGGTGCGATGCGCTGGACGACCCGCCCCCCCAGGCGCGCCCGCGACGGGGCCCCGGCGATGCTCCGCAGGGCGCGCCAGGCCGCCATCGGCCGCTACGTGCGCTCCGGAAGCTGCTGCCCGAGGAGCCCCGTCGGCCGGAAGATCAGCACCAGGATCAACACGGAGAACACCGCCACCGTCGCCCACTGAAACCCGACGTACTGGGCGGTCATCACCTCGATGAACCCGATGAGGAACCCCCCGAGCGCCGCACCGGTCGTGTTGCCGATGCCGCCGAGCACCGCCGCCGTAAAGGCGATCAGCCCGGCCCGGAACCCGTTGATGAACCAGATGTTGCCGTAGAACAGGCCCGTGATGACCCCGGCGGCCCCCGCGAGCACCGACCCGACGAAGAACGTGAGCGCGATCGTCTTGTTGATGTCGATGCCCATGATCTCCGCGGCCATCCAGTCCTGGGCGGTCGCCCGCATCGCCTTGCCGAGCCTGGTCCGATGGACGAAGAGCTGCAGCGCCGCCATCATCACGAGCGAGGAGCCGATCACGACGAGCTGCATCTGCCCCACGGTGAGGGGCCCGAGCGAGAAGAACGGGTTCGGCACGATCTGGGGGAACGGCACCGGTGAAGGACCCATCCAGAGCTGGAGGAGGTTCTCGATGCTGAACGAGACGCCGATCGCGGTCAACAGAGGCGCCAGGCGCTGCTTGCCGCGCAGCGGCCGGTAGGCGAACCGCTCGATCACGATCCCGGTCGCGCCCATGACGAGCATCGTCACCGCGAACGTGACGGCGAGCGCGAACGCGAGCGCCGCCGCCGCCATGTGACCGCTCGCGCCGAGGAGCACCAACGTCGCCAGCGCCACGAACGAGCCGGCGGTGTACACGTCGCCGTGGGCGAAGTTGATCAGCTCGATGATCCCGTACACCATCGTGTAGCCGAGGGCGATCACGGCGTAGATCGCCCCCAGCGATACGCCGTTGATGAGCTGCTGGCCGAAGAGCACCCAGTTCATCGGCGCACGGACAGGGGGCGGCCAGGCGGACCGCCTGCCGCCCCCTGTCCCCTCTGGCTGCCGGGCGTCCCCGCTACAGCTCGAAGCTCCGCTGGGTCAGCCACTCCCACTTGTGGTTCTTCACCTGGTAGACGCTGATGACCTTGTTCGTCGTGTCGCCGTTCTTGTCGAACGAGAACGTCCCGATGATGCTCTTGTAGTTCTTGAGGTTCGCCACCCACGCGCGGACCTTCGCGCGGTCGGGGCCCACGGCGCGGACCGCGTCGATGATGATCTTCGCGGCGACGTAGGCGTTCGCGCTGTACGCGCCGGGGTCCTGATTGTACTTGGCCTTATACGCCTTGATGAAGCCCTGCGCCGCGGGCAGCTTCTCCGCGTTCACGGAGGCCACCGTCCCATACGAGCCCTCCGCCGCATCGCCGGCGACCTTGAGGAACTCGTCCTCGACGATGCCGTCCCCGCCCTCGTAGGGGATCTTCAGGCCGACATCCGGCATCTGCTTGCGGATCAACCCGCCGCCCGTGGTGGTGACCCCGCCGAAGAAGAGGAGGTCCGGGTTCTCGGACTTGATCTTGGTCAGGATCGCGTGGAAGTCCTGGGTGCCCTTGGGGATCCCGTCGTGACTGAGCACCGTCCCGCCGCGCTTCTTGAACTGCTTCTCGAACTCGTCCGCGATGCCCTTACCGTACGTCTCCTGGTCGTCGAGGATCGCGACCTTCCGCGCCCGGAGGTTCTGATAGGCGAAGTCGGCCGCGACCGGGCCCTGGAGGTCGTCGGTCGGGCAGACCCGGAAGTAGTTGATCTGATCGGGGTGCGCCTTGCGCACGTCCAGCGCGCCGAACTCGGGCTTGGTCAGTCCCGGGTTCGTCTGCGAGGGGCTGATCTGGACGATGCCGGCCGCGTTCGTGATCGGGATCGTCGCCTTGCCGACGTTGCTGTTGAAGTTGCCGACGATCCCGACGACCGCCCGGTCCGCGATCAGCTCCTGGACGTTCTTGGCGCCCTGCGCCGGGTCGTGCACCCCGTTGACCGCGTCGTCCTTCAGCTCCTCCTGGAACGTGTACGGCCCGCCGGCTTTGTTGGCCTCGTCGATCGCCAGCAGCACGCCGTTGTTGGTCGGCACGCCGTTGGGCGCCTCCCCGCCCGACATCGGGAGGTCCACGCCGATCTTCACGACCGTGGCCGCGCTGACCGCAGGCACCCCCCCGGTCCCCGGAACCAGCAGCACCAGTCCCAGGACCGCCAGGATGCTCGCGAGGGCAACTGCTCGTCTCACTGTCGATCCTCCCCCTTTCGTCATCGGTGCCGGTGTTCTACCGTCTCGCGCTTCTCCCGTGCGCGCCTCTCGCCGCCCGGCCGGGGTCGGACGACCCCCGCCGGGTGGGGCGCCACGCATGGTTACGTTCGTCCCGGGCGCGAGGTTCCCTCCGGCTGCGGTCACCGCGCCGCTGGCCCGTCCCCGTCCCGGACCCGCCGCTCGCGCAGCACACTGGCCAGGACGAAGACCACGTTGGCCGGGCGCTCCGCGAGCCGGCGCATCAGGTACGGGTACCACTCCTCGCCGAACGGGACGTAGACCCGCACGCGGTAGCCCCGGCGGAGCAGATGGATCTGGAGATCACGCCGGATCCCGTAGAGCATCTGGAACTCGAACCGGTCCGGGCCGATCCCGTGACGGTCGGCGGTCCGGATCGCATGGGCGATCAGGCGTTCGTCATGGGTGGCGATCGCCGGGTACACGCCGCCCAGGAGCAGCCGCTCGGCAAGCCGGGCGTAGCTCCGGTCGACGTCGCGCTTGCGCGGAAAGGCGACCGACGCCGGTTCGGCGTAGGCGCCCTTGACGAGACGGACGCGGGCGCCGAGCTGGATCAGGCGCTCCACGTCCGCCGCGCTGCGGCGGAGGTAGGACTGGATCACGACGCCGACGTTCCGGTAGCCCTCTCCCCACAGGTCCTCGAACAGGCGCAGCGTCCGATCGGTGTAGCGGGAGCTCTCCATGTCGATGCGGACGAACGTGTCGCCCGCCCGCTCGAGGATGCGCCGGAGGATCGCCCGGCAGAGCGCGTCGTCGATGTCGAGGCCGAGCTGCGTCAACTTGAGGGAAAGGTGACTCAGCAGCCGGTGTTCGCGGATCGCGTCCAGGATGCGGATGTACGCCTGGCCGCTCGCCTCGGCCAGCGCCGCCGATGTGACGCCCTCGCCGAGGAAGTCCAGCGTCGCCGCAAGGCCCGCGGCGTTGAGCCGCCGGACCGCCTCCACGGCGTCCCCGAGGCGCTCCCCGGCGACGAACCGCCGGGCGGCGCGCCGCAGGAGCGGCGCGCCGCCCGCGGCCCGGCGGAGGCGCGACGAGCGTGAGAGCGCGAGGAAGACCGCCCTCAGCAGCGGGCGTGCCTTACGGGTAGATCCCGCGGGTCATCAGCGCGTCGGCGACCCGCCCCACCGCGCGGACGAGCGCGCCCGTGCGCATGTCCACCTTCTTCTCCTGCGATGCGGCGAGCACGTCGCGGAAGCTACGCACCATGATGCGCTCCAACCGTTCGTTGATCTCTTCTTCGCTCCAGAAGAACGACTGCAGGTCCTGCACCCACTCGAAGTACGAGACGATCACGCCGCCCGCGTTGGCGAGGATATCCGGCACGATGAACACCTTGCGCTCGCGGAGAATCTCGTCGGCCTCCGGGGTCACCGGGCCGTTGGCGCCCTCGACGATCATGCGCGCCTGGATCCGCGACGCGTTGTCCTTGGTGATCTGGCCTTCGAGCGCGCTCGGCACGAGGATCTCACACGGCAGCTCGAGCAGGTCGTCGTTGGTGACGGCGTCGCTCCCGCGGTACCCGACGACGCTGCCGGTCTGCTCCTTGTGCCGCAGCAGGTCCCGCGGGTCGATGCCCTTCTCGGCGTACACGCCCCCGCTGCTGTCGCTCACCCCGACGATCCGGCACCCCTGCTCGTGCAGGAGCTGCGCGGCGATGCTCCCGACGTTCCCGAACCCCTGCACCACGACCCGGGCGCCGGCGAGCGACATGCCCAGGTGCCGGGCCGCCTCCCGCGCGACAATCGTGACGCCCCGCCCGGTCGCCTCGATCCGGCCGGCCGAGCCGCCGATCGCGATCGGCTTGCCGGTCACGACCGCGGGCACCGAGTATCCGTGGTGCATGCTGTAGGTATCCATGATCCACGCCATGACCTGGGGGGTCGTGCCGACGTCCGGCGCCGGGATGTCGCTCTCCGGGCCGATCAGGATCCCGATCTCGGTCGCGTACCGCCGGGTCAAGCGCTCCAGCTCCTCGTGCGACAGCTCCTTGGGATTGCACACGACGCCGCCCTTGGCACCGCCGTACGGCAGCCCGACCACCGCGCACTTCCAGGTCATCAGCATCGCGAGCGCCCGGACCTCGTTCAGCGAGACGTCCGGGTGGTAGCGGATGCCCCCCTTCGTGGGACCGAGCACCGTGCTGTGATGGATACGATAGCCCGTGAACACCCGCACGGACCCGTCCTCCATCTTCACCGGGAAGTTCACCGTAAGCTCCCGCTTGGGTTGCATGAGGAACTCCCGCACGCCCCGCTTGAGCGCGAGCAGGTCGGCTGCCACCGAGAACTGCTCGAGGGCGACCTTCCAGGGATCTTCCCGCGGTGCCGTCAAGACCGCCTTGGCTGCCATCCGCATCCGCCTCCTCCGCGTGTCGCTCCGGTCTGTGAGCCCCCGACTCCTCGCACCCGTGTCGCATCCAGGCACATCGAGACGCCGGTCCGGGGGCGCGCCGGCCCGGCGAGGCGTCGCTCGAGGACGTCCAGCGCCCGCCCCAATTGGGCGTCCCGGATCCGGCGGACCTCTGCCGGCGGCTTGCCCTCGAGCCGCGCGCCGACGGCGACGTCGGGCGCGAGCCCGGTCCGGTGGATGGAGCGGCCGGCCGGCGTCAGGTACTGGTCCGTGGTGATCGCGGCGCCGGCGCCGCCCGGGAGGGAGAACACGGTCTGGACGATGCCCTTGCCGAAGGTCCGCACGCCCACGAGCGTCGCGAGGCGGTCATCCTGGAGCGCCCCGGCCAGGATCTCTGACGCGCTGGCCGTGTACTCGTTGACGAGGACCGCGATCGGACGACGGTAGCGGGCGGCGCCCGTCGCATAGGCGCTGGTCCGTACCCCGTTGCGGTCGACGGTCGAAACGATCGGCCCGGACGGCACGAACTCGTCCGCCACACCGATGGCCGCATCCACAAGGCCGCCGCCGTTGTCACGGAGGTCCAGGACGAGTCCGCGGGGGGCCCGCGCGGCGACCTCCCGCAGCGCACGGCGGAACTCGTCTGCGGTCGTCTGGTCGAACATCAGGATCCGCAGGTATCCCACGCGCAGCCGGTGCAGGCGCGCGCGGGCGGCCGGATCCAGGACCTCTTCCCCTTCCACGCTGGGGGCGTGGACGACCTGCCGCGTCACGGTGACCGCGAGCGGCCGGCCCGCACGGACGATCCGCAGGCGGACCGCGGTCCCCGGCGCCCCGCGGATCAGGCTGACGGCCCGCTGCAGGGCCATCTCGCGCGTCGGGCGGCCGTCGATCTCCACGATCCGGTCGCCGGCGGCGAGGCCGGCCCGGGCGGCGGGGGTGCCCGGCATCGGCGAGACGACCACCACCTCGCCGTCCTTGAGCTCGATCATGATGCCGATCCCGGAGAACACGCCGGCGCTCGCGTCCTGGAACTCCCGGTACGCCCGCGGCTCCATGAACCGCGTGTACGGATCGCCGAGCGCTTCCAGCATCCCGCGCGCGGCGCCGTAGAGCAACTGCTGGCTGGTCGTCCGCCGGTCGATGTACCGGGTCTCCACCAGGCGCTGGAGATCCCGCAAGAGCACGAACTGCGCGGCCGTGGGGTCCGGCCGGGCGGCGGGCGGGGCCGCGCCGCGGACCGCCCCGGCGCGATAGCCCACCAGGAACGTCCCGACGAGGAGGACCGCGGCGCCCACGGCCGCGAGGACCCGCTGGTGGCGCATGCTCCCTCCCATCCTCCCTGGCTCGCGACTACTCCTCGTCGGTCCGCCGACCCATCCGGCGGGGGCGGGCGCCGGGCGCTACACGTGCAGGTAGCGCCGGACGGCGAGCAGGCTCCCGGCGACGCCGAGCACGATCCCCCACACCACCAATTTCCAGGACACGTCCAGCGCGACCTGCTCGGGCGCCGGCAGCGGCAGGAACGGCAGGGTTCCCTGCGCCCCGTGGACGACGAGCGCGTACGCGGCGAGCACGAGCAGCACCGCCGCGGCGGCGCCGCAGGCCCCCGTGATCGCCCCCTCCACGATGAACGGCCAGCGGATGAACCACGCCGTCGCGCCCACGAGGCGCATCACCTCGATCTCGGCGCGCCGGGCAAATACCGTGACCCGGATCGTGCTCGCGATGATGACGAGGGCGACGAGCGCGAGCGCGCCGCCCAGCGCCGCCCCGAAGAGCCGCACGGCCCGGGTCACCGCCAGCAGGCGCTGGACGGTTTGCGCGCTGTAGCTGACGTCCTCCACCTGGGGCAGATGGGACGCGTCCGCGGCGATCCCGCGCAGGCGGTCGGGACGGTCCACGGTGACCACGAACGAGGCCGGGAGCGGGTTCCGGCTGAGCAGGTCGCGCAGCTCGGCGTGACCGCCCAGCGACTGCTGGAACCGCGCGAGCGCCTCGTCCTTCGAGACGTACTCCAGGCCGGTCACGCCGGGAAGGCGGCCGAGGCGGGCGCGGACGGTCTCCACCGCCGCCGGCGCGAGACCGTCACGCAGGTAAACCACGACCTGGACCTGCTGCTCGACGTACCGCGCGACGTGGCCGACGGCCCCGGCGACGACGAGCGCGCCGCCCAGCGCGAGCAGGGTCACCATCGTGATCACGACCGCGGCCAGGCTCATCAGGCCGTTGCGCGTGAACCCCTGCCACCCCTGCGCGAGGAAGTAGCGCAGGGCGCCGGCCCGTCGGGACCGCGCGCGCTCCGGCCGGGCGCCCTCACGCGCCACCGGCGTACAGCCCCCGCTGCTCGTCGCGCACCACGGCGCCCCCGTCGATCGCGATGACGCGCCGGCGCAGGATGTCGACGATCGTCTTGTCGTGCGTCGTCACGACGACCGTCGTGCCGGCCCGGTTGATCTGGGAGAGGAGCTGCACGATCTCCCAGGAGGTGTCCGGATCCAGGTTCCCCGTCGGCTCGTCCGCGAGGAGCAGCGGCGGCCGGTGCACCAGCGCGCGGGCGATGCTGACGCGCTGCTGCTCGCCGGCCGACAGCTCGCCGGGCAGCGCGTCCGCGCGGGCGGCGAGGCCGACGACGTCCAGCACCTCCCGGACCCGCCCGTCCACCAGCGCGGGCGGGGTGCCCGTGACCTCGAGGGCGAACGCGACGTTCTCCCGCGCGGTCTTCCTCGGCAGCAGCCGGAAGTCCTGAAACACCACCCCGAGCTGGCGCCGCAGGAACGGCACCTGGCGGATCGGCATACGGCCCACGTCCTGGCCGCGCACGAGGACGCGGCCGGACGTGGGGGCTTCCTCGCGATAGATGAGCTTGAGCAGGGTGGATTTCCCGGTGCCGGTCGGTCCCACGACGAACACGAACTCCTGTGGCTCGATGCGCAGCGTCACGTCGCGCAGCGCCACCACGCCCGTCGGGTACGCCTTGGTCACGCGATCGAACTCGACCATCGGGAACGCCGGCGCGGCCCGCCGCACCTGATCCGCAACGCCGCCCGCCGCGGCCGGCGCTCCGCCGCGCTGCTCCACGCCACCCGCCCCCCGGTCTCCGCCCGTCTCCAGCGGCATTGTGCCCCGATCGGGCGGCCGGGGCGACCCACCGGGCGGAGCGGCCGTGGGCGTCACTCCGTGGGGATGCTGAGGCTCCACGATCTGATCACCGGTGTCAGCTCGTCGTCGGTCATGTCCAGTCGCAGCGGCGTCACGGAGATTCGCCCCTCCGCGACGGCGCGCGCGTCGGTACCGGGGGCGTGCTGCACCTCCTCCGCGGCACCGGTCAGCCAGTAGTAGGCGCGGCCCCGGGGATCGGAGCGCTTCTCCAGGCGGTTCACGTACCGTCGGGCGCTCTGCCGCGTGACCTCCACGCCGCGCAGCTCCGAGGCCGGGCGGTTCGGGAGGTTGACATTGAGAAACGTGTCGCGCGGCAGCCCTCGCCGCCTGACCTCCTGCACGAGGCCCGCCGCGAACCTCGCGGCGGGCTGCCAGTGCACGTCCTCGAACCCCGCCACCGAGATCGCCACCGCGGCGATCCCGAAGAGCGTGGCCTCGACCGCGCCGGAGACGGTGCCGGAGTAGATCAGGTCCATGCCGAGGTTGGCCCCCAGGTTGATGCCGGAGACCACGACGTCGGGAGGGCTCTCGAGCAGATCCAGCACGCCGAGCACGACGCAGTCCGCGGGCGTCCCGTTGGTCGCCCAGGCCGGCACCCCCGTGTCGCCGAGCCGCACCGGCACGGCGCGCAGGGGCTTGTGCAGCGTGATCGCGTGGCTGGCGGCGCTGCGCTCGTGCTCCGGCGCGACGACAAACGTCTCGGCGACCTCGCGGATCGCGCTCGCGAGCGCGATGAGGCCCGGGGAGGCGCACCCATCGTCGTTGGTCAGCAGCGCGCGCATCTCGGCGGGCCCGGGTCGCGCGGTCCTGGCGCGGCCGCCCCCGGGCGGATGACGCTCACCGCAGCGCCTCCAGGGCGGCCGCAAACGCCGCGTATGCCGGCTCGCCGTACAGCGCGAACAGCACCTCCTCGAGAGCGCTGCCCGCCCGCAGATGCGCGGCCGTCTCCTCCAGCATCGCGGCGGCCGCCCGGTCCAGCGGGAAGCCACCGACGCCCGTGCCGAGCGCGGGGAACGCCAGCGAGCGCAGGCGCAGCGTCTCCGCCACGCGGAGCGCGCTGTGGGTCGCGGCGCGGACGGTCTGCTCGTTGGTCCTCAAGTCCTGCCCCATCGTGACCGCGTGGATGACATAGCGGGCCGGCAGCCGCCCCGCCCCGGTCGCCACCGCGTCGCCGACCGCGAGGGGGCCTCGGCGCACCGCCTCCGCTTCGATCTCGGCACCGCCCCGCCGCTTGATCGCGCCCGCGACGCCTCCGCCCATCCACGGTGGTCGTTCGCCGCGTTCACGATCGCGTCCACCGCGAGCGACGTCAGGTCCCCCTGAACGAGCCGGACGCGCGCGGGGCCGATCCGGCGCTCGGCCGGCGCGGGACGCTCGCTCATCCGGGCATCAATCCTGGTCGCGCCACCAATCCGGGGAGACGTCCTTCTTCTTGAAGGTCCGGACGACGGGGCGGGTGCCGACCTTCTCGCGGGACACGCGCTTGCGCAACTCCTCGTACTCGTGCAGGTTGGTCAGCACCTTGAGGGTCTCCCAGATCGCCTCTTCCACCTGGCCTCCATCCTTGAGCAGCAAATCCACGAGCGGCTCGATCACCCGTTTGTCGCGGAGCTTGCCGAGCAGGCGGACCGAGAGGCGCTTGACGTCCGGATCCTCGTCGCCGAGGGATCGGATCAGGTGCTCGAACGACGCCTCGCCCATGAGCGCGTACAGCGCCCTGAGGGCGAACCGCCGCACCTTGCCGCTGGGGCTGGCCATCGCCTCCGTGAGCGCGCGGAGCGTGGCCTCGCGGTCGCCCTGCGAGAGCGCCTGGACGAGTTCCGCCGGCAGCCCGGTCTCGCGGTCTCCGGGCGGGAACGTCAGCGCGCCTCGCTCCTCGAGCCGGCCCAGCGTGCCGACGGCGGTCTCCTGCATGCGCGGGTCGGTGAGGAAGGTCCCGAGGATCGGCGCCACCACGCGACGGTCCCCGATCCGCCCCAGGATCGTCAAGGCAGTGTACCTGACATAATGATTCTCGTCCCCCAGCACCGCAAGCAGCGGCTCCACCGTCCGGCTGCCCATCTCCGTCAGGATGCGGAGGACCTGGGCGCCGATGCGCCGGCGCAGGTAGCGGTCCTTGAACGTCTCCATGAGCGGCGCGACCGCGTCCGGGCCGATCCGCGACAGCGCCTCCGTGGCCGCGGAGACGAGCGACCGCTCGCGCCGCCCGAGCACCTTGATCAGAGCCTCCACGGCGCCGGCGTCGCGCAGCTCGCCGAGCCCCTTGACCGCCTGCAGGCACACCTGCTCGGAGCGGTCGGCCAGCGCGACCCGCATCGCCTCCATCGCCCGGGTGCCGCCGATGCGGCGGAGCGCCATCACGGCGCTCTTACGGACGTACTCGTCCTGGTCGCGCAGCGCCTCGGCCAGGGCCGGAACCGCACGCTCGTTCCCCAGTTTGCCGAGCGCGTGCGCCGCGTCGCTGCGGAGCGTCACGTCCGCGCTCCTGAGCTGGTGCAGGAAGCGCTCGACCTCGTGATCCGATCCGGGGGTCTCCGGGCGCGCGCCGGAGACCGGCGTCGTGTTCATGGAAGTTCCTCCTGGCCCCAAGGCAGACGTTCGCCGCTTGAGGAACCCTCTCCTTGATTATTTATACACCGCCGGCTATACTAAGTCACAAGTTGCGCGATCGGAGGGACCCCGGAGGACGGTGAAGGCCTCCAGCACGAGCGGCGCCGGCCCCGTCCGGTTTGCCCACAGGAGCGAGGCCGAGTTCGCCAGGATCCTGGATTTCTACGGGATCCGCTGGGAATACGAGCCCCGGAGCTTTCCCCTGCGGTGGGACGACCGGGGCCGCATCACGGAGAGCTTCAACCCCGACTTCTACCTTCCCGACCTGGACCTGTACATCGAGCTCACGACGCTCAAGCAGAGCCTGGTCACCGAGAAGAACCGCAAGATCCGGCGGCTGCGCGAGCTGTACCCCGACGTGCACCTCAAGATCTTCTACGGCCGGGACTACAGGCAGCTGCTCTTGAAGTACGGCCTCCGGCCCGCGGCCACCGCGCGGTGACGGGGCGCGATCCGCTGGGCGCGGCAGCCCGCGACATCCGGGAGGTCCTCCTCACCGGGGACGAGATCGCAGCACGCGTCCGGGACCTGGCCGGGGCGATCACGCGCGACTACGCGGACCGATCCCCGCTGTGCGTCTCCGTGCTCAAGGGCGCGGTGTATTTCCTCACGGACCTCACCAGGGCGCTCGGGATCCCCGTGCAGATCGACTTCATGGCGATCACGAGCTACGGGAGCGCGCGCGAGCGGAGCGGGGTCGTCCGCCTGCTCAAGGACCTGGACGTGGAGATCACCGGCCGGCACGTCCTCCTCGTCGAAGACATCATCGACACCGGCCTCACGGCCGGCTACCTGCTCCGCCTCCTGCAGGCGCGCTCCCCGGCGAGCCTCCGGATCTGCACCCTGCTGGACCGTCCGTACCGGCGGATCCTCGACACCCTGGAGATCGCCTACAGAGGCTTCGAAATTCCCGACCGGTTCGTGGTGGGCTACGGCCTGGACTACCGCGAGCACTACCGGCACCTGCCGTTCATCGGGGTGCTGCGCGACGACATCCTCAGCGGGGAGACGCCTCCGGCCGGGCTCGCCCCCGCGGGCGATGCGCGCGCGTCGCCCGCGTAGGCGCAAGTCCCGCTGTCGCACCCTGCATGCCCGGCGCAAGGTCCCGCGGACCCGCCGGGCCCGGCCCTCGCTTCCTGTCGAGGGACGGATTCGAACGTGCGCTCCAGGCGGAGCCCCGCGCCTTCCATCACCGCCGACGGACGGCGGAGGCAGACCCCGCCCCCTGCCCCACGCCGGCAGCGGGATGCGATCGATCCGGGTCCTCGGCGTCCGCGAGCCGCCCGGGCCGCACCGCGCCGTCCCCGAACCGCGTGTTGATCGCGTCCATCACGCGGTCCGCTCGGTCCCGCCGGCCGCCGCCGAAGAGATCGAGTTGCGCCGAGCGGCCCAGCCGCGAGGCGCTCACGCCCAGCAGGCGAATGGCGCGGCCGCGCTCCGGGATGCGGCTCCACATCCACTCCGCGGCGCGGTAGAGGTCCTGGCCCGTATCCGTGGGCGCATCCAGCGTCGCGCGCCGGGTGACCGTCCGGAAGTCCCCGTAGCGGACCTTGAGCGTGACGGTCTGACCGCGCAGCCCTTGCCCGCGCAGGCCCCGGGCCACCTCCTCGGCGAGCGACGCGAGGGTCCGCCGGAGGATCTCCGGGTCCCTCGTATCGTGGGCGAACGTCACCTCGCGGCCCACCGACTTTGCCCGCGCGCCGGCCTCGACCGGCCGGTCGTCGATTCCGCGGCTGAGCGCGGCGAGGTGCTCCGCGGCAAACCCGAGCGAGGCCCGCAGGACCGACGTCGGGGCGCGGCGCAGCGCCCCGATCGTGGTGATGCCCATCGAACCGAGGCGGCGGCGGGTCTCCTCTCCCACGCCCCAGAGGAACGTGACCGGCAGCGGGTCCAGGACCTCCTGCACCTCCTCGGGCCCGATGCGGCGCAGCCCATCGGGCTTCGCGAGCTCGCTCGCGAGCTTCGCGAGGAACTTGTTCGGGGCGACGCCGATCGACGCGGGAAGATCGAGCGCGGCGCGGATCCGGGCTTTGATGGCCCGCCCGATGGCGAGGCCGGGATCCTCCGCGGCGCCGGGGCCATCGGCGCGTGATGCCTCCTGGCGTGCCCCGCCTCCCGGGACGGGGCACCCGGTCAGGTCGAGGAACGCCTCGTCGATCGACAGCGGCTCGATCCGCGGCGTGAACGTCTCGAGGATCTCGAAGAGCTGCGCGGACACGGCGCGATACTTCTCCATGTCCACCGGGAGGAAGATCGCCTGCGGGCACCGGGCCCGGGCCTCGCGCGACGGCATCGCGGAGCGGATCCCGTAGCGCCGCGCCTCGTAGGATGCCGCCGCGACGACGCCGCGCGCGCTCGGAGGGGCGCCAACCACCACCGGGAAGCCGCGGTAGCGGGGGTGGTCCCGCACCTCGATCGCAGCGTAGAACGCATCCATGTCGACGTGCGCGATGATCCGGGCGAGCCTCTCCACGGCGCCCCCAGCGCGAACGTCTGTTCGCCCTCATTGTACGCCAGGGCGCCGCGGGGGTCAACGGCTCTGCTCCGCCCGCTCCGCCCGACCGGCTGGCACGGCCCGGCGAAGCGGTGCCCCGGCAGCTCACCCTACGGCTTGATGTTTTGGTTCAGCCGGAAGAAGTTGGTCGGATCGTACCGCCTCTTGAGCGCGACGAGGCGCTGGTACTTCGCCGCCCCATAGGCGGCCCGCACCCGGTCCTCGCCCTCGGCCCCCAGGAAGTTCACGTACACCCCGCCGGTCGCAAATGGGCGCATCGCCTCCCAGAACCCCCGCGCCCACGCCACCTGTGCCTCGTCCTCCGCCGGGTCCGACCAGACCGCGTTGATGTTGAGCGCGTACGGCGCCTCCCGGCCGCTGAACGCGGCGTCGTCCTCTCCGGTGCGTCTCACGGCGCCGCCGAGCTGGAAGATGATCGTGTACGACTTCCGGGACGGCATATCCCAGGCGCGGGCGACGAGCTGCTCGATCGCCGCGTCGCTGAACCCCGCGAGGTAGTCGGACTTCCAGTAGTACCGCAGCCCGTGCGGGACCGCGGCATCGAACGTGCCCTGGTGCGCGGTGTAGGCGATGGGGCGGACGAGGTCTGCGAGCGGCGTGCCGAGCCTGCGCAGCGGCGCGACGGCCCGTTCCCCCTCTTCGACCGGCCCCGCGTAGCAGGCAAAGATCGCGATCACCGGCTGGCCGTGCACGTGCTCGGGCAGGACCGGGAGCGGCGGGGCGTACCGGAGGAAGAGGATCGTGGTCAGCTCCTCGGGCGCCAGCTCGGCGTACTCGCGGTACCGGCGCAACACCTGCGCCGCCTCCGCGGCCGGGTAGAGCACGCCGCCCGCCAGCACGGTCGGGCCCACCGGGTGGAGCGCGAACTCGAACGACGTGACGATCCCAAAGTTCCCGCCCCCGCCGCGCACGCCCCAGAACAGCTCGGGATGCTCGGCCGCGCTCGCGCGGACGAACTGCCCGTCCGCGGTCACGATGTCCACGGAGCGGAGGTTGTCGCAGGTGAGCCCGTGCTTGCGCATGAGCCAGCCGATCCCGCCGCCGAGCGTGAGGCCGGCGACACCGGTGTGGGTCACGATGCCGCCAGGGGCCGCCAGCCCGAACGCCTGCGTCTCGCGGTCGAACTCGCCCCACAGGAGCCCGGGCTGCGCATGCGCCCGGCGCCCGGCCGGATCCACACGCATCCCCTTCATCGGCGACAGGTCGATCACGAGCCCGGCGTCGCACACCGCGGTGCCGGCGACGTTGTGGCCGCCGCCGCGCACGGCGACGGGGAGCTCGCGCTCGCGGGCGAACCGGACGGCGGCCAGCACGTCCGCGACGCCCGTGCAGCGGGCGATCAGCGCCGGGCGCCTGTCGATGGCGCCGTTCCAGATCCGCCGCGCGGCCTCGTAGCCCGCCTCCCCGGGCCAGAGCAGCTCACCGCGGAACGCCGGTCGGAGGCCGGCCGCAAGCTCGCCCGGCGCGATCTCGATGTGCGTCCTCCGAGACATCTCCCTCACGGCATCTCCCTCCTACGACGCGCGGCGCGGGCGGCTCGCCGCCGGAAGCGCGCCGCGCGAGGCCGCCCGGACGGCGTCGTGGAACGGGCTCCACTCGAGCCAGCGGGGGAACGCGCGCACGAGCGCCGGGGCGCCGTCGAGGTGCACCAGCCCCCGGCGCACGGCCTCGCCCAGGTCCATCCGCCCCAGCCACACCTTGTAGAAGGCGGCCAGGTCGGCGCCGACGATGAGATCCGGGTCGAACCCCGGATCGACCAGGCACAGCGAGACGCCGCTCTCCTCGAGCACCAGCCAGAGGAGCCGGGGCCGGCGCCCGCCGCGGAACTCGAAGCGCACGACGACGCGCCGGGGCGGCAGCAGCTCCCGCCTGATGCGCCGGCGCATCCGCCACAGCAACAGGACCGGGTCGAGCTCGTCCGGGCGGGGGTCGCCGAAGGCCCACCGCGACCCCCACCTGCCGATGCTGTCGACGACCTCCTGCAGCTCCCGGCCGGCCGGCGTCAGGTAGTATCCCGGCTCGCCGCCGCCGCCCGCGCGGCGGTGCTCCACGACCCCGGCGCGCTCGAGACGCCGCAGGCGCTCGGCCAGCAGCGGGCGGGAGATCCCCGGCAGGCCGCGGTCCAGGTCGTTGAAGCGGTGCGCGCCGGCCAGCAGCTCGCGGATGATGAGGAGCGTCCACCGGTCCGCGAAGATCTCCGCGGCGCGCGCGACCGGGCAGTATTGCCCGTACGGCTCCATGGCCCCATTGTGGCACGGCCGCGCCCGCCTGCCTAGTTCTTTTTTTACACCAACCCGGCGGGGCGTTCGTCGCGCCGGCAGGATGGCGGGGCCCGGGCACGGCCGCGCCGCTTCTCCCCGCCACCGCCCGAGCGACGCAGGAGCAGCGCCCCCGTACGTGTAAATGCCGTCCATCCAGGATGCCGCCGGAGCGCACCCGGGGCGCCGGCGGCCGGGATGCAGCCCGGTGAGGAGGAACCGCCATGCGAGCGCAGATGCTGAGGGGTGCGTTTGTCTTCGCGGTGATCGCCGCGCTGGTCGTCGGGACGGGGCCCGGCCGGACGCAGGCACAGGCCAGCCGCCAGGTGCGGGAGCTCGTCCTCGTGACGTGGCCGCAGGCCGCCGATCCGCAGCAGTACGAGGCGGCCCGCATCGCGGCCGAGGGGATGCGCAAGCTCGGCCTCAAGGTGACGGTGCGGCCGATGCCGTGGGAGCAGCTCTCGGACTACGTCTGGTACAACCGGCAGAAGTGGGACATGACGACCTGGCAGATGGTCGGCCGCCCGGAGCGCTCCGACCCGGACGAGATCCTGGTCAACCTCTTCTCGTCGAGCACGGCCAAGGACGGGTACAACTTCATCGGGTTCATCGATCCCGCGTACGACGAGGTGGCGCAGGCGCAGCGGTCCGCCACCGACCCGGAGCGTCGCAGGAAGCTCGTGTACGAGGCCCAGCGGATGCTGGCCGAGAAGCAGCCGTACACGTTCCTCGTGAACCCGAAGTCCCTCTACGCCTATAACAACCAGGTGTGGGATCCCAAGACGATCGTGGACCAGAAGGGCATCGGCATCAAGAACTTCTGGACCTTCATCCAGGCGACCCCGAAGGGCGCGCAGAAGGACATGGTCCTGAACGCGCAGGACCCGGTCCAGGCGATCAACCCCCTGTACATCAGCGGGAAGGTCGACTCCTGGGTCACGGAGCTGATCTGGGACCGCCTCGTGCGCATCGGACCCGACGGGCTCCCCCGTCCGTGGGCCGCGGCCGCGTACACGTGGGTCAACCCGACCACGCTGGACGTCACGCTCCGCTCGGGGATGAAGTGGCACGACGGCAGGCCGGTGACCGCCGAGGATGTCATCTTCTCGTTCATGGCGCCGAAGGGCGCCAAGGTCCCGATGTACAAGCCGTTCGTCGCCAACATCGCGGCCATCAAGGCGCTCAACGCCACCACGCTGCGGTTCACGCTGGATCGGCCACAGGCCGCGTTCCTCACATCGACGCTCGGTAAGCTGAATTTGGTGCCGCGGCACGTCTGGGAGCCGATGCTCCAGTCCCTCGAGGGGAAGAAGGAGAACGCGGAGTCGCTCCAGGAGAGGACGCCGATCGGCTCCGGCCCGTTCAAGTTCGTGAGCTGGACGCGCGGCCAGGAGGTCGTGCTGGAGGCCAACCCGCAGCACTGGGCCGCGCCCAGGATGCACCGCTGGATCCTGCGCACGGTCGCCAACGTGGAGGCGGCGCTCGGCGGGCTGCGCAACGGGGAGCTCAACTTCCTCTCGGACTACCTCGGCGACCCGCAGGTCCTCGTCCGTCTGAGCCGCCAGGATCCGCGGATCACGGTCGTCGCCTCGACCGACATCGGCTTCCAGTTCATCGCGTACAACGAGCGCCGCCCGCCGTTCAACGACCCGGTGTTCCGCAAGGCGCTCAGCATGGCGATCGACCGCACGATGATCCGCCTGGTGGCGTACAAGGGCTACGGCGTGCTGGCCGACTCCCCGGTGAGCAAGGCGCTCGAGTTCTGGCACGCGCCCGGCCTGCCGCAGCTGCCGTACAGCGTACAGGCGGCGCGCGACCTCCTGAAGAAGGCCGGGTACGACTGGGACAGCCAGGGCCGCCTGCTCTACCCCGCCAACCAGACCGAGACGCTCGAGGTCGCGCGGTAGGGTCGCCCGGGACGGCGCCCGCGTCCGGCGGCGGCGCCGCCGGACGCGGGCCTCCTGCGGCTGCGCCCGAGGGGGCTGGCCGGATGACGCGCGCGTCCTCCCGCTGGATCGCACAGCGCCTGGCCCAGATGCTGCTCGTGCTGTGGGTCATCGCAACGATCCTGTTCCTGATCTTCCGCCTGATGCCGGGCAACCCGCTCGTGGCGTACATCGATCCCAACTTCACCGCGGAGCAGCAGCGCGCGCTGGTCCACGAGTTCGGGCTCGCCCTGCCGCTGTGGCAGCAGTACCTGCTCTACCTGAAGGCGTCCGCGACCGGCCACATGGGGCAGTCGTTCTTCTACCATGCCCCCGTGGCCCAGCTGGTGTGGGAGACCCTGCCCAACACCCTGATCCTCACGGGGGGCGCGGTGATCGTCGCCTACCTCCTCGGCACCGCCGCCGGCGCGTTCTTCGCGTGGAGGCGTGGGGCGGCGGCGGAGGGGATCGGCATCCCGCTGGCCCTCGCCGCGCGCGCGGCGCCGGAGTTCTGGGTGGGCATGATCCTGCTCGCCGTCTTCTCGTTCTCCCTGCGCTGGTTCCCGTCGTCCGGCACCGCGAGCCCCGGCGTGCAGTACGCCTCGGTGTGGCAGCAGCTGACAAGCCCGGACTTCCTCCGCCACCTCGCCCTCCCGCTCGCGACCTTCGTGCTGTACCTGCAGGGGCTGCCCCTCCTGCTGATGCGCAGCAGCATGCTCGATGTGATGGAGGAGGAGTTCGTCGTGATGGCCCGGATGAAGGGCCTGCCCGAGCGCCGCATCCTCCTGCGCCACGCCGCGCGCAACGCGCTGCTGCCCGTCGCGACGGCGTTTGCGCTCGTGATCGGGTACAGCCTGGGGGGCGACGTCGTGATCGAGAACGTCTTCAGCTGGCCCGGCCTCGGACGCCTCCTCGTGAAGGCCGTCGCATCCAAGGACTACCCGCTGGCGCAGGGCGCGTTCCTCCTCATCGCCGCGGTCGCCATCCTCATGAACCTGCTGGCGGACCTGGCCTACGCCTGGCTCGACCCGCGGGTCTCCTATGCGAAGCGGTAGCCTCGAGGCCCTGCCCCGGCCGCGGGCGGCCGGGGCCGCGGCGTGGCGCCGCGCGCTCGGCGCCCTGGGAAGCGTGCTGCGGCACGATCCCTTCGCCGCCGCCGGCATCTGCATCTACGCGGTGTTCGTCCTGGTGGCGCTGCTCGCGCCCTGGATCGCGCCGTACGACCCGCAGCAGACGATCGTCCGCGGGGACGACCTCATGGCGAGCCGGCCTCCCGGCCGCGAGTTCCTCCTCGGCACGACCAACGTGGGCCGGGACATCTTCTCGCAGCTCGTGTACGGCGCGCGGCCGGCGCTCACGGTCGGGTTCGCGGCGGCGTTCTGCGTGACGTTGCTCGGGACCGTGGTCGGCATCGTCGCCGGCTACTCGGGGGGGTGGATCGATGCGCTCCTGATGCGCCTCGCCGACGTCGCGTTCGGCATCCCGTTCCTGCCGCTCGTGATCGTCCTCGTGGCCTTCCTGGGCCCCAGCCTCTGGAACATCGTCCTGACGATGGCCCTCCTGCTGTGGAAGGACACCGCGCGGGTGGTCCGCGCGCAGGTGCTGGTGCTCCGCGAACGGGGCTTCGTCGAGTCGGCGCGCGTGCTCGGGGCCTCCCCCGTCCGGGTGATGCTCGTGCACATCGCGCCGAACGTCCTGCCGGTGGCCCTCCTCTACGGGTCGCTCGCGGTCGGCTGGGCGATCCTGACGGAGGCCAGCGTGAGCTTCCTGGGATTCGGGGACGCGACCCAGATCTCGTGGGGCTTCATGCTGCAGGACGCCTACGTCTCCCAGGCCCTCAGCAGCGGCGCGTACAACTGGTTCGTGCCGCCCGGCATCTGCATCATGCTCGTCGTGATGGCCGGCTACTTCATCAGCCGCGGGTACGAGGAGCTGCTGTTCCCGCGCCTGCGGAGGCAGTAGGGTGTCGCTGCTGGCCCTGGAGGGCCTCACCGTCGACTACCGCACGCAGCGCGGGATACGGCGGGCGGTGGACGGGGTGACGTTGGAGGTGCGGCCGGGCGAGATCCTCGGCCTCGTGGGCGAAAGCGGCTGCGGCAAGACGACGCTCGGCCGCGCGGTCATCCGCGTCCTCCCGCGGAACGCCCGGATCGCGGGCGGTCGCGTGCTGTTCGAGGGTGTGGACCTCGCCGCGCTCAGCGAGCCGCAGATGCGCGCGTACCGCTGGCGCAAGATCGCGATGGTCCCGCAGGCCTCGATGGACTCCCTCGACCCGGTCTACCGGCTCGGCGACCAGTTCCGGGAGGTGCTCACCGTCACCGGCGGCCTGGGGCGCGCGGAGGCGGGCGAGCGGACGCTGGCGCTGTGCGACCTCGTGGGGCTGGACCGGCGGCGCCTGGCGAGCTTTCCCCACGAGCTCTCCGGCGGGATGCGGCAGCGGGCGGCCATCGCGATGGCGCTCGCGCTCCACCCCCGGCTGCTGCTCGCCGACGAGCCGGTGACGGCGCTCGACGTGGTGGTGCAGCACCACATCCTGCGGCGGCTGCGGCGCCTCACGGCGGAGCTCGACCTGAGCATCGTGCTCGTGACCCACGACATCTCCGTGATCGCGCAGACGTGCGACCGCATGGCGGTGATGTACGCCGGGACGATCGCGGAGGTCGGCGCGACGGCGGAGGTGTTCGCGAGCCCCCGCCATCCCTACACGATGGGGCTGCAGAACTCGTTCCCCAACCTGGTGCGGCCGGAGCAGACGCTGATCCCGATCGAGGGCAGCCCGCCCGACCTGATCGCCCCGCCCCCGGGGTGCCGCTTCGCCCCGCGCTGCCCGTTCGCCGTGGACCGCTGCCGCGAGGAGGCGCCCGCGCCGCGCGAGATCGAGCGCGGGCGCTGGGCCGCCTGCCATCGCGCGGAGGAGGCCGGCGAGCTGCGGGCCCAATCCCGGGACGCGCGCCGGTGGCGCGTCGGGGTCCGATGACCGCGGAGCCGCTCGTCCAGGTCGAGGGCCTGCGCAAGTACTTCCCGCTCCGCCGCTCTCTCTGGAGGCGCCCCGGCGGCGGGGACTACCTGCGCGCCGTGGACGGCGTCTCGTTCGAGATCCCGCGGGGGTCCTCGCTCGGGATCGCCGGGGAGAGCGGGTGCGGGAAGACCACGCTCGCCCGTCTGCTCGTGCGGCTCCTCACGCCGAGCGCCGGCCGCATCCGGTTCGACGGCGTCGACCTCCACGCGCTCGCGGGGCCGCGGCTGCTGGCGTTCCGGCGGCGGGCCCAGATGATGTTCCAGAACCCGTACGAGGCGATCAACCCGCGCTTCACGATCGGGCGGGCGCTGCTCGAGCCGCTCGTCATCCACCGCATCGGCACGCCCGGCGACCGGATGGACCGGGTGCTGGCGGCGCTGGACCAGGTGCACCTCTCCCCCGCCGAGGCGTTCGTGGACGCGTTTCCCCACCAGCTCTCGGGAGGGCAGCTCCAGCGCGTCGGCCTGGCCCGCGCGCTGATGGTGGACCCCGTCTTTCTCGTCGCGGACGAGCCGGTCTCGATGCTCGACGTCTCCATCCGCGCGGGCGTGCTCAACCTCATGAAGGAGATCGCGCGGACGCGCCGCCTCACGACCGTGTACATCTCGCACGACCTCGCGCTCGTGCGCTACGTCTGCGACGCGACGATGATCATGTACCTCGGGACGGTGGCGGAGATCGGCCCCACGCCGGAGGTGCTCGCGCGCGCCAAGCACCCGTACACGCAGCTCCTGCTCGCCGCAGCCCCGGTGCCCGATCCCGGGCACCGCGCGCCGGAGATCCCCGAGACGGAGCTCGTCCCGACGCCCATCGGGCCGGCCCGCGGGTGCCCGTTCGTGGACCGCTGCCCCCACGCGATGGCGGTCTGCCGGGCCGCCGCCCCGCCGCTCGCCGCCGTCGGGCGGGGCCACTACGCGGCGTGCCATCTGTACGCGTGACCGTCGCGCCACCCCGGCGCCCCATCCCGCTCGGGTGGGGCTTGTGGCGGTCGAGGTGCGCGGAGGAATTCGCGCGGGGTGGCACGTACACTCCCATACTTCTGCGCGTCCAGGACGCCGTCCCGGGTGGCGGAACGCGCCCCGGGGCGGCCCGGCGGCGGCGAGGAGGGAAGCGGGCATGAGCCGGAGAGACCTGCGTCTCATCGTGGCGCTCGGCGTCGCGTGCACGCTCGCGCTGACGCTGGGCGCGCTCCCGCGCGGGCAGGCGGCCGCGCCGACGACGCTCGTGATCGCGGTGGGCATCGACGCGGACACGCTGGATCCCGAGGGGCAGACGACCACCACGGTGGCGAACATGGTGGACTACATGTTCGACTCGCTCGTCTGGTACAACGACGAGCGGTCCGGCGTGCAGCCGGGCCAGCCGCAGTACACGAAGGTGGTGAGCCAGCTCGCGACCTCGTGGACGGTGAGCAACGACGGGCTGACGTATACCTTCAAGCTGCGGCAGGGCGTCAAGTTCCAGGACGGGACCGACTTCGATGCCCAGGCGGTCAAGTTCAACGTCGAGCGGTGGCTCGATCCCGCCGTGCGCAACCCCAACCGGTACTACTTCACGGACATCGACCCGAGCCGGATCGAGACGCCGGACCGCTACACGGTGGTCCTCCACCTCAGGCGCCCGAGCCCAACCCTCCTCGCGCGGATGGCGACCACGGGAGGCGAGATCCTCTCGCCGGCGGCCGTGAAGAAGATCGGCAACGACAAGATCCCCCTCGGCCCCACCGAGGCCGGCACCGGCCCGTACATGTTCAAGGAGTGGGCGCACGGCGACCACATCACGCTCGTCCGCAACCCCAGCTACTGGGGCCGCAAGCCGTACTTCGACGTGGTGACCTTCCGCGTCGTGCCCAACGCCGGCACACGCGAGACGATGCTGCGGGCCGGCGACGTGCAGATGGCCTTCGAGCCGCCCGCCCCTGACGTCCCGGCGCTGAGGCGGGACAAGAGCCTGAAGGTCGTGGAGGGCCCGAGCGACCGCGACATCTTCATCGGCCTGAACAACCAGTACGGGCCGCTCAAGGACGTGCGGGTGCGGCAGGCGCTCAACTACGCGGTGAACAAGCGGGCGATCATCCAGAGCATCCTCTTCGGCCTGGGCACGGTGCTGGAGTCGCCGACGACGCCGTTCCTGTTCGGGTACACGAAGGTGCAGCCCGGCGGGTGGCCGTTCAACCCGGTGCAGGCGAAGAAGCTCCTGGCCGAGGCCGGGTTCCCGCAGGGGTTCAGCGTGAGCTTCCGGACGCCCACCGGCCGGTACATCCAGGACTACCAGTTCGCCCAGGCCGTCGCCGCCCAGCTCGCCAACGTCGGCGTCAAGGCGCAGATCCAGACGACCGATTGGCCGACGTACATCAAGTGGGTCACGGCGCCGCTCGAGCAGACGCCGCTGCAGATCTTCGTCCTCGGATGGGCCGCGCCGTACCTGGACGCCGACGCGGAGCTGTACGGACAGTTCTACTCGGGCCAGTGGCCGACGAAGGGACTCGCGTCCTCTTTCTACAAGAACCCGAAGGTGGACGAGCTGCTGCTGGCGGGCCAGACGACGCCGGACCCGAAGAAGCGCCAGGAGATGTACAAGGAGGCCCAGGAGTTGATCTGGAAGGACGCGCCGTGGATCTTCCTGTGGAGCCAGAACTTCTACGTCGTGACGTCGAGCCACCTCGAGGGCGTCACCACGACGCCCAACGAGAAGTGGGCCGCGATCTACGCGACCTGGAAGTAGCGGTCCGTCGCCGATACCGGGCGGCACCCCGACGGGCTACAGCACCTTCATCCGCGGATCGAGCGCGTCGCGCAGGCCGTCGCCGAGCAGGTTGAACGCCATCACCGCGGCGAAGATCGCGAGCCCCGGGAACGTGGCCATGTACCAGGTCGTGAGCAGGTACGTCTGGGCCTCCCCCAGCATCGCGCCCCACTCCGGCGTCGGCGGCACCACGCCGAGGCCGAGGAACCCGAGCCCGGCGGCCGTGAGGAGCGCCGTGCCGAGCTGGAGCGTCGACTGCACGATGATCGGGGCGGCGGTATTGGGCAGGACGTGGCGCACCATGATGATCCAGTCCGGGAGCCCCGCGGCGCGCGCCGACTCGACGTAGGTCTGCTCCCGCACCGACAGGGTGACGCCGCGGACCAGGCGGATGTACACCGGGATCGAGGCGATGCCGACGCTGAGGATCACGTTGGTAAAGCCGACGCCGAGCAGGCTGATCAGCACGAGCGCCAGCAGGAAGCCGGGAAAGGCCAGCATCACATCGACGATCCGCAGGATGAGCGCGTCCGGCGCCCCCCGGTAGAACCCCGCGCAGATCCCCAGCGGCACCCCGATCGCCGCGCCGAGCGCCACGGCGAAGACGCCGATCAGCAACGAGATCCGCCCGCCGTACACCACCCGGGTGAGGATGTCCCGGCCGAGCTGGTCCGTCCCGAACGGATGGGCGAGCGACGGCCCGTGCAGCACGGCGCCCAGGTCGGCGGTGTCGGGGTTGTACGGCAGGATGACCCCGGCGAGCGCCGCCGAGGCGACCATGACGGCGAGGACGGCGAGCCCCGCCATCCCGGTCCTGTTCCGCGCCATCCGGGCGAGGATCGCCAGCGGGTGGCTGAAGCGGCGCTCCGGCGGGCGCTCAGCCGTACTTGATGCGCGGATCGATGTAGCCATACAGAAGGTCCATGACGAGGTTGATGACCAGGAAGGTCACGGCGAACAGGAGCACGACGCCCTGGATCACCGGGTAGTCGCGCGAACTGATCGCGGAGACGAGGAGCCGGCCGATCCCCGGCCACGCGAACGTCGTCTCGGTCAGGACCGCCCCGCCGATCAGGCTGCCGAACTGCAGCCCGATCACCGTGACGACGGGGATCAGCGCGTTGCGCAGCGCGTGGCGGTACACGACGAGGCGCTCGGCCAAGCCCTTCGCGCGCGCGGTCCGGACGTAGTCCTGCCGCAGCGTCTCCAGCATGCTGCTCCGCGTCATCCGCTCGATGATCGCCAGGCTGAACGCGGCGAGTGTGATCGACGGGAGGATGAGGCTCGTGGGCCCGGCGTCCCCGCCGGCCGGCACGAGGTGCAGGCCGACCGCGAAGACGAGCATCAGCATGAGGCCGAGCCAGAAGACGGGGATGCTCACGCCGGCGAGCGCCAGGACCGTCACGAGGTAGTCGGTGGGGGTGTACTGCCGCGTGCTGACGACGATCCCGGAGACGATCCCGACGACCCCGGCCAGCACGGTGGCCGTCGCGGCCAGCACCGCCGTCTGGGGCAGGCGGGTCTCGATCTCGTAGGCCACCGGCGCCTGGGTGACCGTGGATCTTCCGAGGTTGCCCCGGAGCGCGTTACGGATGAAGATCTCGTACTGGACGACGACCGGCTTCGTCAGCCCGAGCTGGGCCCGGATCCGGTTTACTTCTTCCTGCGACGCCAGCTCCCCCGCCAGGATGCGCGCCGGGTCACCGGGCAGCATCCGGACCATGAAGAAGACGATGAGGGTGACGCCGAAGAGCGTCGGAATCGCCGCGAGCACGCGGCGGACCGCGAACCCGACAAAGCCGCCGGCCATGGTCTCGTAGGGGGATGTCCCCTGTCACAATTGGCGCCGATCACTCCGCCTCCTGCCGCGGCCGGGGGCCGCGCGCGGCTCCGGGATCGCCCCCGCCGGCGCGCTCCGGCACCAAGCCCCGGGTACCCAGCGCCGAGATCGCCAGCATCGCCGCGGCGACGACGAACACAGGCCGGATGCCGATCGCGGCCGAGAGCATCCCGCCGAGCAGCGGCCCCGCGAGGTTGCCGGCCGTGATCGCGCTGCTCGTCACCCCCATCATCCCGCCGAGCCGGGCCGGCGGCGTCAGCCGGGCGACCAGCGCGTACAGCGGGGGCATGAGACCCCCGATGAAGAACCCCAGGACCGCGCGGAGCGCGAACAGCGAAACCGGGGATCGGACCCACGCCTGCGCCGCGTACGCGGCGCACGCTCCCCACAGCACCAGCGCGAGCACCCTCCCCTCGCCGATCCGGTCGGAGCTTCGTCCCCACAGCGGCGCGCCGGCGATCGAGGCGATTCCTGTCACGGAGAACAGCGCGCCGGCGACGGTCGCGACGCGGTCCGGCGGCACGCCGAGCGTGCCCACGAAGACCGGAAAGATCGGCTCGATCGCCCAGACCGCAGCCTGACTCGCCACGAGGAGGAGCCCAACGGTGCGCAGCGTCGGCGACCCGAGGAAGGAGGTCACGTGCGCGCGCACGCCCGGCCCGGCGCGTGGCACCCGCTCCCCGCCCGGCTCACGCACATACCGGAGGACCACGCCCGCCGCGAGCCAGCACATCAGGCCGTTGATGACGAAGACCCGGCGGTACCCCACGAGGTCGGCCAGCGCCCCGCCGATCAGCGGCCCGACCACGCCCCCCGCGGTGAGCGACGTCTGCAGGAAGCCCATCGCCGCGCCCACCCGGTCCCGCGGGATCGACGCCGAGACGAGGGCGTTGGTGGCCGCCACGAACCCGCTCACGCCGCCCTGGATGGCGCGCAGCGCCAGCAACTGCTCCACGCGCTGCACGAACGCGGAGAGGAAGTTCGTGGAGCCGATCCCGACGAGCGCTCGCATCACCATGCTCTTCCGGCCGTACCGGTCCCCCACCACGCCCCAGGCCGGCGCCATGAGCGCCTGGGCGAGGAACGGCGCCGCGAAGAGGAGGCCGCTCCACCGCTCCACGTCCTCGATCCGCCGGACGCCCAGCGTGCCGATGAACAGCGGAATGAACGGGGCGATCAGCGTCAGCCCGACCATCGCGAGAAACTGCGCCGTCCACAGCGCGTAGAGGTTCTTTTGCCACTGCATCATCGGGCTGCTCTCCGGTGCCGGCGGCAGGTATCACCGTTCGATCGCGAGAATCCTGGCGACGGTCGATCACGCCCCGTGGAGGACCGCATGCACACGCCGCTCGCGCCCGACGTGCTGGCCCGCCTGCGGACGTTCAGCACGCCGACCCTGGCCAACGCCGTGGAGACGTTCAACGCCCGGCCGCGCACCGCCGGGTTCATGTCGTGCCAGATCCGCTGCCTGTTCCCGGAGCTCGGCCCGATGGTCGGCTACGCGTTCACGGCCACCTGCCGCGCCACCATCGAGCCGCCGCGGGAGGCCGCCGCCCGCCGCATCGAGATGTGGCGGGCGCTCGAGGAGGTTCCCCCGCCCCGCATCGTCGTCCTGCGGGACCTGGACGACCCGCCGGGGATCGGCGCGTACTGGGGAGAGGTCCAGAGCAACATCCACCGCGCGCTGGGATGCGTCGGCACCGTCACCAACGGGTCGGTGAGGGACCTCGACGAGGTCCGGACCCTTGGATTCCACTTCTTCGCCGCCAGCGTGGCCGTCTCCCACGCCTACGTGCACCCGGTCGACTTCGGCCAGCCCGTCGAGGTGGGCGGCCTTGTGGTGCGCCCCGGCGACCTGCTCCACGCCGACCAGCACGGGGTGCTCGAGATCCCGCTGGAGATCGCCCCGCGGCTCGAGGAGGCGGTGGCCGCCGTCGAGCGACACGAGCGGGAGATCATCGCCTATTGCCAGAGCGCCGCATTCACGCGCCAGGGCCTCGAGGACCTGTACCGCCGCCTGCGCGGCTGACGCGTCGTCATGCAGGCGAAGACCGCGCTCTTCGAGATGCTCCGGCAGCGGGGCGTCCGCTGCGTCTTCGGCAACCCGGGGACGACGGAGCTCGGCTTCATGGAGATGTTCGCCGACTACCCCGAGATCGCGTACGTGCTGGCGCTCCAGGACGCCATCCCCGTCGGGATGGCCTACGGGTACGCGCAGGCCACGGGAGAGCCGGCCGTCGTCAACCTCCACATCACGCCCGGGGTGGCCAACGGGCTCGGCAACATCTTCAACGCGTATCGCGCCCGGGCGCCGCTCGTCGTCACGGCGGGCCAGGTCGACCGGCGGATGGTGCTGCAGGACCCGAGCCTGTGGAGCGACCTCGCGCGCGTGGCGGCGCCGTTCACCAAGTGGTCGTACGAGGTCAAGACGGGTGCGGACGTCCCCGTGGCGCTCGCGCGGGCGTTCGCGCTCGCCAGCGCGCCGCCCGCGGGGCCGGTGTTCCTCTCGCTCCCGATGGACTGCCTGGACGAGCCGGTCGACGGGCCCGCCCCGTGGATCACGCTCGCGGGCGGCGCCCGCCCGTCGCCGGGGGCGCTCGACACGGTCGCGCGCGCGCTCGCGGCGGCGGAGGCGCCCGTGCTGATCGTCGGCGGGGGCGCCGCGACGCCCGAGGCCCGTGCCGCGCTCGTCCGCCTCGCCGAGGCGACGGGCGCGCGCGTGTACGGGGAGCGTCTGCCCGCCCGCTCGGCGTTCCCCACCGACCACCCCCAGTACCTCGGGATGGTCGGGTTCTCGCTGACCCAGCTCCGCGCGGAGCTGGGCAGCGCGGATGTCGTGGTGCTCGCGGGCGCGCGGAAGTTCGCGTCGCTCCTCTACACCCCGCCGGTGCGGCTCCCGCCGAGCACGACCGTCATCCACGTGGATCCCGATCCCTGGGAGATCGGCAAGAACGTGCCGACGACGCTCGGGATCGCCGGCGACGTCGCGGCCGTCTTCACGGAGGTGGCGGAGCGGCTCCCGGAGCATCTGGACGCGGGCCGCCGGGCGTCTGCCGCCGCGCGGGCGGCGGCGGTACGGGTGGAACGGACCCGGCGCGAGGAGAGGTGGCGGCAGGCGGCGAGCCTGCCGAAGCCCGGCGACCGGATGACGGCCGCGTGCGTGTACCGGATCCTGGGCGACGTGATGGACGACGACACGACCGTCGTCGACGAGGCCATCACCGCGGCGCGGCTGATCGACCGCTACCTGCCCCTGCGCACGGAGCGGTCGTACCTCGGGGTGGCGGCGGGCTCGCTCGGACTCGGCCTGCCGGCGAGCCTCGGCGCCCAGATGGCGTGGCCGGACCGGCGGGTGATCTGCGCGATCGGGGACGGCTCGTTGATGTACACGGTGCAGGCGCTGTGGACCGCGGCCCGGTATCGCATCCCGACGACGGTGCTCGTGCTGGACAACCGCGCGTACCAGATCCTGAAGGACGGCATGGAGACGTACAAGGGCGGCCCGGTGCCGCCCGAGCGCCTGGTCGGCATGGATCTGGACGCGCCGCCCGTGGATATCCCGAGCGTGTCCCGGGGGTTCGGCGTGCCCGGCCGGCTCGTCACGGACCCGGCGGAGCTGCGGGCGGCGCTGTCCGAGCGGAGCAGCGAGCCCCGGCTGCTGGACGTGCTGGTGAAGTAGAGGGGGCGGCCAGCCCCGGCGCCCGCGCTACTCCAGCGCGGTCAGGCCCGGCCGCGGCGCCATCCAGAAGAGCGGGTTGACCGGAATCCCGTTCACGTAGAGGCCCCAGTGCAGGCTCGGCCCGGTCACGAGCCCGGTGGCGCCGATCCGGCCGATCAGGGCTCCTCTCTCCACGCGATCGCCCTCGCGGACCGCGAACGCTGCGAGATGGAGATACTCGGTCAGCACGCCCTGGCCGTGGTCGATCACGACGGTGTTGCCGCCGAGCGGCAGCGCCCGCGCGAGCGCGATGGTGCCGGCGTTGGCCGCGGTCACGGGCGCGCCCGCCGGCGCCTGGAAGTCGACGCCCATGTGCCACCACTCCCGGTGGCCGTTGTAGAGGCCCTGCTCCCCGTACGGCGAGTCCATCGGGCCGGTGGACGGCGCCTCGAACGGTCCGTGCCACCACGCGACGGCGGTCCGGCGCCCGAGCACCGGTCCGAGCACCTGCCGCTCGATCGCGAGGTTCGCGGGCGTGATCAGCCCGAAGGTCTTCGGCGGCAGCGTCAGCCGGCGGACCGCAAACCGGGCGGCCCGCAGACGCACCGTGCGGGAGAGGTGTTGCGCCGCGCCGTCCTCGTCGGTCACCGCGACGTGGATCGTGTGGACGCCGGCGGCGGTGTCGGGATCGGTGCCGACGAGCGCCCGTACCACGCGCCCGACCGGGAACGTGGGCACGGGCGTGCGGTCCCACAGGGCGGACGCGCGGGCGCGGTCCGGGATCGAGACGAGGACGGTCAGCGTATCGCCCTGCACGGGCGCCTCCGGCAGGAGACGGATCACGGCCGATGCGGCGGGCGCCGCCGGCGCGCGCGCCGGCGGCGCCGCGGCGACCACGAGGACGAGCGCCAGTGCCCCCGCCAGCCGGTGCATGGTCGTGCTCATTGTAGATCCTCTCCGCCCGCCGATCCAGCGAGACCCGGCCGCCCCGGTGTCGGTCCCCCGGCAGGCGCTTCGGCCGCGGACCGCCAATCCTGAGCGTAGAGCCCGCGCCGGAGGTCTGCATGCCTTACGCGTCCGTCAACGGAGTGCGGCTGTACTACGAGACCACCGGGGAGGGCTTCCCGCTCGTCCTCGTGCACGAGTTCGCGGGCGATAGCCGGAGTTGGGAGCCCCAAGTGCGGTTCTTCGCCCGGCGGTTCCGGGTGGTCACGTACAACGCCCGCGGCTATCCGCCCTCGGACGTCCCGGAGGATCCCGCGGCCTACTCCCAGGACGCCGCGGTCGAGGACCTCCTCGGCGTGATGAGGCACCTGGAGCTCGCGCAGGCGCACCTGTGCGGGCTGTCCATGGGAGCGTACGCGGTGCTGCACGTCGGGCTGCGCCACCCGGAGATGGCGCGGTCGCTCGTGGTGGCGGGGTGCGGCTACGGATCCGACGACCCGGAGCGGTTCCGGCGCGACGCGGAGGAGCTCGCCCGGCGGATCGACCGCGAGGGAATGGCCGCCGTCGGCCCGGCGTACGCGCGGGGCCCCACGCGGCTGCCGTTCATGCGCAAGGATCCGCGCGGTTGGCAGGAGTTCGCGGATGCGCTGGCGCGCCACTCGGGGCCGGGCAGCGCCGGCACGATGCGCGGGGTGCAGGCGCGACGGCCCTCGGTGTACTCGCTCGCGGACGCGCTGCAGCGCCTGACCGTCCCGACGCTCATCGTCAACGGCGACGAGGACGAGCCGTGCCTTGCCCCCGGCCTGTTCCTGAAGCGGCACATCCGCTCCGCCGGCCTGCTCGTCCTGCCGGCCACCGGGCACACGATCAACCTCGAGGAACCGGAGGCGTTCAACCGCGCGGTGCTCGAGTTCGTCACGCTCGCGGACGCAGGCCGCTGGCCGCTCCGGGAGCCGCGGCCGGCCGGCGCGTCGGCCCTGCTGCCCGGCCTGGCGCACGGCTGAGCCGCGCGCCAGGCCGGTGGTGCGGTGGCCGCCCACGGAGGGGTGGGCGAGCGCGACCCCGCTCATCGGCGCGGCGGTCCGGCGATCCGGCGGCCGCGCGGCAGGACATGCGCCAGTGACTCGGACCGGCGAGGAGGGTCAGCGATGCTCAGGGAGTTCAGGACGTTCGTGATGCGCGGCAACGCCCTCGACCTGGCGATCGGGATCGTGATCGGCGCGGCGTTCGGGCGGATCGTCTCGTCGCTCGTGAACGACATCATCATGCCGCCGATCGGGCTGCTGCTGCACGGCATCGACTTCACGAACCTGTTTCTCGTGCTGCGGGGCGGGCCCTACGCCTCCCTCGCCGCCGCGAAAGCCGCGGGCGCGCCGACGGTCAACTACGGGGTGTTCATCAACACCGTGATCGACTTCATCATCGTGGCCTTCGTGATCTTCCTGCTGGTTCGGCAGATCAACCGGATGCACCGCGCCCCCGAAGCGGCGCCGACCCGCCCCTGCCCGTATTGCCTCTCCGCGATCCCGCGGGAGGCGGTCCGCTGCGCGTACTGCACCTCGGAGGTGAAGGCGGCCTGACGGGCGTCGCGGCCAGCGGGTCGCGACAGTCATGCGGTGACCCGTGGTGGCCCCAGGGGAATTCGAATCCCCGTTTCGGCCTTGAGAGGGCCGCGTCCTAGGCCTCTAGACGATGGGGCCGGCTCCGGTGGCCACCAGCGAGTATACCAGATGCGCGTGGCCGCCCGCAAACTTCGCCCTGCGCATCCCGGACAGCCTGCCGGAGGAAGACCCGGGGCTCCCACCTAGCGGCCCGGGCTCCCATCGGCCGGGACAGCGTGCCCCAGCTCCCCTGCCGTGTGCCCGCGGGCGGCGCCGTGGCCCGCGGGCCCGGGCCCCACCGGACCGGGGCAGGTTTACTCCGGCTCCAGGGCCGTTTGCCGGCGGCGCGCCCCTGCAACGGAGTCGCATTCGCCGCAGCCGATGCTCGCCGGGTCCCCGGCCGATCGCATTACCTGAGCGGTTTGCCGGTGGGCGGGGTGGGCTACCGGGGGAAATCCACGATGGATGTCCTCGGTGCAGGGGCCGGCAGCCGCCGGCGGACTGCGGCGGGAGGAGCGGCGGATGGACAGGCATCATATCCCTGTCGCGCGGGTCCTCGGAATCCCGATCGGCATCGACTACTCGTGGTTCCTCATCTTCGTGGCGATCACGTGGGCCCTGGCCGTGACGTACTATCCGGCGGCGCTGCCGGCGCGGCCGGCCGGGGTGTACTGGCTCCTCGGCGCGCTCACAGCGCTGGCCCTCTTTCTGAGCGTGGTCCTGCACGAGCTGGGCCATTCGGTCGTGGCGCTCCGCAATCGCATCCCGGTCCGCCGCATCACGCTGTTCGTCTTCGGAGGCGTCTCGCAGATCACGGCCGAGCCGCCGAGCCCGGGCATCGAGCTGCGGGTGGCCCTCGCCGGCCCCGCCGTGAGCTTCGCGCTGGCGCTCGTCTTCCTTGCCCTCCAGCGGCCCGCGGCCGGCTCCGGGCCGTGGCTCGCGCTCACCCGCTACCTCGCCTACATCAACGCGACGCTCGGCGCGTTCAACCTGATCCCCGGCTTCCCCCTCGACGGCGGTCGCGTGCTCCGCGCGCTCGTGTGGTCGGCGACACAGAATCTCTCCCGGGCCACGTACACCGCCGGGACGGTGGGCCGCATCGTTGGCTTCCTCTTCATCCTCTGGGGCGTGGTGCAGATCTTCACCGGGCATCCGGGCAGCGGGGTGTGGATCGCCTTCATCGGCTGGTTCCTGGAGAGCGCGGCCACCGCGGAGATCCAGCGGCAGACCGTGCAGCGGCTCCTGGGAGGCCACACCGTGGCGGAGCTGATGAACCGCCAGTACTGCGCGATCTCGCCCACCACCTCGCTACAAGAGCTGGTGGACGAGCACATCTTGGGGGGCGGCCGGCGGTGCTTCGTCGTGTCGCACGGCGACCAGCTCGTCGGCCTGGTGACGCTGCACCGAATCAAGGCCGTACCGCGCGAGCGGTGGCCGCACACGCCCGCCTCCGAGATCATGACGCCCGCCGCGCGGGTGCGGCGGGTCCGGCCGGGTACCAAGGTCTGGCCAGCGATGGTCGAGATGGATCGCGACGGCGTGAACCAGCTTCCCGTCGTGGAGGACGGCCGGATGGTCGGGATGCTTACGCGAGAGGACGTCATCAGCTTCCTCAGGACGATGCACGAGCTGGAGTCATGAGCCGGCGCGGCCTCAGCGCGCGTGGCCGCCCCGATGGCAAACAGGTGTTCGGCAGGAGACGGGGGCCCAGGACAAAATCGCAGTGCCGACGCATCCGCTCGGACGATCGCGTGTAGCCACCCCATACGCCGCAGAGGAGGGCCACCCCATGCGCACGCGCGTGCTCCTCATCGATGCACAGACCTTGCTGCGGGAAGGCATCAAAGAGGTCTTCCGGACGGACCGGAGCATCGCGATCGTCGGCGAGGCCGGCGACGGGTACGATGGCGTCGCCCAGACCTCCACCCTGGCGCCAGACGTCGTGGTGATGGACGTGGCCCTGCCCGGAGGAGACGGGATCGCGACGATCAGGGCGATCAGGGCGCGGTGCCCGAGCACACAAGTGGTCGTGCTCACCGACGTCGATGACGGCGGGGTGTACTGTAACGCGATCGCCGCCGGCGCAGCGGCCTATGTGCTGAAGACCCTTTCGCCCGCGGAGCTGGCGAGCACGATCCACACGGTCGCGGGTCGCGGGTGTGCCCCTCTACTTCCCGGCGTCGGGGCACACGTCACGCCCCACGCCTGGCCGCGGTCCAGCAGCTAGTGCAGCATCTGCGTCCGCGCCGCGCCCGCGGCGCGTGTACGCGAGGATCCTGGCCAGGAACTCCCGGCCGGCACGCGGGCCGCGGAAGCGGAGCTGTGCCCGGGGAGCCGGCCCGCTGATGACGCCCCCCGTGATCCCCCAGCATCGGCGCGCCATCGCGTTGATGCCGGCCAGGACGGCGGGCGTCCCGTGGAGCGTCAGCCTACCGCCGGCCGCGGCGCGACCAGCGGGCCAGTCCCCATCGGCATACCCGCGCAGGAACGGGGCCGCGAACCGCTCCGGTAGATCGTCCAGCAACCCCGGATCGCCTCCGTGTAGATCCGACGGAATGCCCCACGGGATGAGCGCCCGGCAGAGCGCCTGATCCCTGATATACAGCTGCCACCCCAGCAGGCTGCTGCGGCAGAATTCGTATCGCACGTGCGGCCCCGCGAGGTCGGCCATGAGCCTCTCCACGTAGGCCTGGGACTTCTCGCCGAGCGTGACGACAAGCGTGGCCGAGGCTCCCTGGCCCCATATGCATCCGGCGGCCGTGAGGAACCCCATCCAGTACACCTGCACGTCGGGGTCGGGCAGGCCCGGCGCGCCTGCCCGCGCCGCCAGCAGATCGGCAGGGTCGGCGAGACGGGGATCGCGCGCGGCGGCCAGCGTCCGCTCGACGACCTTCGCGGGCAGCTGGTACCGCTCCGCGATGTCGGCCGTGGTGCTGCCCCGGCGCGCGGCCGACCGGATCTGCAGCGTACGCCGGCGCTGTTCGAGATCCGCGGCGGTCGGGGTGCGGCGAGAGGTGCTCCTCCCCAGTGCGCCCATCGCGACTACAGTCCCGGCCGGGCCGGACAGTCGCGGCCCCGGTCCGTGATGACCGTCGCTCCGGACCCGCTCCCGCGGGGCCGGGCAACGAGCCCGTAACCGGCGCAGCGCAGGAGGCGGCGTTCCGCCGCGTCGCGCGGCAGACCGGGCGCGGCGGCGAGATCCTGGCTCTCTGCTCCGACCGGCCACTCCGGCAGTGCGGCGAGCATGCGATTCCGGTCCTGGTCGAGCGCCATCGGTTACGCTCCGGGTGCGACGTGAGGTGCGGCGCCGGGGGCTCACCGGAGGGGAGCGGGACGGGCAGGGACGCCGGGGGATCTCTCCGGCGGCGCGATCGCGGCGCCAGCCCGTCTGCCGGGAGGCTGCGTGTAGTGTAGCATGGTTTTGCGGCGGCGTCGATGCGCAGCGTAACGGCCGTAACGGCCACGCGGGCAAAGCCGGACAGGAGCGGCGATTCGGCGGGCGTCGTTCGAGCCGCGTGGCGCCGCCGGTCAGCTGGCCGACCCCGAGTCGGCAGCCCTCATGGGGTGGCGCCCCTGCCGCGTGCGGGAGCGCCGGCCGCCTCCTCCGGGCCCGCGCCGGCTGCGGATGGGACCACGCCCGGCCGCAGGACCTGGTAGAGGAAGATGGCGCCGAGCGCCCCGAGCCCGAGGTTGTTGATCTCGAAGGCCCCCGCCTTGATGTCCGCGCCGCTCGCGGCCAGGATCAGCGGGATCGCCGCCGTCGCCAGGTTGGTGCGGTTCGAGAAGTCCACGCCCGCGTCGACCCAGATCTTGCCCCCGATCGCCGCGATGAGACCGAACAGGTACAGCTCGATGCCGCCGAGGACGCTCGTCGGCACGCTGTTCACCAGCGCGCCGAACTTTGGGATGAACCCGAGCAGAATCGCCACGACCGCCGCGAGCACATACACCGGGATCGAGAACACCCTCGTGATGCCCATGACGCCGATGTTCTCGGCGTACGTGGTCTCGCCGGTCCCGCCGAAGAGGCCGCTGAGCATCGTGCCGATCCCGTCACCCATGAACGCGCGGCCCAGGAAGCCCGTCAGGTCCCGCTTCATCAGGCCGCTGATCGCATAGATGTGGCCGGTGTTCTCCGCGATGAGGACGATGGGGATGAACCAGAACAGGCTCACCGCCCGCAGGCTGAACTGCGGGGTGCTGAACTGAGGGTGGCCGATCCACGGCGCGGCGGCGACCGGGGCCAGGTTGACGTGGCACCCGGCCGCGGCGGCCGCGCAGTGGGGGGTGACGAGCGCCACCAGGTACCCGACGATCACGCCGATCAGGACCGGCAGCAGGCGGGCGAACCCGCGCAGGTACACGCTGGCCAGGGCGGCCGCGAGCGTCGTCACGGTCGCGGTGAAGAGGTCCTTGGCGTAGCTGCCCCACGCCGCATTCGCGAGCGCGAGGCCGATGACGGCCACGACGGTCCCGGTGACGATCGGCGGCATGAAGAAGCGGATCACGCGGGCGCCGAGCGCGTGCACCGCGACGCCGGCGAGGAAGTACAGCGCCCCGGCGATCACGATGCCCGCGTAGGCCAGCGGCTGGTTGTGCCCCGCGCCTCCCTGGATCGCCAGCACCGAGCCGATGAACGAGAAGGACGATCCGAGGTAGCTGGGGATCTTGCCGCCCGTCACGCCGATGAAGACGAGCGTCGCGACCCCGCTGAAGAAGAGGACGGTGTTGACGTTGAAGCCGAGGATCAGGGGCACGAGGACGGTGGCCCCGAACATCGCCATGACGTGCTGGATGCCGAGCAGGACGGTCTGGACCCAGGGCAGGCGGTCTTCGGGATAGTACACGACATCGCGTTCGGCCGCAACGCCGATCGTCGCCATCCCCGCTCCCCTCCCGTGTACGGACGTCCTCCGCCGCGGTCGTGGCTACCGCGCTCGCTCCCGCGGTTCCGCACGCCACCGTTTTAGCGGCTGGGCTACGGCTCGGGCATGCGATTCCACGAGTCGGCCAAGGTTGGTGCTGATGTTCTTCAGATGATCGAGAGGACCTCCCGTGGCCCGAAGTGCGGCCCGGTTCCGGCCGCAAGCGCGCTCCAGGGCCGGCATACGCAAGAGGGACGCCGGTAGCGCTTCGACGCTGGACGTGCGCGCCCGGCGGGCGACGATCCGGCCGGTCGGACCCGGATCCTCCGCGAGCGCCTCGCGGCACTACGCGGGCTCGTGGCGGGCCCCGCCGGTTCGACGGCCCGCAAGGCCCCCACCGCGGCCACAGCCTGCCACCGCGGATCGCACGCTCGGTTCCCGCTCAGGGCACGCGGGGCTCGTGACTGTTCGAGTCGCCGGTCCCGCGTACCGGACGCGCCAACGGTCCCCGGCCGATGCGGGCACGCAGCGTGAGGCCAGCGACGAGGCAGCCGGCCAGCGGGGGCATCCCCCACACGACCACGCCGGGCGCGGCCGCCGCGCCGTACCCGACCGCGACGAGGGCCGCCGTCATCGGCAACACGCCCAACGCCGTCGTCCAGACAAACGTCCCCCACCGGACCGGGGCCCGGCCGAGGGCGAAATTGAACAGGGCAAACGGGAACAAGGGGATGAATCGGATCACCAGCGCGACCTGCCAGCCTCGCCGGACGAGCGCATCGGCATAGGCCACGAGCCCTTGGACGGGGCCCTGCGCAAGCGTGCGGCCACGGAGCGAGCGGCCGATGCCGAAGGCGAGCACGGCACTGCTCATCACCCCGGCCCACGAGACGGCCAACCCGCCCCAGAATCCGAAGACTGCTCCGTTGACGATGCCGAAGCTCTCGCCCGGGATCGGGACAAAGGTGTTGGCGACCATGAGGAGCACCGACACCATCGGCGCCCAGGGACCCCATCGGGCGAGGGGGACGCCGATCTGTTGGAAGGGAATCCCGCGCGGCAGCGGCGACACGCGGCGGATCTGAGGGTAGGCCACGGCCAGCAGAACGAGCCCGACGGCCGCCCAGACGCACGTCGTCGCGCGGCGCCGCAGCCGTGCGCGGACGCCGGCCTCGCGCAGGCCCCGCCGCACGGTCAGCCCATCTCCGCGCCCGGGAGCGTGAGGTCCAGGATCGCGGCGCCGTACCCGGCCTCCCCGCCGAGGTCCCGCCGCGCGCTGTGCCCGCGCGCCTCGAGGCCGCGGCGCGCCCTGTGGCCGAGCGCCTCGTCGTCTCCGACGACCAGGATATGGGGCATCGTGTGCGGCACCGCTTCGTGCCCGGTCCGGATTCCTCCTCCGACCGACCCCTGCATCGCAGGCGCCGGCGGGGCGCCGGTGCGTCCAGTGCGCCCCGAGCTATCTGACGCCCGCACGATGGTGCTGGCAACCGATGGCTCGGGCACCGCCTCCGCCCTGCGCCCGTGTGGCCGCACGGGTGCTGCGGTCCGGGCCCTCGGGTCACCGTCCGGTGTCCGAGCGGTCGCAGCAATCGGCGTGACGCTACCGCCCGAGGAATGACAGCGACGGAGGGGGATCGACGGCGAGATCTGTGTCCGGACGCCGCGCTCCCCGGCGACCATACGCGTCTGGGTCGCGATCTCGTAACGGCCGCGCACACGGCCTGCGGCTGACCGGGCGTGCCAGCCGCGCCGCGCCGGGGCGCCCGGTACCGGAGTTGGCGGGACTGAAGCTGCGCCCGGCCTTCGCGGCGCGAGACGGGGCCTCGTCCACACTGGCTGGGGGAGGAGGATTCGAACCCCCGCTAACGGGTCCAGAGCCCGTCGTCCTACCGCTAGACGATCCCCCACCGCGCCATCCCATTATATCGGGGGCCGCAGAAACGTGTCAAACGCGGTGGAACTGATCGCGCGCATCGCGTGCACGCCGCTCCACCGGGTCACGACCCGTGGTGTGGACGCGTCGCCTCTGCTACCATGGAGCTGTATCCCGCGCCGCCGGCGTCCGCGCGAGCCGGCCGCGGGCAGGAGGACCCGATGGACACGCCCCGGCGCGAGGGCATCGAACGGGCGGCGGTCGCGTGCCCGCGGTGCCACGAGGAGATGCACCCGCAGTTTCTCTACGAGGACCGGGAGCCGGATACATGGCTGTGCTTCTCGTGCGGGCACGTGGAGTGGGTCGACCCGGGCCGGGGCAGCGCCATCCCGGCCGTGGATCAGTAGTCGCCGCCCAGGAGCTCGGCGAGGCGCGCCGCGTTCGCGACCGCGAATCCCTCCCAGTCGTTGTTGAAGTAGACGTAGGCGGTCCGGTCGCCGCAAAGGGCGCGGAGCTGGTCGGCCCACCGCCGGAGCTGCTCCTCGGAGTAGCATCCCCTGTCGACGCCGGAGTGGTGAAACCGGACGTACACCCACGGGGCCGTCCGCACGATCCGGCGCGGGATCGTGGGGCTGTCCGCGATGCAGCACGCCACGCGGTGTCGGCGGAGCAGGCGGTACACGGGCTCCCGGTGCCACGACGTGTGCCGGAACTCGATCGCGTAGCGATGGCCCTGGGGCAGCGCCCGGAGGAAGGCAGCGAGCCGCTCCTCGTCGCAGTGAAAGTTCGGCGCGAGCTGGAACAGGATCGGACCGAGCGCCCGCGCCAGCGGGCGGGCGCGGGCGAGGAGGCGCCGCACCGGACCGCGGCCGTCGCGCAGCCGCTTGATGTGCGTGATGAACCGGCTGGCCTTGACCGCGAAGACGAACCCGGCGGGGGCCGCGGCCCGCCAGGCGGCGAAGGTCGTGGCCTCAGGCAGCCGGTAGAAGCTGTAGTTGACCTCGACCGTGGGAAAGTGCCGGGCGTAATGGGCGAGCCACTCCTTCTGTGGCAGGCCGCGCGGGTAGAACCGTTCACGCCAGTGCGGATAGATCCATCCTGACGTCCCGATCAGAAACCGGCCCATCGCGCGTCCCCTGCCCCGGCGCGGGGCGCCGGGAGACCGTGGGGCGGGGCAGCCGCGGCGGGCGCGAGACCTATCCCGCCGGCTGGGCGGCGGCCGGCGGCTCCGCGGCCTCGGCGAGCGCGATGGCGCGGGCGAGCCGCCGCAGGACCCGCTCCTTCCCGAGCACCTCCGCGAGCTCGAAGAGCCCGGGCCCCACCGTCTTCCCGGTGAGCGCGACGCGCAGCGGGTGGATGACCGCCTTGCCCTCGACGCCCAGCTCCGCCGCGGCCGCCCGCACCGCCGTCTCGATCGTGGGGGCGTCGAACGGGGCCGCCCCCGCGAGGGCCTGACGCAGCCGGCGGAGCAGCGTTGCGGTCTCGCGCCCGCGGAAGTACCGCCGCATCGCCTGCGGATCGTACGCCACATCGTCCTGGAAGAAGAAGTCGCCGTAGGTCCAGATGTCGCGCGGCAGGCGGAGTCGCTCCCCCATGATGCCGACGATGCGCTCGACGTAGGCGCGCTGCTCCGGGCTGATCTGGCCGCCGAGCACGCCCTGCTGCCGCAGGTACGCCACGACGAGGTCCACGACGCGGTCCGGATCGCGGCCGTACACCCGCTGCATGTACACGCCGTTCATCCACGCCAGCTTCTGCGCGTCGAAGATCGCGCCGCTCCGGCCCATCTCCTCGATCCGAAACCGCTCGATCAGCTCCGGCACGCTGAAGATCTCCCGGCCGTCCTCCGGGTACCACCCCATCAGCGCGAAGAAGTTGACGAGGGCCTCGGGCAGGTACCCTTGCGCCGCGTACTCCCGCACCGCGGTATCCCCGTGGCGCTTGCTGAGCTTCTTGCGGTCCGGTCCCAACAGCGAGGGAAAATGCGCCACCCGGGGCTGCCCCCATCCAAATGCCTCGTACATCAGGAACTGCCGCGGGGTGTTGGACAGATGCTCCGAGCCGCGGGTGATGTGGGTGATGCGCATCCCGTGGTCGTCGACCACATTCGCGAAGTTGTACAGCGGTGTGCCGTCGGACCGCTGGATGATGAAGTCGTCGATGTCCGCGGGGTCGAATGCCACGCGGCCGAGGACCAAATCCTCGACGACGATCGGCGGGTGCCCCTGCGGCACCCGGAACCGCAGCGTCGGCCGCCGCCCCTCCCGCGCCCGCGCCGCCCGCTCCTCCACGGAGAGGCCGCGGCACCGTCCGGAGTACCGGTACGGCCGGTGCTCGGCCGCCGCCCGCCGGCGGTCCTCCTCCAGCTCCTCCGGTGTGCAGTAGCAGGGGTACGCCGCGCCCCGCTCTACGAGCAGGCCGGCGTGCTCCTGGTACAACGGCGCGCGTTCCGTCTGGCGGTAGGGGCCGTAGGGACCGCCGATGTCCGGTCCCTCGTCCCAGTCCAGCCCGAGCCACCGCAGGTCCTCGAGGAGCGCCTGCTCGTACGCCTCGGTCGACCGGCTCCGGTCGGTGTCCTCGATCCGCAGAATGAACTGGCCCTTGCCGTGGCGTGCGAGCAGCCAGGTGAAGAACGCCGTCCACGCGCCGCCCACCGTGAGGTAGCCCGTGGGGCTCGGGGCGAATCGGGTCCGCACGCTCATGCACCCAGCCTAACACACGCCGCGGCGCGCGCGCAAACCACCGACCGCCGGCGGCCGCCACGGAGCGGTTCAGTACGCCATCGCGTGGTTTGGGCAGAGGAGAGACGATGGGGGGTGGCGACGGACCGGAACCGCGCCCTGCCGCACTACGTGAAGAGGCTGCTCACCGACTCGTTCAGGTGGATGTTGCGCATCGCGCGCGCCAGCAGCGGCGCGGCCGAGAGGATTCGCATCTTGGCGAGGCGCTTCTGGGCCGGGGTTGGGACGCTGTTGGTCACCGCGACCTCCTGGATGTCGTCCCGGGACAGCGCGGCCACGGCGCCGTCGGCGAGGATCGCGTGCGTGGCGCAGACATAGGCCTCGGAGCGCGCGCCATGCTGGCGCAGAGCGTCGAGAGCGGAGCACACGGTACCGGCCGTACTGATGATGCGGTCGATGAGGATCGGCACGCGGTCCTCGACGTCGCCGACGACCTGCACCGCGCGCTTGATGTCCGGGGAGGGGCGGCGCTGGAATACGACGGCGAGCGGCAGGCGCAGCCGCTCCGCCAGCCGGTAGGCCACTTTCACCGCGCCGTCATCGGGGGCCACCACGACCGCGCGGGACAGCTCCTTCGCCGCGAGGTACTCCGCGAACAGGGGAAGCGCCCGCAGATGGTCGACGGGGATCGCGAAGAACCCCTCGATCTGATCGGCGTCGAGGTCGAGCGCCAGCACGCGGTGCACACCCGCGCTCTGCAGGAGGTCCGCGACGAGGCGGCCGGTAATCGGCTCGCGAGGCGCGTGTTTCTTGTCCTGCCGCGCGTAGCCATAGTAGGGCATGACCGCGGTAATGCGTCCGGCCGACGCGCGGCGGAGCGCATCGACCATCACCAGCAGCTCCATCAGGTTCTCGTTGACCGGCGGACAGGTGGGCTGGATCACGAACGCATCGGCGCCGCGCACGCTCTCCTCGAACCGTGTATAGATCTCGCCGTCCTCGAACCGGCGGATGGTGACGCGACCGAGGGGAAAGCCAAGCTCGGCGGCCACCTCCTCGCCCAACGGTGGGTTGGCGGTGCCGCAGAAGACCTTCATCTCCGCGTCGGACCGCAGGCCACCCGGTGCCCGCGCCGGGATCGGCTCCGCCCCGGGCCTAGCGGGCCTGGACCAGAAAGCGGATGGCCGTGCGCTCTTCACCCTCGATTTCCACCTTGGTGAAGGCGGGAATCGCCACCAGGTCGATGCCGTTCGGGGCGACAAACCCGCGGGTGATCGCGATGGCCTTGACGGCCTGGTTCACGGCGCCCGCGCCGACCGCCTGGATCTCGACGGAGCCCTTCTCGCGCAGCACGGCCGCGAGCGCACCGGCAACGGCCTTCGGCTTCGAGTCGGCAGACACCTTGAGGACCTCCCCCATGCGGCCACCGCCCCTTCGCCTGCCGCGTCGACTCAGCGCGTTGTGTACGTCCGACGGCCGTTCGGCCCGGCCCTCTTCCACGGTGCGCCGAGGAACTCCTCCCCGCGGCGCCGGCGGCCGTCTCGCACCGCCGGACGCGGGCGCTCGCGACCGCGCGTTGCCACACATAAGAGTACCGCAGCGGGCGGGCGAAAGGTTCCGCGACGCACGGCGCTACGGCGCTCACGAGCGCCGGAGACGCGGGACAGCCGCGCGTGCCCGCTCGAGGTAGATCACCCCCATAAACTGGGGAATCGCGAGCTGCCGGCGGATCCGGCGCGGCTCGCGGAGGAGGCGGTAGGACCACTCCAGACCGAGGGTCTGCCACAGCCGTGGCGCCCGGCGGGCCCGCCCCGCCCAGACGTCCAGCGTCCCCCCGACGCCCATCACGACCGGCACGCCGAGGGCGTCGAGACGGCCGGCCAGCCAGCGCTCCTGGCGCGGGAAGCCGAGCCCGGCGAACAGCAGGTCCGGCGAAGCACGGCGGACGGCTTCGACCACACGGCGGTCCTCCCCCGGGCCGAAGTAGCCGCCCGCGCAGCCGGTGATGAGGAGGCCCGGATACCGCGCGCGCAGCCGCGCGGATGCCGCTTCGGCGACCCCGGCCGCGCCGCCGAGGAGATAGAGCCGCCAGCCCCGGCCGGCGGCCTCCCGACAGAGCCGCTCGGCGAGATCGATCCCGGGCACCCGCGCCGGCAGCGGGCGGCCGAGCTGCCGCGAGCCCCACACCACGCCGACGCCGTCGGCGACCACGAGGGACGCGCGGGCCAGGATCTCCCGCACGTCCGGCGCGCGGCGCGCGAGCATGACCATCTCCACGTTGGCGGTCACGACGAGGTGCGGGCCCGGCTCGGTCATCATCGCGCTGATGCGCCGCACCGCGCTCTCCAGATCCACCGCGTCGAACCCCGTGCCGAGGATCTCGACCCGCTGGGTCACGGGATCGCGACTCCCAGGAGCTGCGCCGCGAGATCCGGGGCCAGCGCAGCGCGCTGCCGCAGCGCCGGCACCGCGGCACAGAGCGCCGCCCGGAGGGCGGGACGATCCGCGATCGCCCGGGCGATCGCGTCGCTGACCTCGCTCGGGCTCGCGCGCATCCCGATCGGCGCGGGCCCGCCGAGGTCGCGCGTGAGCGCTTCCACCTTCGGGTCGTACGCGATCGGGACGACCGGCACCCCCTGCGAGATCGCGAAGAGCAACGCGTGCAGCCGCATCCCGACCAGCAGGTCGAGGCTCCCGATGAGGGCGAGCATCTCGCCCGGGCGGAGCGGGGCGCGCACCACCGTGGCCAGGGACCCGAGGCGTCGCCCGAGCGCGTCGCACGGCGCCAGATCGGAGGGGTGCATCGGCAGGAGGACCCACCGGACCCCGAAGCGCTCCCCGGCCAGCCGGGCGCCCGCCAGCGCCGCGGTCAGCAGGCCGTCGCCGCCCGCCCAGGGGCGCATCGCCATCCCGCACCAGGTCCCTTCTCCCCACCGGACCCGCTCGGCGCGCGCGGCCTCGGACCACTCGGGGCTCAGCAGCAACGACGGGTCGGCGCTGAGGACCGTGCGGGGCCGGCGGATGCCCCACTCCGCCAGCAATGCCTGCGACGTGCGGTCGCGTACGGCGATGGCATCCACGCGGTCGAGCACGAACGCGAGGGCGCCGCGGACGCACGCGCGGCGCGGCGGCTCGATGCCCTGCGCGTACACCATCGTCCGCCGGCCGAGCGTCCGAGCGGCCGCAAGGAGCGCGAGGTAGTACCAGGGGCTCCGCCAGCTCGTGGCGTCCTGAAACAAGCTCCCCCCACCGCTCAGGAACAGGTCGCACCTCGCCAGCTCGCGCACGAGCGCGGCGGGGTCGCGGCGCGAGAGGGCGCGCACCCCGTGCGCCCGCGCCGTCTCCGCGGGCCGGGCCGAGAGGACCGTGATCTCGATGTCGGGGATGCGGCGCCGGAGCTCTTGGACGGTGGCCGCCAGCACCGCTTCGTCGCCCAGGTTGTGGAAGCCGTAGTACCCGGAGATGACGACCCGCTTACCGCGCCGCATCGCCCTCGGGGGCGCGAGATCGTCCTCGATCCTGCGGGACGACCGGCTCGTGCGCCGGCGCGGGGGGCGCCGCGGTGCGCGAGGACGGCCCCCACCACCGCCGGCTCCCGCCGAGCAGCGCCACGAGGCCCGCCCCGATGAGCGATCCGATGACGAGCGCGTAGACCGTGCGGAACAGGACGTAGACCAGCGGCGTGTGGATGTGCGAGAACGAGTTGACGAGCCCCACCTGGCCGATCGCCCCGACCATCGCGGCCGGGAGCACCCAGCGGCGGGCGCCCAGGGCGGCCAGCGCAAAGGCCAGCACCATCGCCGGGTCGCCGATGAGATACTCCTTGGTGCGGGGCCGCGCCACGAGCACGTGCTGCAAGACGACGCGGCTCCGGAGCTCGAGGCCCGAGAGCAGCGGCAGGCCCGAGTTGCCGGTCCGGCCGAGCGCGAACACCGCCAGCAGCCCGACGACGATGATCGCGATCCCGTACTCCAAGCGCAGCGGCTGCCGCAGCCAGGCGCGCAGCCTGGGCCAGAGCTCCCCCCGGGGCGCGCTCGCGGCCGCCACGAGCAGGCCCGCGAGCACCACGGGGACGATGTGAGCCAGCTTCACGCCCAGGAACTCACGCATCTCCATCATGAACTGCCACTGGCTGAGCAGCGCGGCCACCATCAGCCCGCCGAGCGCGGTCACCCCGGAGACGGCCCACAGCCCGCCGATGGCCCGGCCGAGGACGCGCGACCCCGGGAGGGTCGCCGGCGGCCGCCCGAGCTCCCCGTCCCGCGATGCGGCCGCCCCGGCCCCCTCCTCGGGGCGCCGGGCCCCCGGGAACAGGCACAGCATCGATAGCGTGGGGAACGCAAGCGCGGCGAGGAACGCCAGGAGCTGCCGCCACAGCGTCGTATGGTGCGCAGCGATCGCGGCGACGGTCGCCAGCAGGCCGGCGCCGACCGCCGCCGCGAGCCAGCGGGGCGGCACGGGCGCGCCCAGCGCCGCGCCGACCTCGCCGCCCGTGATCGCCGCGACCGCCAGCGTCCCGAGGGCCGCGAGGAGGAAGAGGGCCGCGGGCGTCCCGGCGGCGGGCAGCGGCTCCGCCTTCCCCAGCACGTATCCCGCGCGCACCAGCTCGCTCGCGATCGAGCCGACGTAGTCGAGGTTGGCCGTCACCGCGTTCTCGCCCGCGCCGGTGGTGAGGAACGGCCGGAGGTAGAGGATGCGGACGTTCCGCTCGCGCGCGGCCAGCACAAACTTGTCGCGAGCGTCGCGGGGCGTCGAGCCGGCGAGCTCCTCCGGCGTCATGCTGAACACCCGGATGACGCGCGGCGCCACGAGGCGGGCAAGCTGCTGCTCGCCCTTCTGCCGGCGGCGGGCCGTGAACGCCTCGATCTCGCCGAACGCGAACCCGGCGCGGCGCATCTCCGCGGCCACGGCGGGCACCAGCCGCTCGTACCCGAGCACCTGGTCACGGTCGAAGATCAAGGTAAAGGGCTCCCGGAGCCGCTCCAAGCCGGCGAAGAACGCCTCCAATCCTCCCGGCGCCACCTCTCGAAAGTTGCGCACGCGCAGCTCGGCGGCCAGGTGATGGGCCCGCGCGGCGCGGAGGTCGCCCGGGACCACGCCGAGCGAGGCCTCGGTGAGGTCCTGCCCTCTCCCGTTGATCCGCAGCACCGGCCCGCTGCCGCTTGTGATCGCGGTGCGGGACGCCCCGACCTGCACCGACAGGCCCGTCTGGATCAGGCGCAAGAGCGGGAGCGCGCCGAGCACGTACGTATCGTCCGCGCGGATGCGCCCCGCGCGCGCCAGCTCCGCGAGCGGGCCGCCGAGCGATCCGGTGCGCTGGGCGTTCAGCACGTCCGCCCCGGTCATGTAGGTAGCGAGGCCGGCGTCCGACAGCCGACGGAGCGTGGCCGCGTACAGCGTGACGCTCCGAGCGCCACGCCGGTACAGCTCCGCGTAGAGGTCCTCGCGCGCGAGGCCGTTGCGCCGGGCGAGGGTGGCCCAGTCGTCGCCGTCGAGCGTGATCTCGACGGTCCGATAAGCGCGCTCGAGCGCGAAGCGGTGGGCCAGGATCACGAGCGCGGCGGCGAGCCCGGCGAGGGCGCACACGCTCAGGACAGGATAGCGACGGGACAGGTACCGCAGCATCGCCGTCATCCCTCGTCTTTCCCCTGCCCGCGCGCCGGAGGCGCGGGACCGCCGCGGGCGAGGGGTCTACCGCGGACGGACCGAGGCATCCAGCGTCGCCTTCCCGTCGGCCACCCGCAGCCCCACGAGGCGCAGACTGAAGGGCAGCGACCGGACGTCCACCACCGGGTTCACCGATCGCATCACCTGCTCAGCCACCGCCGCCGGGAGGGGCACCCCGGCCACCGCGAGCCGGTCGAGCACCAGATCGACGCTCGTGCCATCGCGGACGACCAGCCGTCCGTCCCCGGTGGCCCGCACCGGCGCGCCCAGCACGGAGACCGTCGCCCCGACGGAGACGCGTCCCGCCGCAATGGCGACGGAGACGTCGCGCAGGGATGGCTGGGAGGCGAGCACCTGCCTCAACGCCCCCTCGGACACGGTCGCGCGGGCGACCCCGGACCCGAGGTGCTGGATGACCAGCATGCGGGCGAGGTAGAGTGCCTCCGGATCGAGCCGGAGGTCGCCGAGCCGCAGATCCAGCGCGTCCACCGCGAGGGTTCCCATCCGGAGATGGCGGGCGGCCACGGTCAGTGCATCGATGCGGCCGACCCACACCGCCGACGGGGGCCAAGCATCGACGCGCACCCGCACGTCCGAGGTGCCGAGCTCGCCGCCCAGCGACGCGCGCAGCACGCCGGAGGCGATCGGCGGCGTCAAGAGGTTCACGCCCAGCGCGGCCGCCAGCAGGCCGGTGGCGATCACCCAGATCCTGCCCGGTCCCGTCCCGCTCGACCGGCGCCATCCGGCGGGAGGGGTCACGAGGTCGCCGCGGGACCGATCCCGCGGCCCTCCTCCGGCGCGCGGCCGCGCGCGGGCGCCGGCGTCCGGCCGAGGCGCAGGTAGGCGTCGACGAACGGGTCCAGGGCACCGTCCAGGACGGCCTGGGCGTTGCCGGTCTCCACGCCGGTCCGGTGGTCCTTCACGAGCGTGTACGGGTGGAGCACGTAGGATCGGATCTGGTTGCCCCACGCCGCCTCGCGGTGCTCCCCGCGCAGCTCCGAGATCTTCTGGCGCTGCTGCTCGCTCTGCAGCTCGAACAACCGGGCCTGCAGCAGCTTCATCGCCGTCAGCTTGTTCGCGTACTGGGAGCGCTCGTTCTGGCACTGGACGACGATCCCCGTGGGCAGGTGGGTGATCCGCACGGCGGTCTCGACCTTGTTGACGTTCTGGCCGCCGGCGCCGCCCGACCGGTACGTATCGATGCGCAGCTCGTCCTCCTTGAGCTGCACCTCCGTCGGCTCGACCTCGGGGATCACGTCCACGAGCGCAAAGGATGTATGCCGGCGGTGCGCCGCGTCGAACGGCGAGATACGCACCAGCCGATGGACGCCTCGCTCCCCGCGGAGGTATCCGTACGCGCTCGGCCCGGAGACGATGACGGTCACGCTTTTGAGCCCGGCCTCCTCGCCCGGGGAGAGGTCCACGACCTCGCTGCGGTATCCATGCGTCTCCGCCCACCGCAGGTACATCCGCAGCAGCATCTCGACCCAGTCCTGGGACTCCGTGCCGCCGGCGCCCGCGTGAATCGACAGGATGGCGTTTCGCTGGTCGTGCTCTCCGCCGAGTAGCGTGGCCAGCTCGACCCGGTCGAGTTCCTCCCCGACGGTCCGGGCCTCGCGCTCGATCTCGGCGAGCGCCGCCGCGTCATCGCCCGCGGCGGCCAGCTCTGTGAGCTCCTGGAGATCCGCCACCTCGCGGTTGAGGCGCGCCCACTCCTCGAGCCGGGAGCGAAGCGCGGCGACCTCCCGGGAGACGCGGCGTGCGGCGTCCGGATCGTCCCAGAAGCCCGGCCGCTGCATCTGCCGCTCGAGATCGACTAGGCGGGCCTGCTGGCGGGGTAGGTCAAAGGTGCCTCCCGATGCCGTGGAGACGCTCGCGGTGCGTCTCGAGCGTGCGCTTGAGCTCGTCGACCGTCATGGTCATCGCTTCGTCCTCGCTACCGGCGCGCGAGCGCGCCACCGAGGCGTCCGCTCCGCGCCGCCCTATTATAGCATTCACCAGGACGAAAGCAAAAACCCGAGCAGCACGCGGCCCGCGCCGTGTGCGAGCGCCAGCGCGGGGACCTGTGTCCACCGGAGGCGGATCAGGCCGAAGACCGCGCCCGAGAAGAGGGCCCAGACCATCGTCTCAGGGCCGCGGACAGAGGCCGCGGCCATCCCGAGGAGCGCCGACCACACCAGGGCCGCCGCCCCTCCCTTCCAGCCGGCGGCCGCGGCGAAGACGAGCCCGCGCAGCCACCACTCCTGGGCGAGCCCAACGATCACGATCTGGACCGCGGTCCCGAGCGCCCAGCCGCCGGGGGGCGGCACGAGCGCCGGGGGGAGCCCGTGTGCCGCGAACGCGCGCGCCGCGACGGCGGCGAAGGCGGCGACCGCTGCGAGCCCGCCGAGCGCGGCCGGCAGGAACCCGGCCGTCCCGCGCCCGATCTCACGCGCCCGGTCGCGGGTGAGGAGGGCCGCTGCGGCCAGCACTGCCAGAGCCGGCAGCGGGAGCGGGGCTCCGCCGATCGCGGGGTCGGGCACCCCCGCGGCGCGCAGGGCCGCGGCGGCGGCGGCGGCTGCGAGCGGGAGCGTCGACACCACGACGAGCCGGCGGAACGCCGGCGCGCGCGCCTGCGCGGTGCCCCAGTCGCGCGCAGGCGGGAGCAGCAGGACGCCGCTCAACAGCACGGCCCCCCAGCCGAACACGTCCCCCAGCCGCCCGTACGGCGTCCGGCCGTCCAGCGGCACCACCGGGGCGGTCAGCACCCCGCGCGCCCCGAGGGGTAGCGTGGCGATCACCCGGCCGCGCGGATCGATGATCTCGCTCGGGCCGCTGTTCGCCGCGCGGAGGAGGTAGCGCCCCTGCTCGATCGCGCGGAACGGGGCAATCGCGGCGTGCTGGAGGGGGGCGACGCGGCCGTCGAACCACGCGTCGTTCGTGACCACGGCCAGCAGGCTCGCCCCGTGCGCGACGGCCTGCCGGGCGATCTCGGGGAACGTGCTCTCGAAGCAGATCGCCATGCCGAGCGCCGCCCGCGGCGTGGGCAGCACGGCCGGCCCGTGCCCGGCCCGCTCCCCGAACTCGGCGAACGGCACCAGGCGCATCTTGTCGTACCGTCCGACGAGCAGCCCGTCGGGCGCGAACGAGAACGCGGAGTTGGTGCGGCCGCCCTCCAGGCTGCTCGCGATGAGCGCGATGCGACCGTCCCGCGCCCAGGCGCTGAGCAGGCGGCGCGTGGCCGGATCGCCCGCGATGTCGGTCGGCGAGGCGGTCTCCGGCCACACGACAAGGGCGGCGCCGCGGGACGCCGCCTCGTGCGTGAGCCGGCCGAGCGTGACGAGGTCGCGTGACGCGCGCCCGGGGTCCCACGTGACCCTGGCGGCGTAGTCCGGCTGGACGACGGCCGCGATGAACGCCCTGGTGGGAGCGCCCCCCGCGAGCCGGGGACCAGCGGGCGCGGCGAGCGCGGCGTGGCCCCATGCGGTGGCCGCGGCCATGCAGGCCGCGGCCACCGCACAGCTGGGCAGCGAGGCGCGGCGGAAGCGGATCAGGTGCGCCAGGGTCGCGTTGACCAGGACGACGAGGAAGCCGACGCCGTACACGCCCGCCACCGAGGCAACCTGGGCCACCACGAGCGCCCGGTGCTGCGATTCGCCGAGCAGCGCCCACGGGAACCCGAGGGGTCCCCGGCTGCGGCAGAACTCGACGGCGGTCCACACCATCGCGGCCACGAGCGGGGCGGCCGGCCCCTCCCGGCCCTGCCGGAGCGCCGCCGCCCCCGCCACCGCCAGGGCCGGGAAGACGCCCACGAGGATGACGGCGAGCGTCCAGATCGCGAGCCCGAACGTGGCGAGCCACCACAGCACGCCGCCCAGGGCGATGGCGCCCCAGGCGTAGCCGAGCCAGAACGCCTCTCGCGGCGGCCGGCCGTGCGCCGCGAGGAAGAGGGGCACGAGCGCGACCCATGCCAGGCCGCCAAGGTCGAACGGGGGAAAGGCGGCGATGAACGCTCCCGCGGAGGCGGCGACGGCGGCGATCCGCAGCCAGGTGGCCCGGGACAGGGATCCCGCGGCGCCCGGGGCGCCGCTGCCGACGTGCCCAGGCGTGGACGCTAGGCCCGCAGCTCTACTCCTCTCGGCCGTGACACTTCTTGTACTTCTTCCCGCTGCCGCACGGGCAGGGATCGTTGCGGCCGACCTTCGCCACTCGCACCGGCGCCTGCACGCCACCGGCGCCGCGCGCGCCATCCCCGCGCGCGAGCGACGGCTGGCCATCCGCGGCGCTCTGCCGCGTGACGCGGTACGCGGGCCGCTCGGCCGCGCGCAGCGCCGGCGCCGGGACGGCGGGCTGGACTTCCACGAGGTAGAGGAACTTGACGGTCTCCTCCCGGACGTCGCGCTTGAGCTGCTCGAAGAGGGCGTATCCCTCTTTCTGGTACTCGATGAGCGGGTTGGCCTGGCCGTAGGCCCGCAGGCCGATGCCCTCGCGCAGCGCGTCCATCGCGTAGAGGTGGTCGATCCACTTCCGGTCGAGCGTCTGTAGGAGGATGAGCCGCTCGAGCTCGCGCATCGTCTCCGCCCCGAGCGTCCGTTCCTTGCGCTCGTACGCCTCCAGCGCCGCGGTGCGCAGGCGCTCGCTGATCTCCTCCGCGGAGCCTCCGGCGAGCCGGTCCGCGGTCAGGTCCGCGGGCAGCGGGAAGATCGTCCGCGCCTCCTCGAGCAGCCCGGCGAGATCCCACTCCTCCGGCCGGACCTCGGTGGAGCAGAACGCGCCGACCATGTCCTCCACCAGCGTCTCGATGAAGTCCAGGATGTTCTCCCGCAGGTTCTCCCCCTCGAGGACCTTGCGGCGCTCCCCGTAGATCACCTGGCGCTGGACGTTCATCACGTCGTCGTACTCGAGCACGTGCTTCCGGACATCGAAGTGGTACGCCTCGACCTTCTTCTGCGCGTTCTCGATCTGCCGGGTGACGAGCTGGTGCTCGATCGGCACGTCGTCCTCGATCCCCAGCCGCTCCATGATGCGGGCGATCCGGTCGCCGGCAAACAGGCGCATCAACTCGTCGTCGAGCGCGACGTAGAACCGGGAGGAGCCGGGGTCGCCCTGGCGCCCCGCGCGGCCCCGGAGCTGGTTGTCGATCCGTCGGGCCTCGTGCCGCTCGGTGCCGATGATGTGCAGCCCGCCGAGCGAGCGGACCAGCTCCGCGTCCTGCGGATCCGGCGGGTTGCCGCCCAGGATGATGTCCACGCCCCGGCCGGCCATGTTGGTGGCGATGGTCACGGCGCCGGGCCGGCCGGCCTGCGCGATGATCTCCGCCTCCTTCTCGTGGTACTTGGCGTTCAGCACCTGGTGCGGAACGCCGCGCCGGCGCAGCAGCGCCGAGAGCGCTTCGCTCTTCTCGATCGACCGCGTGCCCACGAGGACCGGCCGCCGGCGCCTGTACCACTCCTCGATCTCGGTCGCGACCGCCGCGAACTTGGCCTTCTCGTGCTTGTACACGAGGTCGGGGAGGTCGTCACGGATCATCGGCCGGTGGGTGGGGATCACCACGACCGGGAGGTTGTAGATCTGGGTCAGCTCCGCCTCCTCGGTCTTGGCCGTCCCCGTCATCCCGGCGAGCTTCGTGTACATCCGGAAGTAGTTCTGGAACGTGATCGTGGCGAGCGTCTGGCTTTCCTTCTCGATCCGCACCCCTTCCTTCGCCTCGATCGCCTGGTGCAGCCCATCGCTGTACCGGCGGCCGAACATCAGCCGGCCGGTGAACTCGTCGACGATGATCACCTGGCCGTCCTTCACGACGTACTCCACGTCCCGGTGGTACAGCGTGTGCGCCCGGAGCGCCTGCTGCGCGTGGTGCATGAGCTCGATGTTCCGGGGGTCCGTGAGGTTGTCCACCCCGAGCATGCGCTCGAGGGCGGTGATGCCCTCCTCGGTGAACATCGCGGTCTTGAGCTTCTCGTCCACGGTGTAGTGCTCGCCGGCGCGCAGCCGCGGGATCAGGCGCGCGAACTGGTAGTACAGCTCGGTGGACTGCTCGACCTGACCGGAGATGATGAGCGGCGTGCGGGCCTCGTCGATGAGGATGAAGTCCACCTCGTCGACGATCGCGTAGTGGAGCTCGCGCTGGACCAGGTCTTCCTTCCGGATGACCATGTTGTCCCGCAGGTAGTCGAACCCGAACTCGTTGTTCGTGCCGTACGCGATGTCGGCGAGGTACGCCTCGCGCCGCGGCACGGGCCGGAAGTGGTTCAGGCGATCGTCTCCGTGGGGGGTCGGGTCCTGGTACGATGGATCGTAGATCCCCGCGAACTCATGGGTGATCACGCCCACGCTGAGGCCGAGCAGATGATAGACCGGCCCCATCCAGCCGGCGCCCAGCCGCGACAGGTAGTCGTTCGGGGTGACGAGGTGCCCGCCGCGCCCCTCCAGGGCGTTCAGCGCCAGCGGCAGCGTGGCCACGAGCGTCTTGCCCTCGCCGGTCTTCATCTCGGCGATCTTCCCGCCGAACAGCACGGCCCCGCCGATGAGCTGGACGTCGTGGTGTCGCTGGCCGAGGGCGCGCTTCGCGGCCTCCCGCACGAGCGCAAACGTCTCGGGCATCAGCGCGTCGAGCGGCTCCCCGTCCTGTGCCCGCCCCCGAAGCTCGTCCAGCTTGTCCCGCAGCCGCTCCGTGGGAACCGCCTCCAACTCGGGCTCCAGGGCGTTGACCGCGGGCACCAGGCGCTCGCGAAGGTGTTTCACGATCCGCTCGCTCGGATCGCCGAGGAGGCTCCCAAACAGCTTCAGCATCAGGGTCTCCTAGCGACACGGCGGCGTCGGCCGCCGCCGGCCGTCTCAATTATAGTCCAACGGCGTCCCGGCGGAGCGATTCCCGGCGGACCCCGCCGCATCTATCGCGTATCGCGCGAGGCAGCGCCATCGCGTCGGCTCGGTGGCGGGCACCGTTCCTGCCACGAGCCTGCCGGCGCGCCGCGGGAGCTCGCGCCCCGCTACGGCGCGGGGAGGTGCAGCTTGCGTGCGAACACCTCGAGGGAGTCGTCGTGATCCACCCGGACCCGCTCGAGCGCGAACGGGTCGCTGGCCGGCCCGACGAGCCCGGGCACCTCGGTGACGGCGCCGCGATAGTGGAGATCGCCGAGGAGGCGCTCAAGCGGGGCGGTGTACCGGCCGGCGGGGTAGGCGAAGAACGTCACCGGGCGTCCGGCCCACTGCTCGATCGCCTCCCGGCTGTGGAGCAGCTCGCCGCGCGCCACCGCAAGCGGAAGCCGGGAGAAGTCCACGTGGTGCTGGCCGTGCGACTCGATCTCCATCCCCGCGCGCGCCATCTCCTGAAGCTGCGCCGCGGTAAGGTGATCGGGTTTCCCCACCGTGGACGTCACGATGAAGAACGCCGCCACAAACCCGTAGCGCCGGAGCAGCGGGAAGGCGACCGTGTAGTTGTCCTCGTAGCCATCGTCGAAGGTGAGGACCACCCGGCGCGGCGGCACGGGCACGTGCTCGACGAGCGCCGCCCAGAGGTCATCGAGGGTCAGCGAGCGGTATCCCGCCCCGTGGAGGGCGCGGAGCTGCGCTTCGAACGCGGACGCCATGACCGTCAGGTGGACGGTGACCGGATCGCGCGCGGAGAGGGAGACATCGATGCGGTGGTACATCAGAACGGGCACGCGCCAGCCACCGGCGGAAGCCGCCGTGCCGAGGGCCGGCCCGGCCGGCACGAGCGCCAGGACCCCGGCGACGAGCGCCGCGGCCAGCCGCCTGGTGGGCCATCGCGCTCGTGCCGCGCCGCGCGACGCCGACGAGGGGACGCGGCGGGCCTGCGCTCCGCGCCCTCCCGGGGCCCCGTTAGGGTGGGACGCCGTTCCTCGACCGGACGCGCGGGGCACCCCCGCGGCCGATCCGTCTCGCTGCCACCCCCCTCGGACTTCGGCGATCATGCACCAGGTTGGTGGCCGGGGAGAGGGGGCGCGGGGGGCTGGCCTGAGCGCCCGTTGGCCCCGGTCGTGATCACACAGATCAGAGGAAGACCTCGATCCCTCGGACCATTCGGCCCGGCGCCGGCCTCGCCCTCGACCATGGGAGTCGGCGGAAGGTCTCGACCCCTCCGGGCCTTCGGCCCTCCGGTCGACTCCGTGCCTCGAAGGGAAGCGGAGGACAGACCCCACACCCTCCCGTTCCCGCCACGGCACTGCTGCCAGGCCGCGCTACCGGCTCCCGAGCCAGTCCACCGGGCGGTTGATCGCATTGAGCACGGCCCGCACGATGGCCTCGCGGGGGTCGTCCCGCACGAGCGCGGATCCGCTGAGCAGCTCTTCCTGCGGGCCGAGCCACGAAACCAGCGCGAGCGCGACTTACCGCGCAGCCAGCGGCGTGCAGCTCGCGCCTTCCAGCAGGAACACGCCGTCGGTTCGCAGGTAGGTCTCGACGGCCCGCAGCGTCGCCTGGCCGACCAGCTCCAGACGGTGCGACGACGCGTTGGGCCCGGAGGCCGCGCCTTCGTAGAGGAGCCCGTCGTGCTCGAGCTGCACCTTGACCTCCGCGGAGGCGCGCAGCGAGGCGAAGGTGAGGCCCACGAACTTCAGCCGGGCGTGGACCGGGGCAGGCCCGGGCTCCGTCTGCCCGGGGCGCAGGGTGGCCACGCGGACAGACGCGGGGTCCACGCTCACCCCCAGCTCCGCGGCGAGCGCCGCGACGACGTCCGAGACGATGACCCGCGGCGTGCGCTCCGCGGATCCCAGCACGTGGATCCGCTCGATCGCGCCGTCGCGCCCGAGATCCACCCGGACGGCCGACACGCCGTGGAGCTTGCGGACGATGTCTTCCGCATCGCGTGCCAGGGACCGCTGCTCAGCCTGCGCCATCGTCTCCCCCTGCTTCAATCGCGCCGGGCGCGGACGTACCTGCCACGGATGCCCGCCACCCGGTAACGCCAGGAATCATGTTCACCCCTCCTGCGCCCGGCTCCTTCGAGCACCGGGCACGTCCGGCGATCCTCCCGCGATGTGCCGGCGGAACCTCGACCCGGCCGGGGATCACACTACAGGCGCCACCGCCGCCGGAGCTGGGCGAGCCCGCCGCTACGGTCCAGCTCGCGGATCGCGGCCGACACGAACGCTGCGAGGTCGGGCGCATCCGCCCGCGCGACCGCGACAAGGGGCGTCCCCGGCGAGGCGTCTGCGGTGACGCCGAGGCCCGAGTGGGTGTGGGCGTACCAGAGGAGGACGGCGCGATCTCCGACCGCGGCCTCCGCCCGGCCGTCGGCCACGGCGGCGAGCGCCTGCTCCGGCAGGTAGAACGGCACGAGCGTCCCTGCCACGGCCGCCGCGTCGCCGACGCCCACGGCCGCGGCGACGCGGCGGCCGCGCAGCTCACCCGGAGCGTGGACCGGCGCGCCCGCGCGCCACAGGATCGCCCGCCCCGACACGTAGTAGGGCGCAGACGGCAGCCCGGGCGCCTGATCGGCGGACAGCGAGCTCAGGATCAGATCCGCGGCGGGCGGGAAGCCGGCGCGGATCACCGCGCGCGGCACGTCCAGGACATCGAGGCGGACGCCGAGCGCGTGCGCCAGCAGCCCCGCCAGCTCCACCTCGAATCCTCGCGGCACGCCCGCCTCGCGGTACGCCATCGGCGGAAACGAGAGATCGGCTGCGACGCGGAGGACGCCTGCGCGCTGAATGGCGGTGATCCCCGGACCCCGCACCGCGGGATGAGGCGCCGGCGGCAGCGGGGGAAGCTGCGCGGCGCCGCCGCATGCGGTCGCCACCAGCATCGCGGCGACCGCGCTCACGAATCCTCGGCCACCCTCGGCCATCGCGTGCATCCCGTCTCGCCCGGCGCGCACCGGCACCGTGGCCCTCTCCGACCCGAGCCGCGCCCGGGCGTGGCTCATTATACGATCGCCCCGGCCCGCTGACAACCGACGTCGCACGAGAGGGACGCGCCCGCAGGCCGCCGAAGGTGCAGGTCATGAACGCGCGCGCACGGGCGCTGGGCGTGCTGCCGGCAGCGGTGTGCGTGGGGGCGATCGCGGCGCTGCTCGCTGCGCAGCCCGGGATGCCGGCGCTGCCGTCCTACGCGCTCTACTACTCGTTCGAGATCCCGCTGGCGCTCCCCGCGATCACGCTCGGGGACGAGGGAGCCCGGAAGACCTACGCGGGAACGCTCCGTGGCAGCCTGGGAGGCCTCCCCCTCCGCGCGGCGTCCTTCTCGTACGGCACCGGAGCGAGCGCGGGAGCCGGCGGGGGCACGTTTTCGCTCGCTACCGCCGCGGGCGAGGTGCGCGACGGACGGATCTTGATGACGACGGACGGCGCGCGGACGACGCTGTTGTTCTTCGGCATCTACCTCGGGACGCGCCTCGAGTTCTCGATCACCAGCGACTCCCAGCAGGTCGGGGGGACCGGCGTCACCGCGGCCGGGCTCGCCCGCACCGGGTTCGCCTCGCACGATGACTACATGGCGGCGGTCCGCCAGGCCGTCGCGTCGCTGCCCGCCGAGACGCGCGACCAGATCATTTCGCAGGCGGACGCAAATCCGCGCCTCGTGCGCGACTACCAGCAGCGGCCGTCGAGTCGCTAGTGCTCCGTGTCACACGTCAGGCGACGGATCCCATCGTGGGGCGGGGCCTCCCTCCGCTCCCAGCCGACGCGGCGTCGGTTTGGAGCGGCGCACGGGCAGAAGTGGCCGCCCCGTCCCCTCCCCGCACCGCCACCGGAGATCGGCAGCGGCGCACTGGCCCGCGCTACCGCAGCAGGAACCCTTCCGGGAGCGGGTCCTCGGGGTCGAGCACGAAGGTATGGAAGCCGGTGACGAACGCCCTCCCGGTGACCTCCGGCACCACGGCCGGGAACGGTCCCACCCGGGTCTCCTGCACGAGGCGCCCCACGAAGCGCGTGCCCGCCAGGCTCTCGATGACGAACGGCGCCCCGATCGCCAGACGCCCCGCCGCCCACAGCGCGGCCATGCGCGCGGACGTGCAGGTGCCGCACGGGGACCGATCCACCTCCCGGTCGGCGAACACCGTGAGGCTGGTCTGATCCACCCCGGCATGGCGCGGCGGCCACGCCACGACGACCCCATAGAGATCCCGCAACGCCGGCTCCAGCGGGTGCACGATGTCGAGGGCCGTCGCTGTCGCCGCCTTGATCGCATCGCACGCATCGACTAGGGCGCGCAGTGGCCCCGGCTGTTCACCGAGGCCGGCCCCCGGCCCGTCGATCAACGCGTAGAACGCGCCGCCGTAGGCGACGGTCACCGCGACGGGGCCGAGGCCCGGCACATCGACCCTCTGCTCGGCGTAGACGAAGCTGGCGACGTTGCGCAGCGTCACGCCGCGGACGCGACCGCGCTCCACGTGGGCGCGCGCGCGGACCAGCCCGGCCGGCGTATCGAGCGCCAGGGAGGTCTCGGGCTCCGTGGCGGCAACCTGGCCGGTCTCGATCAGCGCCGTCACGAGGGCGATCACCCCGTGGCCGCACATCGTGCTGTAGCCCTCGTTGTGCATGAACAGCACGCCGTACTGGGCCTCGCTGGAGACCGGGGGGAGGAGCACGCACCCGTACATGTCCTGGTGGCCGCGCGGCTCCCACATCAGCAGACGTCGCACGTGATCGAGGTGGTCTCGAAAGAACCGGCGCCGCTCGAGGATCGTGTCCCCGGGGACCGGCGGGATGCCGCCGGTGACGATGCGGAGCGGTTCCCCGGCGGCGTGGCAGTCGATCGTCTGCAGGACGCGCGCGTAGCCCATCGCCGGACCATTCGCGGCGGAGCGGCCATCTCCCCGCCGCGGGGACGTGCCGCACGATCCCGGGAGGAGGTCCGCGGGCGCTCATCCAAACACAAGGGATCGATGAGCCGGCGGTTTCTCACGCCCGAGGAAGTGGCCGCGCTGCTCCGCGTCTCTCCCGACGCGATCCGCCGGCTGCTCCGGCGCGGCCACCTGCCCGCGGTCCGCGTGGGGCGGGCGTGGCGCGTGGACGATGGCGAGCTGCAGCGGTGGCTCCGTCGCGGGCTTCTCAGACGCACGGGGAACCTACGCCGGCGGGGCGCGCCGTGCCTGTGCGGGTGCGGAGCGCCGACGAGCACGGCGGCGGCGCGGTTCCTCCCCGGCCACAGCGGCAAGCTGGTCCACCGGTTGATGACGGAGGACGGGCTCACGTTCGACGCGGCGTGCGAGGCCGTGCGGCGTCTGCACCGGCCCCGCGTGCAGGAGCGCCTCTTCTAGCGCCGCACCTCACGGACCCGCGCCGTGCTGTCGGTGTCCCGGCGCAGAGCACGCGGCCATGATTGCACTTTCGCAGTGTGTCTCCTAGAATGAAGCCATGGAGAAGCGGTCCGCCGCCGACCTGCGCCGCGCGTTTGGCAAGAGAGTACAGGAGGCGCGGCACGCCGTGCGGCTCAGCCAAACCCAGCTCGCCCGGCGCCTCGGCCTGCGCAGCGGCGTCGCGGTGGGAGACTGGGAACGCGGAAAGGCCCTGCCGAAGTTCGAGACGTTCCTGCGCCTGTGCGAGGCCCTGAACCAGCCCCCCGCGTTCTTCATCGAGGGCTACTACGAGCGCCCGCGCAAGGACGCAGCGCACGCGCTGCAGGACGCCCTGGAGACCGTCGAGGCACGAGCGGTGCAGCGTCATCTCGAGCTGCTCCACCGCCTCGAGCATCTCCCGGTGGAGATCGGTCGAAGCATCGCGCCCGAGGAACTGCGGTCCGCCCTTGAACGGATGCGGTTCGAGGACGCGGCGGCCGTGGCCGAGGCGCGGCTGCGCGCCGCGCTGCGTCACCGCCACAGCGGCGGCGAAGAGGATGCCGCGCAGACCGTCGCCCGCGAGGCGCTGCGCCAGGGATGGGATGCGGCGCGCGAGGCGCTGCGCGACTGGCTGCAGCAGCGGGGACGGGTGGTGTGACGGTCTCCCGCCTGTTCGTCTACGGGACGTTGATGGACGACGAGCGAGTGCGGCGCCTTGTCGGCCGGCCCCTGCCCCGGCGTCCGGCCGTCCTGGAAGGGTACTGCCGGACGCTGGACCCGTCGATCGGGTACCCGGTGGTCCACCCGCTGGCGGGCTCCAGCGTGGACGGCCTGCTGCTCGATGACGTGGACGAGCGGACGCTCGCGGCGCTGGATGCCTACGAAGGGCCTCGCTACCGCCGCGTCACCGTGCGGGTGCAGACGAGCGACGGAGGGGCGGTCGATGCCTACGTCTACGTGCCGGCGCGGCGCAGCGCGTCGACCGCGGAGCGCCCCTAGCGCAGCGTGGCGCACTGTCGGCCGGGGGACGCGGCGCGCCCGCGCGGGCCCTCCCGGGGTCCGGTCTAATACTACAGCCGCACTTCACTTCTGACCCTCTTTGAGTCGGGCCACGCGGCGTCGGTAGTGACAGCGTTGCGCGCGCGCTTGATGACGACGCCGCCATGTCGACCACC
>JAJPJJ010000021.1 GCA_021324295.1 Bacillota bacterium
ACATCCGCCGCGTCTGCTCGCACCCGCAGGCCCTCGCCCAGTGCGACGCCTACCTCCGCCGCCTCGGCGTCGAGATCACGCCCGCCTCCGATACCGCGGGCAGCGCCCGGCAGATCCGCGAGCAGCTGCTCGCGGGCTGCGCGGCGGTGGCGAGCCGGCGGGCCGCGCAGATCTACCGCCTGGAGGTCCTCGCGGACGGCATCGAGACGAACCCCCACAACTACACCCGGTTCCTGGTGCTCGGCCGGTCGCCGGCCCCGCACCGGCCACCGAGCAAGACGTCGATCGTGTTCGTGGTGCCGAACGAGCCGGGCACGCTCTACGCCGCCCTCGGGGCGCTCGCGACCCGCGGGATCAACCTGACGAAGCTCGAATCCCGGCCCGGGCGCCGGCGGCCGTGGGACTACGTCTTCTACGTCGACGTCGACGGCCACGCCGAGGATCCGGCGCTGCGGGACGCGCTCGGGGAGCTGCGTCGCCGCACGACGTTCCTGCGCGTCCTCGGCTCCTACCCGCGCTCCCCGCGCCCCTCTCCCGCCGCGTGATCCCACCCCGCCGGCGGCGCGGGGGCGCGCCCGGTGGGCGGGGCTGTGTGCTAGAATTGTCGAGGTGCCGGCGGGGCGCTTCGCATCCGCGCGCCCCCGCCGGAGCCCGCGGGCGGCGCAGGACACGGGCCTCGCGGGACGGCGTGGCACTCCGGGGAGGTGCAGCGCGATGACGTCTCGTCCGAGGATCGGGATCACCGGCGCCGTTCGCTCCGAGAGCGACCGGGCCGCCCTCGAGGCCTACGCGGAGGCCGTCGCGGCCGCCGGCGGCGAGCCGGCCCTGATTCTCCCGGCGGCCGGCTCCGCGCGCGACCCGCTCGAGGGGCTGGACGGCCTCGTGCTGAGCGGGGGGCGAGACGTCGACCCCGCGGCGTACGGGCAGCGGGTGCAGCCGGGCATGGACGTCGACGTGGACGCCGAGCGGGACGCCCTCGAGCTGCCGATCGCCCGCGCCGCGGTCCGCCGCGACCTGCCGGTCCTCGGGATCTGCCGCGGCATCCAGGTGCTCAACGTCGCGCTCGGCGGGACGCTCTACCAGGACGTCGACGTGCAGCGCACCGGTCGCCAGGCGTGGAGCCACCAGCAGCGTCTGTCGCACCCGGCGGCCGCGCTCGACGCGGCGATCCACGCGGTCCGGATCGCGCCGGCGAGCCGGCTCCGTGCGATCGTCGGCGCGGACCGGCTCGGGGTCAACACCTTCCACCACCAGGCGGTCAAGGAGGTGGCGCCAGCTCTGGTGGCCAGCGCGTGGGCGGCCGGAGGGGGCACCGGGCCCGCGCCGCCCGGGGCGCCGGATCCGGACGAGGGCGACGGCGCGGCCGGGGCGCTGATCGAGGCGCTCGAGGCCCCGCAGCGCCGGTTCGTGATCGGCGTGCAGTGGCACCCGGAGCGGATGTGGAAGCGGGAGGAGGGGTGCAGGCGTCTGTTCGCCGCGCTGGTGCGCGTGGCCGGATCGCCTGAGGCAGAGATGCGACGGGGCGCACCGCTCGGCTGGGCCCAAAGACGGTCGCTCGGGGGGGATGCATGAAGGTCTTCATCTCGGCCGACATGGAGGGCACGGCAGGGGTCACGGATTGGGATCAGGTGATGCCGGACCGCCACGACTACCAGCGGTTTCGCCGGCTGATGACCGAAGAGGTCAACGCGGCGATCCTCGGCGCGCTCGAGGCCGGCGCCAAGGAGATCGTGGTGAACGACTCGCACAACACGATGCGCAACATCTTGATCGAGGAGCTGCACCCTCAGGCGCAGCTCGTCAGCGGCAGCCCGAAGCCGCACAGCATGATGCAGGGGATCGACGCCTCGTTCGACGTCGTGTTCTTCACCGGCTACCACGGCGCCGCGGGCACGCAGAACGCGATCCTCGACCACACGTACAGCAGCGCCACGGTCCGGCAGCTCAAGCTGGGCAACCTGGTGGTCGGCGAGGCCGGGCTCAACGCCGCGCTCGCGGGGTACTTCAAGGTCCCGGTGGCGCTCGTCACCGGTGACAGCACCGCCGTCGCGCAGGCCAAGAAGCTCCTGCCGCACGTCGAGGGGGTGGCGGTGAAGGAGCCGATCGGCCGCGTGGCCGCGCGCTCGTACCAGCCCGTGGAGGCGCGCCGGCGCATCAAGGAGGGGGCGTCGCGCGCGCTCAAACGGGCGCGGGACCTCAAGCCGCTCACGCTGCCCCGCCCGGTCGCGCTCGAGATCGAGTGGATGCACACGGCGATGGCCGACCGGTGCATGCTGATTCCCGGGGTGACCCGCGTCGGCCCCCGCGCGATCGGGTACAGGGCCCGGGACGTGGAGCAGGCCTTCACCCTGGCGATGGCGTGCCTCGTGCTGGCCCGATCCACCCTGTAGACGGGGCCGCGCCGTGACCGGGCGCGCCGTGGCGGCGTTCGGCCCGCTGGCCGCCCTGCTCGAGCAGATCGCCGCCACCCCCGGGACCTCCGCCAAGGTCGCGCAGCTATCCGCCTACCTCTGCGGCCTCTCGGAGGACGACCTGCGGCGGGCGTGCACGTTCCTCGGCGGCGCGCCGTTCCCCGCCGGGGATCCGCGGCGCCTCATGGCCGGATGGGCGGCGATCGCCGATGTGGTGGCCGAGCTGACCCGGGTCTCCGCCGGGGAGTTCCGCGCCACGTACCTCCGGCACGGCGACCTCGGCGCGACGGCGGCCGACCTCCTCGAGCGGTACCCGCCCGCGGCGCCGCTGTTCCGGGACGCGCTCACGCTCGAAGGGGTCGCCGCGGCGTTCGACGCGATCGCGGCGGCCCAGGGCGCGTCCTCCCGGCGCGCCAAGCTGGCGGCGCTGCGCGCGCTGCTGCTCGACGCGACGCCGCTGGAAGCCAAGTACCTCGTCCGCATCATGACCTCGGACATGCGGGTCGGGCTGCGGGAGGGGCTGCTGCTGCCGGCGATCGCGGCCGCGTTCGGCCGGGATCCGGCCGCGGTGCGCCGGGCCGCGCTGCTCGTGGCCGACCTGGGCGAGGTGGCCGTCCGGGCGCGCGCCGGCCGGCTCGACGACGCGGCGCTCTCCCCGGGGCGCCCCTTCCGGTTCATGCTCGCGAGCCCGGTCGCCGCGCCCGCCGAGGCGCTGGCGGAGGCCCCCGAGGTCCTCGTGGAGGACAAGTACGACGGCATCCGCGTCCAGGCGCACGTGACGCCGGACCGGCTCGTGCTGTTCTCGCGCACGCTCGACGACGTGACCCCGGCGTTTCCCGAGCTGGCCTCCCTGCGCCGCGCGGGCCACACCTGCATCCTCGACGGCGAGGTCGTGGCCTGGCGGGACGGCCGGCCGCTGGGGTTCTCGCGCCTCCAGCAGCGCCTGCAGCGCCGCGACCCCGCGCCGCTGCTGCGCGAGATCCCCGTCGTGCTCATCGTCTTCGACATCGTTCACCTCGACGGCAGAGATCTGCTCGCGCAGCCGCTCGCCGAGCGGCGGGCCCGCCTCGGCGAGATCGCGTGGGGCGGGAGCGTGCGCCCGAGCGCGGCGGGGATCGCGCGGACCCCGGAGGAGCTGCTGGCCCGGTTCGCCGCCGCGCGGGCGGCGGGGCACGAGGGGATCGTGATGAAAAGACCGGACGCGCCCTACGAGCCCGGCCGGCGCGGCCGGTGGTGGTTCAAGTGGAAGCCCGGGGTGGGGACGCTCGACGTGGTCGTCGTCGCCGCCGAGTACGGCCACGGCAAGCGCGCCGGCGTGCTGTCGGACTACACGTTCGCCGTGCGCGCCGGGGATCGCCTCGCGACGATCGGCAAGGCCTACTCCGGGCTGACCGACGCGGAGCTGGCCCGCCTCAGCGCGTGGTTCCACGCGCACACGGTGCAGGACCTCGGGGCGGTGCGCCGCGTCGAGCCGCGGATCGTGCTCGAGGTCGCGTTCGATGCGATCACCGTGAGCGACCGGCACGACTCCGGCTTCGCGCTGCGCTTCCCGCGCATCGTCCGGATCCGGGACGATAAGCCGCCGGCCGAGATCGACACCCTGGAGGAGGTGCGGGCGCTCCACGCTCGGCTCGCGCGCCGGGCCCGCGGGTCGCGCGCCGGGGAGACGTCCGCCTGGAGCGCGCCGGCGGCTCCGCCGGTCGATGGCGTCGCCCCGGCGGCGGATGTCGAGGACGTCGGGCCGCCCTCCGCGGACGCGCCGCGCGGTGCGCTGCCCGGCCGCGCGGGCGGGCCGGGAAAGGAGCCGCGTTCCGACCCGTAGAACAGCACGGCATGGTGCGGGGGATGCGCGTCCACGTCGCCGGCGCGCTCGCGGCGGCGGCGCTCCTGGCCGCGCCGGCGGTCGGGAGGACGGTGGCCCGGGCGGCGGCGCCGCCCGCGGCGGGGACCGTCGTGGACGTGGTGCAGCTCCACGGGATCATCGGGCCGGCGACCGCCCGGTATGTCCTGCGCGGCATCCGCGAAGCCGAGCAGACACACGCCGAGGCGCTCCTGATCGAGCTCGACACCCCCGGCGGCCTCCTCGCGTCGATGGACGCGATCACCCACGCGATGCTCAACGCGTCGGTTCCCACGGTCGTTTACGTCTGGCCGAGCGGCGCGCGCGCCGCGTCGGCGGGCGTGTTCGTGACCTACGCCGCGAACCTCGCCGCGATGGCGCCGGCGACGCACCTCGGCGCCGCGCACCCGGTGGGGCTGGCGCCGGGGGGCGGCGCGGGCGGCGAGGACAAGACGATGATGACGAAGGTGACGAACGACGCGGTGGCGGAGATCCGCAGCTTCGCCGCCCGCCGCGGCCGGAACCCGGACTGGGCGGAGCAGGCCGTGCGGCAGAGCGTCTCGATCACGGAGCAGCAGGCGCTCGCGCTCCACGTCATCGACCTGATCGCCGACAGCCCGGGCGAGCTGCTGGCGCGGATCGACGGGCGGGAGGCGCGCACGGCCGCGGGCGCCCACCGGTTGCGGACCCGCGACGCGCGGATCGTCGAGATCCCGATGGATCTCACGGAGCGATTCCTCCTCGCGCTGAGCGACCCGAACGTCGGCTTCATCCTGATGACGATGGCGATCTACGGCATCATCTTCGAGCTCTCGAACCCGGGCGCCGTGTTCCCCGGCGTGATCGGCGGGCTGGCGTTGATCCTCGCGCTGGCGTCGTTCGCGGTCGTCGAGGTCAACGTCGCGGGGCTGTTGCTCATCGCGTTCTCCCTCCTGCTCTTCATCGCGGACATCAAGGTGCCGAGCCACGGCATCCTCACCGCCGGCGGCATCGCGGCGTTCGTCCTGGGCGCGTTGCTGCTCACGGAGCGGCAGGCCCCGTTCCTGCGCATCTCGCTGATCCTGATCATGACGATGGCGGCCCTCACCGCGGCGTTCTTCGCCTTCGCCGTGGGCGCCGGGATCCGGGCGCAGGCGCGCAAGGTCCAGACCGGCCGGGAGGGGCTCGTCGGGGCGATCGGCGTGGCGCGCAGCGAGCTCGCGCCCAGCGGCACCGTGTTCGTGCAGGGGGAGCTGTGGAGCGCGCACAGCGAGAACGGGACGATCCCGGCGGGCGCGCGGGTTCGGGTGACGCGCGTCGAGGGGCTGCGCCTGGGCGTGCGGCGAGAGGAGGGGTCGAGATGACGGCACTCTGGGGTCCCGCCGCGGTCGCGATCATCATCGTGCTCATCTCGCTGCTGTCCTCCGTGGTCAAGATCGCGCGGGAGTACGAGCGAGGGATCGTGTTCCGGCTGGGACGGCTGCTGCGGGCCAAGGGCCCCGGCGTGATCTTCCTCATCCCGATCGTGGACCGGATGCAGAAGATCGACCTGCGGGTCGTCACGCTCGATATCCCGCGCCAGGAGATGATGACCCGCGATAACGTGCCGGTTACGGTGGACGCGGTCGTGTACTTCCGCGTCGTGAACCCCGAGGACGCGGTGGTGAAGGTCGAGAACTTCTCCCGCGCCACGTACCTGCTCGCGCAGACGACGTTGCGCAGCGTGCTCGGGCAGCACGAGCTCGACGAGCTCCTCAGCCAGCGCGACAAGATCAACCAGCAGCTCCAGCGCGTGATCGACGAGGCGACCGAGCCGTGGGGGATCAAGGTGACGCTCGTGGAGGTGCGCGACGTGATCCTCCCGGAGAGCATGAAGCGCGCGATGGCGCGGCAGGCCGAGGTCGAGCGGGAGCGCCGCGCGAAGATCATCAACGCCGAGGGCGAGTTCCAGGCCGCGGAGCGCCTGGTGCAGGCGGCGGCGAAGATCTCGACCCAGCCGGTCGCGCTGCAGCTTCGGTACCTGCAGGCGCTCACCGAGGTGGCGAGCGAACAGAACTCGACGACGATCTTCCCGGTGCCGATCGATCTGCTGACGCCCTTCCTCCGCCGTGCCACGGAGAACCACGGCGGGAGCTAGTGCGGCGTCGCGCATTGTCGACGGGGGACGCGGCGGGCCCGCCCCGCGCGCCCTCCCGGGGCTCCCGCGCGATTCGCTGGGGTGACGGCGTTCCGCGACCGGAGGCGCGGGGCACCCCCGCGGCCGATCCGTCTCGCTGCGCCCCTCGGGCTTCGAAGATCGTGCACGCTAGCATCGCAGGAGATCCGTGCCGGGTCGCGGGAGGCGTGGGCTCCGTCCTTCGCGCCCGGTCGGGGTAGAGCTTGCACCCGGTGGCCGAGAGGGACCGAAGACCGCGTCGGCTGGGAGCGGGGGCAGGCCCCGTCCCCGGCCCGACCCATCGGTAGGCCGGCGAGGCGACGCCGTGGCCCGCGAGGGGTCCTGTGATGCCTCCTGAAACCGCACCGGTCCGCATCCGCACGCGTTCGCCGGAGGAGACCCGAGGTGTCGGCGAGGCGCTCGGCCGCGTGCTGCGGCGCGCCGGCCCGGGGACGGTCGTGGCGCTGGTCGGGCCGCTCGGGGCCGGGAAGACCTGCCTGGTGCAGGGGCTCGCGCGCGGCCTCGGGGTCTCCGGCTACGTCCGCAGCCCCACCTTCACCCTCGTGCACGAGCACGCGGGCCCCGTGCCCCTCTATCACGTGGACCTGTACCGCCTCAGGCCCGCGGAGGCGGATGCGCTCGGCCTCGACGAGCTCGTGGACGGCCCCGGCGTCACCGCGATCGAGTGGGCCGAGCACGCGGAGGGGCCCGGCGAGGGCGGACGCCCGGCGCCGCTCCCGGCCGAGCACCTGCGCGTGGAGCTCGCGTTCGCGGACGGCGACACCGAGCGCGTCCTGACCCTGCACCCCCGCGGCGCGCGGTACCGCCGGATCGTCGAGGAGGTGGCGGCGTGCGTGTCCTCGCGCTAGAGACCGCCACCCCGCTCGCGAGCGTCGCGCTCGTGGACGGCTCGGGCGTGCTCGGCGAGGCCACGCTGCGGGCGCCGATGCGGCACCTCAAGTGGCTGCTGCCCGCCGTCGACGAGATGCTGCGCGGCCTCGGCCTGGGGCCGGAGAGCGTCGACGCCGTGGCGGTGAGCCGGGGTCCCGGCGGCTTCACCGGGCTGCGCATCGGGATCGCGACCGCCTGCGCCTGGGCGCGGGCTCGGGGCGTGCCGCTGCTCGGCGTGGGCACCCTCGAGGCGCTCGCGGCGGCCGCGGGCACCGAGGGCTTGGTCCTGCCCGTCCTCGACGCGCACCGCGGCGAGGTGGCGGCCGGCCTGTACCGGGGCGTGACGGACGGCGCCCCGGCGTGCCTGCTGCCGCCGGTCGTGGCCCCCCCGGCGGCGGTGGCGGCCGAGGCGGCCCGCGTGCTCGGGGCCGGGGCGGCCGGGGCGGCCGGACCGGTGCTCGTCCTCGGAGACGGCCTCGTGCGCCACGGCGCGGTGCTCGCCGCGGCGCTCGGAGGCCGCGCGCGCGCCGGCGGCCCGCACCTGCACCCGCGCGGGGCGGTCGTGGGGCTGCTCGCCCGGCCGCGCCTCCTCCGCGGCGAGCACGATGAGCCTGCCGGGCTGCTCCCGCTCTACGGCAGGCGGCCGGCCCTGCGGCCCTGGCAGGAAACGCCGGGGTGAGGGGGAAGACGGCCTGGGAGGGTCTCCGGCGGGCGGGGAAACACCCTCTTGGAGGATGGCCCGGGGGTCCTGGGCATTCGCGGCGCGAATTCCCAGGGTGGGCTAAAAAGAGCCACCCCGCCCGCGGGTGTGCGGCGCCATGGTCATCACGCACGAGGTCACGATCTCGCCGATGCGCCTGGAGGATATCGGCCGCGTGCTGCAGATCGAGGAGGCCTCGTTCCCGACGCCGTGGCCGCACGACGCGTACGCGCACGAGCTACGCGAGAACCGCCTCGCCTGCTACCTCGTGGCGCGCGCCATGCGGCAGGTCATCGGCTATACGGGCATGTGGGTGATCCTCGATGAAGCGCACGTGACGACGCTCGCGGTCGACCCGGAGTACCGGCGGCAGCGGGTGGGCGAGCGCCTCCTCGTCGCGCTCCTGGAGGAGGCGATGCGGCGGGGCGCCCGATGGGTCACGCTGGAGGTGCGCAAGTCGAACACCCCGGCGCAGCGGCTGTACCGGAAGTACGGGTTCAAGGACATCGGCATCCGGAAGGGCTACTACAGCGACAATCACGAGGACGCGATCGTGATGTGGACGGGGAACATCTACGAGCCCGCCTTCCAGGAGCGGTTCGCGCGGAACCGCGCAGACCTGGAGCTGCCTCCGCCGGCCTCGTAGGGCCGCGCCGGCGGAACCCGGTCCAGGGCAGCCGCGCCACGCTGGAGGAATCGCGTCGCCTGGACGCGGCGGGCAGACCCCGTTCCCCCACTCGGCCGGGTTGAGAACAGGCCACGCCAAGGGCGCGCCAGCGGGCGGAGCGTAGGAGCGGCGATGCGCCTTCTGGGGATCGAGACCTCGTGTGACGAGACCGCGGCCGCGGTTCTCGAGGGCACCACGGCGCTACGATCGAGCGTGGTGGCGTCCCAGGTGGACCTCCACGCGCGCTACGGGGGCGTGGTGCCGGAGTTGGCGTCCCGGCGGCACCTCGAGCGCCTCGGCCCCGTGATCGACGAGGCGCTGGACCGCGCGGGCACCTCGCTCGGGCAGATCGACGCGCTCGCGGTCACGTGCGGGCCCGGGCTTGTGGGCGCGCTGACGGTGGGCGTGGCGGCGGCCAAGGCGCTCGCGTTCGCGGCGGGCATCCCGCTCGTTGGCGTCAACCACCTGGAGGGGCACATCTACGCCAACTTCCTCGAGCAGCCGGCGCTGCCGTTCCCCGCGATCGTCCTCATCGTCTCCGGAGCGCACACGGACCTCGTCGCGATGACCGGCCACGGGCGGTATGAGATCCTGGGCCGCACGCGGGACGATGCGGCCGGCGAGGCGTTCGACAAAGCCGCCCGCGCGCTGGGGCTGGGCTACCCGGGGGGGCCGGCGATCGATCGCGCCGCCCGGGCCGGCCGCGCGGACGCGGTCGCGCTGCCGCTCCCGTTCCCCGACGAGACGAGCTTCGACTTCTCCTTCAGCGGCCTCAAGACCGCGGTCCTGCGCGCGGTCGCCCGGCTCTCGGGGGGCGAGCCGCCGGCCGAGGCGGCGTGGGTTGCGGACGTCGCCGCGGCGTTCCAGGAGGCCCTCGTCGAGGTGCTCGTGCAGAAGACGGCGCGCGCGGCGCGCGCGCGCCGCGCGCGCTGCATCCTGCTCGCCGGCGGCGTCGCGGCGAACTCCCGGCTCCGCTCGCGCATGGCCGAGGCCGCCGCGGACCTGGGGGTGCCGCTCCAGATGCCGCGCCTGTCGCTGTGCACGGACAACGCGGGGATGATCGCCGCCGCCGGCGCGTACCGGCTCGCCCGCGGAGAGCGCTCGTCGCTGCGGCTGGGAGCGTACGCCGACCTCGACCTCTCCCGGCCGGTTCCGGAGACGGTCCGCACGGACCCGGCGTAGCCGGCGTCACGTGGAAACATTGAATCCGACGAGCGCGAACGAGAAAACGCGAGATTTGGGCCGCATGGTCCGTGATTTCGCGCGAATTTGATCTTGCCTGGCTTCGAAGCGTTTGCCTATAGTTGGTGGTAGGTTAGCACTCGGACTTTTTGAGTGCTAAATCCATCCTAGAGCCAGGCGAAAGCTCAGGAAAGGGGGCAGGTATGAACCTCAAGCCTCTGGGAGACCGGATCGTCGTCAAGCCCGTCCAGGAGGAGGAGCGCACCAAGGGCGGCATCGTCCTGCCGGACACCGCGAAGGAGAAGCCGCAGGAGGCCGAGGTCGTCGCCGTCGGCCCGGGCGCGCGCAACGAGAAGGGTGACCGGATCCCGATGGAGGTGAAGGTCGGGGACCGCGTGATCTACGCGAAGTACGCCGGCACCGAGTTCAAGCAGGACGACGAGGAGTACCTGATCCTCCGGGAGAGCGATGTGCTGGCGATCGTGACGCGCGAGCGCGAGAAGGCGAAGGCCAAGGCGTAGGATAGGGGGAGACCCATGCCAGCCAAGATGCTGCTCTACAATGAGGAGGCGCGGCGGGCGCTCGAGCGGGGCGTGAACCGTCTGGCCGACGCCGTGCGGCTCACGCTCGGCCCGAAAGGCCGCAACGTCGTCCTCGAGAAGAAGTACGGCTCGCCGACGATCACCCACGACGGCGTGACCGTCGCCAAGGAGATCGAGCTGACCGACCCGTTCGAAAACGCGGGCGCGCAGCTCGTGCGCGAGGTCGCGACCAAGACCAATGACGTGGCCGGCGACGGCACCACGACGGCCACGGTGCTCGCCCAGGCGATCGTGCGCGAGGGGATGAAGAACGTCGCCGCGGGCGCCAACCCGATGGCGCTCAAGCGCGGCATCGACAAAGCCGTCGAGGCCGCGGTCGAGGCGCTGCGCAAGCAGGCGAAGCCCGTGGAGACGAAGGCGGCGATCGCGCAGGTGGCCAGCATCTCCGCGCACGACGACGCCATCGGACAGTTGATCGCCGACGCGATGGACAAGGTCGGCAAGGACGGCGTGATCACCGTCGAGGAGTCCAAGGGCATCGAGACGACCGTCGAGACGGTCGAGGGCCTGAACTTCGACAAGGGCTACATCTCGCCGTACATGGTCACCGACCCCGAGAAGATGGAAGCCGTCCTCGAGGATCCGTACATCCTGCTGACGGACAAGAAGATCAGCGCCGTCAAGGACCTGCTGCCCGTGCTCGAGCGCATCGTGCAGGTGAACAAGCCCCTCGTCGTGATCGCCGAGGACGTGGAGGGCGAGGCCCTCGCGACCCTCGTCGTCAACAAGCTGCGCGGCACGCTGCAGGCGGTCGCGGTCAAGGCGCCCGCGTTCGGCGACCGGCGGAAGGCGATCCTCCAGGACATCGCGATCCTCACCGGCGGCCAGGTGATCACCGAGGAGCTCGGGCTCAAGCTCGAGAACGCCGAGCTGCAGCAGCTCGGCAAGGCCCGCCAGGTCCGCGTCAAGAAGGAGGAGACGATCATCGTCGGCGGGGCCGGGAAGCAGTCGGAGATCCAGAAGCGGATCCAGGAGCTGCGCAAGCAGATCGACGAGACCGAGAGCGACTACGACCGGGAGAAGCTCCAGGAGCGGCTCGGGAAGCTCGTCGGCGGCGTCGGCGTGATCAAGGTCGGCGCGGCGAGCGAGACCGAGCTCAAGGAGAAGAAGCACCGGTTCGAGGACGCGCTCAGCACGGCCCGCGCCGCGGTGGAGGAGGGCATCGTGCCCGGCGGCGGGACCGCGCTCATCTCCTGCATCGCGGCCCTCGACAAGGTCGACGCGGAGGGCGATGAGAAGATCGGCGTGGACCTCGTGCGGCGGGCGCTGGAGGAACCCCTCCGGCAGCTCGCCCGCAACGCCGGCGCCGAGGGCTCGATCGTCGTCGAGAAGGTGAAGGCCCAGAAGCCCGGGTGGGGGTACAACGTCCTCACGGGCGAGTTCGTGGACATGCTCAAGGCCGGGATCGTGGACCCGTGCAAGGTGACGCGGTCGGCGCTCCAGAACGCGGCCAGCGTCGGCTCGATGGTGCTGACGACCGAGGTGCTGGTCGTGGAGAAGCCCGAAGAGGAGAAGGAGATGCCGACGCCGCCCACCCCTCCGATGTAGGGGAGGCGATATCCGCGGCGGGACATCCCCCGCCGTGACGGCACCGCGACGGCCCCGCGGATCTCCGCGGGGCCGTCGCGCACTCCGCCGCGTCGTCACCCGGCCGCCGGGCCTCGGAGGCGCGGGGATCGTCCGTGGAGCTCTACCCGGCCTGCACCGGCCGGGTGAGGCGGGCGCGGGTGTCGGCGAGGGCGGCGCGCAGCGTCTCCACAAACCGGCCGCGGACCGCCTGCACCGCCTGCCCCACCGCCGCGGCGATCGCGTGGCGGTCCGAGGCGCCGTGCGCCATGACGACGTGGCCGCGCACGCCGAGCAACGGGAGGCTGCCGTGGAGGTCGATCGGGTTGGTCCACTCGATCAGGCGGCCGGTCACCTCCGCGAGGCGTCCCGGCGGCAGGGCGTCCTGGAGCTCGCGCTCGATCCACGCGGCGATCTCCCGCCCCAGGCCCTCGACGGTCTTCAGCACGACGTTCCCCACAAACCCGTCGCAGACGACGACGTTGGCCTGACCGGCCACGAAGTGATGGCCTTCCAGGAGGCCGATGAAGCGCAGGCCGCTGCGCGCGAGGAGGTCGGCGGCCTGCTTGACGACCCGGTTGCCCTTGCCCGGCTCGCGCCCGTTGCTCAGCAGCGCGACCGTGGGCTCGGCGATCCCGCAGAAGACGCGCATGTACGTCGTGCCGATCACGGCGAACTCGACGAGATGCTGGGGTTCGCAGTCCATCGTCGGCCCCAGGTCGATCAGGAACGTCTCCGGGTGGATGCCGAGGATCTGGCGGCCCACGCACGCCCGGCGGACCCCCTCGATGAGCCCGAGCTCGCGGACGGCGGCGAGCAGCGTCGGCCCGGTGCTGCCCGCGCTGACCGCCGCCTCCGCGCGCCCGTGGCGCACCTGGCGCATCGTGACCGCCATCGAGGCATCGGGCATGGCGCGCAGCGACGCGAGGGGAGGGGCTCCCTCGGGCACGGCGGGGCCGCTCGCCACGACCTCGACCGCGAGGCCGGCCGGCGCGCCCGCCCGCGCCTCGGCCGGGATCAGCGGGCCGACCGCGTCGGGGACGCCGACCAGGAGGAGGTCCACGTCGAGCGCCCGCGCGGCCGCCAGCGCGCCCGCCACGACCTCGCGGGGCGCGCGATCCCCGCCCATGCAATCGACAGCGACGCGCAGCCGCGATGCGGTTTCTCCCATGGCCTCACCTCATCCGCTCGCGCCGGGGGGCCGCTACACCATCGTCAGCCCGCCCGAGACGCTGAGCACCTGGCCGGTGATGTACCGTGAGGCGTCCGAGCAGAAGAACACGACCGCCTCGGCGATCTCCTCCGGCTGGGCCACGCGCCGCAGCGGGATCAGCCGGATCATCCGGTCGATCCGCCCGGCGTGCGCCGGATCCTTCCGGTTCTCCGCCAGCACCTCGGTCTCCGTGGGGCCGGGGCAGACGCAGTTCACGCGCACGCCGTGGGGCGCCATCTCCCGCGCCAGCGACCGCGTGAGGGCGATCACCGCGCCCTTGGCGGCCGCGTACACCGTCTCGCCCGACGTGCCGACGCGGCCCGCATCGCTCGCGACGTTCACGATGGCGCCGCCACCGTGCTCCACCATCCACTCGAGGGCCACCCGCGAGCAGAAGATCGTGCTCCAGAGGTTGACGTCCACGACGCGGCGCCAGTACGCCTCGTCCTCCTCGAGGAAAGGCGTCGTCAGCGTCCACCCTGCGTTGTTCACGAGGATCTCCACGCCGCCGAGCGCCTCCCGCACGGCGCCGATCGCGGTCCGGCAGGCGGCATACGTGGCAAGGTCCGCGGCCACGCCCACCGCCCGGACGCCCCGGTCGCGCGCCTCCGCGGCCACGCGCTCGACCTGCGCCGCGGTGCGGGCGATCACCCCGACATCCGCGCCGCGGGCGGCGAGGGCCAGCGCCGTCGCCCTCCCGATGCCGCGTCCGCCGCCCGTGATCGCGGCGCGGCGTCCGCTGAGCGGGCCGGGCGCCGCCACGTTCAGTGCCGGCGCCGCGGCCAGGCCGCGTGGAGGGTTTGGCGCTCGCGCTCGTAGATCGCCGCGAACTTCTCGGCGGCCTCCGCGCCCGAGAGCAGCTCGAGCTTGCGCACCTCGAGCGGGTCCGCGGCGTGGATGATCGCGATCTCCTCCGCCGTGGGTGGCGGCGTCACCGGCGTGTCCTTCGGGATCTCGATCGGGAAGCCCGTGCGCTCCTGGACCATCCCGGGCCCCACACCGGGGTGCAGGCTGCGGGGCGTCATCTGCCCCGACCGCGGATCGAACCCGAAGACGCCGAGGTCGGTGACGAGGCACGTCGGCGCGCCGTGCGATCCCAGCCACCGCCGGCGGTCCGGGGTGTAGCCCGGGCCGCTGATGAAGTCTACCTTGGCGACCACGGTGCGCGGGGAGTGCGTGGTCAAGTAGTAGAGGCCCTGCGAGAGGTGGCTCGTGTCCTCCGGGATGCCGCGAGAGCCGACGAGGGCGACCTTCGGCCGCTCCCAGGGGCCGATCACGGAGATGTTGACGTTGCCGTGCTGGTCGATCTGCGCCGGGTTGATCCAGATGCGGAACCGGTCGGTGAAGATCGCGTCGAAGATATCCTCCATCGTGAGCGGGATCGCCCGCTGGTTCTCCGTGAGGAACTGCCCCAATGACAGCGTGGGCAGGGGCACGGCGTCCATCCCCGACTCCGGCGTCGAGAGGACCGCGAGATCGGGGGCGTGCGTGCTCTTCGCGAGGTGCGCGGCGAGGGCCCCGAACGCGGTGACGGAGCTGACCAGCACCTCCCCGTGCAGCTCCCGGGCCATGCACGCGATGATCAGCTCATCGATGGTGTACTCCGGCATCGCTCACCTCCCAGTGCCGCATCGCACGCGCTGTGTCCGCGTCTGCCGCCGCGGGGCCCGCTCTGCGTGCCCATCGAGGGGCGTGCAAGGTCGCGGGGCCTGCCCCGAACGCCCCTTCGGCGCCGGGCCGGCCGTGGAGCCCGCGGCCGATTTCGGCGGGCGAACGGTCGGGCGCCCGCCACGTCTGCCGGTCCACCACGGGCCCCGCCGCCACGTCAGACACGCAGCCGCTCGCCTAGCGTGTGCTCCCCGCCGAGGCGGCGCAGGTATTCCTCGTCGGTCACGTACACGTACTGCTCGAGGTACTCGCTCCACGCGGACCGGTCCCGCGCCGCCCGCAGGTACTCCTGTACGTGCAGGAGGTCCGCCCGGTAGTCCGGCGCGCACCCGGTAAAGTGCGCGCCCCACGGCGCTTCCACCACCCCGGTGACGACCGTGCGGAAGATGTGCACGTCGCGCCCGTAGGTCTGCAGCCGCTCCGGCAGCAGGATCTGCTCGGCGGAGAGAAAGGTCTTCTGCGCGGCCTTGGCGCACAGCGCATCCATGTGCCCGTCGCCGAGGATGACCCCGTTGCCCTGGGGATCGGCGAGGTTCACGTGGATCAGCGCCACGTCGGGGCGGAGCGCCGGCACGGCGACGAGCGTCTCGCCCTCGAACGGGTCCTGGAACGTCCGAAACGCCGGGTTGACGCGCAGGATGTCGGTGCCGAGCGCGGCGTGGGTCGGCAGGAAGGGCACCCGCTTGATCGTGGCGTCGAGCCCGGCCATCACGGTGAACTCCGTCCACTCCTGGAACGCGACCGCCCCGGCCTGCCGGGCCGCGCGGAAGTGCGGGGCGAGGCCCATCACCTCGAACCCGACGAACGCGTAGATCACCTCGGCGACCTTCCCGGTGCCGAGGAGGAGGTCCACCTCCGGCCCGCCGACGTTCACGATCAACCGTAGATCCCGGCGGTCGCTGCGCGCCAGCGCCCGCACGAGGGCCATCGGCTTGCGCGAGAGCGAGGATCCGCCGATCGCGACCGTGGCCCCGCTCGGGATCTGCGCGACGACCTCCTCGGCGCTCATCACCTTGTTCATGGCTGCTCCTCCCGCTGCCGCATCCGGAACGCCTCGAAGGGCCCGGCCGTGAGGCCAAGGCCGCCGTCCACGACGATCGTCTGCCCGGCGATGAACCGCGCGCCGGGGCTGCAGAGGAACGCGACGACCGCGGCGACCTCCTCCGGCGTCCCCATCCGCCCGCGGGGCGTGTACGCGGACACCAGGCGGTCGAACTCCGGGAACCGGTCGCCGCCGTAGAACTTCGCCGAGTCCGTCGCGATGACCCCGGGGCTGACGCAGTTGGCGGTGATCCCGCGTCCGGCGAGCTCGTACGCCAGGTACCGCGTCCAGGCCTCGAGCGCGGCCTTGGCCGAGCCGAGGATCGCGTAGTGCGGCAGGCATTCCACCGCGCCCTGCCCGCCGATCGTGACGATCGCCCCGTCCCGGCCCTCCATGAGGGGCACGGCGCGCTGCACGCAGAGGACGAGGGACCGCACGATCAGGTCGAACGTCCGCTGGTAGTGGTGCGGCTTGACCTCCAGCGTCGGCTTGAACGCGGTCGCGGCGTGGTTGGCGACGAAGAAGTCGAGCGCCCCGGCCCACCCCTGGACCCCGTCGAACAGCCGAGCGATCTCCTCTGGCCGCTCGAGGTCCGCGCCGAGCGCCACCGCCCGCCGGCCGCACGCCTCGATGCTCCGGACCACCTCCAGCGCCAGGTCGTGGTTGCGGTGGTAGTGCACCACGACGTCGGCGCCTCCCGCGGCGAGCGTGAGCGCGGTGGCGCGTCCGATGCCGCGCGACGCACCGGTGACGAGCGCTACCTTGCCCGTGAAGGCCCCCTCGAACACCCTCCCGCCTCCCCTTGCGGCCTACCTCGCCGGCATCGCGCGGACGGCGACGACGCAGTTCTGCCCGCCGAAGCCGAACGCGTTGGCGAGGGCCAGGCGCACCGGCGCCCGCCGCGCCCTCAGCGGCACGTAGTCCAGGTCGCACGAGGGATCCGGATGGTCCAGGTTGATCGTCGGCGGGATCGCGCCGTCGCGGATCGCCAGCACGCCGACGAGCGCCGCGAGCGCGCCGGCCGCGCCGATGAGGTGGCCCACCATGCTCTTCGGCGCGCTCACCGCGACGGTGCGCGCGCGAGCCCCGAGCGCCTGCTTGATCGCGACCGTCTCGGCGATGTCGTTGAGCGGTGTGCCGGTCCCGTGCGCGACGACGAGGTCGACGTCGTGGGCGCTGGCCCCCGCGTCCGCGAGCGCGAGGCGCATCGCCCTCGCCGCGACATCACCGTCCGGTCTCGGGGCCGTCTCGTGGAACGCGTCGCTCGTCATCGCGGCACCCGCCAGCTCCGCGTACACGCGCGCCTCCCGCCTGCGGGCGAGATCCTCGCGCTCCACCACGAACACGACGGCGCCTTCGCCGTACACGAACCCGTCGCGGTCCCGATCGAACGGGCGGCTCGCCGCCTCCGGCGCATCGTTGCGCTTGCTGAGCGCGCCGAGCGAGCACAGCGCCGCCCAGACCGACGGCGTGAGCGCGGCCTCCGTCCCGCCGGCGAGGACGTAGTCGGCCTCCCCGGTCTGGATCCAGCGCAGCGCCTCCATGAGGGCGATCGCGCCGCTGGCGCAGGCCCCCACGGACGTGTTCGAAGGCCCGCGGATCCCGAACTGGATGCTCACCGCCGACGCCGCCATGTTCGCGATCAGCAGCGGGAGGAGCAACGGCGTCACGCGCCCCGGGGCGCCACCGCGCAGGCGCGGGGCCTCGAGATCGAGCGCGTCCACGCCGCCGAGCGCGGTCGCGATCGTGACCCCGGTGCGCTCCTGGGTCTCCGGGGCGAGGGACAGGCCGGCGTCCCGCAGCGCCTCCTCCGACGCCGCGACCGCGAGCTGGGCGAAGCGGGCCGTCCGGCGGGCCCGCTTGCGGCTCATCACGCGAAGCGGGTCGAACCCTTGGACGTCGGCCGCGATCCTGACCGGAAAGGGCGAAGCGTCGAAGCGCGTCAGGCGGCGCACCCCACTGCGTCCGGCGAGGAGGCCGGCCCAGGTTTCCGACGTCGACAGGCCGACCGGGGTGAGCGCTCCGATCCCCGTGATGACAGCGCGCCTTGGTAGATCGCTCACCTCTCGCCCCGCTCGGCTCTCCGCTCCGTGGCCACAACGATGCCTGCGGCCTGACAAACGGGGTTCACCTTTCGCCACCTCTCGCCCGTTTCCTTGCGGGCCGCCCGTGGCGGGCTAGCGAAAACACGAACATTACCCCCTCTCTTGGCATATTCCTTCGCCTATGGTATAGTCAAGTCGACCCACGTCGCGCGAAAGACCGCTGCGGCGACCACGGATTCCGAACGATCGACGACGGCCATTCCACGACGGCAGCGACGCGGAGCGGGGATGAGAGCGCTCGTCGTTGGATCCGGTGGCCGGGAGCACGCCCTGGCCTGGGCGATCGCCCGGGAGCGCGGCGCCGTCCCGTTCTGCGCTCCTGGCAACCCCGGCGCCGCCGAGATCGCGACCTGCGTGGCGTGCTCCCCGATGGATCTCGACGCCCTGGCGGACTGCGCGGAGCGATCCCGGATCGACCTCACCATCGTCGGGCCCGAAGCGCCGCTCGCAGCGGGGCTCGTCGATGTGTTCGCCCGCCGCGGCCTGCGCGCGTTGGGCCCCACCCGGGCTGCCGCGCGCCTCGAGGCCAGCAAGGTGTTCATGAAGCACCTCTGCCGGCGCTACGGGATCCCGACCGCCCCGTTCCGGGTCTTCGACGACCCCGGCCAGGCGATCGCGTACCTCCGCGGGGCGGGTCGGCCGCTCGTCGTCAAGGCCGATGGCCTGGCCGCCGGCAAGGGCGTGGTGGTCGCTTCGACGGTCGAGGAGGGGATCGCCGCGGTCGAGGCGATGATGATCGAGCGCCGGTTCGGCGATGCGGGCGCGCGGGTCGTGATCGAGGAGGCGCTCGAGGGCGAGGAGCTCAGCGTGTTCGCGCTGTGCGACGGCACGTCGCTCGTCCCCCTCATTCCGGTGCAGGACCACAAGCGCCTTCGGGACGGCGACCGGGGTCCCAACACGGGCGGGATGGGCGCGCACGCGCCCGTCCCGCAGGCGGGGCCGGAGCTCCTCGACCGCATCACCGACGAGGTACTCGAGCCGGTCCTCTGGGCGATGGCCCAGGAGGGATGCCCCTACCGGGGCGTGTTGTTTGCCGGCCTGATGCTGACGCCGGAGGGACCGCGCGTGCTCGAGTTCAACGTCCGGCTCGGCGATCCCGAGGCCCAGGTGCTCGTGCCGCTGCTCGCCGGGAGCCTGCTCGAGGCGGCCGAGGCGGTGCTGGCCGGCCGGGTCGACCGCTGGGCCCCGCGGTGGCGCCCGGGGGCGGCGGTGTGCGTCGTGCTGTGCGCGGACGGGTACCCGGGACGGCCCCGGACCGGGGCGCCGATCGCTGGCGTGCGCGATGCCGCGGCGCTGCCGGGGACCGTCGTCTTCCACGCCGGCACGGCGATCCGCGACGGCCGGCTCGTCACGGCGGGCGGCCGCGTCCTCAACGTCGTCGGCATGGGCGCGACGGTCGCGGAGGCCCGGGAGCGCGCGTACCGCGCCGCCGGCATGATCGAGTACGAGGGCAAGGTGTACCGCCACGATATCGGCGCGCGCGCGCAGTCTGTGGCGCGGGCGACCGCGGAGCAGCGGAGGGCGTGACGATGGCAGTTCGCCGGGATGCGGCGCCCCGGGTGGGCATCCTCATGGGCAGCGACTCGGACCTGCCGGTGATGCGGGAGGCCGGTCGCGTGCTCACGGAGTTCGGCGTGCCGTACGAGCTGACGATCGCCTCGGCCCACCGCTCGCCGGCCCGCGTGGACCGGTACGCGAGCGAGGCGGAGGGCCGGGGGCTCGCGGTGCTGATCGCCGGCGCCGGGGGCGCGGCCCACCTCGCCGGCGTGCTCGCGGCGCGGACGGTCCTGCCCGTGATCGGCGTGCCGCTCGGCGGCTCCGCGATCGGCGGGTTCGACGCGCTGCTCGCGACCGTGCAGATGCCCGCGGGCGTCCCGGTGGCGACGGTGGGGATCGGCGGCGCCCGCAACGCGGCGCTGCTGGCGGTCCAGATCCTTGCGACCGGGGACCCCGAGCTCCGGGAGCGGTTGCGGGCCTACAAGGCGCGGCTCGCCGCCGAGGTCGAGGAGAAGGCCGGCCGCCTCGCCGCGTCCCCGGAGCCCGGCATGGTGCCGCCGCGGCCTCCGCGGGAGGCCCCGTAGATGCCCGTCACCGCGGTCGTCGGCGCGCAGTGGGGCGACGAGGGGAAGGGCAAGATCGTCGATACCCTCGCGGCCCACGCCGACATGGTGATCCGGTACAACGGCGGCAACAACGCCGGCCACACGATCCAGAACCGCTACGGCACGTTCCGGCTCCACTTGCTGCCGTCCGGCATCTTCCACCCGGCCGCGCAGTGCATCATCGGCCCGGGCGTCGTCGTCAACCCCGAGGTGCTGCTCGCGGAGATCGCCGAGGTGGAGCGCGTCGGCCTGCCGGCCCGGGGACGCCTGTGGGTGTCGGACCGCGCCCACCTGATCTTCCCGCACCACATCCTCACCGACGAGCTGGAGGAGGCCGCGCGCGGCGGGAGCCCGCACGGGACGACGAAGCAGGGCATCTGGCCCGTGTACAGCGACAAGGCCGCGCGGATCGGCATCCGGCTGGGCGACCTGGCCGAGGGGGCCCACCTCGCCGCGCAGCTCGCGTTCATCGCGGAGCGGAAGACGGCCCTGCTCCAGGCCGCGTACCGGCACGAGCGCGTGGATGCCGCGCAGCTGCTCGCCGCCTGCGCGCGGTGGTACGAGCAGCTCGGCCCCTACATCGCGGACACCCACCCGCTCGTCCAGGAGGCGCTGCGCGGGGACCGGGCGCTGCTGCTGGAAGGCCAGCTGGGCGTGATGCGCGATCTCGACTGGGGGCTGTATCCCTACGTCACGTCCTCCACGACGCTGCCGGGCGGCGCGTGCGCCGGCGCCGGGATCCCGCCGTACCGGATCACGCGCGTGCTCGGCGTCGCCAAGGCGTACACGACGGCGGTGGGCGCCGGCCCGATGCCGACGGAGCTGCGCGATGAGACCGGCGACCGGCTCCGCGAGCTGGGCCAGGAGTTCGGGGCCACGACGCGCCGGCCCCGCCGGTGCGGGTGGTTCGACGGGGTGGCGGCGCGGTGGGCCGCCGAGGTCGCGGGGTTCACGCACCTGGCCGTGACCAAGCTCGACGTCTTCGACTCCTTCGATGTGATCCGGATCGCCGTCGCGTACCGCCTCGGCGACCGGACGCTGCACGCGGTGCCCCATACCGCGGCGATGGCGCGCGTCGAGCCCGTCTACGAGGAGCTGCCGGGGTGGCGCCGCCCGACCCAGGGGGCGCGGCGGCTCGGCGAGCTGCCGGTCGAGGCGCGGACGCTGTTGCGGCGGATCGAGGAGATCGTCGGCGTGCCGATCGCGATCGTCGGCGTGGGGCCGGGGCGGGGCGATGTGATCTTCTGCCAGGAGGGTTGGGCGTGATCCCCCGATACACCTCCCCCGAGATGGCGGCGCTGTGGAGCGCCGAGACGAAGTTCGCGACGTGGCTGGAGATCGAGCTGCTCGCGGCGGAGGCGCAGGCCCGCCTCGGGCGGATCCCCGAGGAGGCGGCCCGCCGGCTGCGCGAGCGCGCGCGGGTCCCAAGCGTCGCCCGGATCGAGGAGCTCGAAGAGCGCGAGACGCGGCACGATGTCGTGGCGTTCCTCCGCGTCGTCGGGGAGACGGTGGGGGAGGACGCCCGCTACCTGCACCTCGGGCTGGGCTCCGCCGACGTGGTGGATACGGCGCTGTCCGTGCTGATGGTCCGGGCCGCGGACCTCATCGCCGCGCAGCTCGAGCGCGTCCGCCGGGCGCTGGCGTCCCTCGCCCGGACGCACCGGGCCACGGTGATGGCGGGCCGGACGCACGGGGTGCACGCCGAGCCGATCACCTTCGGCCTGAAGGCGGCGCTCTGGTACGCGGAGGCCGGCCGGGCCGTGGAGCGCCTGCGGCGCGCCCGCGAGGTGATCCGCGTGGGCAAGCTCTCCGGCGAGGTCGGCACCTTTGCACACACCCCGCCGGAGGTCGAGGCGTACGTCTGCGAGCGCCTGGGCCTGCAGCCGGCGCCGATCTCCTCGCAGATCCTGCAGCGCGACCGGCACGCCGAGTACCTCGCCCACTGCGCCGTGGTCGCCGGCACGCTCGAGAAGATCGCCACGGAGATCCGCACCCTGCAGCGCACCGAGGTGCGCGAGGTCGAGGAGCCGTTCGCGGAGCGGCAGACCGGGTCGTCCGCGATGCCGCACAAGCGCAACCCGATCATCTCGGAGCGGGTCGCGGGCCTCGCGCGCGTCGTGCGCGGGTACGCCGTGGCGGCGCTCGAGGACATGGCGCTCTGGGGCGAGCGCGACCTCACCCAATCCTCGGTGGAGCGCGTCATCGTCCCGGACGCGACGACGGTGCTGGAGTACATGGCCCGCAAGCTGGCGGGCGTCCTCGAGGGGTTGCGGGTGTACCCCGAGCAGATGCGGGCCAACCTGGAGCGCACGGGCGGCCTCGTCTACTCGCACCGGGTGCTGCTCGCGCTCATCGAGAAGGGGCTGAGCCGCGAGGAGGCCTACCGCACCGTCCAATCGGCCGCGATGGCCGCGTGGGAGGGCCGGGGGCGCTTCCGCGACCTCCTGCGGGGAGCGGGGGTCCTCAGCGACGCGGAGGTGGACGCCTGCTTCGACCCGCGGCCGTCCCTGCGCCATGTCGATGAGATCTTCCGCCGCGTCGGCCTGGATGGGGCGGCGGCTGCGGAGACGCCGTCACGTGAGGAGCACAGCGCCCGCGCGGGCGCCCGGGAGGAGGGGCAGCGATGAGCGATGTGGTGAGAGCGGATGGGTCGGTGCGAGACGACCTGCGGTCCGGCGCCGTCATGGAGACCCACCTCGATGCCCCGCTGTTCGCGCGCGGCAAGGTGCGCGACGTCTACGATCTCGGCGACCGCCTGCTGCTCGTGGCGACGGACCGCCTCTCCGCGTTCGACTGCGTGCTGCCAACCGGCATCCCGGACCGCGGGCGGGTGCTGACCGGGCTCTCGGCGTTCTGGTTCGACCGCCTGGCCGGGATCGTCCGGACACACTACATCACGACAGACCCGGATCGGTGTCCGCCGTCGCTCGGCGAGCCCGTGCGCGCGCTCGCCGGCCGGGCGATGCTCGTGCGGAAGTGCCGGCGGATCGATTTCGAGTGCGTCGTCCGCGGGTACCTGGCCGGGTCGGCCTGGCAGGAGTACCGGGCCACCGGGCGGGCCGGCGGCAGGGCGCTGCCGGCGGGGCTGCGGCCCGGCAGCCGGCTCCCCGAGCCGATCTTCACGCCCGCGACCAAGGCCACGAGCGGCCACGACGAGACGATCACGCCCGCCGAGATGGCGCGCCGGATCGGCGCGCCCCTCGCCCGGCGCCTCGAGGAGGCGAGCCTGGCGCTGTACGGCGCGGCTGCGGCCACCGCGGAGCGGTGTGGGTTCATCCTCGTGGACACGAAGTTCGAGTTCGGGCTGGAGGGAGACGAGCTCGTGCTGATCGACGAGGCCGTAACCCCGGACTCGTCGCGGTTCTGGGACGCGGCCGCCTACGCGGCCACCGGCTCCACGGAGAGCTTCGACAAGCAGGTGGTGCGCGACTACCTCGAGCGCATCGGGTGGGACAAGGTCCCGCCGGCCCCCGCGCTGCCCTCCGAGGTCGTCGAGGCCACACGACAGCGGTACCTGGAGGTGTACCGTCGCCTCGTGGGACATCCCCTGGCGGCGCCGGCGGCGGGCGCCGGTCGCTCCGCGCGCGCGGACGGACCGGGGACCCACTGACCGCGGCGTGGAGGGATGGCAGTGGACGCAAAGCGCGTTGTCCCGGCCGCTGGGGGCCCGAGCCTGTCGCCGGGTCTCGCGACGTGGAACGCCGGCAGGGGAAGTGAAGCATCGTGCTCCGTGCGCTGGGGGCCCGGGCCTGTCGCTGGGTCTCGCGACGTGGAACGCCGGCAGGGGAAGTGAAGGATCGTGCCCCATGCGATGGGGGCCCGGGCCTTTAGACCCCGGCACCGCACGTGGGCAAACGGCAGGGGACGCGAGGCGTGCTGCCCCGGCCGCTGGGGGCCCGGGCCGTTAGACCCCGGGCACCGCACGTGGGCAAACGGCAGGGGACGCGAGGCGCGCTGCCCCGGCCGCTGGGGGCCCGGGCCTTTAGACTAACTGCGAGAAGAGGACAGCGCGTGGCGGTGCGGACGGTCCGGATCATCGTGACGCTCAAGCCGGGCGTCCTCGACGCGCCCGGGCAGGCGATCCAGAAGGGCCTCGACGCGCTCGGCCACCGAGGCGTGGAGAAGGTACGCGCCGGCCGGTACTTCGAGCTCGAGGTGCGGGACGCGGACGATCTCGAGCAGCGTGTCCGCGAGATGTGCGAGGGGTTCCTCGCCAACACGCTCATCGAGGAGTACCGCTACGAGATCGTGTGAGCGGCGCTTGCCGCCGGGCGCGGAGGGTGCGAGGGGCTGTCCTGCGCGGAGCTTCGACGTAGCGGCTCTTCCTGGCGGGCGCGCGTGACGCCCGAGGTGCCGGGCCGACGACGACGGAGGAGGCGGGCATGGAGATCGGCATCGTGGTGTTCCCCGGCAGCAACTGCGACGCGGACACCTATCATGCGATCCGCGAGGTCCTCGGGCGGGCGGCCCAGTACGTCTGGCACGAGGAGCGCACGCTCCGGGGCCTCGACGCCGTGATCCTTCCCGGCGGCTTCTCGTACGGCGACTACCTGCGCGCCGGCGCGATCGCCGCGACCTCCCCGGCGGTCCGGGCGCTGCGGCCGTACGTGGCGCAGGGAGGGATCGTGCTGGGCATCTGCAACGGGTTCCAGGTGCTCCTCGAGGCGGGGCTCCTGCCAGGCGCGATGCAGCCCAACGCCGGCGGCCGGTTCCGGTGCGAGTTCGTGCACCTGCGCACGGAGCGGTCGGACACCCCGTTCACCTGCGGGCTGGCGCCCGGCCAGGTGCTCAGGATCCCGATCGCGCACGCGGAGGGACGGTACTACGCCGACCCCGGCACCCGCGTTCTGCTCGCCGCCCACCGGCAGATCGTGTTCCGCTACTGCGACGCGCAGGGAGCGGTGACCCCGGACGCCAACCCGAACGGCGCGATGGACGCGATCGCCGGCCTCGCGAGCCCCTCCGGAGCCGTCCTCGGCCTGATGCCGCACCCCGAGCGGGCGAGCGAGGACGTGCTCGGCAGCGCGGACGGCCGCCTCATCTTCGAGTCCCTGGCGCGCTGGATCTACTCGGGCCGCCGGCTGCCGGCGCAGTCCGTGGAGGCTCACTAGTGGCGACGCTCGATCCGCCCGCCGCGGTCGCGGAACGGGCCGCCTCCGGCCTGCGTCCGTCCGAGTACGCGGAGATCCGCCGCCGGCTCGGCCGGGAGCCGACGCGGGCGGAGATCGGGATGTTCGGCGTCATGTGGAGCGAGCACTGCGCGTACAAGCACAGCCGCGCCGCCCTCCGCAGGCTGCCGACGCGCGGCCGCGGGCTGCTGCGCGGCCCCGGCGAGCACGCGGGCGCGGTCGCGGTGGGCGACGGGTGGGCCGCGGTCTTCAAGATGGAGAGCCACAACCACCCCAGCGCGGTCGCGCCGTTCCACGGCGCCGCCACCGGGGTCGGCGGCATCATCCGCGACATCCTCGCCATGGGCGCGCGCCCGATCGCGCTGCTCGACTCGCTGCGGTTCGGCCCGCCGGACGACCCGCGGATCGCCCGCCTCGTCGACGGCGTCGTCAGCGGGATCGCCGCGTACGGCAACAGCATCGGCGTCCCGACCGTCGGCGGCGAGCTCGCCTGCGCGCCGTGCTACCGCGACAACCCCCTCGTGAACGTCGCCTGCCTCGGGTTGGTGCGGGAGGAGCGGATCGCCACGGCGCGCGCCTCCGGTCCGGGAAACGCGGTCGTCTACCTCGGCGCACGCACCGGCCGCGACGGGATGCACGGCGCCGCGTTCGCGTCCGCGGAGCTCGGCTCGGACCCGCAGGATCGCTCCGCGGTGCAGATGGGCGATCCGTTCACGGGCAAGCTGCTGGTGGAGGCGACGCTCGAGGCGCTGGCGACGGGAGCGGTGGTCGCGCTGCAGGACATGGGCGCGGCGGGGCTGACCTGCGCGCTCGCCGAAATGGCGGCGCGCGGCGGCGTCGGGATGGACATCGACCTCCGCCTCGTGCCGCGGCGCGAGGCGGGGATGACCCCGGAGGAGGTGCTGCTCTCCGAGTCCCAGGAGCGGATGCTCCTGGTCGTGCGGGCCGGACGGGAGGACGACGTGCTGCGCATCGCCCGCAGGTGGGGGCTCGCGGCCGCGGTGATCGGGCGCGTCACCGCGGATCCCCGGCTCGTGGTCCGCGATGCGGACCGCACCGTCGCCGCGCTCGACCCCCGGGCCCTGACCGAGGCGCCCGAGTACGCGCCCCCGGCGGTTCCCCCCGCGTACCTGCGCGAGGCGCGGCGCGCGGACCTGGGCGCCCTCCCGCCGGTGGCGCCGGAGGAGGCGTTGCTCGCGCTCCTCGCGTCCCCCGCGATCGCGAGCAAGCGGTGGGTCTTCCGGCAGTACGACCACATGGTGCAGACGAACACGGTCGTGCCCCCCGGGGCCGACGCCGCCGTGCTGCGCCTCAAGGACGCGCCGCCGCGGGGGCTCGCCCTCACCGTGGACGGCAACGGGCGGTACTGCTACCTCGATCCGTACGTGGGCGGCATGCTCGCGGTGCTGGAGGCGGCGCAAAACCTCGCGTGCGTCGGGGCGCGCGCCCTCGCCGTGACCGACTGTCTGAACTTCGCCAGCCCGGAACGCCCCGACGTGTACTGGACCTTTCAACAGGCCGTTGACGGCATCGCGCGCGCCTGCGAGGCCCTGGAGGTCCCGGTCGTCGGCGGCAACGTCAGCTTCTACAACGAGGCGGGCCAGGGCATCTACCCCACGCCGGTCGTCGCGATGCTCGGGCATCTGGACGACGTCCGGCGCCACGCGGCGTCCGGGTGGACGCGGGAGGGCGACCTGATCGTCCTGCTCGGCGCGGGCGGCGCGGCGTTGGACGGCAGCGAGTACCTCGCGGAGCTGCACGGCGTCGTCGCGGGACGGCTGTGCGAGCCCGACCTGCTCGCCTCCGCCCGCGCGGTGCAGTCCGTCCGGGAGGCGGTGAGCCGGGGGCTGCTCGCCTCGGCCCACGACTGCGCGGAGGGCGGGCTCGCCGTCGCGGTCGCGGAGTGCTGTATCGCCGGAGGCTGCGGCGCGACGGTCTCGCTGCGCGCCGGCAGCACCGCGCCGCCGGAAGCGGCGGGCCGCGGCGGGCCGGCCGAGCGGCTCTTCGGGGAGGGCATCGGCCGCTTCGTGGTCTCGCTGCGACCCGACGCCGTGCCGCCGCTGCTCGCCCTTGCGCGCCGCCTCTCCATCCCCGCGCAGGTGATCGGCACGACCGGCGGCGAGCGCCTGGTGGTCGGCGTGGACGGCGCGGCGGGCCGGCCCTGGATCGATCTCCCCGTCGCCTCTCTGCGGTCCGCGTGGGAGGCCGGCGGGCTGCGCGGGCGGGCAGCGGCCGGGGGCGCCCGAGACGATGCCGTGGGATAAGCTGCGGGAGGAGTGCGGCGTCTTCGGGATCCGGACCGAGGGCGAGGCGGCGCCGTACATCCACCTGGGGCTGTACGCGCTCCAGCACCGCGGTCAGGAGAGCGCGGGGATCGCCACGTTCGACGGCGAGCGCGTCCACCTCGTCAAGGAGATGGGGCTTGTCGCGCAGGTCTTCACGCCCGAGCGGCTCGCCGGGTTGCGCGGGGGGATCGGCATCGGCCACGTCCGGTACTCCACGATGGGAGGGGCGCGGCGGGAGAACGCGCAGCCGTTTCTCGAGCCGACGCCGTGGGGCACGCTTGCGCTCGCCCACAACGGGAACCTGGTGAACGCGCCGCTGCTGCGAGCCGAGCTGGAGGCCGCCGGGTGCCGGTTCGAGGCGACATCGGACACCGAGATCATCACCAAGCTGATCGCCACGTCCCCGGCGCCGACGCTCGAGGAGGCCGTGGCCGCGTGCATGGCGCGGCTGCGCGGCGCGTACACCATCGTCGCGATGGTCGGGGACACGCTGCTCGCGTTCCGGGACGCGCACGGCATCCGGCCGCTCGCGGTGGGACGGCGCGGCGCGGACGTCGTCTTCGCCTCGGAGAGCTGCGCGTTCGACCACATCGGGGCGGAGCCGGTCCGCGACGTCGGCCCGGGCGAGCTGCTCGCGGCGGACGCCGGCGGGCTGCGGGCCACCCAGGTGCTCCCCCGCGCGGGGCGCGCGTCCTGCGTGTTCGAGTACATCTACTTCGCCCGGCCGGATACGGTGCTCGATGCGCAGAACGTCCACCATGTCCGGCGCCGCATGGGGCGCGTGCTCGCCCGCGAGCATCCGGCCGCGGCGGACATCGTGATCGCGGTCCCCGACTCCGGCACTTCGGCGGCGATGGGCTACGCCGAGACGAGCGGGATCGCGCTCGAGGTCGGGCTGGTCAAGAACCGGTACGTCGGTCGCACCTTCATCCAGCCGGACCCCTCGCAGCGGGACTTCGGGGTCCGCGTCAAGCTCAACCCGGTCGAGGAGGTCATCGCCGGGCGGCGCGTCGTCCTCGTCGACGACTCGATCGTCCGCGGGACCACCAGCCGGCAGATCGTGCGCATGCTCCGCCACGTGGGCGCGCGGGAGGTGCACGTCCGCATCTCGTCCCCTCCGATCACGCACGCGTGCTTCTACGGGATCGACACGAGCAACCGGGGCGAGCTCATCGCAGCGCGTCTGTCGATCGAGGAGATCCGGCGGGAGATCGAGGCGGACACGCTCGGATACCTCAGCGTGTCCGGGCTCGTCGAGGCGCTCGGCCTGCCGCGCCGGGACCTGTGCCTGGCCTGCCTCACGGGCACGTACCCCACCGAGACGCCCACCGCGGCGCTGGCGGGGCGGTTCGCGCTGGAGGCGCAACGCCGCTAGTGCGGCGCCGCAGACGCTCCGCGGACGCCGCCATGCCCGGCCGGTCCCTGACCTACCGCGACGCGGGAGTCGACCGTGACGCCGCGGAGGCGGTCCTGGCCGCGCTGCGGGGCCGGATCCGGGCGACCTACCGGGACGGCGTTCTCGGATCGGGCGGCGAGTTCGGCGGGTTGTTCCGTCTTGCCGGCCCCCGGGATCCGGTGCTCGTCAGCTCGATCGACGGCGTCGGCACCAAGACCCGGATCGCCGCCGTGCTGGGCCGGTGGCGCGGGATCGGCATGGACATCGTGGCGCATGGCGCGAACGACGTGCTCTGCCACGGCGCCACACCGCTATTCATGCTGGACTACGTCGCCGCCTCCTCCCTCGACCCGCGCGCCACGACCGAGGTGATCGCCGGCATCGCGGACGCGTGCCGGGAGCAGGGGATCGCGCTCGTGGGCGGGGAGACGGCCGAGATGCCGGGGCTCTACGCGCCTGGCGAGCTCGACGTCGTCGGCTGCACCGTCGGCGTCGTAGAGCGGGACCGCCTGATCACCGGCGAGGCCATCCGGCCGGGAGACGCGATCGTGGGGCTCGCAAGCGACGGCCTGCACACGAACGGCTACTCGCTCGCCCGCGCCGTCCTGCTGCCGCGCCGCGGCCGCGCCGGGGCCGAGGCGCTCCGCCGCGCGCTCGCGGCCGTCCCCCCGGGCCTGGGCGAGCCGCTCGGCGACGCGCTGCTGCGGCCGCACCGGCCGTACGCGCGTCCGGTGCTGGCCCTGCGCGAGCGCGTCGAGATCCACGGGATCGCCCACGTCACCGGGGGCGGCATCGCGGGGAACCTCGTCCGCATCCTGCCGGAGGGGTGCCGGGCGCGCCTCGCCCGCGGGCGGTGGCCCGTGCCGCCGCTGTTCTCCCTGCTGCAGCGGCGCGGGGGCGTCGCCGACGAGGAGATGTTCCGCACGCTCAACATGGGCCTCGGGCTGCTCCTCGTCCTCGCCGCCGGCGGGGAGGACGCCGCGGTCGCGCACCTCGAAGAGGCGGGGGAGCGCGCCTGGGTCGTGGGCGAAGTCGCGGCCGGCGTGCGCGGGGTGGAGATCGCGGCGTAGGCGGCCGCGCATCCTGGGGAGGATGTCATCCGTGTCTGGGCGGCTTCGGATCGGCGTGCTCGTCTCCGGGACGGGATCCAACCTGCAGGCGCTCATCGATGCGTGCCGCGCCGGGACGGTCCCGGCCGAGGTGGCGGTCGTGGTGAGCAACGTGCCCGGCGCGTTTGCGCTCGAGCGCGCCCGCCGGGCGGGGATCCCGGCGCGGGTGGTCGACCACCGGGCGTATCCGACGCGGGCGGCGTTCGAATCCGCCCTTCGGGAGGCGCTCGAGTCGGCGCGCGTCGAGCTCCTCTGCCTCGCCGGATTCCTCCGCATCCTCTCGCCCGAGTTCGTGGGCGCGTTCGCCGGCCGGATGATGAACATCCACCCGGCGCTGCTGCCGGCGTTCGGCGGGAAGGGGATGTACGGGGAGCGGGTGCACCAGGCCGTGCTCGCCTCCGGCGCGCGCGTGAGCGGGTGCACCGTTCACTTCGTGACCGAGGTACCGGACGCCGGGCCGATCATCGCGCAGGCGACCGTGCCGGTGCTGGACGGCGATACCCCGACGACCCTGGCTGCGCGCGTGCGGCGCGAGGAACTCCGCCTCTACCCGATCGCGGTGCGCCTCTTCGCCGAGGGCCGGCTCCGGATCGAGGGACACCGCGTCCGCATCCTTCCGCCGTTCGGGACCCCGGCGGGCGGGGCGCGGGCGTCGGCGTCCGCCCCTCCGGCGCCGGAAGCACGAGGGACCGACGGCCCCCCGGGAGGGGGACCGGGGCCGGAGGAGGCGGGACGCCCCGCGGCGCATCTGCGAGAGGGCAACGCTATCGGAGGAGCGAGCTAGTGCCGCGCCGTGCACTGTCGACGAGGGGACGCGGCGGGCCTGCGCCGCGCGCCCTCCCGGGGCCCCCGACGGATCGCCGGGCTCCCGCGATTCGCTGGGGCGGGACTCCATCCCCCGACCGGACGCGACCGGCTGGCCCCCGCGGCCGGTCCGTCTCGCGGCACCCTTCGTCAGACTTCGGAGAGCATGCACGAGGCCTATGGCAGCGATCCGGCGCGCGCTCCTGAGCGCCTCTGACAGGACCGGGATCGTGGACCTCGCGCGTGCCCTCGCCGAGCTCGGCGCGGAGATCGTCTCGACCGGGGGGACCGCCGCGGCCCTGCGCGAGGCCGGCGTGCCCGCCACATCGCTGTCCGAGGTGACCGGGTTCCCCGAGATCCTGGGCGGCCGGGTGAAGACCCTGCACCCGGCGGTGCACGGAGCGCTGCTCGCGGTCCGCGGCGATCCCGCGCACGAGGCCGAGCTTGCCCGGTGTGGGATCCGCCCGATCGACCTGGTGGCGGTGACGCTGTACCCCTTCGAGACGTTGCTGGCGCGCGGCGCCGGCCTCGGCGCGCTGATCGAGGCGATCGACATCGGGGGCGTGGCGCTCCTGCGGGCCGCGGCCAAGAACTTCGAGCACGTGGTCGTCCTCAGCGCGCCCTCACAGTACGCGGGCGCGCTGGACGAAATCCGGCGGACCGGCACGGTGAGCCGGGCCTCCCGGCTGCGCCTCGCTCAGGCGGCGTTCGCGCGGACGAGCGCCTACGACGCGGCGATCGCCCGCTCCCTCGCCGCCCAGGCCGCGCCGGTCGCCGGCGAGCTCCCGCAGCACCTCGTGCTCGCGTTCGAAAAGGCGCAGGACCTGCGCTACGGGGAGAACCCGCACCAGCGCGGTGCGTTCTACCGCGAGCCCGGCGTGACCGTGGCCTCCGTGGCGAGCGCGCGCCAGCTCGCGGGCAAGCCGCTGTCGTACAACAACATCTACGACCTCGACGCCGCGCTGGAGCTCGTCCGGGAATGGGCGGAGCCGGCCGCCGTCGTCGTGAAGCACGGGATCCCGTGCGGCGCGGCGACCGGTGACACGCTGCGGGAGGCGTACCTGCGCGCCCGCCAGGGCGACCCCGTCTCCGCGTTCGGCGGCATCGTCGCCCTGAACCGCCCGGTGGATCGCGCCACCGCCGAGGCGCTCGCGGAGACGTTCCTCGAGGCGGTGATCGCGCCGGCGTTTACCGCCGACGCGGTGACCGCGCTGGCCCGCAGGAAGAACCTCCGCCTGATGGAGGCCGGCGACCTCACGGCCGCGGGCCGGCCGGCCGCGGCGCCGTCCGGCCCCGACCTCGACTTCCGCCGCGTCCGGGGCGGCCTGCTCGTGCAGGACCGGGATGCCGTCGATCTGGTGGAGCCCGACCTGCGGGTCGTGACCTCGCGCGGCCCGACCGAGCGGGAGTGGGCGGACCTGCGGTTCGCGTGGACCGTCTGCCGTTACGTGCGCTCGAACGCGATCGTGTTCGCCCGCGACCGCCAGGTCGTCGGCGTCGGCGCGGGCCAGACGAACCGCGTGGAGCCGGTGCGGCTCGCCGCGCGCCAGGCGGGACCGCGCGCCCGGGGCGCCGTGATGGCCTCCGAGGCGTTCTTCCCGTTCCCCGATGCGCTCGAGGTGGCGATCGCAGCCGGCGTCACGGCGGTGATCCACCCGGGCGGCTCCGTGCGGGATGCCGCGGTCGCCGCGGCCGCCGAGGCCGCGGGCATCGCGATGGTCACGACCGGGATCCGCCACTTCCGCCACTGATGCATCCGGGGCGGGCCGTCTTCCTCGATCGCGACGGCGTGCTGATCGCCGACGTGCACTACCTCACCGCGGAGGACCAGATCCGGGTGCTGCCACGGGTGCCCGAGGCGCTGGCGCGCCTCCGCGCTGGCGGGTGGCGGCTCATCGTCGCCACGAACCAGTCCGTCGTCGCCCGCGGCTGGATCACGGAGGAGGATCTCCGCCGCATCCACCGGGCGCTGCTGGGCGCCCTGCGGGAGCGAGGCGCGGAGATCGACGCGGTCTACTACTGCCCGCACCATCCCGGGGCGGCGGTCGCCGCGTACCGCCGGGCCTGCGACTGCCGCAAGCCAGGCCCCGGCATGCTGCTCCGGGCGGCGCGCGACTTCGGCCTCGACCTGCAGGCGTCCGTGATCGTCGGCGACGCCGCCTCGGACATCGAGGCCGGCCGGCGCGCCGGCTGCCGTGCGGTGAGGATCGACGCCGGGGGCCGGGAAGACCGCGGCGGCGCCGATCGCGAGCCGCGCTCCGACCGGTCCCCGGGCGGCGCGGGCGCGCCCGACTACGTCGCCGCTGACCTGTGGGACGCGGCGGGGTGGATCCTCGGCGCGGGTCCCGGCGCGTGAGGGGAGGGTCGGGGTCTTGCGGCCGCGGGCCGGAGGGGGCGCCCGCCGGGTCGTTTGACACCCGGTCCGGGATGCGGTATCATCGTGGTGGCGATGCGCCGACCAGGCGAGTCCAACGGGGCGCGTGCCGCAAGCCGATTCCGACGGGAGTCGGCTCTTCTGTTTCCGTGGGTCCTCCGAGGGCGGGCGGCCGGGCGCCGGCGCGCTACCGCCACCACCGTGCGAGGAGCAACATGGCACCGGCGCCCCACGCCGTCGCCACGGCGTTGATCGTGCTGTTGCCGGCCCATCTCCGGCGGCCCTCGATCGCCGCGCCGAGCAGGCTATCGACGAGGCTCCCGGAGAACCCTGCCGCCGCCACCGCGGCGGCCATGCGCGCCGGGCGGGCCCCGGGACCGAGCAGCGCCGCGAGCCCCCCGATGAGCAGCGCGCCCGCGGCGGCCGCGAGCGTGCCGAGCAGGGTGATCCCCCCGGACGTGCCGTGCGGGACCCTGGTCCACGTTGTGACGAGGCGGGGCGGAGACGGGCTCCAGCGTCCCAGCTCGGTGGCCCAGGTGTCGGCGGTCGCGACCGCCACCGCACCGCAGGCAGCCGCAAGCGCGAGCGGAGACCGCGTGAGGCCGTACGCGGCCGCCGCCGCGGCCGCGACGCCACCGTTGGCGGCCACCTGGTCCCAGCGCCGTCCGAGACGGTCGAGCGACCGGCGCCCGCGCGGACCGGCCTCGAGGCGCGTGAGGGCGGACGACGTCGCGAAGAACACGGCGACGAGCGCCGCCGGCGGCCATCCGCCCGCGCCGTACAGCACGGTGCCGCACGCGGCGGCCGCCCAGGCGCCCGATCGCGTCAGGGCCTGCAGACGGTACGCCTGCGCGGCGGCGAGTCCGCTCGCGGCCGCGCCGGCAGCGAAGCGCAGCGCGGCCTGGTGCACGGTGTCCATGCACGCTGTGTTCGCCTCCGACGCGACGATCCCCGCCCGCGGCGTAGCGGCCCGGAGGCGTGGGGTGGGATCCTCGGCGCGGCATGCGGGGCGGCGATCCGCGTCCGTGGCGGGCCGGCGAGCCCGCGCACGACGCGCGCCCCGCGGCCGCGGCGGGTTCGACCGCCAGTTGACAAGGCGCCCAGGCCGCGCTACAGTGGGTAGCGCAAGATCCTCGCAGCACCTTAACAAGCACCGTCGAACTCCACACTCGGTCCGCATCGCATCATCGTCCTGGCTCGTTGGAGCGTGCGTCGCCGCATGGCACCGAGCGGCGCGCGGTGCGACATCGCCGCCGCGACGGCGCGGATGGCGGGCCGGTGGTCGGCGTCGGACCGCAGGCCGCGATCGGACGGCGCAATTGCTTGACAGGGCTGCGTGGAGGGTGTATAAATAATGGTGTCGTGGTCGGGAAGCCGTCCACCGGACGGTCTCCCGACCATGCTGAGTCTTCGAACCTTGAAAACTGCATAGTGGCAAGGGGAACGCGACAGCTCACGAGACTTGTGGGCCCGAAGAGGGCGACTTCTTCGGGACCCGACAATTCCGATGGAGAGTTTGATCCTGGCTCAGGACGAACGCTGGCGGCGTGCCTCAAACATGCAAGTCGAGCGGGGGTTGGCCGCTGCGCAAGCAGAGGTTCAGCTCTAGCGGCGAACGGGTGAGTAACACGTGGGCAACCTGCCCTCCAGATGGGGACAACCTCGGGAAACCGGGGCTAATACCGAATACGCTCGCCGGGTCGCATGGCTTGGCGAGGAAAGGGTCGCAAGACCGCTGGAGGAGGGGCCCGCGGCCTATCAGCTTGTTGGCGGGGTAACGGCCCACCAAGGCGATGACGGGTAGCTGGCCTGAGAGGGTGGTCAGCCACACTGGAACTGAGACACGGTCCAGAC